>CABUPH010000007.1 GCA_902493375.1 uncultured Collinsella sp.
AAGCGGTCGGCGGGGCCATTGTGGCTCTTGACAGCGGATTGGGTCATATGAGCGAAAGCCCGCCAGAGCGAGCAAGGTGCCTTGAAACGAGGCGGCATTGACCTTCTGGTCATGCCGCCGAAGTTGAAAGGCAGATTGCCGCTCTGGCGGGTTTGCAGCGCCAACTGGTTACGCGGTTTGGTAAAACCGCGTAACCCCTAAGGCCGCTGGCCCATGCCACCCTCGAGGGTGACGGTCTCGCCGTTCATGTACTTAAAGTCGGGACCGCAGAGCTGAACGACCACGCGGCCGATCTCCTTCTCGACGTCGCCGTAGTGACCAGCCGGCGGCATGTGGACGTTGGCCTTGAACGCCTCGGGATAGGCATCTTGGAAGTTCTCGAGCGCAGCGGTCCAAGCAAGCGGACAAACGATATTGACGTTGATACCGTCCTTGCCCCACTCGTTGGCGGCAACGCGAGTCAGACCACGGATGCCCTCCTTGGCGGCGGCATAGCTGCACTGACCATAGTTGCCAAACAGGCCGGCGCCCGAGGCAAAGTTGACCACGGAGCCCTTGGTCTCCTTCAGGTGCGGATAGGCCTTCTGCATGTACAGATAGGTGGCATACAGACCGGAATAAATGGCCAGGTTAAACTGATCCATGGTGTGGTCGGCGATGGTCACACCCGAGGCGCTGGCCTGAGCATTGTTGACGACGGCGTCGATGCGGCCGAACTCCTCAATGGTCTTGTCGATAACGTTCTGGACGACAGCCTCGTTGTCCTGACCAGCCGAAACATCGGCCTGAACAGGCAGAACCTTGACACCGTACTCGGCCTCGAGGGACTCCTTGGCGGCCTCGAGCTTGGCGACGTTGCGGCCGGTGATAACGAGGTTCGCGCCCTCCTTGGCAAAAGCGATATCGATGCCGTAACCGATGGAGCCAGCGGAGCCGTCCTTAAGCGTGGCCTTGCCGCCGCCGGTGACGATCACGGTCTTACCAGTGAAAAGTCCCATATAAAGTCCTTTCAAATCGCGACGGGCGCACCCGCCGACTGCGCGCATCCAAATAAACGCGCCAAAAGCTGAAATGCAACTTTAACGGGTTCAAGTGAAAAATAAAGCCCATGGCAGGCGAACGGCGCAACGTCTTTCGGCGAAGGGAATGTCAAGTAAAAATTGGATAGAGTGGCCGAGTTTTTGCTATCGACGCGAGCCATCGAACACGTTTTGAAACTTTGCTGCGGCGCGTGGGATGTCGGCGCGAAACTTTATCATAGGGTGACAAACAACGATGAGGAGCACATGCCTATGACAGACGAGCTGGACCCCCAGACTCAACAGCATATTGATGATTCCGCAGACGTCATCGCAGATACTGACGTTGTAACCTGCGATGGTATCGACATCGACGACCCCATCTTGGACGAAAGCGCTACGGCGGAAACCCCTGCCGCAGAAAACGCCGATGAGCAAAACGACGATGCGCCCGCTCAGGACGACGCCCCTGTACAGGACGACGTCCCGCAAGCAGCGGGCCCCATCGAGGTCTCTTCGGAAGAAGAGCTCGATGCCGTCATGGACTCCATGATGGATGCTGTCAAAGCGATGAAAGACGCCGTGGCCGATGCCGATATTGATGCCGAAGAAGAGGAGGCCGCCGAGGCGGCCTCGACCTTTGTGCCCGGCGAGACTCCGGTTGCCGACCAAGGCAGTACCATGCCCTCGTTTCTGCAGCTCGAACATCCCACGATTGGCGCCGATGCGGTCGATCCGCACGCAGCAGGCTTTTCTGTGATCGAGGGCGGTACCGGCAATATCGCCGTGCCGCAGGCTGCCGATGCGGACGCTGCCGGCACCGCTCGCCCGACCGTCCCCCACTCCCCCGCCGCGAGTCGCGATCTGGGGACCGCTGTCTCGAACACCGCGAACGCCGTGGGCACCTTTATCGCCCAGGGTGCCTCGGCCATGCGCGAGATGAATGCCGCGAAAAAGGCACTTGCCGATGCCCGCGCCCATCTGACCGAACTTGAGCAGCGCATTGCCGATCAGGCCGAGGAACTCGAGACGCGCCAGGATATCGCAGGCCGCTACGACCAGATCGTCGCCGACCAGCGCCAGGCGATTGCCACGGCCCAAAAGACTGCAGCGGCCGCCGAGATTGACCGTGATGCCCACGCCGCCAAAGCGACAGAGCTCAAGAGTCAGTTCGAACAAATGAAGACAGAGGATGACGCGACTGAGCTCCGGCTGAAGGCCGCGCTCGATGCCGTGGAGGCCCGCGAGGCGAGCTCGCGCGAGACCGGCAACCGCCTCATTCGACGTCTTGAGGATTCCAAGCGCATCCGCGACAAGGTGAAGGCCGAGCGAGACGCCGGCATTGCCGCCGCACAACAAACCGTCGACGCCACGCGCGCCCAGCTCGAGACGCTGCGTCATGAGTATGCCGAGCTGCAACGCAATCCCTCGGCAAATCCCGCCAACTATACGGTGCGCACCAGCGAGCTCTCGATGCAGATCTCCGACACGGCAGATGCCCTGCGTAAAGCCGAAGAAGATGTCCCGCGCATCACCGCCGACCTTGAGCACTCGCTTGCCGCAGCCGAGCAGGCCGTCGAGCAGGCTCAAGCCCCCATTGCCGAAGCCAAACGCGCGCACCAAGCCGTGACGACTGAGGCTGATGCCGCGCGCGACGAGCTGCAGACGGCGAAGACTGCCGCCGCGACGCGTCAGCGCGAACTGCACGAGAAGATCGCTGCCGAGGACAAGGCACGCCGCGACCAAGAGCAGAGCATCGCCAACGCCCAAGCAGATGCCGCGCATGCGCAGTCGATTATCGAACAGGCGACCGAGGTACACGACCACCCAGAGATCACTGAGTCGCTTGCAGGGTCCTTGGCCCGAGACAAAGCCGAACACGCCGAGACCGAGCGAGAAGTCGCCCAGCTCGAGGCCACCGAGGACGCGGTGCGCGAGCGTACCCGCGACTCACGCATCAAATTCACCGGCGCCATCGTCTGCATCGTCGCCGCAATCCTAGTGATCATCCTAGTCTGGCTGTTCGCAAGCAAGTAAACCGGCTGCCAAAAAACGCTCAACGCAGTTGCGGTGAGATAGTTCCTGTTTAGCCTCAAAAAAGGCCAGTTCAAGAACTATCTCACCGCAACTTATTAGATTGATGCAAGGTAGTCATTGGGGACGTTCTTAAACGACCAGTCGAACAAGAACGTCCCCAATGACTACATCGACAACCAAAGAAATGCCGATGTTATGGCAGAGTCAGCGAGCGGGTCGCATTTGAGGCAAGGTGACGTGAAACGAAAGGGCGCTGACCTTCTGGTCGCGCCCTTGAAGTTGAACGTCAGATTGTCCAAATGCGGCCCGCGCAGCGTCGAGCAGTTACGCGGTTCGTAGAACCGCGTAACTTACAAAATGAGCATCGCGTCGCCAAAGCTGAAGAAGCGGTAGCGCTCCTCGATGGCAGCGACGTAGGCATCCATGATCTGGTCGCGGGTAGCAAGTGCGCTCACGAGCATCATGAGCGTGGAGCGCGGCACATGGAAGTTGGTGATCAGGGCATCGACCACGTGATAGGTCGAGCCGGGCATGAGGTAGAGCTGCGTTGTCGCGTTTTCGCGCACCACGATGTCGCCTCGGCCGAGCGTGTCGGCCCCGTCCTCGCGGCCTTCAAAATAGCGCGCCGTCACGGCCAGATCGGACACCGGCGCGTCCGCGTCAAAGGCGCTCTCGAGCGAACGCACTGCGGTGGTGCCGACGGCGATCACGCGATGCCCCTCGGCCTTCGCCTTATGCACGGCGTCGACAACCTCCTGCGACACGTGGTAGCGCTCGGTGTGCATGACGTGCTGCGTGGGGTCGTCCTCCTCCACCAAGCGGAAGGTATCGATGCCCACCTCGAGCTCGACGGCGGCAAACTTCGCACCCTTGGCCTCGATAGCGGCCATGAGCTCGGGGGTAAAGTGCAGACCCGCCGTGGGAGCGGCAGCCGAGTGCTCCTCCTTCATGGCGTAGACGGTCTGGTACTTCTCGGGGTCGCCCTCGTAATCGGTAATGTAGGGCGGCAGCGGCACGTGGCCGGCAGCATGGATGGCCTCGTCGAGCGTACGCGGGTCGCCGGCGGCGTTGCAACCGGCCGGCTCAAAACGCACCAGTCGGCCGCCGCGGCTATCGGTGACAAAGTCGACGACCTCGGCCGTCAGCACCACGGGAGCCCCCTCGGGCGCATGGGCGCCACCGGCGCGATACTCAATTTGGGCACCGGGCTTCAGACGCTTGCCCGGCTTGACCAGGCACTCCCAAACGTGACCCAGCGGGTCAACATCCTCGCGGCGCTTGAGCAGCAGCGTCTCGACCACGCCGCCCGAGCCCGTCTTGCGACCGATCAAACGGGCCGGCATCACGCGCGTCTGGTTGATGACGAGCACGTCGCCCGGCTCGATATAGTCGATGATGTCGCGGAAGATGCGGTGCTCAACGGTACCGCCGTGCTCCAGCGGCGTTCCCGCCTGGGAGCCCTTGCGATCCACCACCAGCAGGCGGCAGGAGTCGCGCGGCTCGGCAGGAGCCTGGGCGATGAGCTCTTCGGGCAGGTTATAGTCAAAATCATCGGTACGCATAGACACGTCGGATACTCCTTATATAGTTAAAGTCCGCTCTACATCCTAGCAGGCTGCCAGCCCAAAAGAACTACTTTTTGGACGCTTTGCGCTCGTCGCGGATGCGGGCGCGGTCCATGGCCGCCTCGACGGCCGAGAATCGGCAGCCGCAGTAATTCTGCCGATACATGCCCAGCTCGCGCGAACGACGCGTGGCCTCGGGGTAATACGGGCGAAAATCGCGAATCACCGGAGTGAGACCGCGGGCGGCAGCCAGACGCTCCAACACATCATTGCAGGTGTCGAACAGCTGGTACGGCGAGACGGCGAGCGTCGTGCCCACAAACTCAAACCCGCGCTCCTGGGCCACGCGGCACGCCTCGGCCAAGCGCAGGGCATAGCACGCGCGACAGCGACGAGACCGATCGGCACCCAGCGGTGCCACGCCGGTCTCCCAGCGATCGCGGTCCTCCCCCGCCTCGATGAGCTCGATGTCGCCATCGGCACACCACCGGCGCAGCTCGTCCAAACGCCGCTGCCATTCATCGTGAGGCTGAATATTGGGGTTTGTCCAGCAGATTGTGGGCTCAAACCCTTCCTCGCGCAGCAGGCGGACCGGCTCAAGCGAGCATGGTGCACAGCACGCATGCAGCAACAACGGCTTCATCGACATCTCCTCACCCGAAAAAGCGCACGCCGAAGGACGTGTCCTCGCAGGCGACAATGCGGCGGTCGCGCAAGATGGTCCGCACGTAATACCAGTCGCCTACACAGCCCGACAAATGCAAGCCGGCCGCCAAATAGCACAGCAGCGGATAGCCCGAAAACGCAAACCCCAGGGCAAACGCTGTCGTCACAACAACCGTCGGCGCCAGGCAAACCGCCACGTACCGCCGGCGCGAATACACAACGCCCTCGGCGCAGGCATAGATCATAGCCGTCTCGCGATTCGCCCCAAAGGTCACCTTCGCGCCCGCAGGCGCCAGCAGCTTAAAAAACACACCGTGCACCAGCTCGTGCACGGCAAATGAAGCCGCCGAAACCGCAGTCAAGCCGACCATCCAGCCCAAGACGGCCATCCAGCCGCCCGCGTCAGCCACATCCAAGTCTGCAGGCCCGCCCAGCAGCATAAACACCGGCACCAGGCACACGGCAAACACGCCGACTACGACCATCCCCCACACGAAGCAAGCGTGCAGAAAATCCTCGTCCTCAAACGCATGTATGTTGGAAATCTCATTCATAGCATCTTAGGATAGCGCCCCTGCCACGTACCCGTCCGCATGTGCGATAATGTCGAACGATATGCACGAATTGACCACCGCGTCGCCAGGCCTTGCGCCCGGCCGCGCTCTCACCATATGCGAAGGAGTCCCATGGCATCCAAATACTCCATGAACGACCGTCCCAGCTGGCCTCGCCGCGCCATCGTTACCGCCGGCGAGCCCTACGGTAACAAGGGCCTTCACTTTGGCCACGTCGGCGGCGTCTTTGTCCCTGCCGACTTCTTCGCCCGCTTCCTGCGCGACCGTCTGGGCCGCGAGAACGTCATCTTCACCTCGGGCACCGACTGCTACGGCTCGCCCATCATGGAGAGCTACCGCAAGCTCAAGGAGAACGAGGGCTACGACAAGTCCATTAACGAGTACGTCGAGTCCAATCACTCCCGCCAAGCAGCGACCCTCAACAACTACAACATCAGCTGCGATATCTACGGCGGCTCGGGCCTTGAGCCGGCTGCGCAGATTCACAACGAAGTGACCGCCGAGATTATCGAGCGCCTGCATGAGCAGGGCACCATCTCCAAGCGCTCCACGCTGCAGTTCTACGACGCCAAGGCCGGCACGTTCCTCAACGGCCGCCAAGTGATCGGCCGCTGCCCCATCCAGGGCTGCAAGTCCGAGAAGGCTTATGCCGACGAGTGCGACCTGGGTCACCAGTTTGAGCCCGAGGAGCTCATCGCACCCAAGAGCCAGCTCACCGGCGAGGTGCCCGAGCTGCGCCCGGTCGACAACCTCTACTTTGACCTGCCGGCCTACCTCGACTTTATGAAGACCTACACCGCCAAGCTCGCCCAGAACCCGCAGGTTCGTTCCGTGGTCTCCAAGACCATGGAGGAGTGGCTGCTGCCGGCACAGCTCTATATTCAGAACAAGTTCCGCGAGGCCTTCGACGCCGTCGAGGACCAGCTGCCCGAGCACACCGTGCTGGAGCCCGAGGGAAACAAGAGCAGCTTTACCGTCACCTTCCCCAGCTGGAAGGAGCGCGACGACGCCCATGCGGTGCTCGCCAACGGCGGCGTGCGCTTCCGCAGCGGCAAGGCGCTCGTGCCTTTCCGCATCACCGGCAACATCGACTGGGGCGTTCCGGTGCCCGAGGTCGACGGCGTGAACGACGTCACCTGCTGGTGCTGGCCCGAGAGCCTGTGGGCGCCCATCAGCTACACCCGCACCGTGCTCGCGCGCGATGCCAACGCCGCCGGCGTGACCGAGGGCGTCGCCGCCCAGGATGCCGCCCTCATGGGCGAGCCCGCTGCCGACTCCACACAGGTGCCCGCGCCCACCTACCAGCACAGCTCGCTCGACTGGCGCGACTGGTGGTGCTCGGACGACGCACAGATCTACCAGTTTATCGGTCAGGACAACATCTACTTCTACTGCATCGCGCAGACCGCCATGTGGGAGGCCCTGGGCTGGGACCTCACGCAGAGCACCGTCAGCGCCTGCTACCACCTGCTCTACATGGGCAAAAAGGCCAGCTCGTCCTCGCAGACGCCTCCCCCGCCGGCAGACGACCTGCTCAACCACTACACCTGCGAGCAGATGCGCGCGCACTGGCTGTCGCTCGGCCTGTCCGAGAAGCCGGTGAGCTTTAGTCCCAAGGCATACGACACGCGCGTAACCGGCAAGGACAAGGACGGCAACGAGGTGCGCGCCTGCGACGACAAGCGCGTTATCGACCCGGCCCTTAAGGAGAGCGCCCTTTTGACCGGCGTGTTCAACCGTCTGGCCCGCAGCTGCTTCTACGGCGTCGCCGTCAAGGAGGGCGACGAGAGTCCCTATCGCAACGGTTGCATCCCCGCCGGTGCCGCTTCTGACACCGTGGTCGAAGCCGCCCAGCAGGCGGCCCTCGCCTTTGAGCAGGCCATGTACAAGTTCGAGACGCACCGAGCGCTCGCTGTGTGCGACGACTACCTGCGCGCCGCCAACAAGCGCTGGAGCGATGCCTCCAAGGCCGCCAACAAGCTCGAGGGCGAGCCGGCCAACGCCGCCATGACGCAGGCCCTCGTCGACGCCTTTACCGAGCTGCGCGTAGCGACCGTGCTCATGCACGGCATCGTGCCGGCCGGCTGCGAGCTCATCTGCGAGTACTTCGACGTTGACCCGGTCGCCTTCTTTAGCTGGGATAACATCTTTGCCTCCACGGATGAGTTTGTGGAGAGCCTGGGCGAGAAGCCCGGCGAGCACCGCGTGAAGCCGCTGCCCCCGCGCTTCGACTTCTTTAGCAAGCACGAGAGCCAGTACTAAAGCACGCCAGCAGCGGCGTGCCCGGAAAGTAGTCAATTTGGAACGGGAAGGAAAGACGGATGTCCAAGCCGCGTCGTCGTAAGCAGAAAAAGCAGGTTAAGCCCGAGCTCAAGCTCAGGCAGTTTGCCGCTACCGAGCTTTCCGACCAGCTTGCCGCCCTTCCCTGCGCCGCCGACCTGCCGCGCTTTATGGTCGACACGGTCGCCGGCGCCTATGCGCCCGCCGATGCCGAGCTCATGATCGAGGGCTTCGGCGCCGCGGCCACACGCCCGGTCACGCTGCGCGCCAACACGCTCAAGGCGACCGCCGAGGACATCGCTGCGGCGCTCGGTGCCGCCGGCATCGCCCACAACCCCGTCGCTTGGTACCCAGACGCCTTTATCCTGCCCGAGGCCCAGGTTTCCGATCTGTGGGATCTCGGCATCTACCGCGACGGCAAAATCTATCTGCAGAGCCTGTCGTCCATGATGCCGCCTTTGGTGTTGGGCGCCCAGGCAGGCGAGGACATCCTGGACATGTGCGCAGCCCCTGGCGGCAAGACGACGCAGATCGCCGCCCTCACCCAGGGCCAGGCGCACCTCACAGCCTGCGAGATGAGCATTCCCCGCGCCGAAAAGCTCGAGTCAAACCTCCATCGCCAGGGTGCCAAAAACGTGCCCGTCATGCGCATCGACGCACGCGAGCTCGACGAGTTCTTCCGCTTTGACCGCATCCTGCTCGACGCTCCCTGCACCGGCACGGGCACCGTCATCAGCGGCAACGAGAAAAGCCTGCGCGGCCTGACCGAGCAGCTGCTGAGCAAGTGCGCCCGCTCGCAGCGCGCGCTTCTGGACCGCGCCATGGGAGCCCTTAAACCGGGCGGCACGCTCGTCTATTCGACTTGTTCGATCTTGCCGCAGGAAAACGAGGACGCCCTGCAAGAGGCCCTCGACAAGCATATGGACTGCGAGCTCATCCCCCTCGACGGCACGCCAAGCGAAAGTGAAGCACGCCGCGCCCAGGATGCCGGCGAGGAGCCGCATATCGAGAGCAACGCTCTCACCGAGGCCATCGCCGCGGGTCAGGTATCGGCCATCGCCAACGGCCTGCCCGGCACGCTCACCATTCCGCCTAGCCGCGACTTTGAGGGCTTCTACATTGCCCTGATCCGAAAACGCAGCTAGCGCACGGATCCAAAACTCAACAAGCTATCTCTGTGCGCGTTTGCCCTGCTGGTCACGATGTTGTTTAAGCGTCGCGCGCTCTTTGCGTTCGGCCCTTTTGCCCTTAATGGCCGTGACCACAAAGTAGATGACCGCGGCGGCTACGATTGCGCCCACGCATAGGCCAATCGAGCCCAACATTGCCGAAAATTCCATACCGCGTCACCTCTCTTTTAAACGGGACTTTCAAGATAGCACCTCGATACCCGCCACCACAGCTCCTTCACGTTCGCCGGCCCTTCGGTCTAACGGATGGCGCGGCGGGGAAAAATCAACTCGTCAAACGATTTAGCATTCGCAATTCCGGCTGCATCGCGCCGGCCGTTATCACATAGAATCGAGCCCCCATGGATACCCTCAACGATCTAAATGAGCGCGTCGACGCCTTCGTCGGCACCAGCTCCTTCGACACGCCTGCCGCGGCAAACGACCAAGCTCCCATCGATGTGCCCGCCGAGGTTCACGAGGACATCGTCGCCTCGGTCGATTTCTCCGAGGTCGAGCTCGCAGACGAGTTCACCGAGCCCCAGGTAGCCGTGACCTCCAACGGACTGCTCCCCATGGAGCCCCTGCCCATCGACGGACGTCTGCGCAAGGCTGCCCTTCGCATGCCCGACGAGATCGAGGAGGCCAGCGGCTTCACGCTCTTCGGCCGCCGCATCAAGTCGCTCATTTACACCACCGATGTCGCGGTTATCCGCAACTCCAACGCCGATGCCGTTTTTGCGGTCTACCCTTTCACGCCGCAGCCCGCCATTACGCAAGCGCTGCTGACCGTCGCCGAGTGCCCGGTCTTTGTAGGCGTGGGCGGCGGAACTACGACCGGTAAGCGCTCCGTGCAGATGGCAGCCGTCTCCGAGATGCAGGGCGCGGCGGGCTGCGTGGTCAACTCCCCCGCCACTGCCGAGATGGTCGAGCACATCACCAACATCGCCGACATCCCCGTCATCGCCACGGTCGTTCGCTGCGACGACGATGCTCACGCCAAGGTGCGCGCCGGAGCCAAGATTCTCAACATCGCCGCCGGCAAGAACACGCCCCAGGTCCTACGCGAGCTGCGCGAGCACTATCCCAACCTGCCGCTCATCGCGCCGGGCGGCAAGACGCCCGAGAGCATCCGTGAGACCATCGCCGCCGGCGCCAACGCCATCATCTGGACGCCGCCTTCGGCCCAGCAGTTACAGACCGACATGATGCAGCGTTATCGCAAGATGAAGGAAGACGCCACACCTGTCATCTCGCGCGACGATGTGCCCATTATCGACCAGGTCGCCGCCGCCGAGGTCAGCCAGGTCGAGAACATGAATCCCGATGTGCCGATTCCCGACGAAGTCATCGAGCGCGTCGCTTCGATCCACGAGCGCGTCGAGGAGCATCGCGCCAACCGCGGCCTCAAGCCGTCACTGCACGGCTTCTTCTTCCGCGGAAAGAAACGCTAGCCGCAACAGCAAGGCCCGCCCCACAAACGTGAGGCGGGCCGTTTTCGTTTGAGCAATCACGCAGCGACGTGATGAGCCAAGTTAATCCACGCGCTTGTCGCCCATAAAGAAGAGCGCCACCGTACCAGGTCCGGTATGCGAGCCAATCAGAGTACCGATGTCATTGATCTCAATCTTGCCTTTAAGCTGCGAAACCTGTTCCTCAATCAGCGCCGCAACTGCCTCGGCATCCTCGCGGCACGCCGAGTGCGACATGATGCACTTACCCGAATAATCCGCACCGTCCAGCACGTGTGCCATCATGGTCTTAGCCATCTCGGAAATCGCGCGCTTCTTAGTGCGAATCTTCTCACGTGGCGACAGCTTACCTTCGCAATCGACCGTCATAAGCGGGCAAATCTTAAGCGCCGTGCCGATGATCGCGCTCGCAGCCGAAATGCGACCGCCTCGTAGGTAGCTCGACAGATCGGTCGAGAAGAACCAGTGGTGCAGGTTGAGTTTGTGCTCCTCGATCCAGGCAGCCGTCTCGTCGAGTGAAGCCCCACTATCGCGCACGTCGGCGGCATATTCCAGCAACAGGCCAAAGCCCGAAGACGCCGGCAGCGAATCGATGACGCGCACCTTGCCGCCCTCGGGATAGCGATCCGCAAGCATCTGCGCCGCGACGCAGGCCGATCCATACGTGCCCGAAATACCCGACGACAACGTCAGGTGCAGCACGTCTTTACCCTCGGCAACAAACGGCTCCCAAAACTCCTCGTACTCACCCACGCTCACCTGAGACGTCTTGGGCATGGCGCCCGCGGCAATCTGGGCAAAAAACTTGTCCGGCGTAATCGACTGATACAGATCGTCCGCATAGACAACATCGTCGATCTCGTAATGAAAATACGCGACAGGAATATTGCGCGAGTCAAAGAACTCCCGAGTTCGGTCGGCGGCAGATTCACAGGTCAGGACAAAATCACTCATATGAGGCTCCTTACGTATTGCTGCGCAAATTATCGCACAGTGAGCCTACATACGGTACATATGTCCACTATTTACCAAATCGAACCAAAAATAGCGAACATCTTTACCACCATCGTCTCCACCGACCCCACGCATAAATATCTGAGAAAACACCCTCTGTCGTCTCCACTCAACCGCCATATCTACCTCAACTAAATCGATTTACCAAACCGTTCAGCCGACAATTCAGCCGCTGGCGCAAAATCGAAACAAAAGCGGCGCATACTGATAAACGTTTGACGCTGTTTATCAGTTTTACCAGCCCCATCGGAAGGTGTTTCATGGTCGCATTCGATCGCAACCCGCAAGACTTCAAGTATCTGCGCCTGCTGTCGAGACAGTTCCCCACCGAACAATCCGCATTTACCGAGATTATCAACCTCTCGGCCATCCTCAACCTACCCAAGGGCACCGAGCATTTTATGAGCGACGTGCACGGCGAGTACGAAGCCTTTATGCACATCCTCAACAACTGCTCGGGCGTCGTGCGCGAGCATGTCGACGAGATTTTTGGCGACACGCTCTCCTTTGACGAAAAGGGCGAGCTGTGCACGCTCATTTACTACCCGCGCGAGAAGATTGAGCTGGTCCGCAGCCAGCGCGAGGACTCGCCAACTTGGTACAAGACGATGCTTGACCAGCTCATCATGGTCGCACGCTCGCTTTCGAGCCGCTACACGCGCTCCAAGGTGCGTAAGGCCATCCCGCGCGACTACGCCTATATCATCGACGAGTTGTTGCACACGCACCCGGACGAGAACAACTATCGCGTGCGCTATCACGAGCGCATCGTGGAGTCCATCCTGGAGACCGCCAGCGCCGACGACTTTATCGAGTCGCTCGCTTCGCTCATCAAGCGCCTGGCCGTCGACCACCTGCACCTGGTGGGCGATATCTTCGACCGCGGCGGCGGCGCGGCCAAGATTATGGACCGCCTGCTCACCTACCATTCGCTCGACATCCAGTGGGGCAACCACGACCTGCTGTGGATGGGCGCTGCGGCCGGTGAGCCCGCCTGCATCGCCACGGTATTGCGCAACAACCTACGCTACGACAACTACGAAATTCTAGAGAACGACTACGGCATCTCGCTGCGTGAGCTTGTCGCCTTTGCCGATGCCACCTACACCGCCGGTGAGTCCATCACCCCGCTGATCAAGGCCATCAACGTGCTGCTCTTTAAGCTCGAGGGCCAGATTATCCAGCGCCACCCCGAGTTCGATATGACCGACCGCCTGTTACTCGACAAGATCGACCACGACACCGGCACGGTCACGCTCGCCGACGGCAGTATGTGGCCACTCACGACCAATGACTTCCCCACCGTCGATCCAGCGGACCCCTATACGCTCACGTCTCAGGAGCAGCACATCATCGACAAGCTCGTGTCCGAGTTTGTCACCGCCGATCACCTGCATCGCCATATCGATTTCCTCTATTCCCACGGCTCGATGTACAAAGTCGCCAACGGCAACCTGCTGTTCCATGGCTGCGTGCCGCTCAACGAAGACGGCACCTTTAGCAGCATGAACTGCCTAGGCACCTGGCACGCTGGCCGCGATTACCTCGATTTTTGCGACCACATCGCCCGCCGCGCCTGGCGCGTGGGCGACCGCGACGCCCTCGACTGGATGTGGTACCTGTGGATTGGCTTTAACTCACCCGCCAGCGGACGCCTGGTGCGTACCTTTGAGCGCGCCTATATCGCCGATAAGAGCACCTGGGTCGAGCCGATGGACCCGTACTTTACGCTTACCAAGTCGCCCTCGGTCTGCGATGACATCATGCGCGAGTTTGGCGTCGCGCCCATGGCATGCTCGCCGACCGGCCACATCATCAACGGCCACACGCCCGTTAAAACCACCAAGGGCGAGCAGCCCATCCGCGCCGAGGGCAAGTTACTGGTCATCGATGGCGGCTTCTGCCGCGCTTACCATCCCAAGACGGGCATCGCCGGCTATACGCTCATCTCGAGCTCGCGCGGCTGCCGCCTCAAGTCGCACCGGGCCTTTACGACGGTTGCCGAGGCACTCACGCGCAACGTGGACATCGAGAGCGAGACCAACCGTTTTGACCAAGCAGACCGTCGCCGCATGGTGAGCGACACCGATACTGGCGCCAAGATTCGCAGCCAGATCCAGGACCTGCGCCAGCTGCTCGATGCATATAGAAACGGTGCTATCGAGGAGCACGCCTAGCACCACCCGCGGGGATTGGCTAAACTTGCTAAGTTTGTCATCCCCGCGGCGCTTCGGCGCCAGCTTAAGGCAGGTACTATGCAAAAGCTCCTTGCGCAGATCATGAAATTTGGCGTCGTCGGTGTCATTGCCACGATTATCGACTTTGGCATTATGAATCTGCTCCACTACGGTCTGGGCCTCAACATCCTAATCGCCAACACCAGCGGCTTTATCATCTCACTCATCTTTAACTACCTCGCAAGCATGAAGTACGTGTTTGCGCACAAAGAAGGCATGAGCCGCCGCCGCGAGTTCATCATCTTTGTCGTGCTGTCCGTGATCGGTTTGGTGCTCAACGACGGCATCGTGCTGGCGCTCAACGCCGGCCTGGGACTCGAGGCCAATATCGCCAAGATCTGCGCCACCGCGCTTGTCATGGTCTACAACTTTGTGACCCGAAAAATCTTCCTGGAGGGCGACGAGACCAAGTAACTCGCAACCTTACAGCCTTACGATGCCCACGGACAATGCGCGCTCAGCACAGTATCGCCCGTGGGCATCGTTCGTTTACGGGCAAATATTCAACGTTTGCGGATTACCTCTTGAATATTTGGCGAGTTCGTATAGTTCTTTCCAAAGACCTTACGTTTCCCTTGCAAAAGCTCTAAAGTATCCTCTGCTCGATTCATCAACGCATTGGATGTGATTACGTGCGCAAGGCACTGGCACAACCTCATACCAAGCAGTTCCTCAAGTTCGCCGTCGTGGGTCTTATCTCCTTTGGCATCGACTGGGGCATGCTCATTGCGCTCGTCGAGCTGTTCCACCTCGACTTTTTGATGAGCACGACGGTCTCGTTTACCACGTCCGTCGTGGTTAACTACTGGCTCAGCATGAAGTACGTGTTCGACCATCGCGAGGGCATGAGCCGCAAGCGCGAGTTCACGATCTTCACCATCCTGTCGGTAATCGGTCTGGGCCTCAACGACCTGTACATGTTTGTGGGCGTCACGTTTTTGAGCATCGGCTACCAGGCCATGAAGGCCATCGCAACGTTCCTCGTCACCTGGTACAACTACTTCAGCCGCCGCTTCTTCCTCGAGGGTGCACGGTCGTAGTCGATTCACTATTTGCTTGAATGTATAACCGGTTGGAATTCCCATTCCAACCGGTTTTTTGTTTGCCGAGAGACCCGGCGACCCCGTCCAATTCGCATGAAAAACGGGCGGCTCGGATGTTGGTCCGAACCGCCCGTCTGGCGCGCTATGTCGAGGCCTCTAGCCTGTAACGTAATACCAGACTACGTTGTCGCCATTGGAGAGAACGTAGTTACTGCAGGCCGTCATGGGCGTTGTGCCGTTGACGGAATACATCCAGCCGCTCGTGCCGCCGTACTGTTTCTCGGCCAAACCACCAATCGCAGAAACATACGTGCCGTACGATGAGCCGTGTGCGTTGACAGAAAGGCCCAGCGCGCACAGGGCATCGTAGACGGTAGCACCTTCGTTAAAGGTAAAGGTGCCACCAGAGGACACAGGATTGCCCACAGCGCTCGATGTGACCGAAACCGTCACCGTAACGTAGTTGGACTCCTGTGAGCCGCTCTGGCCGCCCGAGGAGGCGTTTCCACCATTAGAGGATGAGGCTCCATTAGACGACTGGCCACCGCCCGAAGAAGCACCGCCAGACACATTGGAAGTATCACCGGCTCCCGTATTTTGGGCAGCAGATTTATCGCCAGACTTCTTGCCGTCCTGACCATCGGACTTCTTGCTATCCGATTTTTTGTCCGATTCCTTGTTTGAAGACCCGGAATCGTCCTTGGCGTCGTTCGAACCCTTGGGCTCGTCTTTTGCATCATTCGAAGATTTGGAATCCTTGGAACTGGCCTCGCCCGAAGTCGTAGTCGAGCCAAACCCCTTGGTGTCCTTGGCGACGACGCTCTCCCCCGTCACGGTCTGAACGATCCAGTCGATGGACCAGGCGCCGCTCTCGGAAGGATGGACGAAGCCCAGCGAGACGACGATCAGAATGGTGCACGCGGCAGCAAGAACGCCAAGGAGCGCCTTGCGACGAGAGGCGGACGCCGCCGAAGCGGCGCCCTGTTGCTTTGCATCGTCGAACTGAATGAACGAGGAATCTGGTTGCTTGGGGTCAGCGTCCTTGGATTTATTGGACACAGCCCTCACCTACCGACGTTTGGTGAACACGAACACGCCGACGATGGCGAGACCGATGACGCCGGCGGCAACGCCAACAATGGCGAGCGGGTTGGTGCCAGTCTCCTGCTCGGAAGCACTAGAGGACTTCTTAGCAGTGGTCGTGGAAGCAGCACCCGTATCGGACTTGGAATCGGACTTCTTGTCGGACTTCTTGTCGGACTTGCTGTCCTTCTTGTCAGACTTCTTGTCAGACTTCTTCTCGTCCTTCTTATCGGACTTATCGGAGTCCTTCTTGTCGGACTTGTTGTCCTTGGTCTCGGTCTTGGTCGACACCGTCGTCTTGGTCGTCGGCTTATGACCCGGGGCGACAGCGCCGCCCTTCGAGCCGGAGCCGGAACCCGTGCCAGTGCCAGCGCCAGTGCCGGAACCAGTACCGGTACCAGAACCGCCGCCGCCATTCGAACCAGCGCCGCCATTACCGCCAGGGTTAACGGCATTCTTGGTCCACTTGGCATACAGCGTCAGATCGGCCGTCACCGGCGTGCTAAAGTCATACGCCTGCGTGCAAGCCTCATCGGTATACCAACCGCCGAAAGTGTAGCCATCGCGCGTCGGATCGGCCGGCTTGACCAGCTTGCCATCGGCCGTAGCAACAAACTTAGTGTCGCAAGCAGACCCGCCGTTGGAGTTAAAGGCAACCGTCCAAGACTCGACAGCTCCAAGTTTAAACAGCGTGCCCGAATCATTAATGTAGTAGAGATTGCCAGAAGCATCGGCAATGACCGGAGAGTCACAGTACTGGTAATGGCCAGCCGCATCATAAATCTGCGTCGCCTCTGCATCGCCGAGCGTATAGCGATACACGCCACCACCAGCAGAGTAGTTGACGTAATCCTTGCTATCCGCGCTGTTAACGGTGAAGTACACATAGGTCTTGCCGCCCTGAACACTCACCAGCGGAGTAGCAGCAATACCGTTGAGGCCAGCCGGCAGCGCCTTGCCGTCGGCAGCAGCGACCATCGTGGTCTTACCCGTCTTCAGGTTATAGAGAACCAGAGCAGAGCCAGTAGCCGTCTGTCCGCCGACAATCAGATTGTCACCAGACACCGCAGGGGCGCTCAGATTATTCGTAAGGCCCAGATCAACCGTCTTCTGTTCACTCAGCACGCCCTTCGCCGAAAGCGAAATCACATGGAGCTTTCCGTCGTGCGTCATCTGATAGAAGGTCGAGCCATTGGACGGATCGGCGACGCAGTCAGCGTTCGCAAGGGCGCCGAGCTTCATGGTCGAAACGACATCACCCGTTGCCTTATCAATGCACTTAAGCGTACCTGCGCTCGTAGGAACGATGGCATACTTATCCGTCAAAGCCGCACCAGTCCAGTAATAGCCCTCGGCAGGGTCGATGTTCTGCCAAGAAACTTCGCCCGTGGCAATCTTAATGCGCACAAAGGAGCCGTTGCCGTAGGTCGCGTTGTAATTCTCGTCATACGAAATATCGACCGAGCCTACATAGACGTACTCGCCGTCCGAAACGACGGTGCAGGAGCTCTGCGTCAAGTCCGTCAAACCAGGCGTCAGCCACTTGCAGATCAGCTTGTCTGCAGTAATCGCCTGGACCGCACCGCCGTTGAGCGGAACGATGATAAGGCCATTGGTATAGATCGGACGAGAGGTATAGCTCACCTTGGAGGCAAGCGGCGCAGAGGCAACCTTTTTGCCCGTGGACGAATCGATCTTAATGAGCTCGTTCTCGGTCGCGATGTACACAAAGCCGTTAGCAATGACAGGCTCGCTGCAGTTGGCATACTGCTGACCAGACTCGGCCTTCCAATCGAAGGCCCACTTAAGACCGGCGGCCTGCGCAGGCGTCTTGGCATCCGTTACGGTCGAACCGTTGCCACTGTTGCCGTAGCCGGCCCACTCGGCATCCCAATCAGGAGTCGTCGCGCTCGGATCCACGACAATCTTGTCGGGATCGGGCATGGGCGAATTATCGGTGGTGTAGGCAAGCGTGACCCTATCGCCGCTCTTGAGCGTAATCTGATTGGCGCAGAGTAAGGAGGACTCTCCGTTGATATACAGATGCCAATATTTATTGGTCGCAGCATCCCAACCATACGGCTTGTGATCGAACGGCGAAGTAATGGAATTCAGGAACCAGTACTCACCACTCTGGGAGCCGTTGTACGCAACGCCCTTGGCCTTCAGAACTGCCTCAATAAGGTTCTGGGCCGTGGAGCCTTCGGGCAGAGAAACATTGTTTGCCGTACCCCAACGCGTATTGTTCCCGTTGACATCGGGACCGATAACATCGGCGGATCCAAGCACCTGACCGGGGAGGGCATCGGCGTCAGCACCATACATAAAGGTGACGGCGTCACCCTCCTGGAGCTTGTAGGCACCGGCGCCAACGTCGGCGAACTTGCCATTTACGTAGAAGCGCCAATAGCTATTGGTCGCAGCATCATAGCCACAATAGGACTTACCATCGAAGGGCGAATAAATGCCGTTGAGGAACCAGCCCCAAGACGATTCGCCAGCATCGAGAGTAAGGCCGACCTGCTCAAGGAGATCCTTGGCAGTGGAGCCTGCCTTGAGACTCGTCTGACCCGTCGAAGCCCAAACCTGCTGCTTGCCGTCCTTGTCCTTACCGAGAACCTGAACAGAAGCATGGACAGAATCGGACGGCAACTGGTCGCCCCAGCCACCGTAGAACCACGTGACGGTATCGCCGGCATGGATGGTGACATTGTCCGCCGTATAGTCACTCGACTTGCCGTTGATGAACAGCTGCCAATAGGTCGAATAATCTTGGGGCGTACCCAGCTCAACACCGTTGTACTTAAGGCTCAGAATGAAGGAGCCCGCAGCAACGGCGTCAATGTCGTTCGCCTCGAGTGCGACCTTCGTAAGATCAAGCGCGCTCGAACCGGACGTCACCACATACTGCGCATTATCGACCCAAGTCTGAGTCTTGCCCTGGGCATCGCGACCAATGACGGTCACATTTGCGGCAACCTGGTCCTTAACGACAGGGGACGAGCTACCAGCCGTATAGGCAAACTCAATCTTCTGCCCCTGGGTGAGCTTGACGCTGCTCGCGCCAACCGAGGAAGACGCGCCGTCGACGAACAGCTGCCAGAAGGCATAAGTCGTCGGATCGTAGGCAAGCGTGCGACCATCACTCGGGGATGTGATGCTTTCGAGGTAGAAACCGTATGCCGTGTTCGGTTCGTACTTCGCCTTGAAGCCCGTCTTCTCCTGCAGCTTAATGAAGGCATCCGCAGCCGTCGCGCCCTCGTCGAGCTTGAGCTGCGTAGGTGCCACCCAGGTCTGAGCCTTGCCGTCAGCATCGGTGCCGATAATCGAGAACGAGACCTCGACCTGCTTCTTGGCGACATCGCCGGTTTCTGTCGGGTTCTCTGTCTGAACGGCAGCCGCGGCGGCAGATCCCGCTTGGCCAGCGGATGCCGTCGAAGACTGCTCGCTCGTGGCAGGGCTCTCCCCCGTCGCCGAGCCTTCGTCGCCAGTTGCTGCCTCTGTTATGGCTGCACTAGCTGCAGGCGCGCCCTCGGAATCCGAAACCTCGGCGCCGCTCTGCTCAGCGGTACCGCCCGCAAGCGCTGCGTCCTCGCCCGGCGTCGCAGCCTGAGCCACAGCCTCGGCAATGCCCTCGGCGCCCTCGGCCCACAGCTGAGCCGGCGTGGTGCCAAAGGCCATCGCGAAGGCCAGGAATGCCACCAGGCCGCGCTTGGCTACGCCGCGCGCAATTGCGCCACGGCGATGCGAGACGCGCTCGCGCTCGTCCTCAAACATATCCAATTGTCCCCCATTGTCTGTACTTGGAGCGTTGCCTTGAGGCTGCCCCACGTCATCGCGCATGTTGCGCTCGAGTTCCCCCATCGGGGTCCTCCTTCCCTCCAGAGCCCTATGCACACCGGCGGCATACGCCGCGGCAACGTGCAAGATGGGAGGCGATCCGACTTAACCTTAACGGCTCAGGCGCGCCGTCCGATCTGCGACGCGAACATCCCGAGCCAAGAGGAATTACGGTTACTGGTACAGCCGGGGACTTGCACCCCGATTCTCCCAAACGCGCAGGAAAACCGCGCGTTCGTGCGTCTCCGCACCACCATCTAGGCCATCGATTATTACCGTCAAAATGGTATCACGCAAAAGGGCCTCGCACGCAGGCGAAGCCCATGGTAAAAGCTATTGTTTGCGATAGGAAAATGCGGTGACGGTCGCAGACTCTAGTGCTTGCCGCCGTGGCTGTTGAGCCAGATATTGCGGCCCAGCATAAGTGCCAGCACCAGCGCGCTCACGTAGCCCATAAAGCCAATGACTGGGATACCAAACACAACCGGCTCGATGCGCGCGTAGTACACCACCGACGAACCGATAAACAGGCCGGCAATCACAATTGCCATCGACATGCGGTCGATAATTCCGCCCAGCTGTCGCAGCGCCTTATCGCTGCTCATGATCTGCGTGTTCACCTTAAGCTGGCCGCGCGTGAGCATACGCGAAGCCAAGCCCAGATACTCGGCCGCCTCGAGCGAGCCCTTCGCCGCGCGATAACTGCTCGCTGCAAAGTCGCGGCTCATCTCGCGCATGCGGGCGTAGGTGCTCTTCTCGTTTTTGATGTGCGTCTGGATGATCTGGATCATGTTGACGTTGGGCATGTACTCGGTCAACAGGCCCTCGAGCGTCACCATGCCGCGGGCGAACATCGTCACCACGCTCGGCAGCTCAACGTCATTTTTGCGCGCGAGGTTTAACAGCGAGGTCAAAAACTCGCCGATATCCAGGTCTTTAAGGTCGAGCCCGGCAAAGTCGGCAACAATAAAGTCCAAGTCGGACAAAAAGGCCGAATGGTCAAGCTCGGCCGAATCGCCGCGCGTCACGGCGAAGCGCATGAGCGAATCCTTGAGCTTGGGCACGTCACCCTCGGCCACGGCGAAAATCATGTCCTTGACGATGCCACGGTCGTGGCTCGACATACGCCCGACCATGCCCAAGTCGATAAAGTAAACGATGCCGTCCTTGAGAATGATGTTTCCCGCATGCGGGTCGGCATGGAAAAAGCCGTCATCAAGCACCTGCGACGAGTAGTCCTCGACAATCGCGGCACCGATCTTTTCCAAGTCATAGCCCTCGGCCACCAAGCGTTCAGGATCGGCGATCGAAATGCCGTCGACGTAGTCCATAACCACCACGTGCTCGGTGCACAGGTCCAGATAGGATTTAGGGCACGTCACGCCATGAACGCTCTTATGGAACTCGTAGAAGTCGTTGAGGTTTTTGGCCTCGGCCAAAAAGTTGGTCTCCTCGCGAAACGAGGTCCACAGCTCCTCGACCACGCCGTGCAGGTCAACGAATTGATCGGTGTTGACGAACTTGGAAACGATACGCACCACCGAGCGGATGATATCGATGTCCTGCGCCATAACCTGCTGCGCACCGGGGCGCTGCACCTTGACGGCCACATCCTCGCCCGTCACCAGACGAGCGCGGTGCACCTGCGCGAGCGATGCGCTACCAAGCGGATTGGGATCGATCGCATCGAACATCTCCCCCAGGCGCAGGCCGTATTCTTCCTCCAGACAGCGAAGCACTACCTCGTACGGCACCGGCTCCACGTCGGAGCGCAGACGACGCAGCTCGTCGCAAAAGCGTTGCGGCAGAATCTCGGACCGGTTGGCCAGAATCTGCCCCATCTTGACGAACATAGGGCCGAGTTCCTCGAGCAGGCGGCGCAAACGAACCGGCGTGAGGTTATCCCACACGCGGTACTTTTTGACCAGGCGAACAATCTGCCCAATGCGTTCGCGACGACCCGCCGGCGTGAGCTGGTATTCCTCGTCCGGTGCCATCGCGTCGGGCTCCTCGGGCACCATATCGACAGCGCGTGGCTTCTTGCGAGCGCCCGAGACGGCAGCGTCGACCTCATCGACAACCGCCGCCTCGTCACCCAGAGGATCTAGATTGTTGTAATCGGTGGTGGAATCTGCCATCTGCGCTGCTACTCGGCCTCTTCGGTATCCTTCGCATCGTCGGGCTCAACGGACTCGACGGGCACCGAGGTCACGTTGTCCTCGACCGAATCGACGATGTCGCGCACATGGGCCAGGAAGGCCGTACGCTCGGGCGCAGTCATAACGCGGACGCGAGCCAGAATGAGCTCGTCGAGCACGCGTTGGGCCGCGGTCTCGCCCTGCATGCCCAGACGCTCGGTCAGGTCGGAGATGGTACCGCCGGCCTGCTCGAACATGTCGGACACACTGCGGGCGATATCGGGGGTGGCGGTGTCCTTGCGGACCTGCTCGCCTTTGGTATTAAGGTCGTCGAGGACCTTCTTGCCGCCTTCAACAGCAACGGCGGCAGCGCCAAAGCCCACGTTAATGGCGCCGTTAACAAGCTGATCGAGTTTCATAACCATGGTTGTCTCCAATCACAAACAACTGCATTGGCGTTCTTGTACCCAAGATTGAGTGAAAGCGACAAAGCGTTTTAGCACTATTCGATCGACGGGAAATCCCTACCTCACGTTGTCGTTCATCGCGAAAGAGTTCTTCATGGCGCAGCTCGTGGTGTAGAGCACCTTGCCCAGCAGGGCATCGGTCTCCACGCGCACAAGCTCGGCAAAGGCCTCGTTGGCGCGTGCAAGCTCGGCAGGCACCTCGGCCTCGGGTAGCGCGGCTACGGCAGCATCGACGTCATGGATCTGCTTGTGGCCCATGCCACCGACCTTCTCCTGATAATCCTCGACCGCGCGACCGCACTCATGGAAGCGGACGTCGGCCAGGGCGCCGATCAGGCGGTTGGCCCAGTAGAAGTTTTCGGACGTCACGCGAGCCTGCGTGTCGGCATAGTACTCGGGCATGGTCTCGACGTTGGCGTACAGCGGGACCAGCGCGTTAAACGAGTTGGAGCCAAAGGCCATCCACTGCACGGCGCGATACGCCGGCTGCGCATAGGGGCGCAGCTGCAACACGGCGAGCTGGCTGTTGCGGTTGATGCCGATGGGGCGATAGGCGCCGCGCGTGGCGGGCGTGCCCTTACTGCCGTAGCAGTCGTACTCCGTGCCCTGGTAGTGGCTCGAGAGTACGTACTTGATGTCCTCGATGGTCACCTTGCGCTCGGGCACGCGGCTCCAGGGGATATCGTCGCTCTCGGGCGTGTAGCCGGCGTCGGGGCCATCCCACACGTCGCTGGGGTTGAGGCAGCGCTGCATGTACCAGGCGCGCGGCGTGTTGTAGACGTGGTCGCTGTCGCTATGCGAGCCAAATGCCTCGCGCGGGTTAAAGACCGCAGCCGGGCCGTCGCCCTCAACGCCCAGCGTCAGGTCCAGATGCCACTCGGCCATCCAGGCGCGCAGGTCGGCCGAGCACATGTGGTCGACCTGGGCGCCCTCGGCATCGTCCAGGTCAAAGCTGTCGATGCCCAGTTGGTTGGGCATGGTCACATAGGCGTCGTCGGGCACGCGCTTGGCGATCCAGTGGTGGCCGCCGATGGTCTCGAGCCACCAGATCTCGTCCACGTCGCTAAAGGCGATGCCGTTGTTCTCGTAGGTGCCGTAGCGCTCGAGCAGGTCGCCCAGGATACGAACGCCGTCGCGGGCGGACTTGGCGTAGGGCAGGACCAGGGTCACCATGTCCTCCTCGCCCAGGCCACCAGGCTGCGCCGGCACATAGCCGTCCTCACCCTCGTTGCCCTTGGCGGGCGCGTAGTCCGCGAGCGGATCGGCGCCGCGAACGCGCTCGTTGGTGGTGAGCGTCTCGGTTGCGGACATGCCCACATTGAGCTCGTTGAAACCGGCCTCGGCCCAGATGCCGTGGCCCGGGACAACATCGGGGACGCTCGTGTAGCGCATGGGGTTATCGGGCAGTTCAACGGTCAGGTGACTCAGGACGCTCGTGTAGACGCGCGGCTGCTCGTCGGGATGCACTACGCACATGTGCTTGGGCTCAAACACCCCGTTGGACGAGTCCTCGTTGCGGGCGACCAGGGTCGACCCGTCGTAGCTTGCGTTCTTACCGACCAGAATCGTTGTGCACGGCATGCGCATCCTCCTTGAGCGAAGAAATCAAACGGCAACAGTGTATCGCTTCGACGCAAAAAGGGCGAAACCACGGCCTCGGCAGCCCCCGTGGTCAAAAAATGCCAAATATGAGTACTGTCACTAATTTAGTAACAGCAATTTTGCTACGCATGGGTGTCGAAAGTCTACATTTGTTCAAAAATTAGATGATGTACTTCCCCATAGGTCCAATAAAATAGGCTCTCTATCGATAAAAATATCGTAAGAGAGCCAAATTAACCTAAAATATATGTGACTATCTTGGCAACAGTACTCATATTTGGCATTTTTTGTCCACGGGGTATAGAACTAACCCCTCAAACAGCCCAAAACGCCTATTTCAATGCGCGCTCGGCCGCTTCGATCACGTGTTTGGCGAGAATCGCCGTTGTCACGGCGCCCACGCCGCCCGGCACGGGGGTGATGGCACCAACAACCGGCTCCACAGCATCAAAATCGACGTCCCCGACCAGCTTGCCAGCGTCCTCATCCCAGTTAATGCCCACATCAATGATCGTCTGGTCCTCGCGAACGGCATCCACGCCAATCGTACGCGCGCGTCCAACGGCGGCAACCACAATGTCGGCAGCACGGCACTCGGCAGCAAGGTCGCGCGTATGCGTATGGCACGTCGTCACCGTGGCATTGTGAGCCGTAAGCATGGCGGCAACAGGACGCCCGATCACCAGCGAGCGCCCGACCACAGCAACCTTAGCTCCATCCAGCTCAACGCCATAATGATCCAGCAAAGCAAGCACGGCTTCGGCTGTGCAGGGGGCAAAACCCTCACCGCGCCCCGAAAGCGTGGTGAGCAGCGAAGCCGGCGTCATGGAGTCAACGTCCTTGGCGGGATCGAGCGCTGCGGCGACGGCGTTCTCGTCAAGGCCGGCGGGCAGCGGGCGGAACATCAGACAGCCATGGACAGCCGAATCGGTATTGATGTCCTCGATGGCCGTCAACAGCTCGTCCTGCGAAACATCGGCGGGAAGCAAAATGCGACGAACCTCAATCCCCACTTTTTCACAGCGCTTGAGCGCACCGCGCTCGTAGGATAGGTCGTCCTCGCGCTCGCCCACGCGAACGATGGCGAGCGTCGGCACAACGCCGCGCTCGCGCAAAGCCACGCAGCGGGCAGTGAGCTCCTCGGTCAAAGCACGGGCAACGGGAGCACCCTTCAGCAGCTCTGCCATGGCTATCCCCTCTTCCTTGCGGCGTCAGCGGCGCGGCGTGCCAGCGCATCGGCGCGCGGCAACCATGTGTCGAGCAGCTCATCACACGCCGTCTCGAGCTCCTCGGCACGAACGCGATCTTTCATAGACGTGGTGTTCGCAAAGAGCGTCAAGCTCGCGCCCTGCATGGCGGCGCGGCAGAACACGGCACCGCACGCCACGTCGGACAGCAACTGGCGCGAACCCTTGTCGGCCATGTCCTCGAGCAGCGCCAGCGCGCGCCCGCAGACATCCATGATCCGATACGGTGGCATGGCCGCCACATGCAACGCGTCCTGGATCGCCGCAGGTCGAGCCGGGTCCTCGCGCGGAATACCATACGCCGCGGACACCTGTCCGTAGGCACGAACGTCCTCGGCGACCAGGCCCACAAGTTCCTGTGCCAACTCGTCTGCCTGAGCAAATGCGCGTGTCAGATCGTCTGCGCGATCGGCAAGCGCGGGATTGGTCGCCCCGTAGCGCGCGACCATCCCGCAAAGCGAGGCTCCCAGCGCGCCCACAAAGGCGCTCGCGCTACCGCCGCCGGGAACCGGCTCACGCGCGGCAAGCGCCTGGGCAAACTCGCGACAGGTTTTATCCATCATCTCTTGGCTCATACGCACGCACCTTCAAGTCATTTAGATCGGTCGGGCGGCAACCGCCGGCCAACCGCATCGATCAAGTAATGGTGCTAAGTCTAGCCCATAAGCACATGAGCGTCAGCGCATCCGGCCATCGCGGATTTCTATGACACACGATAGGCGTCGGCACCGCAAACATGGGACACATGGCCCACCTTTCGAGACTCCCGAGCAGCACAAGCTGGGGCATATCTATAAGTAAGGAACCCGTTGGGGAACGGCCGCGCAACGGCCACAAGCGATGAACGGAGGCATAAGTCGCACAGTACACAGAGACATCCGCCGCCAGCGCAATCAGTACCCCAACAGCATGCGGCGCCGTGATGTCATCAGCAGACAAGGAGGACGCCACCATGATGAAAAAGACCCTATCAATCCTTTCCCTTTGCATCGCCCTCTTTGCCGCGCTCGCCCTTGTGGGCTGCGGCGGGAGCGCATCGGGCGGCGGCAGCGCCCCCAAGAGCGAGAGCAAGGAAAAGGCCCCCGTCGCCAAGAAGACCGACTACATCTGGTTTAAGGTCGAGATGCCCGAGGGCGTCGGCGTAAGCGACTCTGCCGGCAAGAATGCCGACAGGGTCCAGCTCACCTTCCCCGAAGACGAGAACGCCTCGGCCGATCGCTTTATCCCCGTTTGGAAAAAAGCGCTGACGGCCGAGGAATCCCACGCCGACCAGGCGGAAAAGAAGGGGGATACGTTCCAGTGGAAGGATGGCGGGTCCGTCGAGTATAACGGTAGGACGTGGCTCGTCGGAACATACGAGGACAACAGCGGCATCTCAACCATGCTTTTTACCGATGTTGAGCCGGGAAGCGTCTACGTCCTCATCTCGAACTTCGACCAGCACAAGAAAGAAGCCGAGGCACTCCTCAACTCCATCGAGTTCCCCGATGACATGGAAGAGGCAGTTTCCGAGGCACGCGAAGTCGAGATTTCGAGCATCGAGATCAAGTAATGGGACACCCGCACGCGCCTACGCGCACCCGCGCACATGCGCCCCATTAAAACAACGGGCGCCCAACCCGGGGAGGGCCGACAGCACCAGCCCTCCCCTCTTTTGCGCCCGAACATATTGCCACTTAACGGCGCAAATCCGGCCCTCAGAATGGGACACATGGCCCACCCTAGCGAGCCGTCCACGCGTACAGTAAAGACAGGTAATCCATGGGCGGTTACAGATCGAGGAGGACACGACCATGAAAAAGAAGGCCTTTGCGATTCTCACCCTCTGCATCAGTCTCTTTGCCGCAGTTGCCCTGGTGGGCTGCAGTGGCAGCGGCGACGCTACCGGAAGTGGCGGTGGCGGCGGGGCAGAAAAGCCAGCCGTGGATATGAGGACCGACTTCATTTGGTTTAAGGTCGAGGTTCCCGAGGGCGTCGAGATTACCGACGTTGCCGGCGACACCGCCGACAGGGCCCAGTTTAAGTTCACCGAGAGCGAGCACGCCAGCGATCGCTTCATCCCCGTCTTCGATCCTGACAAGAACGCCGACGAGCTGTTCGACTACGAGGCAAAGTGGAATGCCAGCTTTGAGTGGACCGAGAATGACCCCGTCAAGTACAACGGCAAGACCTGGCGCAACGCTTCCTACACGCACTCGGGCGGCGTGACGACCGAGTACTTCACCGACGTTGACGGCGGCAGCGTGTACGTGCGCATCGACAACGTCGAGGAACACAAGGATGCCGTCGAGACCATGATGAAGTCCCTGGAATTTGCCGACGACATTGCCGAGGCCAAGACCGAGGCCATGGACGTCATGCTCGATGATATCGAGATCAAGCGCTAAACGACTGGCGAGCGCAACGGGAAACACGGTCGCAGTGCAAACAAGCGACGGTACCCCAGCGCTTCGTACCCAGGGAGGGCCGGTAAACCGACCCTCCTTTTCTTATGCCGATAGCCGGCGAACGCGAGGGTGCCGGGCGGCAAAACCACCCCCAGCGCGGTAGCAGCACAAATAGA
Source organism: uncultured Collinsella sp. (assembly GCA_902493375.1). GTDB lineage: Bacteria > Actinomycetota > Coriobacteriia > Coriobacteriales > Coriobacteriaceae > Collinsella. The sequence continues at coordinate 28,018 of CABUPH010000007.1, forward strand.
CAAGCGCCCCAACGCGTCCGCCCGCCGATTTATGGCGCCGCGCAGACAATTAAGCCAACACGTTTAGACATCCAGGCAGTATAGTGAACAAAATGAGTGCATAACCGCACCCTGCGAACGGAGGAGTTATGACCGAACACCACGCCATCAGCCGTCGAGCATTCACGTTGGGCCTAGGACTCGCAGCATTGTCGCCATTTGTAAGCCTGCCCGAAACCGCGGGATTGGGCCTTCCCATGCGCGCGGCATTTGCAGAAGACACGCCCACACCGGCGGCCAACCTCGACAAGTTCGTCATTCGCCTTCGCCCCGCGGGCTATTTTCGCACCGCGAGCGTCAACGAAGACGGCAACGTCATCGGCAACGTCTGCCACCTATTTAATGACGGCACGTCCAGCAAGCTCATCCTTGAGCACGTAAAGACCGATACAGAAAATACAAATTGGTATGCCATCCGCACCCTGCTCAATTTCGAAGAGCACAAGAAGACGGGCTACAGCATTTGGTCGGTCGATGGCGACTCGGACAAAGATGGAAAGGTCATCCACGTATGGAGTGGCGAGCACGACGACAAGCCCAGCCGCTCTTTTGCGTTCGACCGCCAGTCAAACGGAACCTACATCATCCGAGACCGCACAAACGAGAAAAAAGACATTAATTACCTGGCCATAGAAAAGGACGGCAAAGACCAAGACAACAACAAGATCTGCCACAAGAGGAAGAGCATTCCGTGGGAGCTCGAACTTGTCGGTTACGACAAGGGCGAGATCAATACCACGGTTAGAAGTATCGACTGGATCACGTATAGCAGCTACGTCGACGGACCATGCTGGATGAAATACGTCGACGGCAACAAATACCTCGACGAGCTGAGCATCCCGGGCACGCATGATTCAAGCACTTGCAGCGTCGACAACGACACCGAGCCCCAAACCTCGCTTGCAAAGTGCCAGCAGGATTACATCCCCACGCAGCTGCTCGAAGGCATTCGCTATTTTGATATCCGACTTGGAAAGAACAACGAGAACGGCGACCCCGGCATCGACCATGGAATATGCTACCTGCTCAAAAAAGACGGGGGCTTTATACATCTCTCCGATGTCATCGGTTACTTCAAAACATTTTTGAACGAAAACCCGTCAGAAGCGCTCATCATGCTGGTGTCACGAGGCAACGACGAAGCCACCGACGACAGTGTTACGACGGCTTTCGCCAATGTTATGGACAATAACTCCGATCTGTTCTATACGTCGAGCCATGTCCCCACACTGAACGAGGTGCGCGGAAAGATCGTCCTGCTGCGTCGATTTAAACTCGCCGGCGACAGTGTAGACGGCCACACGTGGGGCCTCGACCTCACCAAATGGGACGACAAAATCAAGGCGCATTCCGGAAAGTCCATGTGCCTCGTGAAATACGAGCAAGGCTTTGAGGCTACAGGCAATACGGGCGACAAAGAGCCCTATAGCACAGCGGTATATGCCCAAGACCATTACAGCTGCACGGGATCCAGTAAGATCGACTGGGTCGATATGGCCCTGAAGGCGGCGGCCGAGTTCGAGCCCAGCACAGTAGATATCACTGCCGCGGACGGGACAACGGTGCAGGCAACGGAGCGCTGCTGGTTTATTAACTACACTAGCTGCACGCAAAACAACCCTTTTACCGCAGCGCGAGTGGTCGACGAGCACCTGTACAAGAGCTCGTATATAAACAATACCGGAGTTGAGGGCACAAAAGAGAACTGCCGTAAGCGCATTGGCATCATTGCGTCCGACTTTGTTGATGCCGCACTGGCCCGAAGCATCTACCAGCGCAATTACGATACGCAGCACAAGCAGACAGCTTCGTGCTACCTCCCAGCCCGCATGCGCATGACGTACGGCGACTCGCTGAGCGATGCCTCGCTCCAGGATGGCAAGACCCGTTGGCGAGGGCCATTTCCGCCTCGTCAACAGCAGCAACGTACTCAACGTGGCGGCTTCGGGCCATGCGTTTGCCATCGAATATGTTGATGTCGATGCTCTGGGTAACGAGACCGTCACGGGGCTGCAGGGCTCCGTGCCCATCGATATCGATCCACGCGCGCTGACACCCCATTTTGAGGGACTCGAAGGCCTTAAGGCCGGCGAAGACGTGCGCGCCAAGATTGCGGCATCACTCGAGGGCAAGCTCGAAACCGATGCCTGCACGGCCCATCTCGAGTTTGTGCACGACGCGGACGGCGCTCCGGGCACGGCAATGGCCGAGGGCGAAACATTTGCCGCAGGAACGTACTGGGTGCGCGTGAACGGTCTCTTGGGCGACGCGGCGCAGAACTACACGCTCGCCAGCGATGGAGCCGCAAGCTTTACCGTAGCGGCCTCGGACAGTGCAAGCGGCGCCGGCACCGGCAGCGGCACGGGTTCCAACGCAGGCAGCGCTGATAAGAATGGTAAGGGCAACAAGGGCAAGGGCTCGGGCGGAAAGCTCGCCGACACGGGCGACGGCTCTGGCGTTGCCGCCGGGCTCGCTGCCGCCGCCGTGGCGACAACGGTCGCAGGTGCAGCAATGCTTGCCAGTGACCGCGAAGACAGCGAAGGCGCTAGCGAATAAGCAAGCCGGCCTTTTAGACACATCGACTCAATCGGGGGCGCAGGACACCGTACTGTGCCCCCGATTTTTACCTTGGCCCAAACGCCGCCATAGGCTACATCACCATATTCAGCGCGTTAACAAACTCCTGGCCTTCGCACGGCTGCTCAGGCTAAAGACGCAAGCAGTCAACAGCCTGTTACGTAGGAAAACGTCGCGGCCCTTGATCCTGTTGACCCCCGTGATGTCCTTAAGATAGACAATCTCGGTGTGCTTGCCGCCAAAAGTGCCCTTCTTGAGCACCTCGATACGGTTGGGGTAGATCTTAACGTCTTTAAACCTACCCGAACCTTTGTCCTGGAACAGCAAAGTGTTGTTATCCATGCGTGTCACTCCCGCGGGGTTCGCTAAAACTGCCTCTATGGTCACATTTTAACCACCGCAAGGCTCCCATGCGAAGGTGCCAGACAGCACAGCAATTCGTGTCCGCGCGAGGCTTTAAACTAAATGCGATAAAGATGCATTCCACAAGAGGAAAGTGGGGCGACAGTGATGGGCGAACTGGTAAACCGTGGAGAATCGGCAATCGTACCCGAAGGTTTTTACAAGCAGGTCTCCTCAATTCTCAACGCCGCTCGCGACAAGGCCTATACCGCCGTTAACTTTGCGATGGTTGAGGCGTATTGGGAGATCGGCAAGAGCATTGTTGATGAGCAGGGCGGAGAGGAGCGCGCCAAGTATGGAGAGGCACTGCTCAAGGCCCTCGCAATCAGACTTACCAAGGATTTTGGTAAAGGTTTTGAAGCAAGAGAGCTGCGCAAAATGCGTCAGTTTTATCTTGCATTTCCAATTCGGGACTCACTGCGTCCCGAATTGAGCTGGACTCATTACCGCAGGTTGATGCGCATTCCCGACCCTGATGCTCGCACATGGTACATGAACGAATGCGCCGTTTCTCGCTGGAGCACGCGCCAGCTCGAACGCCAGATCAACACCATGTTCCGCGAGCGCCTACTTACCAGCAAGGACAAAGAGGCCGTCACCCAGGAAATCCAAGAGAGCGCCCCGGCTCGTCGCCCCGAGGATATCATCCGCGACCCATATGTACTGGAGTTTTTAGGTTTCTCGGACGATGCTACGTTTCGCGAGAGCGATCTAGAGCAGGCGCTCATCACGCATCTTCAGAAGTTCCTGCTGGAGCTTGGTCGTGGCTTCGCTTTCGAGGCGCGCCAAAAGCGCATCACCTTTGATGGGCGCCATTTCTATATTGACCTTGTTTTTTACAACTATCTGATGCGCTGCTTCGTGCTCATCGACCTTAAGACCGATGACCTTACGCATCAGGACCTGGGCCAGATGCAAATGTATGTGAACTACTACACGCGCGAGCTCATGAACGAAGGCGACAATCCGCCCATAGGCATCGTGCTCTGCGCGGACAAAAGCGATTCGATTGTCGAGTACACGCTGCCCGAAGACAACGACCAAGTGTTTGCCGCCAAATACCTGCCGTATCTTCCAAGCAAGGAAGAGCTGGCGCGCGAGCTGAGTGCCGAGTACCGCGCCATCAACGAAGCGACTAATGGCGAAACGCAAGGGTAGCAGCACATTGCGACCGAAACCACCGCAGCCGTCGCAGGCGCACTCGCGGTTGCGACGCACGCTACGAAACAATACCGGTCATGGACGCCGGCAACGACATTCCAACCGTGGCTGGCGAGCGTGACCTGACAGGCAAAGACGCGGCCTTCGTCTGATGTGGATCCATTGGTTGCCACAGAAAAGGGCCGGTTGCAGCCGGCCCTTTAGACGATAGCACCTGCGTTGTCCGCGCTTCCAAAGTTGACCGACTGAGGAGCGGGTTCCGCGGCACACCTTGATTTTATCCGGTGGGGCGGCTCTTTTGCAGCCGTTCCACCGTTTATTTATATCTGGCACCCTCAAACAATCAGACGGCAGCCCGCACTCCTGAGAGCTGCCCCGCACCCCCGGCCATCACCTTACGGCAACAACCGGCACTACTCCCCTACTTCCCAAATAGCGCACCCAGCAGACCGCGGCGTTTGGGCTTTTCTTCTCGGTATGAACCCTCGGCAACCGCTGCAACCTGGCGCGGTTGCTCGCCGCCTCCACGGCGCACGATCTGGTATAGGAACGGCGATTTAACATATTTGACCTCGACGGGTGTGGCGTGCACGGTGCTTTCTCCGGACAGATGCAGACTCGGGTTGAGCGGCGCCACGATATGCGTCTCGCGCTTGTCGCTAAACACCACCGCGGCCGCACGACCCGTCTGGCCGTTTACGGCGATGCGCACCTGCTCGCCGTCGCGGCTGTCCGTTGCCGGACGGTCGACAAAGTACACCGGCACCATAACTAGGCCGTCCTTATGCTTGCGGGCCTTGCGCGCCCACGTGCGGATGCTCTTTTTATTGAGACCCAGTACAGCCTCGGCGTCGTTGCCTGCAACGTCGAGCGCCAGCTTATCAATGACCACCTGGTCCTTGGTGGACGCATCGACGGAGACAACGCGGAAGTCACCTTCCTGCATGGCCGGATCAAACGGCCCAACCTTGACAAAGTCCCACGGCTCCAAAATGCCCATAAGGCGAACATCCAGATAGTTTGCCCGCGGATACGCCCAGTCGAGCACCTCGTAGTACACCAAGGTCTCCTTGCTCAGCCCCTTGCCCGGGAAGGACGCCATCATGCGCAGATCCGCGAGCGCCATGGGAAAGTAGAAGAGCATCATGTCGTTTTGGATCGCGTCCTCCACGTCGTGCCCGGCAAAGGCGTCGGGGTACTGGCGCACCAGCTGCAGCGCATTGGCACGTGCCTGCTGCAGCGAGATCTCGCAGGGAATGCCCTGCTCTGGCACATACTCGGCACCCACGCCCATGGTCAGGCGCTTACTGAATGCGCCGGGTTTGAGCAAGTCGGCCACACCAATCTTGTTGCCGCAGGACGGGCACTCAAACACACGCTGCGCTGACTCGCCCTCAAAGGACGCACCACAGAAGGGACAAGGAATGCTCACATGCGTGGCCTCTTGGAACTCCTGCGCCGTGCCGCGATCCTCCCACAGCAGATGTTCCAGGACCGACTGATTGCGCCAGTGCGAATTGAAGAAATACCAGTCCGGGTCCTCCGGGCGCTCGAGTTGCGACACATGTGTGAGCTTGAGCAGTCCATCCACCACCGTCAACGGCGTATGACGAATGCCCAAAGCGCTCTTGGGCTCCCCGGCATCCGCCTGCCACGGGATGACCGTTCCGCAATAGGCACACTCAAAGCTGCGCTTAGCCTGGTGCGAGTACATAGGGCCGCCGCAGTTTTGGCATTTAATGGCAAACATCTCGTCCATGGAAACGTCCTCCTTTGCACAGGGGCTGTCGACATTAAGTATGTCGAGCAAACAGGCACATGCCCATACCCATGTGGCCCAAAATGGACCACCCAGGCAGACGTGAAGGCTCGCTCGTTAGTGCCGGCAGACCATTGCTGCATTTTCTGAGCATCGGTGCACGGCGCCCCTGTGCGAGCTACACTATCCCCTTAAACATGATTGTGAGGACGACCGCTATGCTATTTGTAAATCGGCTGGTACATACGCTTGTTCCCGGCAGCGAAAGCGAGCCGGTCGATACCTCCTGCCGCACCCGTGCCGGCTTTACCGCGAGCCTTATCTGCATCGGCCTCAACATCACGCTATGCCTCGCCAAGGGTATCGCGGGCCTGCTCGCCGGCTCCGTATCGCTTGTCGCCGACGCCTTCAACAACCTCTCCGATGCCTCGAGCAACATCGTAAGCCTGCTCGGGTTCCGTCTTGCCAGCCGCCCGGCCGATGAAGGGCACCCTTATGGCCACGGCCGCTACGAGTACCTTGCCGGCTTGTTCGTCGCTGTTCTGGTCTGCGCCGTTGGTATCAACCTGGTGCTCGAGTCTGCCGCCAAAATCATCAAGCCCTCCCCCACTTCCTACACGTTAGTCTCCATGGCGGCATTGATTGCATCCATGCTCGTCAAGCTCTGGATGGCGGCATTCAACCGCGCGCTGGGTAACCGCATCGATTCAGAGACGCTCATCGCCACGGCGCAGGACTCCAAAAACGATGTCATCGCCTCGGGCTCGGTCCTGGTGGCGGCGCTTATTTCGCAGACGACCGGCTTTGACCTCGATGGCTGGGCAGGCCTGGGCGTGGGCATCTTTATCTGCGTCAGCGGTATGGGCCTGGTGCGCGATGCCATCAGCCCGCTGTTGGGGCAAGCGCCTGATCCCAAGCTCGTCCAGGCAATCCGTGACAAGATCATGTCGTATCCGCAGGTCCTAGGCACGCACGACCTGATGGTGCACGACTATGGCCCCGGTCGGCAATTTGCCAGCGCGCACGTGGAGATGCCCGGCGAGGGCGACGCGTTTGAGCACCACGAGATCCTGGACACCATCGAGCACGACATCAAGCGCCAGATGGGCATCGGCATCACACTGCACTGCGACCCCATCGCCACCGACGCCAACGACCTGCGCAGCTGGGTCAAGCGCGGCGTGGCGCAAATCGATCCCGCGCTCTCTATCCACGATCTGCACGAGTACGACGGCTTCGTTTCGTTTGACCTGGTGCGCCCCGACGGCTTTGACATTTCCGACGAGAAGCTGCTGGAACTCGTCACGCGCATCGTGCACAAGCGCCGGCCCGACGCCGCGTGCGTCGTCACGTTTGACTCGGGCTTTAGCTCGCCCGAGCGTCCGGCCGAGCAGTTGTAGCCCCGCTCCGCTCGTCCGCTAGTTTCCCTGCACGCCCGAGATGCCGTTTTGCAGGGCATTCCAGGCATCCGTCGCCATATCACCCAGGTTCTGAGCGGTATCGCCCAGATTTTGTGCCGTATCGCCCAGCTCTTGCGCCTTGTCTCCCAACTCCTGCGCCTTGTTGCTCAAGTCCTCCAGCGCATTGGAGCTCGAGCTGTCGGTACCGCTTTGGCCGTCGGACGAGTTGCCCGAACTGTTCTTGTGCGTGAGTTGAATTTCGAGGTTGCCGTTGTCGTTATAGTAGGCAGAAGTAACAACCCAGTTGGCATCGACGACGGGCGTTGAGCCATCATCAGTCAGGACCACGGCATTCGAAAGATCGGCGCCGCGCGACTTGAGGATCTTCTTGGCGTTGGACCAGTACTGCCCCGGGATATCACTCAGATCGACGGTGCTAGACGAGGCGGACTCGGTTTGCTCGGCAGTGGTATCGGCCGTTGAACTCCCTCGCTTGTTGAGCATGCCCGACACGATGGCAAACACAACCGACAGCGCAAAGAAGATCGCCAGCACGATGAGGATCTTCTTAATCACGCTCGACGAACGCGACGGCGTCTCTTCCTCGTCCTCGCCATATTGCGGAATCGACTTGGGGTACTCGCGATACGGCTCGCGCGACTCGTAGCGAGGCTGCGCCGTGCGAGGCATATACGTCGTCTGCTGAGGCTGCGGAATGGGATTCTGCGGCAGGTCATCATAGGGATTCGGCGTCGAGGCGGCATAAGAATCCTGCGGCGCGTAATCAAACGGGTCTGCCGCCGCGTCGCCATAGCCCATAACTCGTGTGGGCTCGGCAGAAGGCTGCGTCGCGGCGGGGTCGACATAACCGGGGTTGGGAACAACGCGGGTCGCATCGGCGCTATCGCCAGCCTGCGCGGAACCGTTGCCGCCCATCACGGTTGTCTTGTCCTGATCCATGCAACGATTCCTTTCCGTCGCCTGTAAGCATCAAGTTATCCATGCATTCTACCAGCGCAAAAGCCTATGATGGGCAGAGTCCGTCGGTATCTACAAGACATGCGCGGGTCTAAGGATCAAAAAGCCCCGCCGGGCCTTGTGGGCACGGCGGGGCGGGCTAGCAGCGATGGACAGCAGACTTAGAACAGGCCGGTGATGTTGCCGTCGTTGTCGACGTCGATGTTCTCGGCCGCAGGGACCTTGGGCAGGCCCGGCATGGTCAGAACACTGCCAGTCAGTGCGACCACAAAGTGGGCGCCGGCGGAAACCTTGAGCTCACGCACCGTGATGCGGAAGTTCTCGGGAGCGCCCAGGGCCTTGGCGTTGTCGCTAAAGCTGTACTGCGTCTTGGCGACGCACACCGGCAGGTTGCCAAAGCCATTCTCGCGCAGCTCGGCGAGCTGGCGCTTGGCGGCCGGCGTAAAGTCAACGCCGTCGGCGCGGTAGACCTTGGTGGCAACGGCCTCGAGGGCATCAGCGACATCAGCGCCGTCCTCATAGGCAAACTTGAGCTCGCTCGGCTGCTCAATCAGACGCATGACCTCATCGGCCAGGTCGAGCGCGCCCTCGCCGCCCTTGGCCCAGACCTCGGAAAGCTTAACGTTGACGCCGAGCTTCTGGCACTCGGACTCGATGAGCGCAAGCTCGGCCTCGGTGTCCGTCGGGAAGCGGTTGATGGCGACCACGCAGGGCAGACCATATACGTTCTGGATGTTGTCGACGTGACGCAGCAGGTTGGGCATGCCAGCCTTGAGTGCCTCGAGGTTCTCCTCGTTGAGGTCGGCCTTGGCGACGCCACCGTTGTACTTCAGCGCACGAGCGGTCGCGACGACCACGACGGCGCTGGGGCGAACGCCCGTCATGCGGCACTTGATGTCGAGGAACTTCTCGGCACCCAGATCGGCACCAAAGCCGGCCTCGGTAATGGCAACATCGCCAAAGCGCATCGCCATACGCGTGGCCATGATAGAGTTGCAGCCGTGGGCAATGTTGGCGAAGGGACCGCCGTGGACAAACGCGGGCGTGCCCTCGAGCGTTTGCACCAGGTTGGGCTTGAGCGCGTCCTTAAGCAACGCGGCCATGGCACCCTGGGCCTTAAGGTCGCGGGCACGGACGGGCTCGCCGGCAAAGCTATAGCCGACGACAATCTCGCCCAAGCGTTCCTTGAGGTCGCTGATGCTCGTAGACAGGCACAGAATTGCCATGACCTCGGAGGCGACGGTGATATCGAAGCCGTCCTCGCGCGGCACGCCCTGGGCCTTACCGCCAATGCCGTCGATGACGTGGCGCAGCTGACGGTCGTTCATATCGACGACGCGCTTCCAAGTGATGCGCTTAACGTCAATACCGAGCTGATTGCCCTGCTGGATGTGGTTGTCGAGCATGGCGGCCAGCAGGTTGTTGGCAGCACCGATGGCATGGAAGTCACCGGTAAAGTGCAGGTTGATATCCTCCATGGGGATGACCTGAGCCCAGCCGCCGCCGGCAGCACCGCCCTTTACGCCAAAGACGGGACCGAGCGAAGGCTCACGCAGGGCCACGGCGCTCTTGATACCGCGACGACGCAGGCCATCGGCCAGACCGATGGTCGTGGTGGTCTTGCCCTCGCCCGCGGGCGTTGGGTTGATAGCGGTCACGAGGACGAGCTTGGCCTGGTGATCAGTCGGCTCGTTGAGCAGTGAATAGTCGACCTTAGCCTTGTCGAAGCCGTACGGAATAAGGTGCTTAACGTCGACGCCGGCGTTCTTGGCCACCTCGGTAATAGGCAGCGGCGTGACAGAACGTGCGATTTCGATGTCAGTAGGCATGGGCGGTCCTTTCGTTACCGAATGAGAAAAAGACCAATTCAGCATAGCACGGGCGCGCAATAGTAAAACGCCCATAACCGATGAACGGCGATATGTTTACCCGATGCCCAGCGATAGTCCAACAGCCCGCCAAAACAAAACGCCCTAAACGGTAGGTTCAATCCCCAGGTGCTCAAAGGTGCGGAGGGTTGCCTGACGGCCCTGCGGCGTACGAATCATCAATCCGCACTGCAGCAAATAGGGCTCATAGACATCCTCGAGCGTGCCCGGGTCCTCGCCCACCGCGCTGGCAAGGGTCGTAAGTCCCACGGCGCGACCGGAGAACGTCTTGGCGAGCGTCTCCAAAATGCGAATATCCATCCAGTCCAGACCGAGCTCGTCGATCTCGAAGAACTCGAGCGCCTGGCGACAGATATCGAGCTCGATGGGGCCGTTGCCGCGCACCTGTGCGTAATCGCGCACGCGCTTGAGCAGACGGTTGGCAAGACGTGGCGTGCCGCGCGAACGCGAGCCGATCTCGAGTGCACTGGGATGGTCGATCGTCACGCCCAGGATAGTCGCCGAGCGCGTCACAATCTGCGCGAGCTCCTCGACCGTGTAGTAATCCAGGCGATATGAAATGCCAAAGCGGTCGCGCAACGGGCCGGTCAACATGCCTGAGCGGGTCGTTGCCGCCACCAGCGTAAACTTGGGGATATCCAGGCGAATCGAGCGCGCCGCCGGACCCTTGCCAATCACGATATCGAGGGCAAAGTCCTCCATCGCGGGGTACAGGACCTCCTCGACCGAACGGTTGAGGCGGTGGATCTCGTCGATAAACAGCACATCGCCCGGCTGCAAGTTAGTAAGGATGGCCGCCAGGTCGCCCGTGCGCGCGATGGCGGGGCCACTCGTGGTCTTGATCTGAGCGCCCAGCTCGTTGGCGATAACGGTGGCCAGCGTGGTCTTGCCCAGGCCCGGAGGACCCGAGAAGATCACGTGGTCGAGCGTCTCGCCACGGCTCTGCGCCGCTTCGATCAACACGCGCAGGCTCTGCTTGATGTGCTCCTGGCCGCAGTAATCGTCCAGGCGCTGAGGGCGCAAAGTGCGGTCGACATCGAGATCCTCGGCCGTCAGCTCCGAGCCCACCATGCGCTCGCCGTGCGCCATGGATGCCGCCGGCGAGTTACCGGGCGTCGCCCACAAGTCCTGAGAGTCATCGGCTTCCCACATCACGCATCCATTCCGAGTCGCTTAAGCGCCGCGCCGAGCAGATCCTCGACACGCATATTCTGCCCATCATACCCGCTCAGGGCAACATCGGTCTCCTGCGGGCTAAAGCCCATGGAAAGGAGCGCCGCACGGGCATCATCGATCACCGAGGGAGCGGCAGCGGGCACGGGCATCGCAACCTGTCCGGGAATCACGTCGACCGGCACAAAGCCCTTATCCTTGGCAAAGGTGCTCTTGAGTTCCAGGATCAGGCGCTGAGCTGTCTTTTTGCCCACACCGGGTACCTTGGCCATGCCCTTGTCGTCCTCGGCCATCACCAGCGAATACAGCTGCCCCACGGTATAGGTGGAAAGCACGGCAAGCGCCAGGCGCGGGCCAACGCCCGAAACGGACACGAGCCGGTCGAACATCATGCGCTCATCCTTTGAGGAAAAACCGAAAAGTGTCATGGCGTCCTCGCGCACCTGCATACGCGTGTAGAGGCAGACCTCGCCACCGGGCGTCGGCAACGTGGCCGCAGTGCTGCCCGAGATGCCGAGCTCAAAGCCAACGCCCGACACATCGACGACAGCAGAGCTCATCGTGGCCTCGACAAGCGTTCCGTGGAGCTGGGAAATCATCAGTATCCGGTTCCTCTCTGTTGATAGAACTCGCCACCGGTGAGGGCGCGGGTGCGGCTGAGGTTTACGTGGCAGATGGCGCAGGCCAGGGCATCGGCGGCATGGTCGGGATGCGGGTCGTGATCGAGCTGTGTGAGTGTGCGTACCATGTAGGCGACCTGCCGCTTGTCCGCGGCGCCAGTGCCCACCACAGCCTGTTTGATCTGCATGGGCGTGTACTCGCCAATCTCGAGCGCGCATTCCGAAAGCGCTACGAGTGCAGCACCGCGGGCATGCGCCGTGGGGATGGCCGAACGAACGTTGGCGCCAAAGTAGATGCTCTCGACAGCAGCCGTGTCGGGTCGATAACGCTCGACGACATCCTTAAGGTCATGGGCGATATGCGACAGGCGCACCGCGAGCGGACTTCCGGCACTGGTCTCGATGCAGCCGTAGGCACGGCAGCGAACCTCGCCACGCCGCTCCTCGATAATCCCCCAACCCGTATGAGCCAAACCGGGGTCGATGCCCAAGATAACCAAGCCAACCTCCCCTCGCCACAAGCACAGCGCAAGACAAGGCCCCGCGCATCATTCACGAACGTCTGTTCTAGAATAACACAACGGGGCCAAGATGCTTAAAGCAAGATTGCTTCTGCCCTAGTTCTGGCTAAAGAATGGGAACTGCCTCGGATCAACCGGCGGATGCGGCATCGGGCCACCCTGGGGCCCACCCTGCGGGCCACCCTGGCCGCCCATCATCTTATCGATGGCGTCCTGAACCTCGCCCTCGAACTTTTTCATTCCCTCGTGTAAACGACGCTGACCGTCCTCAGAGCGCAGCTCCTCCATTTGCTCGGGCGAAATACCCAGTAGCTCGCCCAGCACGCCCATCATCTCGTTTCGCACGCGCTCGCTCGTATCCTCGTCAGCAAAACGGCGCACCTCGGCGCGCGCCAGCGAATCGACCGTCATACGCTCCTTGCCGTTAAGCCCCAGGTCGGACCACGCGAGCATATACGGCCAGGCACGCTCGGCAAACGAACGGACCGAGACGATCGGCGCCATCGGCAACATGCGGCGGGCAGCCTCACCCTGTCGAACGAGCATCAGCAGCAGCGAGCAGGCCTCAGGCTTGCCAGCGGCCATCGGGATGTCGTCGAAAGATCGATTGCGGTCCACGTGCGCCTCGAGCGCGCCATCGACCTCACCCGGCTCAAGCCCGCCGAGCAGCTGTGCCGCACGGTCGAGCATATCGACCGGACCGTCGAGCGTCGAGAGCGCCTGCGCCAGCACGCGCTCCATACAATCTTCCACTGCGTTGAGCGTCACGAGCTCTTGGGGCACCACGGCAGACGTGCGGTTGCGCACACGCGCCACAAACTCAAGCGTCGACAGGTACACATCGCCAAAGGGCGCAAAGTCGCCCTGGTAGCCGCCGCAAAGCGCCGGCGCCGCCAGCGCGTACTCGGTTTTGGACAGCGGGCTCAGCGCCATCGCACCCAGCTCGAGCGCCGTGTCCTCCAGCATGAGGCCCAGCGTGCGCGAGCGCAGGCGCTCGGCATCGCCCGCCGACACGTCGCGATCGAGCACGCGCGCCGCATCCGGTGCATCGCGCTCGACGGTGCGAATGTGCAGACGCTCGGCGATGGCGCGGACGGCGGCACAGCGGGCAGCCTCGGCTTCTTCCTGCGCCGGCGTAAAGATACGGTTGCGCCCCAGCACCAGGCCAATCACATTGCGCGGGCCCAGAGCGTCGACGGCCAGCGCCGCCAGCAGGGACGACGGCAAGTCACCCTCGAGTGCCACCACAGCACGCGACGCACCGTGGGCTCGGGCGTTGTCGCGCACGGCGAGCACCAGCGCCTGCCACAGCCACTCCTCGGAACGGAACTCGGGCAGTTCGTGATCCTCCAGGGCATCGAGCATCACGCCGCGCTGAATCTCCTGAACCAGCAGGCTCTCCTCAAAGCACGGCGCCTGGGCCACCACGCGACCGCAGTCGTCGAGCACAAACGAACCGCCGGTATACACCGACTCGTCATAGGCACCGACCGGCGCCATGCAGGCAAACCACACGCTGCGCTTGGATGCGATCTTGCGGTAGGCGCCGCTGCGAACGGCAGCAATGGCGGCAGTCTCGCGGTCGGTCATGTCAAACGCGTTGAATTGGAAATACGCAATGAGGTCAACACCGGTCGGCAGCATCTCGAGTTCGCGGTCCAAGTCAAAAATCACGGCGATGCGCACGCCGTCCACGTCGAACACCGGCGGCGCCCAACGTGTGTCGTTGTTCTCGCCACGCTGCAGGGCAATGCTCGAACGCGCCGGCACCACATGACCGTCCTTGAGCATCATGTAGTCGAGCAGCGGCCGACCCTCAAACGAAACCGCCGCGGGCACGATGCAGATCATGTCAAGCTCCTGGATACGCTCGGCGACACCAGTCAAACCGGCAAGCACGTCGTGCTCAAAGTCGGCAGCGCCCACCAGGCCACCGGGCATGGCGCCCATAAAGAGCGGAGCCGGAACGCACAGCACGCGCGCCCCGCGCTCGTGGGCCAGACGAGCCTGGTCCTCGATGCGGCCGCAAATGCCCTCAATATCACCCAGGCGCATATCGATCTGTGCAAGCGCGAGCTTCATGCCCCAGCCCTTTCCGTCGTAAACCATCGAAATCGTAGTAAAAGCGCCGGCCGCATAATGCAGCCGGCGCTTGCATGTGCATATGCTAGCTATGATACCCCGAGCGGGGGCGCGCTCCTAGAATGTCGCGGACCACAGCCCGTGCAGGTTGCAGTAGGCATAGACGGTACCGGTCTTGGAGCCGCCCGCGAAAAACGTCGCGGGTTTCATGCCGGGCTCAAGGTAATGAACCTCTAAGCGGCCCTCGGCCTCAAGCGCAATCCACTCAATGTAGTGTTCGGGCAGGCTGGGGTGCTCGACCGAGCCAACGCGTGCACGAATCACGTGACCGTCGCGCTCGGTCTCGACAACAGGCACGTGCTTCTCGTGCGCCGCGTCCTCAGTGTTTGCGGTCAGTTCCGTGCAACCGGCAGGGGTCGCAACGTCGTCGCCAAGGGCAGCGATGAGCTTACCGTCGGGGTCCTTAAAGAATTTCGCCATGATGTTCTCCTTTGCTGATGTGCCAATGTTCTTGATGGTTCTTATGCCCAAAGGCAGACAAACCATCCACGGCATTGCAAATGAACACATAACGGATCAGGCAAGCGGTCGGGCCAAAATGCGTCGACCGTCCTGCCCACTCCAGCAGTCCCACCCCGCGCGCGGCTAGCGCCCGTCGCCGCCAAGCAGTGCCAGAACATCCTCGCGCGTGAACAGTGCCGACGAGATGCCGTCGCCGCCGAGCACGCTGTTGACCAAGTCGCGCTTGGACTCCTGCATCCGCATAATGCGTTCCTCGATCGTGTCCTTGGCGATGAGCTTGTACACGGTCACGGTATGTTGCTGGCCAATAC
Organism: uncultured Collinsella sp.; assembly: GCA_902493375.1. GTDB lineage: Bacteria > Actinomycetota > Coriobacteriia > Coriobacteriales > Coriobacteriaceae > Collinsella. The sequence goes on from CABUPH010000007.1 coordinate 43,452, forward strand.
GATGCGCGCGGTCAGTCGCTTGGTCCTGCGCCGCCACGTTCCACCACGGGTCATAGTGGATGACCACGTCGGCCGCCGTCAGGTTAAGGCCCACGCCGCCCGCCTTGAGCGAAATCAAAAAGACCGGCACCTCGCCCGCCTGGAACTGTGCGACCATCTTGGCGCGGCTCTCTTTAGACGATGCGCCCGTGAGCTTAAGGAAGGCGATATCCTCCTTGGCCAAACGCTTGCCGATGATATCGAGCATACCCGTAAACTGGCTGAACAACAGGATGCGATGCCCGCCGTCGAGTGCGCCGTGCACGAGCTCCATGCACGTATCGAGCTTGGCGCTCCCCGCCTTGTAATTCTCGTAGTGCAGACGCGGGTCGCAGCAGATCTGGCGCAGTTTGGTGAGCTCGGCGAGCACCTTGAGCTTGTCTTTCTTAAACTCGGATGCCTCGCGATGCTGCACCTGCTGGGCGATGCGGTCCTGGTTGGCCAGGTAGAGCTTGCGCTGCTCGCCGGTGAGCTGCGCCATGACCGTATCCTCGATCTTCTCGGGCAGGTCGGCCACCACGTCTTCCTTGACACGGCGCAGCACAAACGGCGACACGAGCGCTTGCAGGCGGGCGGCACTGTCGCCCTCGGCATGCTCGACCGGGCTTTCGAAGCGCTTTGCAAACGACTCGCGCGTGCCAAGCAGGCCCGGCATCAAAAAGTCGAAGATACTCCAGAGCTCGGATAGGCGGTTTTCGATGGGCGTGCCCGTCAGGGCAAAGCGCACGCCGGCCGGCAGGCGCTTGGTGGCACGCGCCACCTGGGTGAGCGGGTTTTTAATGTACTGGGCCTCATCGAGCACCACACGGGCAAAGTCCTGCTCGACGTACTCGTCGATATCGCGCCGCATAAGGTCATACGACGTCACGACCACGTTATGCTCGGCCACGCCGGCGATTTGCACGCGACGCTGCGCCTTGGCGCCCACGATGGCGCACACATCGAGCGACGGGGCAAAGCGCTCCAGCTCGGCGGTCCAGTTGTACACAAGCGACGCGGGGCACACCACAAGCGTGGGCTTAATGTCCCCCGCTTCCACACGCGCCAGGATATGCGCGATCATCTGGAGCGTTTTGCCCAGGCCCATGTCGTCGGCCAAGATGCCGCCAAGGCCCAGATGCTCAAGCGAGCCGAGCCACTGGTAGCCGTCGACCTGGTAGCCACGCAGCGTGGCCTTGAGCGAGGCGGGTACCGTAAAGTCCATCTTGCCGAGCGTGTCCAGGCGCTCGACGGTACGGCGGAACGCGGCGTCACGATCGGCCTCGAGCGCGGGCGTGCGTGCGAGCATGCTATCGACGAACAGAGTACTCGACGCGGGAAGCGACACGCCGTCGAGCAGGTCGACGGCATCGACGCCCAGGTCCTCGGCGAGGCCAAACGCGGCTCGAGCGCCCTCGTCCAGGCGAATGATGTCGCCGGACGTAAGGCGCGCAAACGTTTGATGGCGCTTGTACGAATCGAGATAGACGGCAAGGTCCGCGGCCGAAAGCCCGCTCGCGCCCAGCTCGACATCGAGCAGATTGCTCTTGACGGTCGCACGAACCGAGAGCTTGGGCGCGGGACGGACCGAAATCTGGCGCAGACGGTCGCTGAGCATGACCTCACCAAGCTCGGACAGGGCGGATAGGCCCTCGGTCAGCAGGCAGAACAAGCTCTCGTCATCGCGCTCCTCAAACGCCAGACCGCCCTCGTAGAAATCGAAGTACAGGGCCGCCGTGTCCATAACGCGAAACTCTGCCACCTCGTCGCGGGGCGGCACGCCCGGGCGCTGCTCTTCGAAGGGGCTGCCCGGAGCGCCCAGACTAAAGAGATCCGCCGACCAGTCGCCGTAGGTAACCGTAACTTTGCAGGTCACGAGCCCATCGTCGACGCCGATCGCCATGGCAAAGCTCGGCTCGGGCGCCACGGTATCGAGCGCGGCGGGCGCGGTAAGGTCGGTGTAGTCGCGCAAAATGGGCAGCGCCATACGACAGAACTCCCCCACCTGGTCGACAGCGATATGGATCGGCGTGCGACAGGGCAGTAAGCGCGATAGGAACGGCGCCGCATGCTGGGCAAACGCCACATCGGTGCGGCGCGCGCGGCGGGTGTCGACCAGATAAGCTACGTCGCCCGAAGCAAAGCAGTATGCATCGGCCGGCAGGCGCAAATCGTAGCTGCCACCAGCCGCCGGCGCGATTTTGGCAGCAAGGAGCGGGGGGCGCTTAGACGGCGCCTCGTCCTCCCCTTCCGGAGGCATCTCGACCGCCACGTCATAGGTGCGATGCGTCGTCGTCCCCCGCGACCAGGCGGGCTCAAAAGAGATGGTCTGGCCGCGCAACAGGTCCAGCACATATACGATGCTATGCTCGGACAGCGGCAACTGACGCTCGGCAACAAAACCGCTGCGGGCAAAGTCGTACGAAGCCGAACGCGAGCTTGTGATGTCATCGAGATAGGCAACTGTCGTCACAACAAGGTTGAGCAGCTTTGTCGACACGTCTTCAAAGGCTTCGGGCGTATGGACAAACGTGAGCTTCTTGCCGTACGAGAAGGCGCCGCCTCGGACATAGGCGTCGGCCATGCCGTCGATATCCTTGACCACGTAGGACACCGAACCGCAGCGAATGCGAAGCTCGAGCGCCCAGCTAAAGCGGTCGGCGAACAGCGGATTGCAGTACGGCACCAGCGAGGGCTCCAACACCGCCTTGGGGGCATCGGGATCCACACTGCCGGCGAGCTTGCGGCGCATGCTCGCCAGCTCATCCATGCGTGCGTCCGAAAGATCGGAGAGCGCCGCCATGAGGCTGGGACTCGTGGGGACGGGCGCCGGAAAGGGAAAGTTGGGGTTGACGGCTGGCGCTTTGGGCGCGGTGCGCGCGGGCTGTTTCGGCTGCGCCGTAAACGTGCGAACCGGTGTGCGCAGCCCCTCAACAGGCTCAACGCCGCTGGCGTCCAGATACGCCAGCGCTGTAGCGATGGCATGCTTGCACATACCGGGGTAACGATAGGCAGCGGGGCAATCGCAGTCGTAGTCGATCACCTCGTGCTCGTCCATGTCGAGCGCCACGCGCGTCTTGTACAGGTCGCCGCGCGAACCGCGCACCGAGCCCTCAACCGTCACGTTTTTGGAGAAGCGCGAGCAGCTGTCCTCGATCGACAGCACGGCGCCGTTGAGCATGAGCGAACGCCCCTTCATAAAGGTGCCGCTCAACGCCGCCTCTTTGCGAAGCGCCTGCACAAACGTCCCCTGCGCCATCACTTCCTCCAATCTCACCCGGGGTAGCTTAGATAACCGTCACGCGGCCTTGGTTACCGACGATGGCCTTTGCCTCTGCCAGCAGCGGAATCGAGCGTGCATTGACCTTGGCCGGCACCTCGGCACGCAGCACGCGCCCGTCGACTTGCTCAATAAAGATCTCCACGCGGTCGCCGCCCGGGTTGGTGGTGAGCACCGTGGCCAGGCGCGCCATATTGCCCTGGCTAAAGCGGCTGTTGGGCACCATGACCTCAAAGACCTTGGGCTTGTTTTTCTCCTCGCTAAGCTCCAGCGGCACAATCTCCTGCGCGATGATCTGGTCGCCGCGGTCCGAGCGCTCGAGCTTACCCTTAATGCGCACAAACGCGTCGGACAGCTGCGCGCCGGTCTCGGGATCGACCTCGCCGTACAGATACCCCTCGGCCTCTTTGTAGGTCTTGGGGAACACCACGACCGTGGCCTCGCCTTCCATGTCCTCGAGCTGCACGATGCCCATGGGGTCGCCGTTTTTGGTCACGCGCTTGGACACGCTCGAGACCATGCCGGCCCACCACAGCGCCTTACCCTCGGGAATCTCCTGGTTGATGGTGCCGCCCGTAGGATTCTGAACTTCGTAGCCGGTGTCGATCTGCGAGAACGAGAAGTCGCGCGCCTTGGCTAGTGCATACTCAAACGGGCGCAGCGGGTGGTCCGAGACATAGATGCCCAAAACCTCCTTCTCCTGGCTCAGCTTAAGGTGGCGGTCCCACTCCTGGCCATCCGGATCGGGCACGCTAACCTCAAAGCCCGACCCCTCAACGTCGCCAAACATATCGAAGAACGACGTCTGGCCGCTTGCGCGATCTTTCTGACGCTTTACCGCGGCATCGATGATGTTCTCGGGATTGTTCTTATCCACAAAGTGCATCATCTGGCGACGCGGATACCCCGTGGAGTCGAAGGCACCTGCCTTGATCAGCGATTCGATCACGCGACGGTTGGCCTGGCTCGAGTCCACGCGCTCGACAAAGTCGTGCAGCGTCTTAAACGGACCGCCCGCCTCGCGCTCGGCGATAATCGCCTGCGCCACGCCGGTGCCCACGCCGCGGATGCCGGCCAGGCCAAAGCGCACGCCTTCCTTGGTAGCCGTGAACTCGGTACCGGACTCGTTGACATCTGGCGACAGCACGGGGATGCCGTCGTGACGGCACGCCGAGACGTAGTGAACGATCTTGTCGGTCTTGCCCGTATAGGACGTCAGAACGGCCGCCATGTACTCGTGCGGATAGTGCGCCTTGAGCCACGCCGTCTGCATAACCAGAATGGCGTAGCCAGCGGAGTGCGACTTGTTAAAGGCGTAAGATGCGAACTCAAGAACATCGTCCCAAATCTTCTGGGCGACCTCGCGCGTGTAGTTGTTCTTGATAGCGCCGTTCATCCAGTGGTCGTAGGTGGTCTCGTCCGAGCCATCCTCCCAGTGGAGCACCGTCGACGTGAGCAGCTTGATCTTTTTCTTAGCCACGGGCTTACGGATACGCGAGTCCGATTCGCCCTTGGAGAAGCCGCACATCTCGACGGAGATGAGCATAACCTGCTCCTGGTAGACCATGGTGCCGTAGGTTTCGCCCAGGATGTCGTCCAGACGGTCATCGTAGGAGACGGCCGGCTCTTTGCCGTTCATACGGTTGATGTAAGACGAAACCATGCCGGCGCCCAGCGGGCCCGGGCGGTACAGAGCGATCAATGCCACGACGTGCTTGTACTCGGTGGGCTTCATGTTCTTGATCGTGGCCGTCATGCCGGCGGACTCGACCTGGAAGACGCCGGCGGTGTGACCGGAGCCCATGAGCTTAAAGATCTCGGGGTCGTCAAAGGGAATCTCTTCCTCTTTGATGTCGATGCCGAAGTTCTTTTTGATGTTAGCCTTGGCCTTAGAGATAACCGTCAGCGTGCGCAGACCCAGGAAGTCCATCTTGAGCAAGCCCATGTCGGCAACGGTATGACCCTCGTACTGGGTAATCTCGACGCCGCCCTTGGTATCGAGCTTGGTGGGTACGTGCTCGTTGACGGGATCGCGGCAGATCAGAACGGCGCACGCGTGCACGCCCTCGCCACGGGTGAGGCCCTCGATCGAGAGCGCCGTGTCGATGATGCGGCGGGCGTCGTCATCCTTTTTATAGGCCTCGGCAAAGTCGGGGTTAAACAGATCCTCTTTGCCGGGTTGCTTTTCGAGCACCTGCTTGAGCTTGACCTTGGGGTCGCTCGAGACCATCTTGGACAGGCGCTGGCCCATGTAGACCGGATAGTCCAGCACGCGCGCGGCGTCGTTGATGGCCTGCTTGGCCTTAATGGTCGAGTAGGTGATGACGTGGGTGACCTTCTCGGGGCCGTAGAGCTGGCGAACGTGCTCCACGACCTCGAGGCGCCGCTCATCGTCGAAGTCCATATCGATATCGGGCATCTCGGTACGCTGCGGGGACAAGAACCTCTCGAACATAAGGCCGTTCTCGAGCGGGTCGAACGCGGTGATGTTCATGGCGTAGGCGACGATAGCGCCGGCGGCCGAGCCACGGCCGGGGCCGACGCCGATGCCGTTGTCCTTGGCCCATTGCACGTACTCGGCAACGATGAGGAAGTAGGCGGCAAAGCCCTTGTCGCAGATGACCTTGTATTCGTACTCAAAGCGCTCTTTGATGTTGACGCCACCGATCTCGCGCGTGGCCCAGTCGTCACCGTAGTGCTGGCGCAGGCCCTTCTCGCACTCGCGGCGGAACTGGCTCTCGTGCGTCTCGCCGGGATCGAGCAGCGGGAAGCGCGGCAGGATGATGGAGTCCCAGTCCAGCTCCACGTAGCACTTGTCGGCGATCTCGAGCGTGTTGTCGCAGGCCTCGGGGCAATACGGGAACATCGCCCGCATCTCCTCCTCGGTCTTCATGTAAAACTCCGAGCCGGTCATGCGCATGCGGTTGGGGTCGTCGACCTTGGCGTTCATGCCAATGCACATGATGACGTCCTGCACGGGCGCATCCTCGCGGCGCAGGTAGTGGAAGTCGTTGGTGGCGATGACCTTGACGCCCACCTGTTTGGCAATGTCGATGAGCGTGCGGTCCATCTGCTCGTCGGTCAGGCCGTTGTCGGTGGTGATGCCGTGTTCCTGGATCTCGATGTAGAAGTCGCCGGGCTCGAAGGTGTCGCGGAAGGTCTCGGCCCACTTGATGGCGCCTTCCATGTCGCCGCGGTCGATGTATTTGGGGATGATGCCCGCGATGCAGGCGCTGGTGCAGATCATGCCCTTGGCGTGGCGGCGCAGGTTGTCGAGCGTCACGCGCGGCTTGTAATAAAAGCCCTGCACGGCGGCCTCGGAGACCGTCTGCATCAGGTTGACGTAGCCCTCCTGGTCCTTGGCCAGAAGGATCATGTGGTAGAGCTCGGGCTTGTGGTCGCGGGCAAGGGTCTCGTCCGGCGTAAAGTAGACCTCGCAGCCAAAGATGGGCTTGATGACCAGGGGCGGCTTGAGCTCGTCGATGTTGCCCTTCTCGTCCCACATGGCCATGTCCTTCACATACTGGGCATGCTCGCGCGGGTTTTCCTCGGGATCGGGCTCCACCAGCTCGTCGCGGCGGTCCTTTTCCAAGAAGGCCTTGTCGTGGCTCCAGGTTTTGTACTCGGGCGTGTTGTGGTTGACGGCGTCACAGGCCAGCGCCAGGTCGGGCACGCCATACATGTAGCCGTGGTCGGTAATGGCCACGGCGGGCATGCCAAGCTCAACGGCACGGTTGACCATATCCTGGATACGGGTTGCGCCGTCGAGCATGGAAAAAACAGTGTGATTGTGCAGATGGACGAATGCCATGTGATGAGCTCCGATGCGGGTTCGTGTTCTGACTGAACGATTTTACCGCACGGCACGGACAGCACCCGAACCTAGCCAAACCAACACGGCTCCTCTTGCAGTTGCGGTGGAATAGTTCCCGCTTGGGCCACCTGGGTCGCAATACAGGAACTATTCCACCGCAAGTTATCTGAGGGCTAGAGGTTGTAGGTGACTACTTGAGGTTCGGCGGGTTCGACGAAGATGGCTGGATTCGCCTGCTCCACGCGGACGAACTTGACGGTCACGGCCGCAAAGCCCGCCTTGTGCAACACATCGGCGTAGACGCGCGCCTGCAAGGCGTGCTTCTCGAGCAGCTGTTCCGGCGTCTCGTCCGGTGTGCCGCCCGTCTTGTAGTCGATGACCAGCGCGCGTGACGAATCCGCCGGGTTCGTCGCCAAAGCGTCGATGGCGCCCTCGGCATAGGCACCGTAGCGGGCGATGTCCTCGTCCTCGCAACCCAGCGAGAAGAACGGCACCTCGGCACGGATGCACGGCCACACGAGCAGGTCGGCACGAACCGACGACTTGAGCCAGCGATCCAGGGCAACGTCGAAGCGCTCGCGCTGTTCTGGCGTCAAGCGCCACAGGCGCGCCAGCGCATCGGCACGCGCAGCGGGCAACGCATCGGCACCCATCTCGATGAGCCACTGGCAGGCGGCGTGGAAGGCCGAACCCAAGGCCATGGGATTGCCGACGGGCTCGACAGCAGCCACGTCTGCATCCGTCATCTCCGAGCCATCCGACTCTGCATCATCGCCGGACTCGTCCATGGGAACACGAGCCTCGGCGGCACGGTCTTCCGTCTCGGCATGGAGTGCCGCGGCGATTGACGAGTAGCTGTACGAATCGCGCGCCGGATACGGACAGATGCCCATGCGCACGCCCACTGCCTGGGGATACACAAGCTCAAACGAATCGGGCTTGGGGTCGGCAGGACCGGGGGCGATTGTACTGGCCGAATCGTCGGCAGCATCCGTATCGGCATCGCCACGAACAAGCCTGCCCTCGGCATCCAGCGAAGCGTTGGCCTCAAACGCCTGCTCGCCAAAGGTAAAGCCCGCGAGCGAAATGAGCTCGTAGTCGCCCGGCTGGGAGTTGTCGAACACCAGGCGGTCGGCATCGAGCTGCGGCATGTCCAGAGCGTCGGTCGGCAAAATACGGCGCAGCACATCGTAGGTCAGATCGGTCTCGACGTCGAAGGTCGGCGCCGTCACCTTGCCACGGCTCACGCCGGCATCCATCGCCAAGATCACCAGCTCGCGCGCACGCGTCATGGCAACATAGAGCAAGCGGGCCCGCTCCTCGAGCGAAAGCTGCAGGTCGTCGTTGCGCAGGCGAGCAAATGCCTCGGCGGGAGAACCCGTCGCGCATACGTCCTCCATGAGCTCCGGCGGCAACCATAGCGACGTGCCCTTACCCTTAAACGCGTGCTCAAACTGCTTTTTGACGTCATCCCCCTTTACGAAGGTTCCGTCCGCGAGCTTAACGCCATCGAAGCGCGCCGGCAGCGCCACGACCTGCGCCCCGCCGTCGACGCGGCCCATCTGTGCCGTACCGGACGACTTGCGCACGCCAAAACACTCGGCAACCGCCACGACCGGGTATTCCAGGCCTTTGGATGCGTGCACCGTCATGATGCGCACCGCGCCGTCACCCTCCTCGTTGAGGGCGCCCGGAGCTTCCTTGCCCGCCAAGAAGCGGTCGAAGGCCAGCGCGATGGAACGCGGCGAGTTGCCGAACTCGGCCTCAGCCTCGGCCACGGCGTCGAGCGCCTTGAGCACGTTGGCGGCAATAGCCTTGCCCTCGGGACCACACTGTGCCAGACGCACAAACCAGCCGGAGGCATTGACCGCGTCGCGTGCGATGGCGGCGAATGAATCGCGGCCCACGCGACGAAGTGCATACCGCAGTACCTCGCGGGCGCGCGTCACGAGCGGCAAGCCCTGCAAGCCCGGCACATCGGAATCGCTCATGATGCCCGCATCGATGTTGCGGCGCGAGGTCTCCCCCGTCTCGCTATCGAGCTTGGTCGCCAGTGCCAGGAACTCCTGGGCACCGAGCGCAAACATCGGCGAGGCGAGCAGCGGCATAAGGCCCTGCGCCGTATCGGCCGGATTGGCGAGCGCACAAGCCAGGGCGCGCACCGTCTGCACCTCGGCAGCCTGCGCAAAGACTGAGCCGCCCGCGATGACGCAGTCGAGCCCCTGGTCGCGGAAGGCCTGCGCGTAGACGTCGGCGTTGGTCATGCGGCCCAGCAGCAGCACCATGCCGCCCTGGGGCTGGCCGGCATCGGCAAGCGCGCGGAATCGCTCAGCGATCGCACGGGCCTTGGCCTGTGTGCGCTCCTGCGTGCTGCCGCCGGCAACAAAGAGCGCCTGACGACGCGAGGCGTCTGCCACCAGCGTGTCCTTGCGGCCGTCGCTCGCCTCAAGATCCAAAAAGCCCTGCATCAGGCCGCCGTCGTCGCCATCAAAGACGCGGGCCACATAGCGCAGCACCTCGTCGTGGCTGCGGAAGTTGCGCACGAGTTTGACGAGCTCGCCAGCGGGGGCATCGGATGCGACAGCCGTCTCGGACGCCGTCGTCGATCCCACCTTGCGCTCCTGACGGCGGAATACCTCGACCTCGGCGCCACGGAAGCGATAGATGGACTGCTGCGCATCGCCTACGGTGCACAACGCGCGCTCCCCCGCGCCCGTCAGATAGCGAATCAAATCGACCTGCATCTGGTCGGTATCCTGGAACTCATCGATCATGACCATCTTAAAGCGGCCCTCATAGGCGGCTCGGATGGCGGGATAATCGCGCAGCGCCTCGTATGCCATGCGCAGCAGATCGTTATTGTCGAGCGCGGACTGGTCGGCCTTGAGCGCACGGTACTCCGCCTCCACAGCACGGGCAAGCCCCACCAGTGCATCGAGCGCCGGACCGCCACAGGCAAGCACGATATTGATAAACGCATCGGCGGCCTCGGCCTTGAGTAGCTCCACCTGCTCCTTAGGAAACGCCTTGCTCGCCCGAGGCATGCCGCACGACATCATAAGTCGCGCCGCATCCTCCATGGTTTTGTCGCTTGCCTCAAACGCGTCGATGGCGTCGAGTGCCACCTGCGCTTTCTCGGTCGCGGCCTTGCTCGCGCCCAGCGCCGCGCGATAGGCATCCGCAAGCGCCGAGGTGTCGGCCTGGCCGTGTGCCACGCGCACGTCGTCCATGCCGCCCGGCAGCTGGCTCGATAGCTCTAACAGGTCGCGCACCAGACCTTTGATGGTGGTACCGGCACCAAACGGCCCGCCCTCGCCCGCCATGGGATACCAAGCGTAGAGGGCCTTAAGCGAAGCGGCGAGCTCGGGCGCGGCATCGGGCGCTGTTGCGCGACCCAGCACATGCTCGACAGCCTGGTCCATAAGCTCGTCGGTATCGGTGAGCACCGTGAATTCGGGGTCGATGCCCAACTCCAGCGCATGCGCGCGCAGGATACGCGAACACATACCGTGGATGGTCGAGATCCAAGCGTCGTCGACCGTCAGGGCCTCTTCGTCCATACCCTCTTCGATAAGCGCACGGCGCACACGGTCGCGAATCTCGGCCGCGGCGTCTTTGGTAAAGGTAATGGCGAGCACCTGATCCAGATGCTCGACAAACGGACCGGATTCGGGCGAAAGCGCATAGACGATGCGGCGCGTAAGGGTAAAGGTCTTGCCCGAACCGGCGCCCGCCGAGACAAACAGCGAGCGGTCGAGCGTTTTGACGACTTGCAGCTGTTGCGGCATCAAGGTCGAAAGATCCATGGTCTACACGTCCCTCCTTACAAACGTTCCTTCGTGGTTATACGAGCAGCGCGCATGCGCGGACTGCGTCGACGTCGGATCGACAGCGGCGACGTCGCCTGCCTCGAGCTCGCGCAGGCGCTCGGCAATGCCGGTCTCCACGCGGTCGAGCAGGGCATCGAAGTCCATGCTGCCGCCCTCTCCCGGAAAGCCCTTCTTAAGGCCCGGGATGCGACCGTCGCCGCGCTCTTCCTCAAGTAACTCGGCACTCGCGGCGCCTCGCAGAGCCGGTTTGCCGCCCTTGGTCGAAAAATAGAGCGCCGCGCGGGTATCTAGACCCAGCGCCCGACGCATGGCCTGTGCGTAGATGAGCGTTTGGGTATGGGCCGGCAGCCAGCGCGGGTCGTCGATGGGAGCCTCGCCCGACTCCTCGTCACGCACCGTGGGGTCGGCGAGCTTAAACTCCTCGACACCCGAACGATGCTTGTAGTCAATCACCACGGCACGGTTCTCGGCATCCACGTCCACGCGGTCGATGCGCCCGCCGAGCGGCCAACCGGCATACTCGACCTGGAGCTCGTTAAACGCAAACTCCAGGTAGCGCGGCGCGAAGGGTGCGAGCACCTCGGACTCGTAGGCAAGCACGCCCTCCAGCTGCGGCAAGATCTCGGCCACCTGGCGCTCCTCCACTGGAGAGAGCGGCACCAGCGGGCCCTCGGTACCGCGCTTGCCGGCGTGCTCGGCCAAGGTCTCGTCAAAGACCTCGCGCAGCAGCTCCTGTGCGCGCGACAGATTCATGGGCGTCACGCGCTCCATGCCCTCTTGGGGCAGACGGGCATGCAGATGTTCCAGCACGTCGTGGACGAAGTTGCCCTTCTCCATGTTGCCAAAATCCGCGTCGATAGACTGGGGCTTCACGCGGTACGAGACAAACCAGCACAGCGGGCAGGTGGAATAGGCCTCGATCTGCGAGGCGGACGTCAGGCGCGGCACGAGCGGCGCGTCCTCGCCCTCGCCGTCACGACGGCGCAGGACCAAATACGGCACGGCCTCGGCACTCAGATGCTGGGGGGCTTCACAGGTCACGCGCTCGCGCTTGAGACCTTCGCCTGCCGCGGGATCGAAGTCCCTTACGATATCGCCCTCGCCCACGCACTTCGCCTTGTCGGCGTCAGCGGCCTTAGCGTCACCAGCGGTCTTAGCGTCGTCAGCGGCCTTGTCGGCGTCAGCTTCCCTAGCAGCTTCAGCGGTCTCGGCATGCGCCCGTAACTCGGTCCACACGGCAGCCGGATAGCACTCGCGTGCCTGACGATCGTGGGTCACACGAGCGAGCGTAACCGGACCACGCGAAGCTTGCATCGCGCGGCCAAAGCGCACGCGCAGCAGAGCAGCGGGCTCCAAAGACACGCCATCGCGGCGCAGCTCGGCCGTCAACGTGGCAAGCGGACCCTCTTCGTGCGAAAGCGGGTAGCTGTCCAGGTCGACATCGGCAAACAGCACAGCATCGTAGCTGCCGGGGCGCAGAACCGCCGCATCGGCAAGCGACACGAAGCGCACTTGTGCCCGTGGCGTGCGATCGACCTCGTAGGTCTCGTAATCGTAAGCGGTGCTGCGCTTGTCCACCTTGGTTCGAACGCCGTCGAGAACCGGTACGGTCGCGGCCTGCGACACGTCGAGCGCGCGAGCATCGTTCATAAGGATGTCGATGGCATGGCGCAGCAGAGCCGTCTCCGCCTGGCGACGGGCCTGGCCGTCAAGGCCGCCTAGAGCGCGATCGGGCAGTGCCTCGGCAACGGCGAGCATGGCCTTGAGCGCCGTCACGGGTTTGTCGCGCCACAGCGCCTGAAACACGTCCGAGACCACGCATGGCACGTTCTTAAACCAGTTTTCTTCGCTTGCCGCCTTGCGGGCGCCCCTCACCTGGCCCTGCACGCTCTGCAGCAGGCTCTTGACGCCCGTAGTGGTCTTGCTGCGCGACAGGCGCATGTTCTTGTCAAAGCCGCGGGCGCTCGCGGCGTCGGCACCCGAAAGCGGGCTATAAATCCAGTCGGTAAGCTCTGGAGCGGGCCACCACTCGGTCTTGGAAGCGGTGCCCTCATCGGCGGCTTTCATACGCTCGATCAGGTTGGCGAGCGCCGTAAACTGCCTGCCCGCGATGGACTGGGAAAACGCCGTAAACTCAGTTGTCTCGGAAGCGATATGACGAGCCGCCAGACGAGAGGCGAGCTCACCGAACAGCTGGGGTGCCCGGGCAGAAACAACGAGCACGCGCACAGGGTCGGCAGGTGTCGCGGCGCCGTCGACCTCGGAACCCTGGCACGCTTTCACCAGATCATCAATTGCGTTCGCATAAGCATGAGCACGGGCATGGGGGCCAGCGATCTCAATAAAGGCAGGCTGAGCGGCGGTCCCGCAAGCGGCATCAGACGCGACGGCGTCCTCCCCCAGCGGCGCGGCCTCAAACAGCACACCGCGGGCATCAAATGCCGCGGCAAGCTCCTCGCGCATCGCCGCCTGCTCGCGGGCAAGCAGCACGACGACCTCTCCTCCATTGTTCGCCACGGCAGACAGCAACTCGAGTAGACCGTGCGTAAACGACGTGATACCGCGCACGCATACGGCGCGAGTGCACGCTGGCAGGCTATCGGCCAGGACACTGGTCATAATGTCAGCTGCCTCGCAGGGCTCAACCATATCTCGACGGTCCAAACCGCCCGCGTAGGCGCGCAAAAGCTCGAACACACGAGCCTCGGCATCGCTTTTTGGCTCAGGCTGGCAGTTGTCGCCACGGCATCGTTCGGCACCCGCCCCCGCAACGCCCGGCAACACGTCGCGGGCCATGCGCGCGAGCATGCGCACTGTGCCCTGGCTGCGCGAAAGTGGCTGCAGGTCGGCATCGTCGAGACGCGTGACCATGTCCGAGAACAGCATCTGGCGCTGCAGGTTGTCGACGAAACCGCGCCCGTCGCCCATAAGCTCCCAAAGCGAGCGAAGCCACGATGTAGGCGTCTTGTAGTCAATGCCCAGCGAAATCCCGGCTTCCGCCGCATCATGACGGCACAGGTCGAGCTCGGCAAACGTAGGTGTCAGCAGCACGGCACGTCCGTGGCAGCCAACAAGGTCGGCAAGCAGCGCCGACTCGGCATCACTCAAATCCGTGCCGGCATTGGTGGTATAGATTCGAACAGGCATGGTCCTCCGCTCAAACTGTTCGCAATAATCAATGCATCCATCCTACCCGCCCAAGCGGACACATTGCCACCGCAGCTCCATCTTTTGGTACAAAGCAACCTGACCCCAACGCACCAGCCAATTGCGGGCATATAAAAACCGCCCCCGGAGGAGCGGTTTTGTACAATTCGTTTATGGCGCGGCCTACTCGCCGTCCTCCAGCTTAATGAGGATTTTGCGGTAGCCACCGTACTCGCCGTTGAGCGCCTTGGACACACGGCTCACCGTGGTGGACGAAGCGCCCGTGCGGGCCTGAACCTCAACATAGGGCTCGCCCTCATCCAGATAACGCGCAACCTGCAGACGTTGCGAAAGATCGCATATCTCGCGCGGCGTGCAGATATCGGTCAAAAACGCTTGGATATCCTTCTCGTCGTCCAAAAGGCTAAATGCGTGGACCAGCTGCTTGACATCAGGCTTGTCAAACATGTTCTCGATATTCATCGATCACCGCCAAACCCGCCAAAAGGCATCGAAGTTGATACTGACATCGGGCATCGTTCGCCCGTTCTATGCAATAGGGCAACGCCTGTGGCTTTTGCCCGTAGCAGTTTAGCACACCACCAAACTAAAGCGACAAGACTCTCTGCCAGCGGCGCGTTTTTCAGGACGAACGCCGTTTAGAAACCGAATGCGCACGTAAGCTCCACGAATATTTGAGACAATAGGCGCCCAAACACCGCGGCGCGCCCGCGCAACCATCCAGGTCGCCGCCGTAAGCCACTTCACGCGACGCCAGCAACCCCGGCGCAAGAAAGGATTCACGCCATGCGCTTTATGCTTAACTGGCTCTTTACTTCGATCGCCATCGCGATCGCCACGTTCCTCGTCCCCGGCATCCAACCCTTCGGTTTCGCCGAGGCCTGGGTCTGTTTCGCCTTTGTGGGACTGTTCCTCAACATCGTCGACTCGCTCGTCAAGCCGTTCCTCACGGTCATCTCGCTACCGCTCACGATCATTACGCTGGGCATTTTCCAGCTTGTCGTCAACAGCTTTATGCTCGAGCTGGCCAGCTACCTGTCGGTCAATCTGCTGGGCGCGGGCATCTCCATCGCCGGCTTTGGATCGGCCTTTATGGGCAGCATCCTGGTATCCATCATGCGCAGTATTCTCGACAGCATCGCCGAGGGCTAGAGCTGTTCAATACGAACCGTCATATCGACCCAAAACAAAGGCCGCCCATCGCAAAAATGGGCGGCCTTCTTATTTGCCAAGTCTCAAAGGACGAGAGAATCTACCATTTCTACCCCGTCCCCAAATGCAGGTGTGGGTTAGATGACGTAGTCGTAGCCATGGTTGGGAGCGACAAGTTGATCGAGCGTCACGCCGTCGAGATAGTCGTTGATGAGCTTGTCCAGGTTCTTCCACACATCGAGCGTGGGGCACTCATCCGAACGTGAGCAGCCCTTGCAGTCGCCATCCAGGCAGGCGACCGGCGCCAGGCTGCCCTCGGTCAGGCGCAAGATCTCGCCCACCGTGTACTGCTCGGGCGGGCGCGTGAGCACGTAGCCGCCGCCCTTGCCACGCATGCCCGAGAGCATGTTGGCACGTACTAGCGTAGCCAAGATGTTCTCGAGATATTTCTCGGAAATCCCCTGTCGCGCCGCGATCTCTTTGAGCGGGATGCGACCGGCCGCCTGGTGCTCGGCCAGATCGACCATAACGCGCAGGGCATATCTGCCCTTAGTAGAAACCAACATGTATAGTGCTGCCTTTCGGTCATTTAGTCCGTAGAAATTCTAGCCGAAAAATTGGTTTTGAAAATACCCATTCCCGTCAAGATGGTTAATCGACTCGTAATAATCTTCTATTTCCTATTGCGTTACTAGGCTTTAGTGTCTACTATGCTTGCCAACAGCAAAACGAACAACCTATAAGGTTTGTGGGTTTCGCTGCTACACACACCGTAAAACCACACGGTATCCAGTCATTTGAACACTTTGGAGGTTCATCATGAGCAAGGTTTACACGTCCATCGATCAGCTTATCGGCCGCACCCCGCTCCTGGAGCTCACTCACTTTGAGGCCGATGAGGACCTCAAGGCCCGCGTGCTCGTCAAGCTGGAATACTTCAACCCCGCCGGATCCGTCAAAGACCGCGTCGCCAAGAACATGATCGACGAGGCCGAGAAGGCCGGCAAGCTCGTGCGCGGCGGCGACTACACCATCATCGAACCCACGAGCGGCAACACCGGCGTCGGCATCGCCTCGGTGGCGGCGGCTCGCGGCTACAAGGTGATCATCACCATGCCCGAGACCATGTCCGTCGAGCGCCGCAAGCTTATGCAGGCATATGGCGCACAGCTCGTGCTCACCGACGGTTCCAAGGGTATGAAGGGCGCCATCGCCAAGGCCGAGGAGCTGCAGAAGGAGACCCCCAATAGCATTATCGCCGGCCAGTTTGTGAACCCCGCCAACCCCGCCATCCACAAGGCCACGACCGGTCCCGAGATCTGGGACGATACCGACGGCAAGGTCGACATCTTCGTCGCCGGCGTCGGCACCGGCGGCACCGTGACCGGCGTGGGTGAATTCCTCAAGGAGCAGAACCCCGAGATTCAGGTTGTCGCCGTCGAGCCCGCCACCTCCCCGGTACTCTCTAAGGGCCAAGCCGGCCCGCACAAGATCCAGGGTATCGGCGCCGGCTTTGTGCCCGACGTCCTCGACACCCAGGTCTATGACGAGATCATCCCCGTCGAGAACGACGACGCCTTTGCCACCGGCCGCGCCGTGGGCCACAAGGAGGGCGTGCTCGTGGGCATTTCGTCCGGCGCCGCCGTGTGGGCCGCGCTGCAGCTGGCCAAGCGCCCCGAGAACGAGGGCAAGACCATCGTGGCGCTGCTCGCCGACACCGGTGAGCGCTACCTGTCCACGGCACTGTTCCAGGACTAGAGCTTCTCGTTCTTAGAACGAGTCCAAGGCACGCCGGCCTCCCCTCTCTCTTCTGGCGGCCTGGGCTCATCCCAACAGGGTGTCCCACATGACGCCCGAACTTGCTACAATGTCTGCGGCGCGGAACCAGCCTCCCGCGCCGCTTTTCTTTTTTGGCCACATGCCACCAAGGAGAACCTCCCCATGCACAACAAGCGCGTGCTCGTCGCCATGAGCGGCGGCGTCGATTCCAGCGTGACCGCGTATCTGCTCAAAAGTCAGGGTTACGAATGTGTCGGTGCCACCATGCGCCTCACCTGCCCCGCACCCGATCCCGCAACAGGCATGAGTAAGGTCGACCGCGATATCGCCGATGCAAAGGCCGTCGCCGAGCGCCTGGGGATACCCCATCACGTGCTCGACCTGCAGCAGACCTTCGACCGCAACGTGATCGAGCGCTTCGTGACTGCCTACCAGGAAGGACTGACGCCCAACCCGTGCATCATCTGCAACCGCCATATTAAGTTTGGCGCGTTGCTCGATGCAGCGCTCGATATGGGCTGCGACTACATCGCCACAGGTCACTACGCCAAAACGAGCCAGGCGTCCGACGGCACCTGGCAGCTGTACCGTGGCGAGGACCCCAAGAAGGACCAAAGCTACTTTTTGTATTCGCTTACGCAGGAGCGCCTGGCACGCACAATCTTTCCGCTGGCAGGCCTGGACAAGGAGCACGACGTGCGCCGCATTGCCGCCGAGCAGGGCTTCATCAACGCCAAGAAGGCCGAAAGCGAGGATATCTGCTTTATTCCAGACGGCGACTACGCGGGCTATATCGAGCACCGCTGCGGACATGCCGCTGCACCGGGCGACATTGTGTGGCGCGACGGCAGCGTGGTCGGACGCCATAACGGCGCGTTGCGCTATACCATCGGCCAGCGCAAGGGCTTGGGCGTCGCGATGGCGCATCCCGTGTATGTGACGGGCGTCGACACCGTCAACAACACCGTGCATCTGGGCGAGGCCGAGGACCTGACGGCCACAGCGCTCACGGCCAACGACTGGATCTGGAGCGCCCCCGCCGACCGCATGGAAGCAGGGCTCGATGCCGGCGGCATTCGCGTGGGCGCCAAGCACCGCTACCGTCAGAAAGACCAGGCAGCGACCCTTACGCGCGGCGAAGACGGGCAAATGCTGCTGACTTTTGACGAGCCGCAGCGAGCCATCGCCCCCGGCCAAGCCGTTGTAGTCTACCGCGGCGACATCGTCCTCGGCGGCGGCACGGTAACCGGCGCACTTAAGTAGCCGCGGGTTTATCGCTGCACGTGTCGAAGTACCTCAACGGCGGCACTAACCTCGATTACGCGACGCTCGAGGCCACGGCAAATGGCCTCGAGTCGACCCTCCGCCGTCGCCCATTCGCTCTGCGAAAGAATCTCGATCGCCTCATCAACAAATCCGTCGAGTCGCGATGCGTCGAACCAACCGAGTGAGTCCGCAAGCGCCAGCTGGACGGAAGGGTCGGGCCCAAACGGCTTAGCGGAAAACCCAAACTCCCCAGCTGCGAGCACGGCAGTTGGCACGTTGTACCACAGGCAGTTGCCGCTATCGAACAGCGGAGCAGGTTTTATCTCCAGGGTGTCGACATTGCGGATGATGCCGAAGTTTCGCCAATGGCGGTCGCTGTTGGCCAAAAGGGCATCGCAGACAATCATCTGCGACATAGACCTTCTCACAGCGGCCTCATCGGCACCATGCTTGCCAAGGTAGCGACAGTATCGATCGTATGTCGAGTTTCCCCGCTGGCCGCCAAGGGCGTTCTTAACGTAAACAGCCGGAACATATTCCTCGCGGCCATCAAGAAAGTCGTCGCACAGACAGACAGGGCCATCGAACATCCGCTCAACCGTATAAGGAACAAACTCGCCCTCCGATAGCAGGCGGCGATGCAGTGCCGTTGCGACCGCCTCGTTAAAGGGACGTTGATCGTCCATGCCGCATCCCTTGACCAGAACGCGAACGCCGTTGCGAATCATCCACGATTTAGGGAGCTCGCCCTCGGACGTGTTATCCGGATTTTTAAGACCGATGCCCTCCAGCCAACCCGAACGCCCCTCGGGCGCCGATCGCTCAAATTCGTTCTCAAAGTAATTGATGTTTTGCCATTTGAGTTCGTCGCAATCGGCCGGCCGCAGCCAATAACAATCCGAAAGCGATAGGCCCAGGCACCGAACCGGAACCTCGATGCCACTGGCAATCCCCAGTTCACGATAGCGCGAGATAAGCCCAGGGCGAACATCGGGCACCAACCGATGCCCCCACCACGCGTTGAGCTCCCGCTTATTCACCGTTGGAGAAGAACTCGAGCATGTGCCGAACGGCATTCGTTGCGCATCGAGGACCTCGGCGATTTCGAAGGGAAACTCGCGCGTCGGATCAAATGAGACATGCGCGACCTCATGGTCGGCCGACATCAGCGTAAACTTGCGTCCCACATCGGCCGCAGGACGGCGTCCTCGCTTGCGAACCTTTTGATAGGCGATCGCAGAATTGTACTCGACCATCTTCCGGCCGCCCACAATATCGCACACAAGCGTCCCCGATGCGGCAAGTTGCGATATGCGGGCTTTCGTAACGCCCAACAGGTGGGCCGCATCACCCATAGATAAGTACTCAGATGTATTCATATGCCGCATCACCTCGTTAAGTATTCCAAACGTAAAGTTAATTGGTTACATACAGCATAATACTAAACAGACTGAAGCGAAAAAAGGCCCGAGCAATCGGGCCTTAGAGCAATTGGTCAGCCGAGTCGCAAGCTGCTCCCCTAGCGTTGTACGTAGGCTCGGACCAGCTCGTAGGTGTTGCGCACGCCGTCGATGTGGCTGCGCTCGTAGTTGTGGCTCGCGTACACGCCGGGGCCGATCAGGCCGTGACGGATGTCGTAGCCGGCAGAAAGCGTGGCCTCAACGTCTGAGCCGTAGTGCGGATACACGTCGATGGCGTAATCGAGGTCCAGCTCACGCGCGATGTTGGACAGCGTGGTTACCAGGTCGTAGTTGTACGGACCGCCCGAATCCTTGGCGCAGATTGAAACCATGCGCTCGGTGCAGCCCAGGTCGTCACCCACGCAGCCCATGTCCACGCTAATCATCTCGCGCGTGTCGGCCGGCACAAAGGCACCGCCGTGGCCGACCTCCTCGTACACCGTAAAGAGCAGCGATACCTTGCGCGAAAGCGTCACCTCGCCAGCGGCGACGGCACGCGCCAAGCCCAGCAGAATCGACGCGGACAGCTTGTCGTCAAGGAAGCGACTCTTGATGTAGCCGCTCTCCGTCACCGTGGTACGCGGGTCCATAGCGATGATGTCGCCGGTCTGAATACCCAGCTCGAGCACATCGTCCTTGCTGTCAACGTTCTCGTCGAGCAGGATTTCCATGTTCTTCTCGATGGTCTTGACCGGCTCATCGGCCACATGCGCCGAAGGCTCGGTATTGAGGACCACGCCCGTGTAGACATTGCCGTCACGCGTGTAGACGGTGCAGTTCTCGCCATCGGCCGTGGACCACTGGTGCCCACCGAGGGTCGTGGGGCGCAGGCGACCATTGTCCTTAATGGAGCGCACCATGGCGCCCAGGGTATCGACATGGCTCGCCAACACGAGCGGCTCGCCCTCGCCGCCAAGTTCAACCAGCACGTTGCCCTTATTGGAGCGCTCAGGCCCAAAGCCCATATCGCGCAACGTTTCCATCAGATAATCAGTCGCCGCACGGGTATAGCCCGTAGGCGAAGCAATAGAAGTCAGCGCCTTCAACTGGTCAGTAATATAGGAGAGCGTAGAATCCATCTTGGACACCAAAGTCACCCTTTCATATCGAATTAAACCCACAGCAACGATACCACCGCGAACCATCTTTTTACCCAGCGAGATGACCCGTCGAGCTTCCCAGAGCAGCGCCCGCCTCGATAACGAGCCGGCGGGCCCCTGCCCGTAAGCCCCAGAA
Organism: uncultured Collinsella sp.; assembly: GCA_902493375.1. Taxonomy (GTDB): domain Bacteria; phylum Actinomycetota; class Coriobacteriia; order Coriobacteriales; family Coriobacteriaceae; genus Collinsella. Next base: position 64,455 of record CABUPH010000007.1, read on the forward strand.
TCTTTCCGCAGGACAGAAGGAGGCCCCGCCGCACGTAGTGCGCAGCGGGGCCTCCGACATGTCCGAGGACGATTCTGGGGCTAACGGGCAGGGGCCCGCCGAACCATGTTAGGCAGCCGGGCAGATCTTTTTGAAGAGCTCGATGACGTCGTCGAGCGTCGCCTCGCGCGGGTTGCCCGGGAAGCAGGCGTCGGCCATGGCGTCTTTGGCCAGGACCTCGATCTCGTCAGCCTTCATGGCCTCGCAGACATGCGGGATGTTCACGTCGGCGGAGAGCTGCTTAACAGCAGCAATGGCAGCATCGGCGGCCTCGTCGGTGCTCATGCCCGTGGTGTCAACACCCATGGCAACGGCAACCTTGGCCAGGCGCTCAGCGCAAACCGGCTTGTTGAACTCCATGGCAATCGGCAGCAGCATGGCGCAAGCGACGCCGTGCGGGGTGTCGTAGTGAGCGGACAGGGTGTGAGCCATGGCGTGGTCGATGCCCAGGCCAACGTTGGAGAAGCCCATGCCGGCGACATACTGGCCAAGGGCCATGCCCTCGCGGCCGGAGCCGGGCTGGCCGGACTTGGCCTCGGCGACGGAGTCACGCAGGTTCTCGCTGATCAGCTTAATAGCCTCAAAGTGGAACATGTCGGAGAGCTCCCAGGCACCCTTGGTGGTGTAGCCCTCGATGGCGTGGGTCAGAGCGTCCATACCAGTGGAAGCGGTCAGGCCGGCGGGCATGGAGGCCATCATGTCGGGGTCGACGACGGCGACCTCGGGGGCGTCGTTGGTGTCGACGCACACGAACTTGCGGACCTTCTCGGGGTCGGTGATGACGTAGTTGATGGTCACCTCGGCGGCGGTACCGGCGGTCGTCGGCACGGCGATGGTGAACACGGCGTGGTTCTTAGTGGGAGCAACGCCCTCGAGGCTGCGGACATCAGCGAACTCGGGGTTGTTGATGATGATGCCGATGGCCTTGGCAGTGTCCATGGAGGAGCCGCCACCGATGGTCACGATAGCGTCAGCCTCGGCGGCCTTGAAGGCCTCGACGCCGTCCTTGACGTTCTGGATAGTGGGGTTGGGCTTAATCTCGGAGTAGAGGCTCCAAGCGATGCCGGCAGCGTCGAGCTCGTCGGTCACCTTAGCGGTAACGCCAAACTTGACCAGATCGGGATCGGAGCAGACGAAAATCTTCTTGTAGCCGCGACGCTGGAGCTCGCCGGGGATCTCCTTGATGGCGCCGGAACCATGATAAGAGATGGTATTGAGAACGAAACGATTAGCCATTGATAGCCTCCCATCGTGTGCGGGGCACCCATTACGCCCCACGCTATGAGTCCCATCCTAACGCTTTTGAAACGAAAAACACGTGAGAACGTCAAATTTGTTAAAGCGTTTCAACAGATGATGAAAAATATTGCGGCAAAGGGACAGCCCCTTTGCCGCATTCGGTTACTTTCGACAGCCCTCTTTCCAAGCCTCGGCCGCAACCTTCCAGCGTAAGCGCAAGTCGCGCTCGCGGTCGATGAACATGATGGCAAACGCGACAAACAGCAGCAAGCTCGCCACGACGATGGCGTGCAGGCCCATGCGCTCAATACACCAGTTGCCCAACACGGCGCCAAACACAAAGGTAAAGATCACGCCAAAGTACAGCAGGCCGTTTTCCAAAAAGCCGCGCCTGTGGGTGATGATGTAATCGTCCACGTTTTGCAGCGCGTTGCGCAAGTTGCCGATGCACATGGTCGTAGCGATGCCGTGACCGTGGATCTTGCGGAAGCTCTCGACCTGCATGCCGCAGGCAAACGAGGTGAGGCAGTTGGCGAGCAGGTTGAAATTGCCGCCCGGGATAAAGCTCACACCCAGCAAGATGACGGCTTCAAAGAACACCGTCACTTGGCGCCAGTGAATCACGCTGCCAAACCGTTCGTGTACCAGGTCGGCAAGCATAATGCCCACGGCAAACGACACCACAGGGAAGAAGTAGCGCCCCGCAAGTGCCCAATTGCCCTCCGAGATGCTCACGCCCACAAGCAGGATGTTGCCCGTCTGCGCGTTTGCGAAAACATGGTCGCGCCCAATGTACGAATACACATCCATAAAGCCGCCGGCGAGCGCCAGGATAATGCCCAGTTCGATGGACTCCGATATCTGTTTGGCACGCTGCATCGTCGTGCATCCTCCTTGTTGACGACCCTCTCGTGCGTTGGCGGAAACATAGCCGCCGTTCATACTGTAACCCATTGACAACATGGCGTGCGCGCGAGACGGCTCCTTCGACACGGGGATACACAGTCTGGAAACAAACGGCGCCCGCATCGGCACGCCGATCCGCCAGCCCATGTACTCCACCAGTCTTTTTAGCCCCGTCCCAAAAAGACTGGTTACAATTACGTGCAGCATACAAACACCGGGAGGGATCGTGGCAAAAAAGCCTCAGCACGCTCAGAATAACCAGCGCAGTCAGCAGGGCAAACAGGGCCAGCAGCAAAAGCGCGGCGGCAAGGCCCAGGGCGGCCACGCCGCTCATACCCCGGCAGCGCCCGCCCGTCCCTGGCGCCCGGGCCGCGATAAGTTCCTCCCAGTCAGCCGCGCCGATATGGACGCGCGCGGTTGGGACCAGTGTGACTTTGTCTACATCTGCGGCGACGCCTACGTGGACCACCCCAGCTTTGGTATGGCCATCATCAGCCGCGTACTCGACGCGCACGGCTACAAAGTGGGCATCATCTGCCAACCCGACTGGACCGATCCCGCCAGCATCAGCGTGCTCGGTGAGCCGCGCCTGGGCTTTTTGGTCAGTGCCGGCAACATGGACTCCATGGTCAACCACTATTCGGTGACCAAGCACCGCCGCCACACCGACGCCTATACCCCCGGTGGCGAGGAGGGGCACCGCCCCAATCGTGCCGTCACGGTCTACGGCAACCTCATCCGCCAGACGTTCAAGGACGCCCCCATCATTATCGGCGGCATCGAGGCGAGCCTGCGCCGCCTGGCCCACTACGACTACTGGCAAGACAAGCTCAAGCGCTCGGTGCTGCTCGACTCGGGCGCCGACATCCTCATCTACGGCATGGGCGAGCACGCGATCGTCGAGATCGCCGACGCGCTCGACGCCGGACTGCCCGTCGATCAGATCACCTATATCAACGGCACCGTCTACCGCACCAGCTCGCTCGACGAGGTCTATGACTACGACCTGCTTCCCAGCTGGGACGACCTTGCCGCCGACAAGCTCAACTACGCGCGCAGCTTTAACGTGCAGCAGCAGAACATGGACCCCATCACCGGGCATCGTCTGGTAGAGCCCTACCCCAACAGCGTCTATGTGGTGCAGAACCCACCGTCGGCCACGCTCACCACCGACGAGATGGACGAGGTGGCCGAACTCCCCTACGCACGCGATTGGCATCCCGATTACGACGCGGCGGGCGGCGTGCCGGCCTTTGCCGAGATCAAGTTTTCCATTAGCTCCAACCGCGGGTGCTTTGGTGAGTGCTCATTTTGCGCGCTGACCTTCCACCAGGGCCGCGTGCTGCAGATGCGCAGCCACGACTCGATCATGCGCGAGGCCGAGCTGCTCACACACGACCCCGAGTTTAAGGGCTACATCAACGACGTGGGCGGACCGACGGCCAACTTTAGCCGCCCGGCCTGCGACAAGCAGCTCAAGCACGGCGTGTGCAAGAACAAGCGCTGCCTGTGGCCGAGTGTGTGCAAGAGCATGGTGGTCGACGAAAGCGGCTACACGCAGCTGCTGCGCGACCTGCGCCAGCTGCCGGGCGTCAAAAAGGTCTTCGTCCGCAGCGGCATCCGCTTTGACTACACCATGGCCGATGCCTCGGACGAGTTTTTGCGCGAGCTGCTGGAACACCATGTCTCGGGCCAACTGCGCGTGGCGCCCGAGCACGTGAGCGACGCGGTGCTCTCCGTGATGGGCAAGCCGAGCCGCGCCGTCTACGATGCGTTCTGCCGCAAATTTGAGCGCTTGAACCGCGAATACGGACTCAAGCAGTACGTTGTGCCGTATCTGATTTCGAGCCACCCCGGCTCGACCATGAAGGAAGCCGTGGACCTTGCCGAGGCCGTGCGCGACATGGGCTACATGCCCGAGCAGGTGCAGGACTTCTACCCCACCCCGTCCACCATGTCGACCTGCATGTACTACACCGGCGTGGACCCGCGCACCATGGAGCCGATCTACGTGGCGCGCGACCCGCACGAAAAGGCCATGCAGCGCGCGCTGATTCAGTATCGCAAACCCGAGAACTACAAGCTCGTGCGCGAGGCGCTGGAGAAGGCCGGGCGTCGTGACCTGATTGGCTACACCAAGCATTGCCTGATCCGTCCCGTACCGCCGCGCCCGGGCGAGACGTCTGCTGGCGGCGGACATGGGACCGGCAAGAAGGGCGGCAAGGCCCACGGTGGCGCTGGCAAGGGACCCAAAGGCAGCAAGGGCCACGGCGGCATGTCGCGTGCGCAAAACACCGCAGGGCGCAATCGCGCGGCCCAGGGACGGCAGGGCGCCAACGGAGGCGGACGTCGCAACTAGGGCAGTGGTGCGCTCGCTGCGTCCATCCCACACGCGTGGCGCAGCGAGCGCATTGCCTCAACGAGGATGGCACCGGCGATAGCAACCGTAATTGCCACGTCGAACGGCGTGTTCACAAACCAGAGCAACGTCATGAGGTACGAGCCGACATTAAAGGCAAAGTGCAACAGGATCGTGTAGCGGAGCTTTCCGGTCGTCACGAGCACCCAGCCAAAAATGAGGCCGGCAGCGCCCGCATAGCAGCCCTGCACCCAGTTCATGTGCATAAAGCCGAAGACCGCCGCCTGCAGCACGATTGCCGCGGCGACGCCCCAGGTACTCGGGGCCGCCCAGGGCACTATGGTGCCGTCTTGCGGTCGCACGAGACGTCGGCGCTTCCAAAGTGGGCGGCACTGCGGGTTAAACGCTCGGAGCGAAAACTCAAAAATGATGCCGCGCACCAGCAGCTCCTCGCAAAACGGAGCGCCGAGCACCGTAGTCAGGACGGCGAGATAGCTGGTGTCGTCCATGCCTGTTTCCTCGACAAGTTCACTGTAATCGGCCGCGGCCTCGGGCAACAATGACAGTACGGCGTCGGTCACGTAGCCAACGACCACCTGCAGTGCCAAGCCGATCACGATAACGCAGGCAATGCGCTTCCACGCGCTACGCACTCCCCCGCCAAGCGGACGCTCACCTTGCCAGCGCGCGATAAACGACCGCGGCCACAAATAACGCCACCATAGCAGCGCCATCAAAAACGACGCCGTCTGAGCGACGGCTTGAAACCATTGAATATCGAGGTTGTCGATCGGGAAACCCGTCAGCGCCGACACGATGTCCAGCACGGAGAACAAAACCATGCTCAGGACAATATCGGCAGCGACGACGCCAAAACAGGCAAGCGCCCAAACCAGCGCATTGAGCATGCCGACCTCCTCCCGACGACTAGTCATTGGGGACGTTCTTCAACGACTAGCTGTTGGGGACAGTCTTTGCCAAAGGCCCCGCTGGGCGAAATGTCGAACGGAAAGGTGCCGCAGCGATTGAAGGCGGCGATGAACATGCGGATGGCGTTGGACGGCGTGGTGCCTACGAGTTGGGTTGCCGCCGCGAAGGCCGCCTTTTCCTCGGGCAAGACCTTCGCGACAACCGGGGTCATGTGTTCTGCCATGGCGCTTCCTTTTTGAAACGACGGTGGTGCGGATAGATGCGGGCCACGCGGCTGGGCGACGGGCTGTGAAGGCAACCCGATTGGCCCGCATCTGGAGTTTGTTTCTACTGCGTTGGTATTACTTGGTAATCCTAAGTATTACCCCGCAGATAGAATACCATACCCAACCCTATGGGGACGGAGAAAAAACGGATCATTTTGTTGCTGAGTAAGTATTTAGAGCGTGATGATGTCCGAGATATTGAGGGCCTGAGCGTCGACGGCATCGTGCGTAGCAAGCAACAGCATGCGGCCGTCGAGCAAGTCGAGCACAACCTCGGCGCATGCGTCGCGCGCAGCGGTATCTAGGCCGGTAAAGGGCTCGTCCAGAATCACTGCGCCGCCCGGACACAGCAGGGCTCGGGCAATCTCGACGCGACGGCGCTGCCCGCCCGAGAGCTCGGCCACACGAGCATGCACATCGACCCCCGGCACCAGCAGGCGCAACAGGGCCGCGGCACTCGAGGCGTCCACGCGCGCGTCGGCGCACACCAGCACGTTATCCAAAGCCGAGGCGCCCTCTACCAGGCGTACATCCTGAAACACCATGGAGCACGGCGCGCACTCCCCCGCTGCCAACGAAAGCAGCGTCGACTTGCCCGTGCCCGAAGCGCCCATCACACAGATACGCCCACCCGCGGGCACGTTGAGCACCAGACCATCCAGCGCCGGCGCCCAGGGCGCGCGATCGCCCACGGCAAGTGCAAGCTCCGCCGCAGCGCTATCGCTCGCAGCCCCCGCACGCCCGCGCAATCCATGCCCATGCGCCCGCACGGCCACGCGCCACGCCACGGGTCCCGAAACCCGCAGCAGCCACACCAGCACGCGCTCACAAGCCCACGAGGCGGCAACGACCAGCACGGTCCAAGCCAGCAGATCAGTCGTCTCAATCAAAAGCTTCGCCTGATAGATGCGCTCACCCACGGTGCCCACCGCCATGCCGATCAGCTCCGCCGCCACGCCGGCCTTCCAGCTCATGCCAATCACGGCGCGGGCGCACGAAAGCACAAACGGCAGGACTTCGCGCCAGGTGTGGGCACAAAACAGTCGCCAGCCCCGCACGCCATGCAGGCGAAACATCTGCTCCAGCGGCTTATCCACTTGTGCCAAGCCCTCGGTCAGCGAAAAATACACGCCCGGCAGCGCCATCAAAAAGACTGCCGCGATGCCCACGCGTGCCGACCCCAACCAAATAAGCAGCAGGACCACCACGCAGGCGACCGGCGTCGCCTTAACAAACGAAAGCGCCGGCGCCACCAGGCGGGCAAACGTCCGCGACCGCACCGAGACTCCCGCCAGCACGCCGCCGCACATCGCGGCAAGCGCCAGCCCGCCCAAGATTCGCGCGCCTGAGCCCACCAGAATCGCCCACGTGCCGGCATCGCATACCAGCCGCAGCAACGCCACCACAACAGCACCCGGCCCCGGCAAAATCAACGGCTGCGCCACAAGACCCGCCACCAGCATCCACGCGGCAAGCCAAAAGGCGGCAACGGCACCTGCTGCCGTCACCGCCTTTATACGCTCTGTAATTTGTCGAGCAAACGCACGCACGGGCTACTCCATGTAGTAGAAATCATCGGCCGGGAGCTTGCCGCCCACGGCACTCGCGTCCGCATCGGCCAGCACCTGTAGGTACCCACCGAGCGCCGCCTTCATATCCTTCCCGGTCTGGCAGACAAGCATGCACCCAGGAATCGCTTTTTCGGCAATCGTGGCGTTATCCACAATGCCCGCATTGACCACGGCCTGCGCCCAGTCTGCCGGCGCCGCATTGACGGCCTTAACGCTCGCCGCATGGCAGCTCAAGAACTCCGCCACAGCCTCGGGATGTTCCTCGGCAAACGCGCGGCGCACCACGGTCACGCCCGTCAGCAGGCGCGAACCCGTGTCACCCGCCAGCTCATCCCACACATCGGTCAGACTTACCGGCGCTGACAGCTTGCCTTCGCTCTTGGCGATGGCAGCGGTCTTGAACGGCTCCGGCAGCACGCCCACGGCAGACGGATCGGCAAGCAGGGCCGACAGCACCTCGGTGGGCTCGCTCTTAAACTCGAGCGTCACCTGACCGGCCAAGCCCGCGCGCTCCAGCAGGTAGTTCATGACGTACTCCGGCGTGGCGCCCTTGCCCGTCATATAGACAGTATGGCCCGCCAGATCGCCAAACGAGGCCACACTCGCGTCGCCCGTCACAATGTTCAGCACGCCCAGCGTGTTGATGTCGATGACCTGCACCGCGCCCTCGGTCTTGTTGTAGAGCACGCTCGCCACGTTGGCGGGCACCAGGGCGATATCGATATCGCCCTGAATGACCTTGGGCACAATCTCGTCGGCGGCAGTGTTGATCGCAAAGTCGAACTCATTGTCCGTCTCGCCATCGGCAGCCTGGTCCATAAACTGCACCAGGCCAATCGAGGTCGGCCCCTTGAGCGAGGCGACGTGCACCTCGACCGGCTCTGCGGCAGCACCGGCGCCGTCCGTGGCAGCCGAGCCCGCGGCGGACCCGGCACCGGCAGCCCCGCCGCCACAGCCCGCGAGCGCAAGTGACAGGGCGCCCGCGGCGAGCGCCGAGGCAAACCCCCGGCGCGACATTTCAAAATCAAACGCGCGCATCGCTAGCACGTCCCCTCGTTAGGCATCGTCCATGCGTGATGGTCGGTATGCAGCAATTCCTCGGCCAGCGGCGAGAGCGGCTCGCCCAAGAACTCGCGGTAGCACGCCTGGACATCGGGATTCTCGTGCGAGAAGCGAATGTCCGCCTTCGCATCCAGGCCCCACAGTACCTGGCCGCGCTCGGCTGCCAGCTCGCAACCGTCGTGGATAGGCTGACCGCCGCCACCGACGCAGCCGCCCGGGCATGCCATAACCTCGACGAAGTCATAGCTCACACGGCCGTCGCGAATCGCATCGAGTAGGCGGGCGGCGTTGCCCAGCCCGTGCGCCACGGCGACGCGCACCTTGGTGCCATCGATATCGGCCACGGCCTCCTTCCAGCCGTCCAGGCCGCGCACGTCGGTAAAGAAATCGGCGTCGGGGTTCTTGCCCGTCACCAGGTAATAGGCCGAGCGCACGGCGGCCTCCATCACGCCGCCCGTGGCGCCAAAGATCACACCCGCGCCTGTGCCAAAGCCCAGCGGCGTATCGAGCGGCTCCTCAACCAGCGTGTCCACGCTCACGTGGCTCGCGCGGATCATGCGCACCATCTCGCGCACCGTCAGCGCAACGTCCACATCGGGTGCGCCGCCCTCGCCCATCATGCTCGGCAGCGCGCACTCGGCCTTCTTGGCCGTGCACGGCATAACGGACACCACGAACAGGCGCTCGGGCTCCACGCCCAGCACCTTGGCGTAGTAGGTCTTGGCGATGGCGCCGAACATCTGCTGCGGCGACTTGGACGTGGACAGGCTGTCGACAAACTCCGGATAGCGCGCCTTCACAAAGCGCACCCAGCCCGGGCAGCAGCTCGTAAACATGGGCCAGCCGCGGCTATCGTCCTCACCCTTAGCGGCGGCACCCAGGCGCTCGAGCAGCTCGGATCCCTCCTCCATAATGGTGAGATCAGCCGAGAAGTCGGTGTCGAACACGTACTCAAAGCCCACGCGGCGCAGCGCGCAAGCCAGACGCTCAACGGTTGCCTCCTCGCGCGGAATGCCAAGTTCCTCGCCCCATGCGCTACGCACGGCCGGCGCGATCTGCACCAGCACGATCTTGTCGGGATCGGCGAGCGCGTCAAACACGGTCTCGGTATCGTCGCGCTCGCGCAGTGCGCCCGTCGGGCAATGCGTGATGCACTGGCCGCACGCGACGCAATCGGTCTTGCCAATCGGCGCGCGCCCGCGGGTACCCACGGCGGTGTGCGTGGCGCGGTTGGTCAGGTCCCAAATCCCCAGGCCCTGCACGCTCTCGCACACCTTGATGCAGCGCATGCATTTAATGCACTTGTCGTTTTCGCGGATGATGGGGAAATCGAAATCCCAGCCCTCGCCCGCCAAATGCCTTTGATACGGCAGATAGAAAATGCCCAGGTCGTTGGCGATGGTCTGTAGGTTGCAGTTGCCGCTGCGCACGCAGCTCGTGCACTGCGAATCGTGCTGGGACAGCAGCAGCTGCACGTTGGTGCGACGGGCCTCGCGGGCCTTGGGGCTGTTGGTGTGGACCACCATGCCATCGAGCACGTAGTTGTTGCAGGCGGCAACCAGCTGGTCGCAGCCCTCAACCTCGACCACGCACACGCGGCAGCCGCCGATCTCGTTCAGATCGCGCAGGTAGCACAGGGTGGGAATCTGGATACCGACGGACTTGGCCGCGTCCAGGATCGTGGTGTGCTCGGGTACCACGACCTCGCAATTATCGATAGTGAGCTTGACCATATTGAGTGCTCCGCTTTCGGTGTTGTCGCTGACAGTGGGGTTGTTGAGCTCTACCATTCCAGGTTCCTCCCTCCGCGGAACGCGCCAAAGCCAAAGTGATCGCAACGCAAGCAGCGGCTCGCCTCTTGGCGCGCCTCCTGCTCGGTGAGACCCTGCTCGACCAGATTCCAATCGTGAATACGCTCGCCGGCCTCGCGCTCGCCCAGCTCGCAGCGGCCACACTCATGCTTGCCCTTAAACTGGACGGTCGGCAGCTCGACCTCGAGCTTGATCTTGTGATCGAAGCCCAGGTAGTGGTCGATGTTTGCCGAAGCCACACGGCCGGCATTGATAGCGCGGATGACGGTGGCGGGGCCGGTCTGGCAGTCGCCGCCGCTAAAGAGGCCATCGAAGTTAGGCACGGCGCCATCCGAATCGGTGACCACGCAGCCCCACTTACAGGCAATGCCCATGTCCTCAAACGGCTTGGAATCGATGCCCTGGCCAATGGCCACGAACACGCGCTCGCAGGGAATGACCTGCTCGGGCGTGGCGGCGGCACGCGGGGCCGGGCGCCCGCGGCGGGGCTCGCCGATAATCTGCGGCTGCACGCGCAGGCCGTTCACGCGTCCGTCCTCGCCCGTCTCAATACCGAGCGGGGCTGTGAGCTCCAGAACCTCGCAGCCCTCGGCCTGGGCGCCGGCAATCTCGGCATCCTGAGCCGTCATATCGCAGATGCGGCGGCGGTAGACGATGCTTACCTTTTCGGCACCGCAGCGCACGGCAGAGCGCGACACGTCCATGGCCACGTTGCCGCCGCCGATGACGCACACGCGCTGGCCGCTCAGGTCGGGCAGCTCGTCGTCGCCGATGGCACGCAGCATCTTGACGGCCGACTCCACGCCGGGAGCCTCTTCGCCCGGAAGGCCGAGCTTCTTATCGCTGTGGGCACCAATGGCCAGATAGACGGCATCGAACTCGTCGCGCAGGCGGGCAAGCTCCTCGCCGTTGACGGAGTAGTCGAGCTCAACGTCGATGCCGGCGCTCAAGATCCAGTCGATCTCGGCCTGCAGACGCTCGCGCGGCAGACGATAGCTGGGGATGCCGTAGCGCAGCATGCCGCCCAGGTGGTGACGCTGCTCAAAGATGGTCACCTTATGGCCCATCACGGCCAGGTAGTAGGCGCAGGAAAGGCCGGCCGGTCCGCCGCCGATCACAGCGACGCGCTTACCGGTGTTGTCCACTACATGCGGTTTGTGGTCGTTGAGGTCGCTGTGCTCAACGGCAAAACGCTTGAGGGCGAGGATGTTCATGGGGTCGTCGACCATGCCACGGCGACAGTGCATCTCGCAGGGATGCTCGCACACCAGGCCGCAGACGAGCGGCAGCGGGTTATTCTTGCGGATGACCTTGACGGCATCGGCATAGCGGCCGGCCTCGACGAGCGAAATGTAACCGGGAATGTCGACGTGCGCCGGACAGCCCGAGACACACGGAACGCGGGCCTCGCGGTCAAAGCCGCAAGAGTGCTCGCGGATGTGGTGCTCAAAGTCGTCGCGGAAGCCGCGAATGGCCGCGAGCGCCATGGCACCGGCTTCGTAACCGATGGCGCAGTCGCTCGAGAGGTAGATAGTGCGGGCCGTGCGCTCAATCAGGTTGAGCGTAGACTCATCGGCACGCCCTTCGAGCACATCGGCGAGCAGGTCGCTCAGCGCGCTCAGGCCCACACGGCAGGGCGTGCACTTGCCGCAGCTCTGGGTGGAGCACAGGTTGACGAGCGCTGCCGTAAACTCAACGGGACACGGGGCGAGCGAACTCACCGCCAGACGGCGTCCGAGCGCATCGTGCAGGTCGTCCATGACGGCCTGAGCGTGGCTGCGTTCCATTACATGCAGTCGAGCCATAAGATCCCCTCTCACATGGCAGCCCGGAGGCGAGGCCGGGCGAAATTGCTACACGCACAACACTGACCTAAAAAGTTGTTAGGTCTCCACGCAGTTCGGCAGGCGGCATGAAATGTCACCCTCAGCGGTGAAATAGAACATTACCGCAGATAAATGCCATATTTGATAAAACGCGTTACCAAATGACAATGCCCCGTCCACGCAATCACGTGGACGGGGCATTACTCTAGGTATGCGGCCAGCGACCCTGTTGCTTTTATTTAAGCTCGGGCCAGAAGTCCTTGTTGGCCTCGATCATGTCGTCGAGAACCTCCTTGGCGACCTTCATCGACGGCACGGTCTTGTTCAGCGTAAAGGCCTTGAGTGCCTTCTCGTACGAACCCTCGATCGTAGCCTCGACCACGAGCTTCTCGGAGTTCAGCTGCTGCATCATGAGACCCTGCTGGAACAGCGGAATGTTGTCGCGGCTGATGACCTCGGGGCCGTTCTTGCCAATGTAGGCAGGCAGCTCGACCATAGCGTCGTAGGGCATGTTGGGGATAGCGCCCTTGTTCTCGCAAATGACCAGGAAGCGCTGCTTGGTATCGTTCTTCAGAGCGATGGCCAGGTCGGCAATCCAGTCGCCGTGGCTGCCCGCATAGAACGTGCTCTCGTCGATCTCGCCCGTCTTCTCATAATGGTCGATGCCGTCGAAGAGGTTCTTCTCGCGCGTCTCCTCAACCTCGTTTGCACGGGTGCGCTCGGGGTTGGAGTGCTCGACGAACTCCTTCTGCTGCAGGTAGTAGTTCAGATACGTGTTGGGCAGGTACTCCGGGAAGCACTCCATGATCTCGTACTCGCCCTTCCAGACGTAGTACCAGCTGCCCTTGGTGTGGCGGTTCTGCTCGGGGTGCTCGTCAGTGGCCTCCTCGGGCTTCTTTGCCATGAGCGAGCCCATGCCCTTGAGGTAGGAGTCGGGCAGCAGGATCTGGTGCTCTTTGATGTACTCGCGCAGCTGCGGGAGCACCTCCTCGCCCTTGTGGCGGATCGAGGTGAACCAACCAAAGTGGTTGAGGCCAAAGTAATCGTACTCGACATCCTTCTTGTCGATATCGAGCGCGGCGCAAACCACGTCGATGATCGCGATCGGCATGTCGCAGATGTTGATGATGCGAGCGTTGGGACGCAGCACGCGGCAGCCCTCGGAGACGATGGCGGCAGGGTTGGAGTAGTTGAGAATCCAGTAGTCCTTCTTGGCGTACTTCTCAACGTCATCGATCAGCTCGACCATGGGGAAGATGGTGCGCATGCCGTAGGCAAGGCCGCCGCAACCGCAAGTCTCCTGACCCACGCAGCCGTGGCGCAGCGGAATCTTCTCGTCCTGCTCGCGCATGGCGTAGCCGCCCACACGCATCTGGGCAAACACGAAGCTCGCGTCGGTAAAAGCCGTCTCCTTGTCGGTGGTCACCGTGAGCTTGATGTCCAGGCCGAGGTCCTCGTGCAAAATCCAGTCCACGAGCACGCCGATCTTGCGCTGGCGCTCCTCGTTGATGTCGTACAGACGAATCTCGTCAACGTCGAGCTCGTCCTTGCGCAGGGCGATGGACTTGACGATGCCGGGGGTAAAGGTGGATCCGCCACCACACAGAGTAATGATCATTGTTTACTGCTCCTTCTCAATTGCGTTTTCGACCTTGTCGCGCATCTCGGCAACCTTCATGCCAAAGATGATCTGGATATTGTTGCCGTTGCGGTTGATGCCGCTGTTGGGCACGTGGTTGATGAGGTTCTCATCGATGAGGTCCGGGTTCTTAACGTTCACGCGAAGACGCGTAAAGCAGTTCTCGAGCTCCTCGATGTTGTCCTTGCCGCCAAGGCCTGCGACCAGGTCGGCAATGCCCGCATCAACGCCCTCTGCGGGAGCTGCGGCAACAGCGCCCTGCTTCACCGCAACAGATGCGGCGGCCTCGCCCTCGGCAACGGACTCGGCGAGCTCGGACTCTTCCTCGCGACCAGGCGTGTGGAGGTTGAGCTTCTTAATAAGGAAGGTGAAGAGGAAGAAGTACAGAGCGGCGTTGACGACTCCGAGCACCAGCATAACCGGCCAGTTGGTCTTATCGACACCAAGAACCAGGTTGGAAACCACGATGTTGATGATGCCGCCTGCAGTCGAAGCGGGCACGGAGAGGACCTTGAGCAGAACCAGGAAGATGCCGGAAAGAACCGAGTGAACGACAAAGAGCACGGGAGCGGCAAAGACAAAGAGGAAGTCCATGGGCTCGGTGACACAGGAGAGCACGGCGGTGATGATCAGCGGGATGATAACGGCCTTGGTCTTATCCTTGTTCCCCTTGTAAGCGGTGAAGATAAAGGCGAGACCGATACCGATGTAGGGCCACAGGTTGTTAAAGGTGTAGCTGTTGAAGTAGGTGCTATCGGAGAAGGGCTGGCCCGTCATTGCCATCTCGGCAACACGGATGGGGTAGGCACCGGCGATAACCTGATCACCCAGCGTCAGGGTGCCGCCCACATCGGAGAACTGGAACGGGGTGTAGATGAGGTGGTGCAGGCCGGTGGGAACGAGCAGCTTGTTGAGCATGCCGTAGATAAACAGACCGATGTTGCCCGACTCCTTAATGATGCCGGCAACGGAGGAGATGGCACCCTGAACCGGAGGCCAAACGATGCAGAAGCCAGCGCCCATGATCCAGGAAATGATGATCATAATCAGGAACGGGAAGCGAACGCCCGAGAACATCGAAAGGGCAATGGGGAACTGCTTGTTCGAGTACTTGTTGAACACGGCACCGGTGATGCAACCGAGAATGATGCCGCCAAACACGCCGGTATCGAGTACCTGGATGCCCATAACGGTGGCCTGGCCGGTTCCGGTAAGACCGAGCATGCCGCTCGCATCGGCAAGAGAGCCGGTGGCATTGAGCACGATGTTGTTAGCCTGCAGGAACAGGAAGAACGACATCAGGGCGATCAGCGAGGCATGGCCCTTGTTCTTCTTTGCCATGGCGCCGGCGATGCCCACGCAGAACAGAATCGAGAGGTTGTTGATGATAAACATCAGCGACTGATAGACAACGGCGCCCACAAGCTGGAACGGACCGGAGCCCAGTACGGGGACCAAAGCGCAGATGGTCTTGTTGGTCAGAATAATGCCCACGATGAGCAGGATGCCGACAACCGAGAGATACATCATTGGCTGGACGATCGACTTCGCGAACACCTCCAACGGCGCTTTGAAATTGAACTTCTTTTTTGCGGTCATAGCGGTACTCCCCTTCCTTTTCCGCAAATTAAGACAGATGTGCCCTAGACAAGACTGTGAGCCTTGCCTTATATCAATCGATGTGTGGGCACGTTATGCCTAGAGACCAGGTTCTCCAAGCAGGTTAACAATGTGATATGCGAGATAACTCTTCTCGGCATCGGTAACGACAACGTTATAGGTAGACGACAAGTGAGCGGCTATGGCGTCCGCGCACGAGAATGCACGCGGATACGCCGTTTCATCGATTCGGAACAGCGCGTCTCCGTTGATTTGCCCGGCCGCAGGATCGAGCGCTCGCTGTGCGAAAAACTGCAAGTGGCGAACGAAACGTTCGTAAGGCAGCGAGGTGCCATCGAGGGTCGTAGAATAGCGCTCAGAAACAATCGCGAGCACGTCGCGAACAAGCTGGACCGAAACAATCAGACGGTCAGAGCGTTGCGGCATGGTGGCGTTGACGATATGCAGCGTAATGAAACCCTGCTCTTCTTCGCTCATCTGGATGCCCATATACTCCTTGATAATCTGCAGAGCACGGCCCGCAAGTGCATACTCCTTGCGATAGAACTGCTGGATCTCGAGCAGCAACGGATTCTCACAGGAGACGCCCTTGCGCTCGCGCTCCAAAGCAAGGCTGATATGGTCTGCGAGAGCGATGAGGATCTTATCGTTGATGTCGACATTGAGCTCTCGACGAAGCATCTGAACGATTTCCTCGGAAATCACGAGGTTGACGGTGGGGATGGACTCCAAAAGATGTGCCAAGCGGTCAATCGTACGCGAATCCTGAGAAGTTCCCTTCTGCAACGCGTAGGTCTTTTCGATCGACGCCTCGTCGATGGTATCGCCGGCATGACGGCCAAAGCAGAGACCTCGACCGATGACGATGAGCTCGGAGCCATCGTCCGAAGTGACCATTGCGACGTTGTTGTTAAAAACTCGCTTGATAACCACGGTACCCACCACAAGAATTTACTCGGAAAGCCAAATGACAGGCTCTTTAACAGCAACAGGGCCGAAAGCATGCTCGCGAAGAGTCGAGTTCTCCGAACGCTCGCACACGATAACGAAGACCGTGGGATCGAAGCCGGCAGCGCGAACCACGTCGAAATCGACCTCGACGAGGGGCTGGCCCGCGTCGACATGGTCACCCTGGGCAACAAGTGCATGGAAGCCCTTGCCCTCAAGCTTAACAGTGTCGATTCCGATGTGCAGCATCACCTGAGCAGAGCTGTCATCGGACATAATGCCCAGCGCGTGCTCAGTCGGAAACAGCGCCGCAACGGTACCGGAAACAGGAGCGCACACCGTTCCCTCTTGGGGAACCACGGCAACGCCATCGCCCACTGCACGGCTGCTAAAAGCGGGGTCATTGGTATTTTCTAGATGAACAAGCTCGCCGGAAACAGGGGCGAGGATCTCGAACTCGGAAGTCGCAGTCGCCTGCTTGTCCGAGCCACCCATAAGGCGAGAAAAGAAACCCATGGTGGCATGTCCCTTCATAAATATAGCCCAACCAAAATCATGTGAATGCGTCCATGGAGACACACCCGTTCAAAGACTTTGGTTAGGCCCACGTCCGAGGGACTCGGTAACCTTCCGCATTTCTTTTTACGGGAGGTATTGTAGACAAGCCCAAAGCCGGAACAATCATTATGACCGATGAACGGTATTTTTTCTTCGATAAACGGTATTTAGGCGGCACTTAGGGACGTTCCTTTCCCGCCGGCACCCAGGGGCACTCCTCACTCTGGCGCGTTGGGGACAGGTTTGTTTGCACCAGGTTGGTGCAGATTAACCTGTCCCCAACGCGCCAATTTCGTATGCGCTAGATGAAGAGCTCGCATTCCTTCCGCACGACGCAAACCTTGCTCAGCATCTGGGAAACAGTGGATAGCTTGTTGGGATCAAGCTTGCGAGCGCCTCGCGGACATACGGCGATGCAGCGCATGCAGGAGATGCACGCCTCGCCAGCTGTTCGCTTGGGGTCGCCCTTTTCGATAGCACAAACGGGGCACGCCGCGGCGCATGCACCGCAGGAGACGCAATCCTCTGTTGCCTCGGGTGCCATACGGTGACTTCCAGCTTGTTTATAAGGACGATTGCCGGGAATAGAGGGCTCGGACGCATCCTCAGCCAACAGCTTTTGCTGAATTTGCTGCGCAAACTCTGCGAGCTGCGCCGCATCCTGCGCATCCGGTCGCCCAGCAGCAAACTGACGAGCAACGGAATGCTCAGCAATAGCAGAAACCGCTGCAACCACCCTAAATCCGGCGCGCTTCGCAACGTCCTCCAGCTCTACGAGCGTGTCCTCAAACGCGCGGTTTCCGTATACACAAACCAAAACAGTCCGAGCCCCGTTGCCGCGCACCATGCCCAACCGGTCAGCCACCACAGCCGGGATTCTACCGGCATACGCCGGCACAGAGATTACGGCCACGTCGTCCTCAGTCATCGAGACAGCGCTGAAATCTAGCCCGCTATCGGTCAGATCGACGGTAACGGTCTTTTTGTCCAGCGCCCCGGCCACAAGGCCAGACACCTTCCGCGTTCCACCCGTCGGACTAAACACAATTTCGAATACGTTCATCGAGGCACCCTCCCCCTACGCCAGGCAACGCGTCAAGCCGTTTTCACATTCAGACAGAGTATACGGCGCATGGGATCCCCGTTTTGGTGCACCAAGCACCCCAATGCACCCACCCTACGCTGTCTGCCTCTTCGTTTTGTATAAATTACGGTACAGATTGTATATATTTACGGGATACCGCCGTGTTTTCCTGAGGTACCCCATCCTGGCCCGTGCAAAAAACGGAGTATTCTGCAACGTGACCGCGCCAGCACCGCCGCGGGCGGGCAAAACTGTAGGGCGCTGCGTCATTTAGGGTTCCGACATAGCGAGAATGACGTACCTTTGCTTCGAAAAACGGCGAAATCTAACTCAAAACGCTCATAGGGGGTATCTGAAGGCCACCGTTGGCAATACCGAATCGTATGCAGCCAGCTAGAGCTGCTGAATACTCCAAAAAAATGCACGGCGCACCCCATAGGACCCATTGCTGCATGGCGGAAATCGGTCCTCGGCATCCCCCAGATGCATTCCCGAGAAAATCACGTTTGAATTAACGATGGACACGGCAAACAAAAGGGCCCGAGCGTTGTTTGCTCGGGCCCTCACTGTGCCTCAATCTAATGCGCGATGCGCATCTTACTTGCGCTTGCCGCCGCCGTCACCGGGGCGACGGGAGCTGCCGCCGCGCTTGCCGCCACGGCTGTTGCCATAGCTGCCGCGGTTATCGCGACCGCCGGCGCGGCCGCCACGGGAGCCGGCCTGGTTGCCGCCACGACCACCACGATAGCCGCCACGACGCTCCTCGCGGGTATCGTCGTAGTTGCGCCAGTCATCGCGACGATCGCGGCTGGCACGCGGGTCACGACGATCGCGCGACTCGTTAGAACGACCAGCGCCGCCGCGGCCGCCATTGCCGCGAGCACCCTCGCGACGCTCGCCGCCGTGGCTACCGCGCTCTTCAAAGCGCTTGCCGCCACGGGACTCACCGCCGCGGGCACCACGCTCACCACGGCCCTCGCCGCCACGACGCTCATCACGGCCACCGCGCTCGTCATCGCGACCGGAACGACGACGGTCGCCCGCACCACGCTTGCCGCTACGCGAACCGCGGCCCTCGTCCTCGCGCTCGACACGACGACGGCCACCGCGATCCTCGTCCTCGCGGCGGCGGCGATGTGCCTCGCCCTGGAACTGCTTGGCACGACGCTCGGCACGGTTGCCGCGCGGGGTCTGCTCGACAGCACCGCCGCGCTCCTCGGCAGCCACCTCGCGGGCCACGCTCTCCACGGCCTCGTCCACGCGAGCCTGAACGCCCTCGCGCACGCGGGTCTTGCCGCCGCGCTTGGGACGGCTCGGACGCTCGCCGTCGCCTCGACGCTCGTCGCGACCGCGGTTGGAACGACCAGCCACATCGCCGTAATCGTCGCCGTTGCGCTTGCCGTCGCGACGCGCCTGCTCAAGCTTCTTCTTGCTCTTGGACTTGCCGCGCTTGGTCTTCTTCTTCACCTTAAAGGCGGCAGGATCGCGCTCGGGGTCAACGGCGGGCGGGTTGGGACCCACGTGCAGGTCGCCGGCTTCGTAAATATCGGCCGTCTTGTCCATGAGCTTCTCGATCTCGTAGAACTCGTCGACGTCCTGCTCGGTCACAAACGTGATGGCCCAGCCCAGCTCACCGGCACGGCCCGTACGGCCAATACGGTGGATGTAGTCGGTCGGCTCGGCCGGCACGTCAAAGTTCACGACGTAGCGCACGTCGCTAATGTCGATGCCGCGGGCGAGAACATCGGTTGCCACCAGCACGTCGACGGTGCCGTCGCGGAAGGCAGAAAGCGCGCGCTCGCGCTGGGCCTGGCTGCGGTTGCCGTGAATCGCGGCGGCCTTGATGCCCTTACGCTCCAGACGACGGCAGCAGCTGTCGGCGCGATGCTTGGTGCGCATAAAGACAATGGTGCGCTCCGGGCCCTCCTTCTTGAGAAACTCGGGCAACAGGTTATTCTTGGCCTCGATGGACACCGGGAACACAAACTGGTCGACGGTGTCGGCGGTCGACGTGGCGGGCGCGATCTCCACGCGGGCCGGGTCGCTCACCAGGTCGGTGATCTCGCCCACGGCCTCCTCGTCGAGCGTCGCCGAGAACAGCAGCGTCTGGCGCTCGGCCGGCGTCTCGCGCACAATACGGCGGACGGCGGGCAAAAAGCCCATGTCGAGCATGCGATCGGCCTCGTCGAGCACCAGCACCTTGACCTCGTTCAGGTGGCAGGCGCCCTGCTCGATCAGGTCGACCAGACGGCCCGGCGTGGCGACCAGGATATCGCAGCCGTACTTGAGTGCCGCGGTCTGCGGCTTGTAGCTCACGCCACCCACGACGGTCACGGCGACATGGCCGGTGACGTCGGCGATCTTGCTCGCGACCTCGTCGATCTGCTGGGCGAGCTCGCGCGTGGGGGTGATGACGAGCATCACGGGGCCACGGCCGTTGCCCTCGGGCTTCTTGGCGCCGCGACGACGGTTGCGGCCGCCGCGCTCACGCACGGGCTTGGGCGGAGCGATGTGCTCCAGATTGTTCATGGTCGGCAGCAAAAAGGCGGCCGTCTTGCCGGTGCCGGTCTGGGCGGCGGCAAGCAGGTCGCGGCCCTCGAGCACCACGGGGATCGAGCCGGCCTGCACGGGCGTCGGCGCCGTGTAGCCCAGGCTCTCGATAGCACGAAGCATCTCGTCGGAAAGCCCCAGCTCGTCAAAGGCGGGCAGGCTCTCGGTAGCGGACTCGACGGCCTGGGCAGCATTCGCCTCGTCGGCGGCATCGAAGGCAGCCTGGGTCATGGCCTCGCGGGTCTCGTCCAGAATCTCGGCGTCCGTGACGTCGGATACAGAATTACGCATATGTTGTTGTTCCTTATCTGCACGCGCTATGGGCACGGCATGCGGCCGCGCGGGCGTGCTTGGTAGCGCGCTAATACATACAAAACAGGTGCGCACAGAGAGGACGTTGCTCAGCACGCTGGCGATCGCTTTGGCAGCCCTATCACGCGCCGTCCAGACGCAGCAGCTCTAAGCGATGGAGCAGATTCGCCGCCGGTTAGTATACCCGTACTCCGTATGCCCCCACGTAAACCACAGATGACGAGGCGGACGAGGTGGGCCTGGCCCATTGTGTCAATCTGTAACAGATGCAGGGCAAAACCGGGTCCAAATGTTACAGAACAAGACAGAGGGGGATTTCCGTTCAGTCCAACCAAAATCTCTCGGTCTTCCTGCAATTTCGAACATGTGGCCTATAATGTTGCTTTGGTTACGCTATATATTGCGCAGCCATTTAATACGTCGCCCACCGGGGGCCATTAATTCCTATCGCCATATTGGCTAGGAAGCAATCAAAGGAGGTATCCGTGGCAGCAGAGACGCCTTGCTCGGTCCTCTATAACGATATTCGCTCGTTCGGCGGTCTTAAACATCTCGAGATCGCCCGAATGCTCATCAATGGAAACTCTTATCTCGGCAGTACCCTGCTCGAGAAATGCTCTTCCAACCGCTCGTATCTCACCCGTTACATCGTCCATCGCAAGCCTGACCAGTGCGCGCCCTCCATCTACAGCGACTTTACCGTCACCACGCTCAACCTTTCCGCGGCAATCTGCAGCAAGCTCGGCGGCGGCGAGTCCGCCTATCAGGCAATCGCCGAGCACTATCGCGGTCCGGCCGCCAACGAAATGATGTCGGCTCTCGCCAGCTACAAGCTGGACAGCCGCCTATATGCAAATGCCCTCAATCGCATCGACAACTTTGACGGCAATGCCGTGCGCGAAAAAAGCACGCTCTTCTTGATGCTCTTTGTGGCAACGGGGGCGCTCGCCGATCCCGTTCAGGGCGTGGCCACCGTCGAGCGCTTTTGCGACAGCAAGACGGGCGGGCACTTTGGCACCACCGAAACTACCGTCGGACGTGGCTTTATGAGCAGCCTGGAGCAGCCGCACACCGTCGCTCCCAACCTCGGTCTGCTCAGAACCCATGCCGACAACTGCGCCGACATGCAAATCCATCCCCTCACACGCGATCCGCGCGGCACCGTGATTGGTTCTTTGCCCAAAACCTCGCCCAGCATCACCGATGTAGGCGCCGACGCCTCGCGCGAGCATCTTCGCATTTGGCTCGAGGGTGAGCACTGGTACGCCCAGGGCCTTGGATCGACCAACGGCACAGTGCTCGAATCGGGCGCGGGCGACGGCGATATTGTGATTGAGCCGCCGCGCGACCAACGCGAGCCCGGCAAAGTCTATCCCCCCGTGGAAATCGCCAACAGCGACAGGCTCCATCTGGGTCTCTACACGACATTCCTTGTCATTGTGGACTAGCACGGACGGCGATCGGAAGACGGTCGCCGTCCGTCTTTCGTCTTCTACCTTCTGCGTCGTAAACGACAATACTCAGCGGTACACGTGAGCAGTGCGGCTATCATGGTACTTTACCGATATCCGCACTGCTCACGTGTACGCGCGGCAACCCATGCCAGACAAAGGAACGCCATGGATACTACCGATAGCGCCTATGGCGACAAACTCATCCGTCTCGATACGTTCGACACCGCCGTGGCGGTCGACCCCAGTGCCGAGGACGACGCCAAGCGTCGGTTTATGACGCTTATTCTCCAGACGGCCCACCGCAACAACGGCAACATCGGGCACGTGCTTCGCGCGACCAACACAAGCGGCGAGGTCTTTGCCGTCAAGCTACTCAAGGACAACGCCATCCTTTCCGGCCAAGCCCCCGACCGCTCCGCCGAGCAATCGGCAGCGCACCTGGCCAACACCGCTGCGCTGTTCGAGGAGTACCGTCATCTGTGTACCGTCTCGCACCTGCGCGGATTTCCGCGCGTCTATGGCTACGGATCGTGCGAGGATGACCCGCTCATCCTCATGGAGTGGGTCGAGGGCACCTCACTCAAGCAGGCGCTGCCCCTGCTTCCTCACGACGCCTCGGGCGGGCTGACCACCCAGATGGTCGCCGCCGTCGGAAACGCCGTGCTTCGTGCGCTCTTGATGACCCAAGGCCTCGTGAATCCGGTCGTCCATCGCGACCTGTCGCCTGCCAATATTATGTTCCGCACCACCAGCCGAACGCTCGAGCAGCAGATTGCCGATTGCTCCTTTGACCCCTGCCTCATCGACATGGGCTCCGCGACCATGGCTCTCGGCGACGACACGATCACCCGGCGCGCCGACATCTGGCGCTTTGCCACGCCCGCATACGCCGCGCCCGAAATGCTCACGCAGGATATCGAAGGCATCGCGGCCCTTCGCCGTTCGCCGGCAATCGACGTCTATGCGCTTTCGAGCATTCTGTACCAGCTCTACAGCGGTCGCAAACCGTTTGACTTTGAGTCGACGGACGCCGCTGCAACCGGCTCGTTCTATCTCGTAAAGACCAAGACCAAGCCGGCACCGCTCGAGCCGCGCTGCGAGGGCGATGAAGCGCTCGTCCAAATCATCATGAAGGGTCTCTCAGTCGAGCAGTGCGATCGTCCCACCGAGCAGCAGATGCTCGAGGTGCTCTCGGCATACCTCACCGATGCCGAATCCGAGGGCCGCGAAGGCGCGGGCAGTGACGCCGCAATCGACATCGACTCCGGTACACACCTTAAGGTCGACGTCGCCGGCGAGCGCGCGCGAGAGATCCTGGAGCAGGCCCGGCACGATGCCATGACCCGCCGCCGCTTTATTATCGGTGGCGTTGTCGCAGCCGTTGCGGGGCTCGGCGTTATCGGGGCGGCAACCCATGGCTTTGGCATCCCCGACTACCTGGACGGTATCCGCGGTTCACTTGATGACTACACCTGGGATCAGCTGCAGGAGATTTCACTCAAGATTAAGGCCGCCGAGACCCGTAGCGACGCGCGCGAGATTGCCAGGCGCTACCACCTGCTCGACGCTGATGGGCATATCCCCTATCCGTGCACCAAGCGTGTCACGCTCACCAACGGGCTGGAGGTCGGCACGCAGCTTGTGGGCATCCGCCACGACGAGCTTCTGGACGGGACGGGCAAAGCCGGACTGACGTTTATGTTCGACGCGGGTATTGCCGAGCGCAACGCTGCGGCTGAACCGCCGAGCGCCGGCTGGGCAGATTGCGAGCTGCGGGAATGGCTCAACGGCGACGGCCTTAAGCTGCTGCCCAACGAGTTGCGCGCACTCATTAAAGGGGTCAAGAAGGTCTCGAACAATGTGGGCGCCGCCAACAGCGCATCGTGCCTGAGCGAGTTGCCCGCAACCCTTTGGCTGCCCGCCATGGTCGAGCTGTGCGGTACGCAACCGCCCGATTCGTTTACCGAGGACTATCACTACCTGGCAGACATCTACAACGGCGAGGGCAAGGAGTATCAGCTCTTCCGCGAGCTCAAGGTGAGCCCGTATTCCACGAACGAGACGATGGTCCGCCAGTGGAAGGGCAAGGACACCTGCTGGTGGGAGCGCACGGTGAGCCCCGACACATCGGAGAGCGAAGGCACGCTCTATATGAACCGCGTGGGGCACGACGGCGACGTCTTTACGTACGCAACGCCTGCGGAAAAGCCAAACAAGCTAACCTGTGTGATCCCCGGGTTCTGTATCTAGGCGGCGGGCGTCTTGCCGCAACGGGACCCCTCCCCGGCAATTGTCTCGATCTGTAACAGTTAGAACCCAAAAACCGGTCTAGATGTTACAGATCGAGACAAAACCCCAGCCCCGCGAGACAACATCTCAATCTGTAACAGTAAGGGGTTAAAAACCTCTCTAGATGTTACAAATCAAGACATTTGAGTTGACCGCGGACGGTTTGTCTCGATCTGTAACATCTAGCAGGAAAAACGGTCCTTAGGCGTTACAGATTGAGACGTTAAATTGTGGCTCGATGTAATGTCTCGATCTGTAACAGTTACTCGACAAAAACGGGTCTAGTTGTTACAGATTGAGACATTAGACCGGCTACGGTCCGCCGACCTGGCTATCACCTCGACCAATACCAGAATGTCATACATTTCAATCTCCACTGGACACCCCCAGGGGGTATGGGTGTATAGTATCGGATGGTTAACATTCCCGACACTACGTCACAGAAAGGAGAAGCCATGGCTCAAGATAAATTCGATGTGGGCGGCATGACGTGCGCCGCCTGCCAGGCGCACGTGGACCGTGCCGTGAGCAAACTCGACGGCGTCCAAAGCGTCGCGGTCAATCTGCTCGCCGGCTCTATGCTGGTGGACTACGACCCTGCGCAGGTCTCCCCCGACGACATCTGCACCGCTGTCGACCGCGCGGGCTACTCGGCCTCGCCCATCAGCACGGGCACCGACGCTGTCCAAAGCGGCAGCACGCAAGCCAGGTCCGGCGCCGCCCATATGGAGTCGCCCACCAAAAAGCTGGAGGCCGCCGCCTCCGCCATGCGCACCCGCCTCATCATCTCGATTATCTTCCTCATCCCGCTGTTTTACATAGGCATGGGACACATGCTCGGTTGGCCACTGCCCGGCGTCTTCACCGACCACACCCACAGCATGACACTCGCGCTCACCGAGCTCGTCCTGCTCATCCCCATCGTCTACGTCAACGACGCGTACTTTATCAACGGGTTTAAATCGCTCGCGCACGGCGCGCCCACCATGGACGCCCTTATTGCCGTGGGCGCCACCGCCTCCATCGCCTGGTCGCTCTACGCCATGTTCATCATGGCCGACCAGCTAGCCGCAGGTCAGGTGCACGAGGCCATGATGACGAGCATGGACAACCTGTATTTTGAGAGCGCTGGCACCATCCTGTCGCTCGTCACCGTGGGCAAATACCTCGAGACGCGCAGCAAGTCCAAGACCGGCGGCGCTATCGAGGCGCTCATCGACTTAGCACCCAAGACCGCGACCGTCGTGGCAGAGGACGGTACCGAGGCCACCGTCGACGTCGATGCCATTCTGCCCGGCCAGGTGCTGCGCGTGCGTCCCGGCGAGTCCATCCCCGTTGACGGCGTGGTGCTCGAGGGCGCTTCGGCCGTGGACGAAAGTGCGCTGACCGGCGAGTCCATCCCCGTGGAAAAGACCGCCGGCGACACTGTCAACGCGGCCACGGTCAACCGCACGGGCTCGTTTACCTTCCGCGCTACGCGTGTGGGCGCCGACACGTCGCTCGCCAAGATTATCCAGCTCGTCGAGGACGCCAACGCCACCAAGGCACCCATCGCCCGCATGGCCGACAAGGTCGCCGGCGTGTTTGTGCCCGTGGTGTTCGTGATCTCGGCCGTGACCTTCGTGGTGTGGATGGCACTGACCGGAAGCGTCAACGAAGCGCTCACCTCCGCCGTCGCTGTGCTGGTGATCAGCTGCCCGTGCGCGCTGGGCCTGGCCACGCCCGTCGCCATTATGGTCGGCACCGGCAAGGGCGCCGAGATGGGCATTCTGTTTAAGAGCGCCGAGGCGCTGGAGAACCTGCGCAGCGTGGGCACCGTGGTGCTCGACAAGACGGGCACCGTCACCCGCGGTAAGCCTGCCGTGACCGATATCGTGGTAGCCACGCGCGCCGACGGCTCGCCCGCCATGAGCGAAAAGGCACTGCTCAAGCTGGCCGCCGCGTTGGAGCGCTCGAGCGAGCACCCGCTGGCCGAGGCGATTATGGCCGAGTGCGAGACACGCGGGATCGTCGCGCGCATGGTCGAGGACTTTGCTGCCGTGCCCGGGCGAGGCGTTACGGCGCGCGAGGGGCAAAACGCCATTGCAGCCGGCAACGTACGCCTGATGGACGAACTGGGCGTTACCGTGCCCGCGGGTCTTGCCGAACAATTTGCCGCCGAGGGCAAGACGCCGCTGTTCTTTGCCAAGAACGGCGAGCTTGCCGGCACCATTGCCGTGGCTGACGAGGTCAAGGAGACGAGCGCCGGGGCCATCGCCGCACTGCGCTCGCTTGGCGTCGACGTGCGCATGCTCACCGGCGACAACCGCGTGACGGCCGAGGCCATCGCCCGCCGCGTGGGACTGACCAGCAAGCAGGTCATCGCCGACGTGCTTCCCGCCGACAAGGAGCGCCACGTGCGCGAGCTGCAGGATGCGGGCAGTAAGGTCACCATGGTGGGCGACGGCATCAACGACTCCCCCGCCCTGGCGCGCGCCGACGTGGGCCTTGCTATCGGCACCGGCGCCGACATCGCCAAGGAGGGCGCCGACGTGGTACTCATGCACAGCGACCTCATGGACGTCGCCCGCGCCATCGAGCTTTCGCGCGCCACGATCCGCAACATCAAGCAGGACCTGTTCTGGGCGCTGTTCTACAACGGCATCGGCATTCCGCTGGCGGCGGGCGTGTTCTTCCCGCTCACCGGCTGGCAGCTTTCGCCGATGTTTGGCGCCGCGGCCATGAGCCTGTCGAGCGTATGTGTCGTAAGCAACGCTCTGCGCCTAAAATCCTTTAAGCCCAAAGTGGCAAAATAGGATCACCATTAAGTCCATTTAGAACGGGTTTTCCAGGTGCCCGAGATTGACCTGAAAGAGGAGCGACGCGTACTTTGGTACGCGAGCGACGGCTTGAAGGTCAAGGTCGGGTGCCTGGGAAAGCCGACACAACAGAGAGGAATACCCATGCGTTACACAATCAAGACTTCCGGCCTTATGTGCGGCCACTGCGACGCCACCGTCGAGACGGCACTGCTCAACGTTGCCGGCGTGACCGATGCCGACGCCGATCACGAGACCCAGACTGTCCAGGTGGAGTGCGCCGACACCGTGACCGCCGAGCAGCTCGCCGCCGCCGTCGAGGGCGCCGGCGAGAAGTTCCACGCCCTGTCCGTGACCGCCGCGTAGCAGCTACCAGAGACATTCGACCCCATCGACCAGAAACGAGGACCCGCCATGATGGCAGACCACAAATCGGTGACCCGCATGCTCAAGACGGCACGCGGTCAGATCGACGGCATCTTGCGGATGGTCGAGGAGGACCGCTATTGCGTCGATATTTCCACGCAGCTCATGGCCACACAGGCGCTCCTCGCGCGCATTAACGCCGACGTGCTCAAGGCGCATATCGAGGGCTGCGTGACTTCGGCAATCGAATCGGGCGACGAAGACCTCAAAGCCGCCAAGCTCGCCGAGATCGAACGCGTCGTCGACAAGCTCTCCAAGTAATTGGGGCATTGGGGACAGACTTCTTTGCACCGTCTTGGTGTTCCGGGGACAGGTATGTTTGCACCACCTTGGTGCAGATTAACCTGTCCCCCTTGCTCTAAATCGGGTATAAAGGCGTGCAGCATATCGAACGAAAGGCAATTTGCATGAATGACTTTATGAAGGGTCGCAATGGCGCTGACGAGCTCACCATCGTGATGGGTTTTGCGGGTATTGTCATCGCGATGATCGGATCGATAGCCCGCATCCAGTGGCTCAGCTGGATCGCCATCGCCGTCATCGTGATTGGCGTGCTGCGCGGCCTGTCCAAAAACATCGATGCACGTCGCAAGGAGAACGAGGCCTTTGTCGCCGCGACCGTCAATGTTCCCGGCTTGGGCAAATTCGTCGCCAGCTTGGGCGGCGGGGCCGCAGCGGCCAGCACCTCACGCGCGGCCGGCACCAGTAAGGAAGACTTTGAGCGTGCCAAGCGCACGGCCAAGAAGATGTGGAAGGGTCGCAAGACCACGGCGTACCTCAAGTGCCCCAACTGCGGCCAGATGCTGTCCGTCCCCAAGGGCAAGGGCAAGATCCGCGTCACCTGCCCCAAGTGCCACGCCAAGATGGAAACGCGCTCGTAGCGCCCGCACGCGGGACAAATTAATTAGGTTTGTTTGTCCCAAATCCTAAGTATTTGTTCGATAAAAAAGCCGAGGCCTCGTGTTGAGACCTCGGCTTTTGCATGCGGCAACGGAGCCGCCCCTTTGTCACACCTACGCCACGCCGTCGCGGGCAAGCTCCTCGGCCAACGCCTCAGCAGGCATGTCCATAATCGTGTCGAGCTCGTTATCAACCTCGGGGATACGCTTCACCTTGAGCTTGCGCACCAGATCACCACGACACATCACGTGCATCGGCTCACGCAGAGCGCACAGATCATCGAGCGGGTTCTCGCGCGTCACCAGGATATCAGCGGCCTTACCGCACTCGATTGTGCCGGTCTCGCCGCCCAGCCCCAGTAGCTCGGCATTGACTTGCGTAGCCGTATGCAGCGCGAAGGCGTTGCTCACGCCGACATACTTGGCAAAGTAGGCCACCTCGCGCCACATGTCGTACTGCGTCACGAACGGGCAGCTCGAATCTGTGCCAAGGCCTACCTTAACGCCAGCTTCCAGTGCGGCACGGGCGCTCTCGATGATGCCCGAGCACACGATGTCGCCGTTCTTCTTTTGCGTATCGGTCGAATGGGTCTTTTCCGGGTCGAGCAACACAAACGGCAGCGCCGGGCTGATCGTACAGGTAACGCTGGGCGCACGCCCCTCAAGCTGCGTACCCGCGGCACCGTGATACAGCTCCAGGATCTCGGGGGTCATCGGAGCGCCGTGCTCAATCGTGTCAACGCCGGCCTCAAGCGCGGCCTTCACACCTTCGGTGCTCTCGACATGGGCCATGACCGAAAGGCCAACCTCGTGCGCCGCCTTGCACGCCGCAGCGGCAACCTCGACCGGCATGCGCAGCACGCCCGGCTCGCCCACCTCGGTCGCATCGAACACGCCGCCCGTTACGAACAGATTAATGACGTCGGCACCGCGCGCATACAGGTCACGCACCTGTTCGGCTGCCTCGGCGGGACTGTTGGCCACCTGGGCGAACAAGCCTGCACCATGGCCGCCCGGCACCGTGACGCCCGTTCCCGGCGCCACCAGGCGAGGACCTTGATACTTGCCGGCATCGATAGCATCGCGCACGGCAAGATCGGCAAACAGCGGGTCGCCCGCGCCGCGCACCGTGGTCACGCCACTTGCCAGCTGTTGTTGGGCGCTGCCCTTAAGAATGTGGCGCACGATGGCGCGCCCCACGGGATTATCGAGCTTCTTCATCAGCGCGCCCGCATCGCCCGCCGACACCGGCTTGCCCGAACCGCACAGATGCACATGCATATTGATGAGGCCTGGCATGAGATACGCCCCTGCCAGGTCGATGACCTCGGCACCTGCAGGCGCCTGCGCCACGGCACTCGGCCCCATCCACGTGATGAGACCGCGCTCAACGGCCACGGCCATATCGGGTTGCGGCTCCATATGCTCCGAACCATCCAGAATGGTCGCATTGATAAACAGCGTAGAACGATCAGCAGACGCCATATCGAGCTCCTCCCTCACGATTAACATGAACATTTGTCCATTATCACCTAATGCAGCGACCTAAAGTCGAACATATCGGTTAACGGAGGGAAGAGGGGATGTGGGGGGACGGAATACGTTGCAGCCCCACCCCAGCAACATCAGGGGAATGTCTCGATCTGTAACAGTTACGGGCCCAAACAGCCGCCAAACGTTACAGATTGAGACAAAGTCAGGGCAGCAGGGCGACACCAGCCACATCCCCTACTCCCACTCCTGCTCGTAGATGTTAAGCGACTTCACGTACCGCCCCTGGGCACCCATGATGTCGCGGACCAGGCGCAAAAAGAAGCTGATGTATGAGGTGTCGAAGCCATCTTCCAGGTCTTCTGGATGAACGGCGCCAGGCCCGTCGACCGCCGTGTCACTCAGGCGTGCGATGTCATACAGATAGAGTTGTCCCGCCGTCAGCCAGACATCGTCGACGCAGGCGAGGCGCACCGCAATCGCTCCGTCGTTCCAATGCTCCTTTTGCACGATATGCGGGTCGTAGACATCAAAGCGACAGTCGGTGCGCGTGTCCTTCAGCGCGACCATACCAGTCGCAGGATCCTTGTCCAAAATGCCAAAGCGCGAGAAATACTGCGTGTCGCGTACCTGCTCGAGCCGCTTGAGCGAGGCGGGCGAAAGCGATGCCGGCGGCTCTTCAACATACAGCTCGAGCAGCGTCTTGCCATGGCGATAGGGGCGCTCGAAGAGCAGCCAATCGGTAAATGCCATGTTGTAGGCCATGATTTCGTTTTGCGAAGGCTCGGTGCAATAGCTGAGCCACGGGTCGACAATGATCTCGAACTGTTCGCGCGCCGGCTCCAAAAACTGGAACTTCCGCAGCATCCAAAAATGGGCCATGTCGGCAATATCGTTGCCGACGGCTTCGGCTAGCTGCGCTCGGTCTAAAGCGTGGTCAGTCATGGCATCCTCCTCAAACTGATAGACCTCAATTTGAGCTTACGAGGAGGGTGGTCGGCCACGACCAGCGCGGGCAAAATAGGCCTCCGGCTGCAAACCAGATGCTGACCAAGCACTTGACGAAAAGCTTGACCGAAAATGCGCACCGCAACAAAACCGCAGGTAAACATAGACGGCAAACCCGTCCTTTTGAGCCAAGCGCCCCCGGCCATCACAGAAACAGCAGAGCGCCACAGCTCAAGAAGACGCCGAATGGACACTCGCGCGTCGACAAACGGGCAAATCGCTCGCAAAGAGTGTCCCCAACGACTAGACAAAAAATGACTAGTCATTGGGGACGTTCTTAAATGACTACTTTACTGCTCCAGCGCATCGGCGACTTCGGCTGCGCAGGCCAAGGCATCGGCCATGGCGTTCACCACGAGCGAGCTGCCGTTGCGGGCATCACCGGCCACATACACCGGCGCGGCATCCGCAGCAACGCCATCCACGCGGGCCGCAAGGTGCGAGCCTTCGGAGGCCATCACGGGCAACGGACGGCCCGCCGTGGCAACAGGCACGCCGACGGCATCGAACACGCTGCGCTCTGGACCCGTAAAGCCACAGGCGATGAGCACCAGCTGGGCCGGCACCTCGTGCTCGGAGCCCGCAATGCGTTCGGGCTTGCCGGCCGACCAATCCAGGTCGACCACGCGCAGGCCCGCGGTCGCGCCCTTCTTATCCAGCAACACTTCGAGCGTATCCACGCCCCAGGCACGCATCTCGCTGCCCATGGCAGCGATAGCCTCCTGCTGACCGTAGTCGGTCTTCTTAACATTGGGCCACTGCGGCCAAGGGTTGCTCGCCGCACGCTTATCGGGCGCGGCCGGCAGGAACTCAAACTGGCGCACGCTGCGCGCACCCTGGCGCACCGCGGTGCCCACGCAGTCGTTACCGGTATCGCCGCCGCCAATGACCACAACGTCCAGGCCGCGCGCGTTCACCGCGGGCTCGCCGCCATCGAGCACCGAGACGGTCGAAGCCGTCAGATAGTCCACGGCATACACCACGCCGGGCGCATCGATGTTCGCAGCCGAAAGCCCACACGGGGCGCGGGCACCAGCAGCCACCACGACGGCGTCAAAGCCATCGAGCTTGGCAGCAACCTTAGGATCGCTCACGTCGGCACCCAGCTCGAACGCAATGCCCAGCTCGCGCATAAGCGCCACGCGACGCTCGACCACGGACTTCTCGAGCTTCATGTTGGGAATGCCGTACATGAGCAGGCCGCCCGGGCGGTCGTCACGCTCAAACACCGTCACGCGGGCACCGCGACGCGCAAGCTCCCATGCTGCCACCAGACCAGCAGGACCGGAGCCCACCACGGCAACCGTGGGTGCGCCCTCCCCTGCCGGCTCAAAGCGGCGCGGACCGCCGTTGGCCCACTCATGGTCGCTGATCGCGCGCTCATTGTCGTGAATCGTCGTGGGCTGGCCATCGACCGAGCCCAGGTTGCATGCGGCCTCGCACAGCGCCGGGCACACGCGACTCGTGAACTCGGGCATGGGCGAGGTGAGTGACAGGCGCTCGGCGGCCTCGTCCCAACGGCCGCGGTACACCAGCTCGTTCCACTCGGGAATCAGGTTGTGCAGCGGACAACCGCTCGGACGTGCCTTGCCAAAGCTCGCGCCCATCTGACAAAACGCCACACCGCACATCATGCAGCGGCTCGCCTGGACACGGCGCGCGTCGTCGTCGAGCTCCACGTACAGCGGATCGAAATCGCGGCTGCGCTCCTCCACGGGGCGCAGCTCATGGGTCACGCGATCGATATCAAGAAAAGCACCAGGCTTACCCATGGCACTTACGCCTCCTTCTTGGTCGAAGCAACAGAGCTGGCAGCCACGGACGCAGCACCCGCAGCACCGCCCGCAACATCGAAGCGAGCAACATCCGCGGCACTCGCCCGACCGGTCACAATGTCAAACGCCAGCTCCTCGGCCTGCGCATGCGTCTTGCCGACGGCCTCGGCGGCGGCGACAATCGCCAGCACGCGCTCGTACTCGGTCGGAATGACCTTCACAAAGTGCTTGCTCATCGTCTCAAAGCTGTAGAGCAGCTTAATGCCGCGCGGACTCTGCGTCGCGTCCACGTGCTCCTGGATGAGCTCGCGAATCTGCGCCAGCTCGCCGGCCGTCGGGGCCTTGAGCTCAACGCTCTCGTGGTTCACACGGGCATCGAGGGTGCCGTACTGATCGAAGACATAAGCCACGCCACCCGTCATACCGGCGGCGAAGTTCTGCCCGACCTCACCCAGGATGAGTGCCAGACCGCCCGTCATGTACTCGCAGCCATGGTTGCCGCAGCCCTCGACCACCACCGTGGCACCGGAGTTGCGCACGGCGAAACGCTGGCCGGCAAGGCCGTTAATGAAGCCGCGACCGCTCGTAGCGCCAAAGAACGCAACGTTGCCCACGATGATGTTCTCGTCGAACTTGTAGGTCGCATGCGGGTTGGGGCGCACCGACACCTCGCCGCCCGAAAGACCCTTGCCAAAGTAATCGTTGGCGTCGCCGCACACGTTGAGCGTAATGCCGCGCGGCAGGAAGGCGCCAAAGCTCTGACCGGCCGAACCATCGCAATCGATGGTGATGGAGCCGGCGGGCAGACCCTCGGGATGCGCCTTGGTCACCGCGTTGCCCAAAATGGTGCCCACGCAGCGGTTGACGTTGGCGATGTCGGCGCGGAAGCGAATCGGACGCAGGTGCGCACGGGCATCGGCCGTATAGGGCACAAACAACGTGGAGTCGAGCGTCTTGTCGAGCTCGCTGTCCGCGGCCATCTGCGGCAGGAAGTGGCGACCGTCGGCACCCGGGATATGGGCACCAAACTCACAGGTCGCGCTTGCCAGCACGGGCGACAGATCGAGCAGGTTGGCCTTGCGGTTGCCCGGGACCTCGATCTGGCGCAGGCACTCGGGATGGCCGACCATCTCGTCGACGGTGCGGAAGCCCAGGCTCGCCATGACCTCGCGCAGCTGCTCGGCAACAAAGAGCATAAAGTGCTCGATGTGCTCGGGCTTGCCGCGGAAGCCGCGACGCAGGCGGCAGTTTTGCGTGGCGATGCCGGCCGGGCAGGTATCCTGCTGGCAGTCGCGCTGCATGAGGCAGCCCATCGAGATGAGCGGCATGGTCGCAAAGCCAAACTCCTCGGCGCCCAGCAGGCAGGCGACGGCAACATCGGTGCCGTCCATGAGCTTGCCGTCGGCCTCGAGCACCACGCGCGAGCGCAGGCCGTTTTGCAGTAGCGTCTGCTGGGCCTCGGCAAGACCGAGCTCCAGCGGCAGACCCGCGTGCCAGATAGAGTCGCGCGCAGCGGCACCCGAGCCGCCATTGTGGCCGCTGATCAAGATCTTGTCGGCAGCGCCCTTGGCCACGCCGGTGGCGATGGTGCCGACGCCGGCCTCGCTGACCAGCTTGACCGACACGCGTGCGCCGGGGTTGGCGTTCTTAAGATCAAAGATAAGCTCTGCCAGGTCCTCGATGGAGTAGATGTCGTGGTGCGGCGGAGGCGAAATCAGGCCAATGCCGGGCGTGGACTGACGGACCTCGGCAATCCAGGGGTAGACCTTCTTGCCGGGCAGGTGACCGCCCTCGCCGGGCTTGGCGCCCTGGGCCATCTTGATTTGAATCTCGAAGGCGCTGCACAGGTAGCGGCTCGTCACGCCAAAGCGCGCACTTGCCACCTGCTTGATCGCGGAGTTCTTGGAGTCACCGTTAGCCAGCGGGGTCTCGCGGCGCGGATCCTCGCCGCCCTCGCCGGAGTTGGAACGGCCATGCAGGCGGTTCATGGCGATGGCCATGCACTCGTGTGCTTCCTTGCTGATGGAGCCGTACGACATGGCGCCGGTGTTAAAGCGGCGGACGATGTTGAGCGCGGGCTCGACCTCGTCGAGTGCCACCGGAGTGCGGCCGCTGGCATCAAAGTCCAGCAGGTCGCGCAGGCGCACGGCACGGCCGGTGCGGTGCAGGCGGGCGCTGTACTCCTTAAAGGTGTCGTAGCTGTCCTCACGGCAGGCGGTCTGCAGCAAGTAGACAGTCTGCGGATCGATGAGGTGATCCTCGCCGCCGAGCGGGCGCCACTTGGTCAGGCCCAACGTGGGCAGCTGATCGGGAGCCGGGCTCTTAAGGATAGCGAGAGCGGCGTCATAGCGCTCATTTTGCTCGCGTTCGACGTCCTCGACACCCATACCGCCCACACGGCTCACCGTGCCGGCGAAGTACGCGTTGACGAACTCCGGCGTAAAGCCAACGGCCTCGAAGATCTGCGCGGAGTGGTAGCTCTGCACCGTGGAGATGCCCATCTTGGACATGATGGAGACGATGCCCGCCGTCGCGGCCTTGTTGTAATTGGCGATGCCCTGCTCGGCCGTCACGTCCAGGTCACCGCGTGCCGCCAGATTGCGGATGCACGCATGCGCGTTGTACGGATAGATGCCGCTCGCGGAGTAGCCCACTAGCGCCGCAAAGTCATGCGGAGACACGGCGTCGCCACACTCCACCACGATGTCGGCAAAGGTACGCACGCCGGCGCGGATCAGGTGGTTGTGCACGCAGCCCACGGCGAGCAGCGACGGCACGGGCACCTCGCCCGCAGCGGCACGGTCGCTCAGCACCACGATGTTCACGCCATCGCGAACCGCAGCCTCGACGTCTTCGGCAAGCTGCTTGAGCGCAGCCTGCAGCGCGCCCTCACCCGCGTCGCGGCGGTACACGGCACGGAACCGGCGGGTCTTAAAGCCCACGCGGTCGATGGCGCAGATGCGGTCGAACTCCTCCTCGCTCAGCAGCGGGCGCTCCAGGTGCACCAGCTGGCAGGCCGTACGGGAGTCCTCGAGCAAGTTGCCGTGGTTGCCCAGGTAGAGCGTGGTCGAAGTCACCATATGCTCGCGCAGGGCGTCGATCGGCGGGTTCGTAACCTGGGCGAACAACTGATAGAAGTAGTCAAAGAACGAGAGCGTCTTCTTGGACAGGCAAGCCAGCGGCGCATCGATGCCCATCGAGGCGAGCGGTGCCTTGCCCTGCTGGGCCATGGGACGCACGACCTCGTCGACGTCATCCCAGTGGTAGCCGAGCTTGGCCATACGCACGGCGGCGGGCACCTCGGCGTCCTCGGCGGGCGTTGCCGCAACGGGCTCATCGAGCGCGTCAACGGTTAGCGTCTCCTCGGCAATCCAATCACGGTAGGGCTTTTCCTTGGCGTAACGAGCACGCAGCTCATCGTTGTAGATGACGCGCCCGCGGGCAAAGTCGACCTCGAGCATCTGGCCCGGTCCCAGGCAGCCGCTCGTCAGGATGTTCTCGGGGCTCACCTCGATGGTGCCCACCTCGCTCGCCAGCATAAAGCGACCGTCGCGCGTCACATAGTAGCGGGCGGGACGCAGGCCGTTACGGTCGAGGGCGGCACCCAGCGTGCGACCGTCGGTAAAGGCGATGGCCGCCGGGCCATCCCACGGCTCCATGAGCATGGACTGGTAAGCGTCGTAGGCGCGGCGCTCCTCACTCAGGCTGTCGTTGTGGTCCCACGGCTCGGGCAGCAACATGGACGCGGCACGCGTAAGCGGGCGACCGTTCATGACCAGGAACTCGAGCACGTTATCCAGAATCGCGGAGTCGGAGCCCTCGCGGTTGATGATGGGCATCACGCGCTCAAGATCGTGCTGCAGCACGGGGCTGTACAGGTTGGGTTCGCGGGCGCGAATCCAGTTGACGTTGCCCTTGAGGGTGTTGATCTCGCCGTTGTGGATGATAAAGCGGTTGGGATGTGCGCGCTCCCAGCTGGGCGTGGTGTTGGTGGAGTAGCGCGAGTGGACGAGCGCCACGGCCGTTTTGACGGCGGCGTCGTTGAGGTCGATGAAGAAACGGCGCATCTGCGTGGCCACAAGCATGCCCTTGTACACGATGGTGCGCGAGCTCATGGAGCACACATAGAAGATCTTGTCGCGCAGGGCGAACTCAGCGTCGGCCTTCTTTTCGATGATGCGGCGGCACACGTACAGGCGACGCTCAAAGGCATCGCCGGCGGGCGTGTCGTCCGGACGGCCCAGGAAAGCCTGCAGGATAGTAGGCATGCAGGCGCGGGCCGTCTCGCCCAGGTCGTGCGGGTCGACCGGCACCTCGCGCCAGAAGAGCAGCGGCACGCCGGCTTCGGCGCAGCCCTCCTCAAACACGCGGCGGGCATCCTCTACACCCTTGTCGTCCTGCGGGAAGAACAGCATGGCCACGCCATAGTCGCCCTCTGCCGGCAGAATCTGACCGCACTTTTGAGCCTCTTTACGGAAAAAGTGATGCGGAACCTGGAACAGGATGCCAGCGCCGTCGCCGGTGTTCTTCTCGAGTCCCGTACCACCGCGGTGCTCCAAGTTAACCAGAATGGACAGTGCGTCGTCCAGAATCTGGTGATGGCGCTCGCCGTTGATATCGGCAAGCGCGCCGATGCCACATGCATCGTGGTCGAATTCGGGGCGATAAAGGCCCTGCTGCTGAGCGGAATCTGCCTGCATCGCGATCCCCCCCCCTTGGTGTTAGACAGTCAGTTGAATAGGCATACTAGGAGCATCACCGGCCCGTTGTGTTTCCCGCCCGTTTCGAAACAATCGCGTAACGCACGCCCTACGAGTGGACACCGCCGACCTCAAGGGCGACAACATAGGCCCCAAGTTCGGCCTGCAAACTCACCTCTTCAAACATCTCAATCTGTAACAGTAAGACCCAATTTCCATCACTAGTTGTTACAGATCAAGACATTTCAGCAATCCCCTTTCACCATCCTATTCAAATACAACAATTTTGTTAGTCTTGGTTAACTTTTTAGCCTAAAACGGGTATCATTTGCGGCGTCAAACAAACGGCACGCATGCCGTGCCACATTAAGGAGGCCCCTATGGCAAACCAGACAGACCAACAGACGATCCAACTCGTCCTTATCCGCCACGGAGAGTCGGAGTGGAACAAACTCAACCTGTTCACCGGCTGGACCGACGTAGAGCTCACCGACACGGGCCGCGAAGAAGCCGCCGCAGGCGGTCGAGCCCTCAAAGAAGCCGGTTTCGACTTTGACGTCTGCTACACTTCGCGCCTCAAGCGCGCGATCCACACCCTCAACATCGTGCTCGGCCAAATGGATCGCGAGTGGCTGCCCGTCATCAAATCCTGGAAGCTCAACGAGCGCCACTACGGCGCGTTGCAGGGTCTCAACAAGGCCGATGCCGCGGCGGAGCACGGCGACGAACAGGTGCTCATCTGGCGCCGCTCCTTCGATATCTGCCCGCCGGCACTCGAGCCGAACGACGCGCGCGATCCCCACACCCAGGAGCAATACCGTGATGTCGCACCCGACCAGCTGCCCTACACCGAGTGCCTCAAGGACACGATAGCCCGTGCCTGGCCTTATTTCGAAGACGAGATTCGCCCCCAGATGCTCGCCGGCAAGCGCGTACTCATCGCCGCACACGGCAACTCCCTGCGCTCTCTCGTCATGAAGTTCGAGCACCTCACGCCCGAGGAGATCCTCAAGGTCAACATCCCCACCGGCGTGCCGCTCGTCTACACCTTCGATGCCGATTTCAACGTCCTCGACAAGCGCTACATCGGCGACCCGGCGACCATCGCCGCCAAGATCGACGCCGTGGCCAACCAAGGCAAGGCGCACAAGTAGCCCAAACCTAAACCCAGGGCGTGGCGCCGCGCAACCCAAGTGCAGCGCCACGCCACCCCAACGTAGGAACCAGCCATGCTCAACCATCTCAAACAACACTTTGGCTCGCACCGCACCGACGGTCACGGAGGCCTAGACATTGCACGGCATATCGGCCCCGGGCTTCTCGTGACCGTCGGCTTTATCGATCCAGGCAACTGGGCCTCCAACATGGCCGCCGGCTCGCAGTTTGGCTACGCGCTGCTGTGGATCGTCACGCTGTCCACGATCATGCTCATCGTGCTGCAGCACAACGCGGCGCACTTGGGCATCGCCACGGGCGCCTGCCTTGCCGAGGCCACGACCCGCTTTCTCCCCCGCTTCGTTGGGCGCACGGTGCTCGCCAGTGCCTACCTCGCGACCATCGCCACCGCCATGGCCGAGATCCTGGGCGGCGCGATTGCGCTCCAGATGCTCTTTGGACTGCCCGTGCGTGCCGGCTGCGTCATCGTGGCAGCAGTATCGATGGCGATGCTCATGACGAGCTCCTACAAGCGTGCCGAGCGCTGGATTATCGCCTTCGTAGGCGTGGTAGGACTCTCGTTTTTGGCCGAGCTCGCGCTGGTCAAGGTCGACTGGCCGCAAGCCGCCATAAGCTGGATCACGCCCAGTATGCCCACTGGCTCGGCCGCGATTATCGTTAGTGTCCTGGGTGCGGTCGTTATGCCCCATAACCTCTTTCTACACTCCGAGGTCATCCAATCCATGCACTTCGAAGGCCAAGGCGAGCAAGTTATCGAAGAACGTCTGCGCTACGAGCTCTTCGACACGTTCTTTTCGATGGCCGTGGGCTGGGCAATCAACTCGGCCATGGTCGTCCTGGCCGCAACGACCTTCTTTGCGCACGGCATGGTCGTAGACGACCTCGCCGTCGCAGCGGCCACGCTCTCCCCCATCTTGGGCCCGGCAAGCTCGACCATCTTTGCGGTGGCGCTGCTGTTTGCGGGCATATCGAGTAGTGTGACGGCGGGCATGGCGGCGGGCACCATCACCGCGGGCATGTTCGACGAGGAATACGACATCCACGACCGGCACTCATCGATTGGAGTGGCGGTTTGTTTCGTCGGCGCAGTGGCGGCGTGCCTGATCGTCCCGAATCCTTTTGAGGGTCTCATCTGGAGTCAGGCGCTGTTGTCGCTTCAGTTGCCGATTACGGTCTTTGTGCTCATACGACTCACCAGTTCGCCCCGCGTTATGGGCAAATACGCCAACTCGCGCCCGCTCAACGCGCTGCTCGTAGGGATCGGCGTCATCGTGACGATTCTCGATGTCGTGTTGTTGACAGGGATGTAACGAGGCCGCATGTCCACCCAGTCAAACGTCTCGATCTGTAACATCTAAACCCGCTTTTGATGTCTAGATGTTACAGATCGAGATCATTCCGAGGGACAGCTCCGTTTGTCTCAATCTGTAACACGTAGACCCCGTTTTCACTGCTAGATGTTACAGATTGAGACAAACGGTCGGCCGGACTCACGACAGACAGGATCAGCTAACAGCAGCCGTGATCCCTTGGGGGCGGAAGAAAAGGGCCCCGGCCGAGAATTCGACCGGGGCCCTTGGACAGAGCTCTGTATGGCTAATCGCCGTGTGTCTACGAGTTACTCCTCGACGAGCTCAAACTCATCGGGGCCGACGCCGCACACCGGGCACACGTAATCCTCGGGCAGCTCGGGCGTGTCGACCTCAACCTCGTAGCCGCAAACGGTGCACACAAACTTATACGTCTTCTTCTCCTCAGCCATGATGTTCTCCTCTCGAACGTGACTGGTGATGTACTTCGTTTATTAGTATAGATTCTCAATAATATAATGCAAGTATTTTTAGAACATTTCTAGCCTTGATACGACGAAGCCTTGGGCGGCGTCTTGCCCTTCAAGACCTTGTGATAGTAGTCATAGGTCAGCGGGGCCTCGCCGCTCAAGCGCTCGGCATCCTCAACCTCGCCGATAAACAGCAGATGCGTGCCCACGTCCACGGTATCAATCAAACGGCAGCCAAACAAGGCCGCCGCGCGCTCGGGCACATAAGGCATGCCCAGAGCGGTCTCGTGGGTCTCGTACTTGGCAAACTTGTCGTAATCGCTGCTGGTGCGGAAGCCAAAGTTGCCGATATAGAGCATGTCGGCGGTCTGGTCAATCACGGTCAGCGCAAAGGCCTTAGCCGATGCGATTACGCCGGACGTGACATTTTCCTTGTTCACGGCAATCGAGATGCGCGGCGGGGCGGATGTCACCTGCACTGCTGTGTTGATAACGCAGCCGGCACGCAGCCCGTCCGCCGCGGCGCTCACCACGTACAGGCCACTCGGCATGGTAAAGAACGCAGTTTTGTCCATAACGATCACTCCCCTAGCTCGGGTTGGAACCTCATGGATGTATGTACCCACAAAAAAGGCGGCACCCATAACGGACGCCGCCTTTGAGACATATGTGTCAGAACAGTAAGAAAGATGAGATGTGTCCCACCAATCCACCTGCTAGAAACCTAGCGATTGCGCTCTTTGAGGGCGCGGTCGATCTCGCGTTGGACATCACGCTTGGCCATGTCCTCGCGCTTGTCATAGAGCTTCTTGCCGCGACCCAGACCCAGCAGCAGCTTTACGCGGCCGTCGGTATTAAAGTAGAGCTCCAACGGAACCAGCGCATAACCACGGTTGCGAAGTTTGCCGTCAA
The DNA here is from genome assembly GCA_902493375.1 of uncultured Collinsella sp. Taxonomy (GTDB): domain Bacteria; phylum Actinomycetota; class Coriobacteriia; order Coriobacteriales; family Coriobacteriaceae; genus Collinsella. The sequence continues at coordinate 105,883 of CABUPH010000007.1, forward strand.
GAAAGTCGATCTCTTTGCGGTGCAGCAGCAGACGACGCCGACGGTCGGGATCGCGATTCCACACGCCACCATGGCTATAAGGGTGGATATGCAGGCCGACGAGCCAGCACTCCCCGCCGCGGATCAGCGCGAAGGTATCGGTTATCTGGCAGGCGCGCTCGCGAATCGACTTGACCTCGGTGCCGCTCAGTTCAATGCCACACTCAAATGTCTCATCGATAAAGTACTCGTGATGTGCCGAGCGATTCTTGGAAATGAGCTTGCGCTCGCGCTTACTGGGCATCGCCGGCCTCCTTGGCGCCATCGGCGTTTGAGCCCGCAGCCTCGCGCTTTGCCTTGCGCTCGGCATTGAGCTCAGCATCGCTCTCGCGCACCAGTTTGATAATCGCCGCGCAGGCTTCCTCGCCCACCAAGTCACGAGCACGCACCGTCAGGCGCGTCGCCTCCTGCTTGTCGCCGTCGCTTGCAGCATCGGTCGCGCACATAATCAGGCAGATGGCAATCTCGGCCGAAGGCGAGGTCGGAACGCCTTGCAGGGCCAGTTCACCCATCACGTGCTCGTCGCTCTCCTCGGCGGCATCCGGATGGGTAGTATGGATCTTGTTGAGCAGGCGCGTCGTATGCGCATCGTTGGGCGCCAGGCGCAGCGCCAGACGCGCGCAGCCCACGGCAGCCGAAATGTTCTCGGTCTCGGGCTCCAAGAAGTACTGTCCCAGATTGGCGTAAGCGCGGGCGGCGCACTTGCCATCGCTTGCACGCTCCAGCACCGAAAACGAGAGCGATGCCCATTCCTGCTTGTCTTCGAGTGCGCGGAACAGCTCGGCCAAATCCAAGCGATAGTTGCAGTTCATGGGGTCCCAACGCACAGCCTGCATCAGGGCATTGCGAGCGCTCACATAATCCTGCTGGCGAATGTAGGCAAACGCCATGTCAGAGTACAGGCGGTCAAACGGCACCTCGACCTGCACGAGCTCGCGCGGATCCTTCTCCACGCGGCGATAGGCCAAGCGCTCAAACTTGCTATCGAAGCTAAAGTATTGGCGCTTCTCCTCCGTCTTGCACTCGGCGTCGATATACTCCTCGGCGAGCTCCACCAGGCGCTCCAGCAGCGGCGTCGCCGTAGCCAGGTCGCCCTGCGCCAGATAGTTCTCGGCATACGTGATGTCTTGCAAGCTGATGGGCAGGTCCATGACAACTCCTCGGTCCAGGCGGCAGACTCAACGCGCCTTAAACATCGGTCAATACACAAAACCCGGGTCTCTTACGAGGCCCGGGCGTTCAATTTTGGTAGCCCGTACCAGATTCGAACTGGTGATCTCCGCCTTGAGAGGGCGGCGTCCTAAACCGCTAGACGAACGGGCCATATGTAGCAAATGCAATGGCTGGGATGGAGGGAGTCGAACCCCCATTGACGGAACCAGAATCCGCTGTCCTGCCATTAGACGACATCCCAATGACTGCATCGCTGCGCTCGGCTGTGCCTTTGCGCAAGAAAGAAATATACGGGAAGTCCCGCCGTGACGCAAGCCCTAATTTTGACTTTTTTGAAATTCAGTCAAATACGGCCAACACGTGAAGGACCTGTGAAGCACCAGCGACACCTACGGCGTCAAAGCCCGTAAAACATCCCACATCTACCGCTGGTAGATTACAACAATGCAGCACTCACGGCTGATGGCACAATCGAACCGTCATCATTGCACGGATATCGAGGCACCATGGACGAAGAGCTTGATTACCTATGGGAGACCCTGGGCCTCGAGATCACTGCTGACCTTTGGCCCGAACGGGACAAAATCCATCCCACACTGCGCCCCGCCATCACGGTGATGCAGGCAAAATACCGCCGTGCATCCTTTTTGATCATGCGAGTGTCATGGCACGCGGGACTCCCCGACCTTAAGCGAATCCAGGCAAGCCTCGTCGAGCTGTCCGGTATGCCGACCGTCATATCCGAGGCGCACCTGGAGCAGCGCCAGCGCGAGCGACTGCAACAGCAGCGGATTCCCTTTATCTGTCCCGGCGTTCAGGCATATCTGCCCTTTATGGACGAGGAGTACTGGAGCGGCAAGCCCAACAAGCACGTAAAGGTCTACGATCCGCACGAATGGGCACAGCTCGAGGATTGAGCCGAGCGAGCCCGCCGATGGAAAACACATCCCACCCCGATCACTCAAAACGGGTCGCATTTTCCGGAGCCGCTACAGCAACGCCTCGGCCCAAGCCGCTTCCCTAAAGCCAGGAATCGCAAAGTCGTCGCCCACCAGCAGCGGACGCTTGACCAGCATGCCGTCGGTCGCCAGCAGCTCATAGCATTCCCGATCCGTCATGCCCGCATCCAGACGCGCCTTCAGGCCCAGCTCTCGATATTTCATGCCCGACGAATTAAAGAAGCGCCGCACCGGCAGCCCCGAACGAGCAATCCAGGTCGCAAGCTCATCAGCCGTGGGATTGTCCAAAACGATATCGCGGTCGATATACTCTACCCCATGTTCGTCCAGCCATGCCTTGGCCTTCTTACAGGTCGAGCACTTGGGATATTCAACAAACAATACCGCCATGGGATTTCCTTTCTTAGAGAAAACAGGTGTATGGAAAACTGCACATCGACGACCGCTCGCGATTGCAGCCGTTATTGTAGTCAATGTCGAAGCATAGGCAGTCGCGATGTCTCGTCTTAAGGCTAGCGCCTCGCATGGGCGCCGATCGGCCGAGTCGCATGGCGCACCAACGCCGCTGCCAGCAATACCAACAGCATGGCGGTGATATAGCCCGCAGCATCGAATCCTAAATCGATAACGTCGAAATGCCTGCCGGGAACAAAGATCTTATGTACCTGATCGCCAACGGAGCAGGCGGCGCAAAAGAGCAATACGGGCACGCAACGGGAGCACACGCTCCACGGACGCCTGGAAAAGCAAGCCACGATCACCGAGGCGAACAATCCGACGAAGAAAAACTCTACGGTATGGGCAACGCGACGGACGTTTGCGCCCACCCACATGCGAATGGAAGCAAGTCGGCCAGACCGGACATTCGAGGCAGCCGAATCGGTGCCCCCGGTCATTCCGTTCTCCGTCTGGGCTTCACCCGTGGCATCGGCGGCCTGAACGCCCGTAGCCTGACCCTCCACCACACGCGCGGTGGACTCGCTCAGCAGCGACGTCTCCACCGCATTTTGCTCCGTCAGCACCCAGATGCCCGCCAGCGTTGCAGCGAACAGAACGATCGCGGTCCATCCGATTATTTGTTTTACGCGCGCCAAGGGCCAACCTCCTTTTTTTGAATATCAGCGAGTGTAGCCCCAAATGACATCGTCACCGTATCAAAATTTGAATCGCAACAGGAAGCGACAAAGCGACGCAAACCCCTACCCCGCCTCGCGCATCCAGCGATCGAACGTCCCCACGCACACGCCCAGGCACTTTGCTGCCTGGCTGCGGGTAATATCGCCTGCCTCATAGCTATTGCGCACCAGCTCAAACTGAGGAGGGCACGGCTTGCGAGGTCGACCGAAACGAACCCCTCGCGCCCGCGCCGCCGCAATCCCCTCCGCCTGGCGCCGATGGATATTCTCGCGCTCCACCTGCGCCACGTAGCTCAGCAGTTGCAGCACAATATCGGCAATCAGGGTGTTGGTCACATCCGGCGCGCCGCTGGCCCTGGCGCGCGTGTCAAGCAATGGCATGTCCAACACCACAATGGCAACCCCGAGCTCCTTGGTAATGCGTCGCCATTCCTCAAGAATCTCGGAGTAATTACGGCCAAGTCGGTCGATAGAAAGCACCACCAGTACGTCCCCGTCTCCCAGGACGTGCAGCAGCTCGCGATAACGCGGTCGATCGAAGTCCTTGCCGCTCGCATGGTCGGCATAAATATTCGCCGAGCCCACGCCATAGGCGCCCAGCGCATCCAGCTGCCGATTAAGATTCTGATCGCGCGAACTCACCCGCGCATAACCGTACACCGTCGCCATCTCATCCCCGCTTTCTTGTAAACCTGCCAAAAAGGGACAGGTTTATTTTGGTAGGTTTTACCTCTCCAATAGCAGGCAAGCGGGCGGCCGAGCAGACGGCAAGATAGCCACGATTCAAATGCGGAGGGCGGTCCCGAAAGGCCGCTCTCCGCCCCCACACCATGAGTCGGAATTTGGCTAATGGATAAGCTTAAAGTCCAAGTGCCCACGCGTGGTATTGACGCGCGAGACCTCGATGATCACACGCTGCCCCAGTTCATAGCGGGTCCCCGTGTCGGCACCTGTGAGCGTGAGCGCGTCCTCGTCAAACTCGAACCACTCGTTGCCCAGGCTCTTAATTGAAACCAGGCCCTCGACCTGCGTCAGATCCAAGCGTACGAACAGGCCCATGCTGCTGACCCACGAGACCGTTCCGGCATAGCGCTCGCCCAGGCGATCCTCGTAGTACTGGGCAATCTTGATCTTTTGCGTCGCATGGCTGGCGGCATCGGCCGCACGCTCCGCATCGCTGCATGCACGGCAAATCTGCGGCAGAATGCGTGGCAGGGACTCGCGACCCTTACCGATGAGCCGGGGCGTGCGTGCCAAGGCGTCCTTGCCGCCCAGCTGCTCATAGGCCAGCTGCAGCTTGAGCACGCGGTGCACCACCAGATCGGGATAGCGGCGGATAGGACTCGTAAAGTGGCAGTAGCACGGAGCGGCAAGCGCAAAGTGGCCCTCGTTGCGCGGCTTGTACAGTGCGCGCTGCATGCTGCGCAGAAGCAGCGTGTTGACGAGCGGTGCGCTGGCCGTACCGGCGGCAGCATCAACTGCAGCCTGTAGCTCATCGGGACTCCCCAGGGCGATACCGGCAGCACGGCGATCGTCGATGATGCCCAGCTGCGCCAGCGCAACGGCGGCACCGTGCAGGCTATCGGGGCTCGGATCCTCATGCACGCGATAGCAGGCCTCGATATCACGGTCTGCCAGCCACTCTGCAACGCACTCGTTGGCGAGTAGCATGGCTTCCTCGATAAGCGACGTGGCACACGAACGCTCGCGCGCCACAATCTGCACGGGTACTCCGTCCTCATCCAATAGAGCGCGAATCTCGGCCGTGTCAAAATCGACTGAGCCGCGGGCACGACGAATACGACGGCGAAGTTCGGCGAGTTCGTTGGCGGCGACAAGGAAATCGCCGAGGTCGACGTTATAGCCGCGAGCAGTTTCCTCGCATGCAAGCCCACGCTCAAGCGCCTCCTCGCGCGAGGCCTCGGCAGCCGCAACATCCTCGGTCGCACCCTCCAGCACCCCATACTCCACCGCGCCGGCACGCACCAGCAGCGCCTCAGCGCCGTCATAGTCCATACGCACACGCGAGCGAATCACGCTGGGGTACGGATCGTAATGCCGCACGCGACCCTGCGCATCGAGCTCAATGTCAACGGTAAACGCCAGACGGTCCTCGTCAGGGCGAAGCGAACACAGGTCACAGGACAGGCGTTCGGGCAGCATGGGAAGCACGCGATCGGCCAGATACACCGATGTCGTACGATGGCGAGCCTCAAGATCGATATGCCCGTCCCAAGCCACATAGTAAGAAACGTCAGCGATATGCACACCCAGCTTGTAGCCACCCTCGGGCGTGCGCTCAAGCGAAATGGCATCGTCAAAGTCGCGCGCGTCGACCGGGTCGATCGTGATGACAAAGCGGTCGCGCAGATCGCGGCGGAGCGGGTCCTTAAGCGCCGCGGACACATCGAGCGAAAGCCCCTCGGCCTCGTCCAGCGCGGCCTCGGGATAGCTATCGGTATAGCCGTAACGCGCCATCACATATTGAACGCCCAAATCGGGCGCGTCATCTCCGCCAATGCGGCGTTCGATCGTCACGGTGCCCGATTCCAGGCGCGTCGGGTAGGTCAAAATGCGCGCGACAACGGCATCACCCGGGTGGACGCCCAGACGATCCGCCGAGGTATCCTCGGGCAGAATGAAGAAGTCGGCCTTCAGGCGCGAATCGAGCGGCTCGATCACACCGAGCGGACCAGCGGTCTGGTACGTACCCACCACGCTTATGGCTGCGCGCTCAACCACGCCTTCGATCACGGCGCGCCGCTCACCGTGCGGGCTGTTCTTAATGCTCACGGCAACGGTATCGCCATCCATGATCTCGCGCTTACCGCGGCCCATAACCTTGTAGTCGCCGCTCTCGGTTACAACGTAGGCGCTATGCTCATGGAGCTGCACGCGCCCGGTCAGGCTCGGACGGCGTTCGCTGCGCACCGACCCACGCTTATTTCGGGCACCGCGCTTATGCTTGTTATTGCGCCCCATGGCGCCTCCTTGCTATCGATTGCCGTTTACATCCCAAGAGTCTACCCAAATGATCCCTAGGGGACGGCAGGATTGCGGGTCACATAGATAGACCAGCGCCACAATGATCCGTTTTCCTGCCGTCCCCTAGGGATCAAAAAACGGGCCGCCCCATAAGAGACGACCCGTTGGAAGGGATGAATTCCAGGCATGCCTACACGCGCAGATAGCGGCGCATGGCGATGGCAGAACCAAAGAGACCGATAATCACGCCGACCAGAATCAGCGCAGCATAGGTCACCAGGTAGTACTGCATCGGCAGGGCAAACGACATCCAGCCGATGCTCTCCTGCAGACGCGGAATCATCAGATTGCGCAGCAGCTCCAGAACACCGATGGAAAGCAGCGAGCCCAAAATGGCCTGCAGTACGCCCTCGGTGATAAACGGGCCGCGAATGAAGCCGTTGCTGGCGCCGACCAGACGCATAATCGCAATCTCACGACGACGCGCCGTGATGGAAAGGCGAATCGTGTTGTTGATGAAGATGAATGCGATAAAGGTCAGAAGGCCAACGAGCACCACGGCGGCGATGCGGATGTAGTTGGTCACCTGGAACAGGCGGCTCACTTCCTCCTGGCCGTACAGCACGCTCGCGTTGACGTCGCCGTCATCCGCGATCTTCTGGAAGTCGGCGTTCTTCTTGAGCTTCTGGGCCGTGCTTTCGACCTTGGACGGATCGTCCATCTCAATTGCAAACGAAGCCGGCAGCGGATTCTGGCCATCGAGCGCGCTCATGGTGGCGTCGGCGTTGCCCGACATCTTGCTCGTATACTCGGCCAGCGCGTCGTCCTTGTCCTTATAGGTCACGGACTTGACGTTATTCCACGTCTTAAGCTCGGCCTCAAAAGCCTGAACATCGGCCTGATCGGCGTCATCACTAATGAACGCGTTGATGACAACCTGATCCTCGACGGTGCCGATCACGGAGTTCAGCATCGCAGAGCCCATGATGAACAGGCCGATGATAAACAGCGAAAGGAAGATCGTGATGACGGCGCCGAGCGAGGTAGTCCAGTTACGGAAGAAGTGGCTGATTGCCTCTTTGAAGGAGTAGCCCACGTTAGTTGGTGCCATAGTTGCCGTAACCTCCCCTCTCCTGGTCGCGGATAACGTGGCCGCCCTCGAGGGCGATCACGCGACGGTGCATGCTATCGACCATCTCGCGGTCGTGCGTGGCGACGATCACGGTGGTGCCAGTGCGGTTAATACGCTCGAGCAGCTTCATGATGCCCAGCGAGATCGCCGGGTCGAGGTTGCCCGTCGGCTCGTCGCAGATCAGCAGCGGCGGACGGTTGACCATAGCGCGGGCGACGGCAACGCGCTGCTGCTCGCCACCGGAAAGCTGGTCGGGTAACGAGTCCATCTGATCGGCCAGACCAACCAGACGCAGCACCTCGGGCACCTGGCTGCGAATGACGCCCTTGGGCTTGCCGATGCACTGCAGAGCAAACGCCACGTTTTCGTAGGCGGTTTTTTGCGGCAGGAGCTTAAAGTCCTGGAACACGGCGCCAATCTGGCGGCGCAGGAACGGAACCTTGCGGTTCTTGATCTTCATGAGGTCCTGACCGGCAACCAAAATACGACCGCTCGTCGGCTTGACGTCGCGGTTGAGCGTCGACAGCAGCGTGGTCTTACCCGAGCCGGAGTGACCGACCAGGAAGACGAACTCACCCGGATAGATCTCGATGTTGATGTCGTCGAGTGCAGGCTTGTTGGGCTGTGCCGGATAGATCTTGGTGACATGCTCCATAAGGATGACGGGCTCGACACCGGCCTGCTTGGCCATCTTCTTGCGGCTGGCCTGCGGATCGACGGGCGCAAACACCGACGTAAAATCGGGGTTGTTGAGCGCGTTATCGAGGCTTGCGACCTCGGCTGCCTGATCGCTCTCGACCACCGGGGCAGCAGGCTGCGTGGGATCGGGAATAGCGGCAAAGAGGCCAGACTGCGCAGGCTGAGGAGCCGGTGTCGCAGGAGCCATGGGGTCGGGAATGCCGGCCATGCTAGGCTGCGGCGCGGCGGCGCCAGCCTGAGGCTGCTCCACGCGAGCGGTCACAGCCTGAACGGGCTCAAAACCCGCCGTGCCGGAAAGCGCAACATCGCTGGTGGGATTGTAGGCAAAGGGATCGGATGCCGGCTGTGCCTGATCTGCCGGCTGAGCGGAGGCCTGAGCAACAGGCTGGCCCTCTGAATCCGGAGTGGCGAAACGACTGCCCTGGACGCCTGTCTGCGTCTTGGGGGCATCATCGCCCGCACCGGAGGTACGGAAGTGGTTACCCACTGGTGCTCCTTATCGTCGTGCGTTTAAACTACATGAGCGCTTTATATTTTAGCAGCATTAGCTTTGCTGCACATAAGAAGCATGGCGGGCTTTGGGATCCCACCGGCCGGGCGCAGGGTTACCTCCCAAATCGTCCTCGCGCATGGCCGGCATTTGTCCTGCTCCTGCGGAGCTGCGGACAAACGCCGGCCTGCGCTGCGGAAAGATTTGGGAGGTAACCCTGCGCCCGGCCTGCGGCTACTATGGGACCGACGCACCAACTTGAAATGCTGCGCATACAAAGTTGGAAGGGTCTGAATTGCACTTTGTTGGGATGGGCCCGTTTCCCCATGGGACCTTTGCTTGGCAGGACTCTAATTTAAATTCAACAAAAACAGGGGCGCCCTCTTTGGGGATGCCCCTGTTCTGGCTTGGATGTGGTTGTTGAGACGATACTTTGCCTCGTCTTGCCTTATGCCAAGAACTCCTTGGTGGTCGCCACGATGTTGGCGGCGTCCAGGCCGTACTTGTGCAGGAGCTCGGCGCCCGGGCCAGACTCACCGAAGGTGTCGTTGACGCCGATCTTCTTGAGCGGCGTCGGGCACTGCTCACACAGGACGTCGGCAACGGCGCTGCCCAGGCCACCGATCACAGAGTGCTCCTCGACGGTCACGACGTGGCCGGTCTTGGTGGCGCTCTTGACGATCAGGTCGGCATCGATGGGCTTGATGGTGTGCATGTTGATGACCTCGGCGTCGATGCCCTCGGCAGCGAGCTGCTCGGCGGCCTCGAGAGCCTCGCCGACCATCAGGCCGCAGGCGATGATGGTCACATCGGCGCCCTCGCGCATGACAATGCCCTTACCCAACTCGAACTTGTAGGTCTCGGGGTCGTTGATAACCGGCGAGGCCAAACGGGCGAAGCGCATGTACACCGGACCGTCGCACTCGTAGGCGGCGCGCGTCACGGCGCGGGCCTCCACGTCGTCGGCGGGAACAATTACGGTCATGCCGGGGATGACGCGCATGAGGGCGATATCCTCGCAGCACTGGTGCGTGGCGCCGTCCTCGCCCACCGAGATGCCGGCGTGCGTGGCACCGATCTTAACGTTGAGGTGCGGGTAGCCGATGGAGTTGCGGACCTGCTCAAAGGCGCGACCGGCAGCGAACATGGCAAAGGTACTCGCGAAGGCAACACGACCAGTGGTCGCGATACCGGCGGCGACGCCCATCAGGTTGCTCTCGGCAATGCCCACATCGAAGAAGCGGTCGGGGCAAGCGGCCTTAAACTTACCGGTCTGCGTGGCGGCGGCCAGGTCGGCGTCGAGGACCACAAAGTCATCGTGCTCGTTGGCGAGCTCGACGAGGGCCTCGCCGTAGCTTACACGCGTGGCGATTTTCTTGACGTCTGCCATCCTAGAGCTCCTCTCCGGCGGCCGTGAGCTCTGCCATGGCCTGCTCAAGCTGTTCATCGTTGGGGGCCTTGCCGTGCCAGCCAACCTGGTTCTCCATAAAGGACACGCCCTTGCCCTTTGTGGTCTCGGCGATAATGGCGGTCGGCTGCCCCTTGGTGGCGCGAGCCTCGGCAAAGGCGGCGCGGATCTGGTCGAAGTCGTTGCCGTCGGCGAGCTCAACCACGTGGAACTTGAACGCGCGGAACTTGTCGGCGAGCGGCATGGGGTCGTTGACCTCCTCGACGGGACCGTCAATCTGAAGGCCGTTGTGGTCGACGATCACGCAGAGGTTATCGAGCTGCTGGTTGCCGGCAAACATGGCGGCCTCCCAGACCTGGCCCTCCTCGCTCTCGCCATCACCCAGCAGGGCGTACGTGCGATAAGTATCGCCCCAGTGCTTGGCGGCAACGGCCATGCCCACGGCGGCGGAAATGCCCTGGCCGAGCGAGCCGGTGGACATGTCGACGCCCGGGGTGTCGTTCATGTTGGGGTGACCCTGCAGGTGGCTGCCGATGTGGCGCAGCGTCTCAAGATCCTCCTTGGGGAAGAACCCGCGCTCGGCGAGCACGGCGTACAGGCCCGGAGCGCAATGGCCCTTGGAGAGCACAAAACGGTCGCGATCGGCCTTGCGGGGATCGGACGGGTCGACGTTCATTTCCTCAAAGTACAGATAGGTCATGATGTCGGCAGCACCGAGCGAACCGCCCGGATGGCCGGACTTGGCAGCGTGCACGCCGGTGACGATGCCCTTCCTTACCTCGTTGGCAACCTTTTTGAGCTCTTCGTCGCTCATTGTGCCTTCCTTTCATCCTCTTTAGACAAGATGCGCACGGCACCGAAGGTAATCCCAACACAGCCGCAATGCACGTACGTCATTCATTATGCTGGAAACTGATGGCTTTACCAGAGTTTTTATCATTATTTGAACAATTTAGCAGGCAGAACCGCTGATGAAACGGTTTATCAATGTGAACGTCTTTTGGATGGAACGCGGTCGCCCCTACGCGCTAATGTCCTTGAATCCCTCGCCGAAGGCTTCCGTAACGTCAGCGACCGTCACAATGGCGTGAGGATCGCGCTCGCGCACGATCGTCTTAAGGGTATTGAGCTCTCGACGGCTCACGATGACCATGATCACCGGCTTCTCGGCGCCCGAATACATGCCGGTCGCCTTTAATTTGGTGCAGCCGCGGCCCAGACCATACATGATGTCGGCCGCGATATCGGGGAAGTTGTCCGAGATGATGAGTACCATACGACGTTTATTGCCACCATCGACCACGGCATCGATCACGTAGCCGCTAATGACCATCGAAAGGCCTGCATATAGTGCGTTTTCGATTGAAAAGACCGGAGCCGACAGCGCGCATACGGCAACATCGATTGCCATAACGGTCGAGCCCACCGGCAGCGAGGTGTTACGCGAGATGATCTGTCCAATCGTGTCCGAGCCGCCGGTGTTGGCGCCGGCACGCAGCACCATGCCGTAACCGATGCCCGTAATAATGCCGCCCCACATAGCGGGAAGCATCAGGTCCGCATGCGCCAGAGGTGCTACAAACGGGGCGAACAGATCGGTAAAGAAGCCCAGCAGCACAAAGCCCGTCGCGGTCTGCACCACGTAGAACATGCCGCCCTCGCGCATAACGACCAGCAACAGCAAGGCGTTCATCACGATCGTCTGAATACCAACGGGAAGCGATAGGCCGCGCGATGCGCCGACCGCCTGGATAATGGTGGCAAGGCCCGTAACGCCACCGGCAGCAAGGCCGTTGGGAATCAAAAACAGGTCGGTCGCAATAGCGGCCAGAGCGCACCCCAACATAATCTGGGGCAGGTCGTGAAAGAAGTTCATCGATAGAATGCGCTTGATGTCCAGACGATATGCCATGCTACCTCCCTCAAAAAAGCGCACCCAAACGGATGCGCTTCGAACTTCTTGCTGTATTCGATTCTACCGATTCGCCGAACAAAAACCACCCCTGCGCAGGGTTTGCTTTGGATACAAAACCACCCTGCTCGGAGGGTTTTATCCATTTCCACATAAACCGGGCGATTTATGCAGATGGGGTCTCCGCGTCGGCGTTGCCGGTGGCCCAGCGATGGTAGCCAATAACAAACGGGTCGAGGTCGCCATCGTCAAGAACGGCCTCGACATTGCTGGTCTCCACGCCCGAGCGCAAATCCTTGACCATCTGGTACGGGTAGAGCACGTAACTGCGAATCTGGTTGCCAAAACCGATCGTGGTTTTGGGTCCGCGAATTTCATCGAGCGCCTCGGCGCGCTTCTCGAGCTCAATCTCGTACAGGCGAGCCTTGAGGATCTGCATGCACGCGGCCTTGTTCTGGATCTGGCTGCGCTCGTTTTGGCAGGTAACCACAATGCCGCTGGGAAAATGCGTCACGCGCACGGCGGAGTCGGTGGTGTTGACACCCTGGCCGCCCGGGCCGCTTGCATGGTACACGTCGACGCGAATGTCATCGGGACTAATCTCGATATCGATATCGTCGGGCAGCACGGGGATGACCTCGACGCCGGCAAACGTAGTCTGGCGGCGCTTCTTGTCGTCGGTGGGGCTAATGCGAACCAAGCGGTGGACACCGGCCTCGGCGCGCAGCATGCCAAATGCGTCCTTGCCCTCGACGGTAAAGGTCGCACGGTCGATGCCGATGACCTCGGCAGCGGGACAATCGTTGATGGTGACTTTCCAACCGCGACGCTGGCAGTACTTCATGTACATCTTAAAAAGCATGAAGGTCCAGTCCTGGGCCTCCAGACCACCCTGTCCGGGCTTGATGGTCACAATGGCATCACCGTGATCGAACTCACCGGTGAACCAACTCGAAAGCTCGAGCTCGTCGATAGCGCGGGCCAGGCGTTCTGCCGTAGCGGCAGCCTCCTCGCGCAATGCGGCGGCGTCGGGGTCATCCCCCATCTCCTCGGCAAGCTCCAGCGCCGCGCGGGCGTCAGATAGCTCGCCGCGTGCGGTGTCCACGGAAGCGATATCTTCCTTGGTGCGCGCAATCTCCTCCATGGTGGCACGGGCGGCGTCGGCGTCATCCCAAAAGCCAGGGGCGACACTTTTGGCCTCGAGCTCGGTCACGCGCGTGCGCTTTTCGTCCAAATGGAGATACGATTCGACCTCACCGAGCCGGTCCGCAAACGCGTCCAGCTCGGCGGGCGTTACCTCTAAAGCCTCAGCCATTAACGATTCCTGCCGTGGCAGTACTTAAACTTCTTGCCGCTACCGCAGGGGCACGGGTCGTTGCGGCCCACGTTGACGTACGGATCGTCGCTCTCGGACTTGCGATAGGTGGTCACCTTGCCACCGTTGTTGACGGCAGCCGGACCACCCTGGACAGCCGTGCGGGCCTGCACCTGCGCCTGCTTGCGCAGCACCGAGTCGCCGTTGTCACCATCGACCTCGGCAGGACCGGAGAAGTGCGCACCCTCGAGCGCGGGCTCCTCCTTGTGCTCCACGGCACGCGGGGCAGCCTTGATCTCGATGCGCAGAACCGTGCGCAGGTAATCCTCGTACATGGTGTCGACGAGGATCTGGAACGCGCCGTAGGCCTCGGTCTTGTACTCGACCAGCGGGTCGCGCTGGCCAAAGCCGCGCAGGCCGATGCCGGTCTTGAGATAGTCCATCTCCTGCAGGTAGTTCATCCAGCGGGTATCGATGACGCGCAGCATGACCTGGGTGTTGAGCTCGCGCATCAGGTCCTCGCCCAAGCGCTCGGCCTTCATGTTGTAGCACTTCTCTACGTAAGCCAGGACATCGGCAGCCAGAGCCTCATAATCCTCGTCGGGGAACTTCGGCGTATCGATGTGGCCGGTGAGCTCCACAACCCACTTGCGCAGGCCCTCCAGGTCGCGCTCGCCATCGTGACTGTCCTTGGTGCAGAACTCCTGAACGCAGCGGTACACGGTGTCGTGCATGACCTCGGTGATGTGGTCGGTCAGGTCCTTGCCGTCCAGAATCTTATTGCGCTCAGCGTAGATGACCTGGCGCTGCTTGTTCATGACGTCGTCGTACTCAAGGACGCTCTTGCGCATGGAGAAGTTGATGCTCTCGACCTTGTGCTGGGCGCTCTCGACGGCCTTGGAGATGATCTTGTGCTGGATGGGCATGTCGTCGCCCATGTCGGCCGTGACCATCATCTTGGAGACGCGGTCCATCTTGTCGCCACCGAACAGGCGCATGAGGTCGTCCTCGAGCGACAGGTAGAACTGGGTCTCGCCCGGATCGCCCTGACGGCCGGAGCGGCCGCGCAGCTGGTTGTCGATACGACGGGACTCGTGGCGCTCGGTGCCGATAACGGTCAGGCCGCCGGCGGCAAGCACGCGCTCGCGCTCGGCCTTGCAGGTCTCCTTGGCCTCGGCGTTAAACTGCTCAAGCTGCTCGGGCGTCACGTCCTCCATGGTCAGGCCCTCGTACTCAAGGCGCTCGCGCACCAGCTCGTCGGGGTTGCCGCCCAACAGGATGTCGGTACCACGACCGGCCATGTTGGTAGCGATGGTCACGGCGCCGTAGCGTCCGGCCTGGGCAACGATATGAGCCTCGCGCTCGTGATGTTTAGCGTTGAGGACCTCGTGCGCGATGCCGCGCTTGGTAAGGGCGGCAGACAGCTTCTCGGAGCTCTCGATGGAAACGGTGCCCACCAGAACCGGCTGACCCTTGGCGTGACGCTGCTCGACATCGTCGGCGACGGCGTTGTACTTGGCCTGAATGGTACGGTACACCAGGTCCTCGTGGTCAACACGCTGAACGGGTTTGTTGGAGGGGATGACCTCGACGGGCAGCTTGTAGATCTCGCGGAACTCGGCATCCTCGGTGAGTGCCGTGCCGGTCATGCCGGAGAGCTTGTCATACAGACGGAAGTAGTTCTGCAAGGTGATAGTGGCCAGCGTCTGGTTCTCCTCGCGTACGAGCACGCCCTCTTTGGCCTCGATGGCCTGGTGCAGGCCCTCGGAGTAACGGCGGCCTTCCATAATGCGGCCGGTGAACTCGTCGACGATCTTGACCTCGCCGTTGGTGACCACGTACTGCTTGTCGCGGTGGAACATGTACTGGGCCTTCAGCGCCTGCTGCAGGTGGTTGACCAGCTGGCCTGAGAGATCGGCATAGATGTCATCGATACCCAGGCGGCGCTCGATCTTCTTAAGACCGCGCTCAGTGGCGGCGATGGTGTGCTTGGCCTCGTCCATGACGTAGTCGCCCGTGGGTTCAACATCCTCGGTGGCGGTGAGCATGTCGTGCGAGACGTCCTCACCGCGCTCAAGGCCGCGCACGGCGCGCGCGAAGTCCTTGTAGGTGCTGGCGGACTTGGTGCCGGCGCCCGAGATGATGAGCGGCGTTCTGGCCTCGTCGATCAGGATGGAGTCGACCTCGTCGACGATGGCGTAGCTGTGGCCGCGCTGAACACGCTGCTCGGGGCGGGTAACCATGTTGTCGCGCAGATAATCGAAACCGAACTCGGAGTTGGTGCCGTACGTGACGTCGGCCTGGTAGGCGGGGCGCTTCAGCTCGAGCGGCATGTTGTTCTGCAGCAGACCGACGGTCATGCCCAGGTACTTGTAGATGCGACCCATCCACTCGGAGTCGCGCTTGGCCAGGTAGTCGTTGACGGTGACGACGTGCACGCCCTTACCGGCGATAGCGTTGAGATAGCCGGCCAGCGTGGAGACGAGGGTCTTGCCTTCGCCGGTCTTCATCTCGGCGATGTGGCCCTCGTGCAGCGCCATGGCGCCGATGAGCTGTACATCAAAGTGACGCATGCCCATGGTGCGCTTGGAAGCTTCGCGCACGGTGGCAAAGGCCTCGGGGAGCATGTCGTCGAGCGACTCGCCGTTGGCGTAGCGCTCACGGAACTTATCGGTCTGGGCGCGGAGCTCCTCCTCGGTCATCTTCTCAAACTGGGGCTCAAGACCGTTGATCTTGTCGACGATCTTGTAGTAGCGCTTCAGGTCCTTATCGGATCCAAAGGACAGCAGCTTTGACATGAATCCCATGTGGTTTTCCTTTTGGCCATCGCCCGCGGCATGAAACCTTGGACGAGTTAAACACAGATATTTGTACTTTAGCCAAACAAGGCGCCGCCTATGCGGTCGACACGCTCGACCACGTAATAACTACGACAGCCTGCCAAAAAGGGACTGGTTTAGTTTGGCAACTTTTATCTGGGAAAACGCTGTCTCTCTGCCATTTGGTGCAAATCAACCTGTCCCCTTCGCACCAATCTGGTGCAACGGGGACAGGTTGGTTTGCACCAATAAAATGAAAAGGGCCGCGCACCCGAACGGATGCACGGCCCTTATGCCATGAATGCGAGCGATTCCGCGGCGAGCTATTTACTCAGCAGCCTCGGTGGTCTCGGCCTCGGCAGCGGCCTCCTCGACGGGAGCCTCTGCGGGAGCCTCGGCGGCCTGCTTGGCAGCCTCCTCGGCAAACTTAGCGGCACGCTTAGCCTTCTCGGCAGCCTTAGCCTCAGCGGCGGCCTTGCGAGCGGCCTCGGCCTCAGCAGCCTTGGCGGCCTTGGCAGCCTTGGCCTCCTCGGCCTTCTTGAGCTGGGCGGCAGCGGCGCCACCGAACTTGTCGGCGAAGCGCTGGACGCGTCCACCGGTGTCGACGAACTTCTGCTGGCCGGTGTAGAACGGGTGGCACTCGTTGCAAAGCTCGACCTTCATCTCGGACACGGTAGCGTGCGTCTTGAAGGTGTTGCCGCAAGAGCACGTCACCGTGCACTCGACATACTGGGGATGGATACCCTGCTTCATGGTAGGACTCCTTATTGGTCAGGCGCTGGTTACCGATCAGCGCATAAGGCGTCTTGGTTTCCGACCAAGACAACAAACTCGGATATGGTACCACGGCGCCGCGTGTCCCACAAAAGGTTCACGGTCTTTTCGGAACGACACGAATCTGACCCATCGAAACACATCTCCACCGTTCCTTCAACTGGGAAAATGCCGTCCCCGGGGCCTGAGAAGGGCCCCGGGGACGTTCGACTGACTGCGGGAACGGCCTATCCGCTCAATGTGTTCGGCTGAGATCAGAAATCAACCAAACTGAACCAGGTTCAGTTGGCATGGTTAAAAACGAGGGGCGACGCTTTTGCGTCAC
>CABUPH010000008.1 GCA_902493375.1 uncultured Collinsella sp.
GGCTCCGCAGGGTCGCGTTGAGGGAAGGCGATCCGGCCTCCCGCCCTGCGCTCCGGCGTTGGGTCGTCGCGTGCTCGTTACAGAAAAGCTGATAAGAAGTTTGTGTGCCGCCCCTTATGGGGCGGCACGTTTTTGTGGGGGCCGGTTGGGGCGGTGACGTTGCTTAGAGGGTACACTGGGTAGCGTTGGCTATTCGTTTCCTCTTGTGAGGTGTTGGTTATGGGTAAGAAGTCTCGGGCTCGGGTTGCTGCGGCGGGAACTCGCAATGATCCTGGTCGTCGGGTTGCCGAGGGTAAAAAGGCCGATCGTGCTGAGAAGGACAAGAAGGTCGGCGCGCATGCTCATCCTGAGTGGGCGCCCCATTTGAATTCGGCTAGTGAGGATTTGACTGCCAAGCTGTTCACGATGGTCGAGGTCATCTTGGGTGTGGTGCCCGTGGTGGTCATTGGCCTGTTCCTGGCCTCTAAGGATGCCACGAGCGTGGATAAGCTCACCGGGGTCTTTTCGCAGGACCCCTCGATGGTGGTCACGTTTATTTCTGCGTGCTTGCAGCCGTTTGTGGCGTACATGCTGTACATGATTTATCGCAAATACTGCGAGGGCGATGCGGGCTTTGCCGCCGGCAACCTGATCGGTCTTTTGTGCTCCGAGATCCTACTGCTCAATATCCCAAGCGTCATCGGTATGGGCATCTTGCTGTGGCGTGTTTGGCGCAACGTCGCCCCGCACTTTGAGAGCTGGCTGTTTGAGCGCCGCGTAATGGGCGTGCTGGCAGACATCGCGGGCTCGCTCGTGATTCTAGTCTTGGCGTTTATGTGCGCCACCGCTGCCCGAGGTCTCGCGGGCATGTAGTCTGTCCTCATCGACCACGGAGCGCAGGGCAACTGCTGGTTTCACCGTTCCGGGCGTCAGACCCGCGGCGCATCCCTTTCCCTCTCGCTCACGGCTTCGCAGAGTCGCGCGAGGCAAAGGCATGCGCCGCGGGTCTGACGATGCGGGCTTGCCAACGAGTTTTGGCCAATAGATTGGTTTGTGTGCCGCCCCTTTGGGGCGGCACTTTTTGTTTGGGGTCCCTGTCTTCACAATTTTCGTCAAGCTTTTGGTTAGATTTTGGTCAGTTGGCGTAAGGGTGGAAGGCCAAAAGATTGCTGGCGAAAAAAGCTCAGAGAAAGTGCTGGTAGGGGAGTTGTTGAGCTTTTCGACAGCTTTTGAGTAAAAGAAACTTTGTGGCTATTGCCGGCGATTGCGTTGTCGCGGTCATGGCGGTGCGGGATGCTGGTCGTAAGCGTCGAATGCTCCGATTTTGGAGGCCAGCATGGATCTGTTTCTTGAGACTCCGCAGCAACAAGCCGAGCGCATGTTGCGCCAGCAGCAACGACTCATGGAGATGCAAATGCAAGGGGCGGCAGTCCAGCCCTTTGCGCAAAATGTCGTGCCTGCTGCTTTACCTGCAGCTGTGCCCGTGTGCGAATCGGCACCAGAGGCCTATTCCGTACAGCAAGATTCATATGCGCAGGAGCTCGCGTTCGACAAGCGTCGTGCGCGTCGTCGCCGCGTGGGCCAGCGCCTGCGCACATTGGCGATGATCGTGCTCATTCCGCTAGGACTTGCGGCGATTTTCTTGGTCTCGTATGCGCTCACCTGCATCCTCAACGGTGCTTCGCCCGGCGAAGTGCTCCAACATCTGTCAGCCCTCGGCCAGCGCCTAGGCGATGTCATAACAACAATCCGCGCCGGCTGGGAGAGTTAGCGTTTGTCACATTAGGACTTCTAGGGTGTAGGGATTATCGCCACGAGCGGAATTCTTGCATCCTGTTGGTCCTGTCGTGCGACTGAATAGTATTATTGAAGATGAATAATAATAGGATTTGTTATGTATAAGCAGGATTTAGAACAGACTCTTTTGGGCATTGACGAAGAGGCGGAGCTGGAAATAGGTCCAAGAGACGACAGGCCGAACGTTGTATTGGTGGGAGGAAGCGCCTTCATGCTAAACGATGTGACGAATCGTTCGGTTACACATGACATTGATGTGTTTGAGGCAGATAAGTGCCTCCGCGAGATCATAGCTCGATACCCCGAGGTGAATGGTATGGCGGTGGCATATTGTAATCAGATGCCGTTCAATTACGAAGATCGTTTGATTCCCTTGGATATTGGGGCGCGTTTTATCAGGTACCTTACGCCATCCTTGGAGGACCTGGCGGTAATGAAGCTCTATGCCTACCGTCCGAACGACATCATCGACCTTCATAGTCAGGCATTCGTCGACCGACTTGATTGGAGGTTGCTCGAACGGCTTATATTCGACGAGGGAGAGGCGCTGGCGTCGTCGCCTTCGGAGCGGAGTTATCAAGAGATGGTCTGCGCATACAGGCAATACAAAAAAGAGGTGCTCGGTTGAATCTGACCTTTGAGGGATTCTTAAAAGGCTATTGCCGAGAGCTATCCGGACAGCAGTCGCTGAGTTTTAGAAAATTGGTCGAGCAGGCGATGACGGATGCGCCGCGCGTGGCGGAGCCTCTGTTTTTGCTCGCTTTGGCGCAAGGAAAAGCCGAATACGTTCTGGGTTTATCCGAGGGCTCGTGGATGGAACGGGATTACCGAGACGTTTTATCCTTGTACGGTCAAGCGGGTAGCATGGCGTCTCTATGCGCCAAAAGTGAGCTCCCTAATCGTTATGCCAACGTTTGGCGTGCGTATAGAGCGGTGAAGGAAAAGCCGGCGGCCGATAGAAGGGTGAACGCCCTGATGAGAAAGAAAACGCTGGAAGCATTGGAGGAATCGGGTGTAACGCGCTATGGCCTCTGCCGTGCTCTGCGCCTGAATAAAGGAAACGTATACGCATACTTGGCCGGCGATGACTCAAAGGTGAGCAGGAAAACGGCGCGCCGCATTATGGAATATGCGGAGGAGAGGGGCGCCCAAGAAGGGGCCGGGCGCCCGGTGTGTGTGGCGGGGTAAGATTGATCGCGGTTTTGATTGGTGCTCGATTGGGTTTGTTGGGCGGAGTTTATGTCTGCTATTGATATTGTGCTTGTTGTGATCGCCTTGGTGGCGGTGGGGGTTGCTGTGGCTTGCGCCCTCCAGCTCAAGAGCCTGCGTGCCGAGTTGCGGGAGCGTGGCGACAGTAGCGCGGAAACGCTGGCAGCACTCGAGCAGGCCAACAACGCGCTCGATGCCCTGAACATCGCGCTGGCCGAAACCCGCCGCACGGCCAATGCCATCGCGCAGCAGCAGACGACCGATGCGGCCGTGGAGCAGCAACGTTACCTGACCATCGCACGTGAGTTTTCGCAAGCTGGTGACCGGATGGATGACCTGCGCCGCGAGACGGCCCAACAGCTCGGCGCCAATCGCGAGGGCATCGAGCATCGCCTGGACAAGGTGCGCGAGACGGTCGATGTCCAGCTGGGCGCCATCCGCAAGGACAACAACGTGCAGCTCGATCAGATGCGCGCGACGGTGGACGAGAAGCTCTCCCGTACGCTCAACGATCGCCTGTCTGCATCGTTTAAGCAGGTGAGCGACCAGCTCGAGGCCGTGTACAAGGGATTGGGCGACATGCAATCCATCGCCACCGGAGTGGGCGATCTTAAGCGCGTGCTGGGCAATGTGAAGGCGCGTGGCATTTTGGGCGAGGTGCAGCTGGGTGCAATTCTGGCGGACATCCTTACACCCGACCAGTATCTGGAAAACGTCGCCACCAAGCCCGGCGCCTCGGAGCGCGTTGAGTTTGCCGTCAAGTTGCCGGTGGACGAGGGCGACCCCGTGCTGCTGCCGATTGACTCCAAGTTTCCGGGCGACGCGTACGAGCACTTGCTCGACGCACAGGAGTCGGGCGACGCTGAGGCCGTCGCCACCGCGCGCAAGACGCTTGACGCCATGGTGAAGCGCGAGGCAAAGGACATCTGCGAAAAGTACCTGAGCGTGCCCGCGACCACCAATTTTGGCATTATGTTCCTGCCGTTTGAGGGCCTGTACGCCGAGGTCGTCAGCCGCCCCGGGCTTATCGAGACCCTGGGCCGCGACTATCACGTCAACGTTGCCGGCCCCAGCACCATGGCGGCCATCCTCAACAGCCTGCAGATGAGCTACCAGACGTTTAGGCTGCAAAAGCGCACCGACGACGTGCTGCGTGTGCTTTCTGCTGTCAAGGCCGAGCTGCCGCGCTATCAGGCGGCGCTGCGCCGCGCCCAGCAGCAGATCGAGACTGCGGGCAAAACGGTCGAGGGCATCATCACCACGCGCACCAACGTCATGGAGCGCAAGCTCAAGGACATCGATGCGCTGGAAGATGCCGACCAAGCCGATGAAATCTTGGGACTCACGCCCGCGGGCCTTCCCACAGACCAAGAAGACGAGGACTAATTGCAACAAGACGGTGGGGCACCGGCGCAAACGCGGGCGCCCCACCGCTTTTCGTATCGCACTTGTCTGAAGCGTGCTCCAATGTGCAACAATGGCGTTTCGCCCTATCAGACGCGAAAGGAAGCCCATGTCCCAGAGAAGCACCAGCCCGCTCAGCCGCTCCACCGTGCGTCGCACGCTGCAGCGGTTTTGGGGTGTCACGCGCACGCAGCCGCTGATTGTCTTTCTCTCGGTATTCTCGTCGGCGGGCTACATCTTTTTGCTGACGTTTGCCAATACCTATGTGATGGCCCTCATTGTCGACCGCGTTCAAGCCGGTCCCGTGGCGGGTGACCAGGTGTTTGAGGTCTTCGGCCCCTATATCCTGGCGCTCGTACTCGTTAACCTGGTGGGTCAGATCCTCTCCAAGTTACAGGACTACACCGTCTACAAGCTCGAGATTGCAGGCAACTATCACCTGGCGCGTCTATGCTTCGACACGCTCTCCAACCAATCCATGACATTCCATACCAGCCGCTTTGGCGGATCGCTCGTGAGCCAGACGAGTCGTTTTATGAGCGGCTACACGGGGCTGGTGGACGTGACGGTGTATTCGCTCATCCCCACCATCACCTCGGTCATCTGCACTGTGGCCGCACTCGCCCCGGTGGTGCCGACGTTTACCGTGATCCTGGTGTGCATCATGGTCGTCTACATCGCGTTTGTCTGGCTTATGTACAAGCGCATCATGCCGCTTTCGGCCGCGACGTCCGCCGCGCAGAACAAGCTCTCGGGCGTGCTCTCCGACGCGGTCACGAACATCTTGGCCGTCAAGACCTGTGGGCGCGAGGACTTTGAGCGCGATCTGTTCGATGCCGCCGACCGCGCCGCACGCGACGCCGAGACGGTTTCGATGCACGCCATGATGCAGCGCAACTTTACGACCTCGGGCCTTATCGTCATCACCATGGCCGTGGTGAGTGTGTTCGTGGCGGGCGGCAACGCGTGGTTTGGCATCTCGGCCGGCTCGCTCGTCATGATCTTTACCTATACGTACAACCTCACCATGCGCCTGAACTACGTGAGTTCCATGATGCAGCGCATCAACCGCGCTTTGGGCGATGCGACCGAGATGACGCGCGTGCTGGACGAGCCACGTCTGGTGGCAGACGACCCGGACGCCCCTGAGCTCAAAGTGACCGAGGGCGCGATTGATTTTGAGCACCTGAGCTTTGCGTACCGTGACGCTGCGGCGGGCGAGACCGTGTTCGATGACCTGACACTTCATGTGGCGGCGGGCCAGCGCGTGGGCCTGGTGGGCAAATCGGGCTCGGGTAAGACGACGCTCACCAAACTGCTGCTGCGCCTGGACGATGTTCAGGGCGGCCGCGTGCTCGTGGATGGTCAGGACGTCTCGCGCTGCACGCAGCAGAGCCTGCGTCGCCAGGTTGCCTACGTGCCGCAGGAGGCGCTGCTGTTCCACCGCTCCATTCGCGAAAACATTGCCTACGGTCGTCCCGACGCCACTGATGAGCAGATTCGCGAGGCCGCGCGCCTGGCCAACGCTCTGGAGTTTATCGACCGCTTGCCTCGTGGCGTTGACACCATGGTGGGCGAGCGCGGCGTCAAGCTCTCGGGTGGCCAGCGTCAGCGCGTGGCTATCGCCCGTGCCATCCTAACCGACGCGCCGATTCTAGTGCTCGACGAGGCGACCTCTGCCCTCGACAGCGAGTCCGAGGCGCTGGTGCAGGAGGCGCTCGAAAACCTGATGCGCGGCCGCACCTCCATTGTGGTGGCACATCGCCTGTCCACCGTGGCGGCGCTCGACCGCATCGTGGTGCTGGCGGACGGCGAGATTGTCGAGGACGGCACGCATGCGCAGCTCGTCGAGGCGGGTGGCGAGTACGCGAGCCTGTGGGGCCGTCAGACCGGCGCATTCTTGGAGGCGTAAGCGTCTCGGACGTGGGACAATTGTGCCCATAAGTTTATTGTGCCGCTGAGCCGAGGAGTCGTTATGCCACGCGAGACCAATGCCGCCAAACGCGAGCGCGCCGTTGAGGTGTGTGAGCGCCTCAACCGTCGCTATGGCCCGGTCGAGTGCTTTTTGGACCACGAGAATCCCTTCCGCCTGCTGATCGCGGTGCTGCTCTCGGCGCAAACGACCGACGCGCAGGTCAACAAGGTGACGCCGAAACTGTTTGCCCAGTGGCCCACGCCCGAGGCCATGGCCGGGGCGAGCGTGGCTGACGTGGCAGACACCATCAAGTCACTCGGCTTCTACAAGAGCAAAGCCAAGCATGCCGTGGAGGCCGCCCAGATGATCGTCGCCGATTACGACGGTGCGGTGCCGGCGGATATGAAGGAGCTCGTCAAGCTGCCGGGCGTGGGGCGCAAGACGGCGAACATCGTGCTCAACGTGGGGTATGGCATCGTGGAGGGCATTGCGGTGGACACACACGTCAACCGCATTGCGCACCGCCTGATGCTGAGTCCCAAGACGCATGCCAAGGAGCCGCTCAAGACCGAGCAGGATCTGCTCAAGATTTTGCCGCACGAGTATTGGGAGTCGGTCAACCATCAGTGGATCACCTTCGGTCGCGAGATCTGCGACGCTCGCAAACCCAAGTGTGACGAGTGTCCGCTGGCAGATTTGTGCCCCAGCGTGCGCGTAGCGGGATAGGGCAGAACACATCTTCGTCTGGCGTTTTTTGCGGGGCTGGGTTTGCCCTTGAGCCGGAGTCCTCTCCATGCGCTACCATGACAGACAATGTATTTGACGTACGACCCGCCGAGCTTGCCCCGGCGGGCTTTTGGCGTTGCGATGCCGGAGGAACAGCATGCTCATTCACCGTATAGCCGCGCAGCTCTACACTGTCGAGGCACTGCAGACCGTCGAGGCGGGACTCGATGCCGGCAAGGACGTGACGCTGGCCGTGTCGCAGTCGGGCCGCACGCTTATGGCGGCCGCCCAGTTTGCGCGCCGTCCGCGCCCGACGGTCTACATTGTGAGCGGCGAGGATGCGGCCGATCGCGCCGCGCGCAGCCTTGCCGCTTATGTGGGCCTGGCGCACGTGTGCCGCTTTCCCGAGCGCAAGGACTACCCTTGGCGCGAGCAGGCGCCCGACGACGCCGTGGTGGCGCAGCGCTGCGAGGCACTGGGACGCATCGTGCGCGGGGACAACTGCATCATGGTCGCCTCGGCTCGCGCGCTGCTGCGCTGCGTGCCGCCAGTCGAGAGCCGCTACTGGGAGTCCACGATCTTTGCGGTGGGCGAGGAGATTCCTTTTGACGAGGTGCCGCATCGCCTGGTGGGCATGGGCTACACCAATGCCGGCGCCGCTGATGCGCCCGGTCTGTTCCGCGTTCACGGCGACACCGTCGAGGTGTTTCCCGCGCAGGAGAAAGCGCCCGTGCGCATTGAGTTCTTTGGCGACGAGATTGACCGCATCCGCCGCATGGTGAGCTCAACGGGGCAGACCATCGGTAACGAGGACAGTATTGAGATCTTCCCCTGCCGTGAGCTGGCGCTTACCGACGAGGCCGTCCACAACATGCATGTGGCGCTCTATCGCGCCAGCCAGGACGACAGCAAGCTGGCGGCGCTGCTCGAGATGGTGGATGCGCGCATCGTCACGCCCGAGCTCGACCGCTTTTTGCCGGTGATGTACGGCCAGACCGTGAGCCCGCTGGCACACGTGAGCGGCAAGGCACTTGTGGTGCTGTCCGAGCCGCGCTCGCTGTTCGACGATTGCCTGCGCGCCTACGAGGATATCGAGGCGCGTGCCGGCGAGGCGGGGATCGACCGCCTGGATGGTCTGTACGTGCGCGCCCAACAGCTCGATTTTGGTGCTCAGCAGCGCCTGAACTATGTGAGCCTGATTCGCGCGGGCGGTGCGGTTACGGCAGAGCTCAAGATTGAGCAGCCGGCCATTGCGGGCTCGGACAATCGCTTTATGACGCGCATTCAGGAAGTCGTGGGCAAGCGCTATGCCTGCGTGTTTGCCATCCCCGATCGCGGTGCGCGCGAGTCGATGGAGCTCACCTTTGGTGACGAGGGCATTACCTTTGAGGAATCGCTGACGGCCGCGCCCGAAAACGCAGGCGTCATTGGCGAGCGCGTGCGCGTGGCAGCGGCGGATTCCGCCGACCGTGCCGCACGCCAGGAGGCCCATGCTTCCATTCGCGAGCGTAAGGCCGACGCGCTCAACGCCCGCTCGCTCGAGGCGGGTGCCGCCCAGGCTGCCGCCGGCGCCGCCGTGCCCACTATTTCGCGCGGACGTGTGACCTTTGTCGATGCCGCCTTGCCGCAGGGCGTGGTGGTGCCCGACGCCAATTTGGCGGTGTTCTCGATCGCCGACCTCAACGCCCGCATGGATGCCAACCGCGCGCGCAGCCGCCGCAAGGTTGACATTACGCAGATCACCTTCCCG
Source organism: uncultured Collinsella sp. (assembly GCA_902493375.1). Classification (GTDB taxonomy): domain Bacteria; phylum Actinomycetota; class Coriobacteriia; order Coriobacteriales; family Coriobacteriaceae; genus Collinsella. Next base: position 8,781 of record CABUPH010000008.1, read on the forward strand.
TTTAAGCCGGGCGACTACGTGGTGCACGCTACCCACGGCATCGCGCTCTTTAGCGAGATCGCGCGCCAGGAAGTGGGCGGCAAGGAGCGCGACTACTTTTTGCTGGAATATGCCGACGGCGACAAGCTCTACGTGCCGCTCGAGCAGGTCGACCGCATCACACGCTATGTTGGCCCCGACGGCGACAAGCCGCGCCTGACCAGGCTCAATACCGCCGACTGGACGCGTGCCACCAACAAGGCGCGCAAGAACGCCAAAAAGCTGGCGTTTGACTTGGTCGACCTGTATACGCGCCGCTCGTCGATTACCGGTATCGCCTGTCCGCCCGATACGCCCGAGCAGATCGAGATGGAGGAGAGCTTTCCTTACGACGAGACGCGCGACCAGCTGGAGGCTATCGCCGACATCAAGGCTGACATGGAGGCGCCCAAGCCCATGGACCGCCTGCTGTGCGGCGACGTGGGTTTCGGCAAGACCGAGGTCGCCCTGCGCGCGGCGTTTAAGTGCGTGGACTCCGGCCGCCAAGTCATGGTGCTCTGCCCCACGACCATTCTGGCCCAGCAGCACTACGAGACGTTCTTTGAGCGCTTTGCCCCGTTTGGCCTCGAGGTCGAGGTGCTCAGCCGCTTCCGCACCCCGGCGCAGCAAAAGCGCGCGCTTAAGGCGTTTGCCGAGGGCACGATTGATGTGCTCATCGGCACGCACCGCTTGCTTTCGGCCGATGTGAACCCCAAGAACCTGGGCATGGTGATCATCGACGAAGAGCAGCGCTTTGGCGTGCAGCACAAGGAGCAGCTCAAGAACCTGCGTGAGCAGATCGACGTGCTCACGCTTTCGGCCACGCCGATTCCGCGAACCATGCAGATGGCCACGAGCGGCGTGCGCGATATGAGCCTGATCACGACGCCGCCGACCGGGCGTCGTCCCGTGATCGTGCACGTGGGGGAGTACGACCCCGACGTGGTGAGTGCGGCGATTCGCCTGGAGGTGGGCCGCGGCGGTCAGGTGTATTACGTGTCCAACCGCGTCAAGACTATCGACGACGCCGTGGCGCGCGTGCACGAGGCCGCGCCCGAGGCGCGCGTGGGTGTGGCACACGGCAAGATGAGCCCGCGCGAGGTCGAGGACGTGATGATCGAGTTCGCGACCAAAAAGATCGACGTGCTCATCGCCACGACCATCGTGGAGAGCGGCATCGACAACTCGACCGCCAACACACTGATCATCGAGGACTCGCAGCGCCTGGGTCTGGCACAGCTCTACCAGCTCAAGGGCCGTGTGGGCCGCTCTGCCACGCAGGCCTACGCGTACTTTATGTTCCCGGGCGAGCTGCCGCTCACCGAGGAGGCGACGGCGCGCCTGACCGCACTTTCCGAGTTCCAGGACCTGGGCAGCGGCATGCGCATCGCCATGCGCGACCTGGAGATCCGTGGTGCCGGTTCGCTCATGGGTGCCGAGCAGCACGGTAACCTGTCGAGTGTGGGCTTTGACCTGTTTACGCAGATGCTGGGACAGGCCGTAGCCGAGGCACGCGGCGATGACGATGCCGGCGTGGAGGCGGCGAATGTGGGCATCAACCTGCCGGCCGACTACTTCTTGTCCGAGGAGTACATGCCGGCGGTGGACCAGCGCGTGCTCGTGTACCGCAAGCTCGCGGCGGCTGAGGACCTGGAGAGTATCGACGAGGTGCAGGAGGAGACCGAGGCTGCGCACGGTGAGCTGCCGTTGGCGGGACTCAACCTGTTCAATCGCGCGCGCATCCGCATTCGCGGCGAGCGCCTGGGGCTCGAGAGCGTCACGCTCAGCGGCGGTCGCATCACGTTTTTGGGCGTCGACGTGCCCAAGAAGGTGGCCTTTGAGCTTAAGACCCGCTATGGCGCGGTGAACTTCCCCAAGAGCCGCAAGCTGTCGGTGCCCTACAAGGCGGGCGCCGGTGCGGGCAGCGGCCTGGGTCGCGGCCTCGACGCCAACGACGGCACCGGCCCCGTGGCCGCGGCGCTCATGCTGCTGCAACAGCTGGGCGCTAGTGACGACGACTAACAAGTAGGGGGCGTGGCGGGATGAAGTTGTCTTTGTCCCGCCACGTTGCAGGTTGATTCCAGCCCCATCGAAAGGAAAGCATGTTCGGATACATCTATAAGAAAGATGTCGCCATTATCGCGGTTGTCCTGTGCCTTTGTCTGGGCGTGGGCAGTTTCTTCGATTATCAGATCTCGAGCGCGCTGTTCAATATCGGCAGTATGTACGGTCGCCTTATCGAGGCCGCCGGCGAGCTGCCGTTCGAGCTGACGGCAAGCGTCGCGGGCGTTATGCTCGTACGCGCGGTGCGTCCCGACTCCAGGGGGAGCAAATGGCTCGCCGTGCTCGGCATCCTCGTCAACGTTGGCCTGGCCGGCTACGAGATTGTTTCGTCCCTGCGGGTTGGCGGTAAACTCATTGCCGTTCAGCTGGTGCTGACGTTTGTACTGGTCATCGCCGCCAACCTTATCATCTATCGCCTCACGCGCACGACCGAGCCTGACGAGCTTACGCGCTGGGCGTTGATGGTGCTTGCCGTGTGGGTCGCTCAGGCCATTATCCTCAACGTGATCGTCAAGCCGTTGTGGTCGCGCCCGCGCATGCGCGTGATCGAGGTCACACCGGGGCTCAATTTTCAGCCGTGGTGGGTGATCGGCAATCCCGACAAGTGGACCTATATCGCCGCCGGCGTGATCAAGGACGGCTTTAAGTCATTTGCGAGCGGACACACCGCGCATGCGGCGATCGGCCTTATGCTCGCCGGGCTTCCCGCGGCGGCCTTTACGGAAAAGCCTTCGCGTCGCCGTGTGATCTTTTGGGCGGCGGCTGTGGTCGCGGCGCTCGTCGCCTTTGGCCGCATCGTGATCGGAGCGCACTTTTTGAGTGACGTGAGCTGCGGCTTTGCCCTGGTGTTGGCGCTTGAGTGCCTTGCCGCGCGCATTGCCTATCCCAACGGCGTACAATAGCTCCGTTTGAATCATCTGGCCGATACCCGGTAAGAGAGGATTGCCATGCTCGCGTTTAACAACGATTATTCCCACGGTGCACATCCGGCAGTGCTGCAGGCGCTCGTCGATACCAACATGGAGCCGCAGCCCGGCTACGGTACCGATGCGCACACCGAGCGTGCCAAGCAACTTATTCGCGAGGCCTGTCAGGCGCCTGACGCCGACGTGTTTTTCCTGGTGGGCGGCACGCAGGCTAACGCCACGGTGATCGACATGCTGCTCGCGCCGTACGAGGGCGTCGTTGCTGCCGAGACCGGCCACGTCGCCTGCCACGAGGCGGGCGCCATTGAGTTTGGCGGCCACAAGGTGCTCACCATCCCCGGCTACGAGGGCAAGATGCACGCCGAGGACCTCGAGAACTATATCCAGGTGTTCTACGAAAACGAGAGCTACGAGCACACGGTGTTCCCGGGCGCCGTGTACGTGAGCCTATCGACTGAGTACGGCACGCTGTACTCCAAGGCCGAGCTCACGGCGATTCACGCGGTGTGCCAGAAGCGCGAGATTCCGCTGTTTGTGGACGGCGCTCGCCTGGCCTATGCACTGGCGGCCGATGAGTGCGACATTACCCTGCCCGAGCTGGCGCAGCTGTGCGACGTGTTCTACATCGGCGGCACCAAGTGCGGCGCGCTCTGCGGCGAGGCTGTGGTGTTCTGCGGCATGCACGCTCCGGCACATCCCATTCCGCGCATTAAGCAGCACGGCGCGCTGTTGGCCAAGGGCCGCCTGACGGGCGTGCAGTTTGAGGCACTCTTTACCGATGGCTTGTATTTTGAGATTGGTCGACAGGCGATCGAGACGGCTCAGGCGCTGCGTCGTGTGCTGCACGAGCGCGGCTACCAGTTCTTTTTGGAGACGCCCACAAACCAGCAGTTTGTGATTCTGCCCAACGAGGACATGGCGCGCATTCGCGAGCACGCCTCGATCGAGTACTGGGAAAAGTACGACGAGACCCACACGGTGGTGCGCTTTTGCACTAGCTGGGCCACGACGCAGGAGGACATCGATGCGTTGGCGGCTGTCCTGTAGCCTGATGTAATGACGAGGGGCCGCCTTGCGCCGGGTTTGGCGCAGGGTGGTCTTTGCTTTTGGGGGAGAAGGGTTGTATGACCGAGATGTCCGAGCCGACGATTCGCCTGGCGACGCCCGAAGACGCGCCGGCGTTGCTTGCCATCTATGAGCCGTATGTGCGCCAGACGGCGATTACCTGCGAATACGAGGTGCCGAGCGTTGAGGAGTTCGCCGGGCGCATCGAGCGTACGCTCAAGCGCTATCCGTATTTGGTGATGGAGCTGGAAGGGCGTCCGGTAGGCTATGCCTATGTGAGCCCGCTCAACAGCCGCGAGGCATACGACTGGTCGGTCGAGACGTCGATCTACCTGGCGCGCGACGTGCGCCACGGCGGGCTGGGTCGTATGCTGCACGATGCGCTCAAGCAGTGCCTGATTGCGATGGGCATCACCAACATGTGCGCGCTCATCGCCGCGCCGCACGACAGGGACGACGAGTATCTGACGCACAACAGCCAAGACTTTCATGCCCATATGGGGTATCGCCTGGTGGGTGCCTTCGACCGCTGCGCCCAAAAGTTCGGCCGCTGGTACGACATGTGCTGGATGGAGCTGGTCCTGGCCGAGCGCACGCCCAACCAACCTAAGCCAACCTGGTTCCCCGACCTTCCCAAACCTACCATTTAGGGACAGGTTTATTTTGGCAGGTTAGCCGATGGGCTCGGTGTATTTGGCACGGTCGGTGCGCTGGATGCGCTTGGAGACATGGAGCGGTCGGCCGTCGGTGTCGTAGACGTAGTCGGTGATCAGGATCAGCGCCTGCCCGCGCTCGACGTTGAGCAAAAACGCCTCGTTTTGCGAGGCATAGCACACCTCAAAGGTCTTATGTCCCTGTGCCGGCGCGCGATGGAATTCCTGGCGCAGCGTGGCGTAGAGCGAACCGTTGATATCGCGATCGATGAGTGCTTCAAAGCTCGGTGGTAGATAGGTGGTCTCCAGGCACAGCGGCGCATCGTCCAGATAACGCAGGCGGACAAGTTTGACGAGCTTGCTGCCCACGGCGACATCGAAGAACTTGGCCGCATTGCCCGCGGCCTTGGCAAAGCCCGAGTCCACCGTGCGCGTGGTGGGCTTCATACCCTGACCCTGGACCTGTGTCGTGTAGCTCGAAAACACCAGGTTGTTCTCGTGGAGCGCCGGCGTGTCGGCCACAAAGGCGCCACGCCCGCGCTCGGTGCGCACCAGGCCCTCATCAACGAGCACCTTAAGGGCGTGGCGTACGGTGCTGCGCGACAGCCCCGATTCGTCCATGAGTTCCATCTCGGACGGCAGCTTGTCTCCGCGTGCGTAGGTGCCGGAGGCGATGCGGTCGCGCAGCATGCCCGCCAAGCGCTCGTATTGGGTCAGTCTCTTTTTAGATGAAGCGTTCATGCGATCAACCTGTATCTAACCTGTATGCGTATCTAATCAAGCATGTATTCAATACAACAACAAAACCGCTGGTAGCAAGTTATCGAAAACCGCATCAGCAAAATTTCTAAGACAAATATAGCATACAACTAGTCGACATAACCAAAACATGTATGTAACTTGTATGCCATCGAGAGCATCAAACGAGAAGAAAGGCTGATGCACGATGACTACTCAGGAACAGGTTAAGGACGTCGTCTCCCAGGTTTTGGCCGACAAGGCAGACAAGGGCGGCATCAAGCGCGTCGTGTGGATTGGCGCCGGCGGATCCAACGGCGGCAACTATCCTGCCCAGTACTTTATTGAGCACGAGGCCACGCAGGTCGTGAGCTCCAGCTACACCAGCAATGAGTTCGTGCACGCAACTCCTGCCTACGTTAACGAGAACACCCTGGCCGTCGTCGTGTCCATGCGCGGCACCAAGGAGACCATCGTCGCCGCCCAGGTCGCCAAGGACCACGGCGCCAGCACCATCGCCATCTATGTCGACGAGTCCGGCCTCACCGAGGTCTGCGACTACAAGATTCAGTATGACAGCCTGGCCGTCGACGAGTCTTGCATGGGCCGTACCAACTCCGCCGTCGTGACCATGATCGCCATGGAGCTTACGCAGCAGACCGAGGGCTATGCCGAGTATGAGACCGCTATGGCCGCCTTCGACCTGGTTGACCCCATCTATCGCAAGGCCGTCGAGTACACCCGTCCGCTCGCCGCCAAGTGGGCCGAGCAAAACGCCGACAAGCCCTGCATCAACGTGATGGCTCAGGGTCCGCTCTTTGGTGCCGCCTACGTCTTTAGCATCTGCAACGTGCAGGAGATGCTGCAGATCGACTCCTGCACCATCAACACCTGCGACTTCTTCCACGGCCCCTTCGAGATCCTGGACAAGCGCACCTCGCTGTTCCAGCTCATCAGCGTCGGCCGCAGCCGCTGCAACGACGAGCGCGGCATCCGCTTCGTCAACCAGTACGGTGGCGAGCGCGTCTATCAGCTCGACGCCAAGGAGCTCGGCCTCAACGACATCAAGGACAGCGTGAGCGAGTACTTCAACCACCTGATCTTTGCCCCGATCCTCAACAACGTGTACATGCGTGCGCTCTCTGCCGTCACCCACAAGGACTACATGACGCGCCGCTACATGTGGAAGTTGGACTACTAAGAGTTACGCGGTTTTACCAAACCGCGTAACGGCTCGACGCTGCGCGGACCGCATTTGGACAATCTGACGTTCAACTTCAAGGGCGCGACCAGAAGGTCAGCGCCCTTTCGTTTCACGCCACCTTGCCTCAAATGCGGCCCGCTCGCTGACTTATGCTCAACCAGCGGTGCCTTAGACGTTGGGGACGTTCTTAAATGACTAGTCATTTGGGAACGTCCCCAATGAGTATGTGGAGAAGCAGATTTTCCGCTCGCCGATTTGTGTCTTGAAAAACGTATATAACGACTATAACGTAGTACGAAACATATTGGAAACAATACCGAGGAGGCTGCGTTGAAGAAGAGCAATCTGGGCTATGTGCTGGTGCTGATCGCCGCGCTTATGTGGGGCAGCATCGGAATCTTTGTAAACGGCATCTCGGCCATGGGCGTTTCGTCCCAGAGCATGGCTGCCTTTCGCTTGTTGGTCGGAGCGCTTATCTTGGCGCCGGTCCTGATGTTTATGGGCTGCCGTCCGGGTGAGGGGTCTACCGTGGCTCAGGGTCCGCTGGCCCTGTTCAAGGCAAGCCCTAAAGAGCTTGTTCCCTGTGCGCTTGTCGGCATCGTCGGTTTGGCCGCCGCCAACACCTGCTATTACGAGTGCATGGGCGAGGTGGGCATGTCCACGGCCTCGGTGCTGCTCTACACCTCGCCGGTGTTTGGCGTCATGCTCGGCCGCGTGCTTTATCGCGAGGACGTGACCCCCAACAAGCTCGTTGCCATTGTCTTTAACATCGTAGGCTGCGTGCTTGCAGTGACCAATGGCGACCTTTCCGGTTTTCATTTTTCGGTTTGGGGCGTCACGTCGGGCGTGATTGCAGGCCTTTGTGGTGCGTCGCTCGCGGTGTTTAGCCGAATAGCAACCAAGACGGTCCACCCGCTGGCTGTCACGTTTTGGGGCTTTGTTTTTGGCGGTGCGGTTATGGCAGCTATCGCGGCTCCGTGGCCGGATGTCGCCGCGGCAATGTCGCCACAGCTGCTGCTGCTGTTCCTTGGCTTTGGACTCATCCCCACAGCCGTTGCTTACATCTTATATATGCAGGGTCTGTCCATGGGGCTCGAGACATCGAAAGTTCCCGTCGTAATGTCTTTCGAGACGGTCGTCACCGTACTGGTGGGCATTGGTGTCTACGCCGAGCCCGCCGGCGCGATTAAAGTCCTGGGCATCGTGCTGGTGCTCGCGTCCATCCTGATTATGAACACCGACTTCTCCAAGCTGCGCAACAGTGTGTTTGTCGGTCATGTCATCGAGAGCATGACCTTTAAGCCCAACGCGTGGTGGACCGAAAAATCTCAGGACATGGATCTGTTTAAGGAACGCACCGGCATTGCGCTGGAACCCACCGTACAGGAAAGCCCCTGGTACTTCGTGCGATAGAGGATTGTGCGCAGGGTCTGACCTGGGGTTATCCAGCTAGCGCCGGCCTACCCAGCCCAACGTTTCGAGTACGTTAAACCCGTCAACGGTCGATTTTCACCCGCGAACGGTCTTTATACTAATTAGCAATATAAGCAACGTATAAGACGTTATAATGACCATAACGAAAAGGAGGAGGCAAGATGAATCAGATCATTCTCGCATCTCATGGCGGCCTGGCCGCAGGCGCCAAAGACACGCTCGAGATGGTTCTCGGCGACGTGTCGAACGTCCACGTCGTGTCGCTTGCTCGTGACGACAAGGAGCCCATCACCAATAAGGTTGAGGCTATGATCGCCACGTTCAACGCGGACGACACCGTCTATGTGTTGACCGATATGCTCGGCAGCTCGGTCAACAACAACATGGTCGAGCTTTCCAAGAACGGCACGAAGTTCACGGTTGTCAGCGGTTTCAACATCCCGTTGGCGCTCACGCTTGCTATGAGCCCCGCCCCCGTCAAGGGCGCCGAGCTCGCGGCCCTCATCAATGAGGCCCGCACCGGTTTGACCAACCCCAACGCACCGGTCGAGGCCGCCGCGGCTCCCGCCAAGAAGGCCAAGGCGTCCCGTCACAGCTCCGGTCCCGCCAAGATCGTCCTCGCACGTCTTGACTACCGTCTGCTGCACGGTCAGGTCGTCTTTACCTGGACCACCAAGGTCCAGGCTGAGCGCATCATCGTCGTCGACAACGCTGCCGCCAACGATGACATCAAGAAGGGCGCTCTTAAGTTGGCCAAGCCCCAGGGCGTGCGCCTGAACGTCTTCACCGTCGAGCGTGCCCTCGCCAAGATGGACAAGCTCAACACCCTCGGCGAGCGCGTCATGTTCGTATTTGGCAACACGGCCGAGATGCTGCAGTTCTGCCAGGGCTACAAGCTCGACGCCATCAACCTGGGCGCCACCGCCAACCACGACGGTGCTGATCAGGTCGGCGGCAAGGACAGCTCCGTCTTCTTCGACGCCGCCCAGAAGGCCGACGTCAACCAGCTGCTCGACATGGGCATCAAGCTCTATGTCCAGCAGACCCCTACGTATCAGAGCGTCGACATCGACGCCAAGCTGTAATCAACCAGGCTTTTGCCTGACTGAAAGGAGAAGGGTATGAATACGTTCATCAGTGCGGTGCTCGTCGGCCTCGTCGGCGTGTTCTGCATGTGGGACTCCCGCCTGCTCGGTCGTCTTAACTTCGAGCAGCCCCTCGTTGGCGCTACGCTCGTCGGTCTGCTGCTGGGCGATGTGCCCACCGGCCTTGCCGTCGGTGCCGCCGTCGAGCTCGTGTCCATGGGCCTGGTGCAGGTCGGCGCTGCCGTTCCGCCCGATATGGTCCTGGGCGGCATCGTGGCCGCTGCCTTCGCATGCCTGACCGATGCTTCCGCCGAGACCGCCATGACGATCGCCATCCCGGTCGCCGTCCTGGGTCAGCTCCTCGGCATTGTCTTCCGTTCCATCATCGCCGCCCTCACCCATGTGGCCGATAGCGCGATCGATAACGGAAAGTTCAAGACCGCCTACCGTATGCACATCTGCGCCGGCTCCGGTCTGTACGCCATCATGTACTTCCTGCCGATCTTCCTCGCCGTCTTTGTTGGCACCGACCTGGTTCAGGCCATCGTCAACATGGTTCCCGAGTGGCTGTCCACTGGTCTTAACGTTTCGACCAAGATCATGACCGCCTACGGCTTGGCCCTGCTGCTCACCATGATGATCAAGAAAGGTATGACTCCGTTCCTGTTCATCGGTTTCCTGCTCGCCGCTTACCTCAACCTGTCCGTCATCGCGGTCGCTCTGATCGGTGTGTGCCTGGCTGTCGTCTTCATGGGCTTCAAGTTCAACGGTTCCCATGCAGCCGCCGGTGTCGATTCCGACTACGATCCGCTCGAAGACGACGAAGACTAAGGAGGAACACACTATGGCAACCGCAACCAAGGACGTGTCCCTGAACAAGAAGGTCAGCCAGTTCTTCTGGCGCTCCTGGGCCATCCAGGCCTCTTGGAACTACGAGCGTCAGATGAACATGGGCTTCCTCTACGGCATGGTTCCCACGCTCGATCGCCTCTATCCGGACGAGTCCGACCCCAAGCAGCTCGCTGCTAAGAAAGAGGCTTACCACCGTCACATGGCGTTCTACAACTGCACCCCGCAGACGAGCGCCTTTATCCTGGGCCTCGCCGCCTCCATGGAGGAGGAGTACGCCAAGGATCCCGAGAACTTCAACCCCGATTCGATTAACGCGGTCAAGACCTCTCTTATGGGCCCGCTTTCCGGCATCGGTGACTCCTTCTTCCAGGGCACCATCCGCGTTATCGCCTTTGGCCTGGGCGTTCAGCTGGCTCAGCAGGGCTCCATCATGGGCCCGATCCTGGCCATGCTCATCTCCATCGTCCCCGCCGTGCTGATCACTTGGTTCGCAGCCAAGATGGGCTATCAGGGCGGCCACGAGTACCTGAGCAAGCTTCAGGGCGGCGACCTCATGGAGAAGCTCATGTATGTCTGCGGCATCGTGGGTCTTATGTCCGTGGGCGGCATGATCGCTACGCTGATCGGCGCCACCACCCCGCTGCAGTTCGCTGACGGCACCGTTGTGATCCAGGACATCCTGGACGGCATGATGCCCCAGATGATCTCCCTTGGCCTCACCGGCCTTATGTACTGGCTCATCAAGAAGAACGTCAACACCGGTTGGCTTCTCGTGATCGCCATCGTGGGCGGCATCGCCCTCTCCGCGGCCGGCATCCTGGCCTAGTCGCGACCAAGCGTCTAACCGCTTTCCCCCGGGGCCTGCCTGACATCCCATACCCCAGGCAGGCTCCCATCCCCAAAATGTGACAAAGGAGCGGTTCCTTTGTCACATCCTCAACGGGCCGGCGACTCGGTCCAAATCACGGTAACCCTGCGTGCGCCCGGCAATGTGGCGCCGCAAAAATCGAAAGGAATGTGTCAGATGTACGAGATCGACCTTAACCTCCCTAAGCAGATCGTCGCTGACGTCCTGTCCAACCACGAGATCCACAGCGTCGCCTTCGTCGGCTGCGGTGCCTCCATGTCCGACCTTTACCCCGCCAAGTACTTCCTGGCCAACAACACGGACAAGCTGAACGTTCAGATCTTCACCGCTAACGAGTTCAACTACGACACGCCTTCCTGGGTCAACGAGCACACCTTCGTGATCACCTGCTCCCTCGGTGGCTCCACGCCCGAGACCGTCGAGGCTAACAAGACCGCCAAGAAGCACAACTGCCCGGTCGTCTCCCTCACCAACAAGGCTGGCTCCGCTCTGACCGTCGACGCCGACTACGTCATCGTTCACGGCTTCCACGCCAACTTCGCTGCCAAGTGCGAGAAGCCCGGCTATGCCATCGCTCTTGCTCTCGAGATCCTTCAGCAGACCGAGGGCTATGACAAGTACGACGACATGATCACCGGCCTCACCAACGTCTTCGATCTCTGCGAGAACGCTGCTCAGTCCTGCAAGAAGCTCGCCAAGAAGTTCGCTGAGGACTTCAAGGACGACAAGATGATTTACTTCATGGCCTCTGGTGCCTCCGAGAAGATGGCTTACTCTCACGCCGCCTTCCTGTTCACCGAGATGCAGTGGATCGACGCCGCCGCCTACAACACCGGCGAGTACTTCCACGGCCCGTTCGAGGTTTCCACCGAGGGTAAGCCCTACGTCTTCTTCATGTCCGATGGCGCTACCCGTCCGATGGACGCCCGCGCCCTCACCTTCCTTGAGCGCATGGGCGCCAAGGTCGCTCTGATCGACTCCAAGGACTACGGCCTGGCTGACGCCGTGCCCGCGAGCGTCGTCACCTACTTCAACCCGCTGCTGCACCTCGCCGTTATGCGCGAGTACGGCAACCAGATCGCCGAGGCCCGTCAGCACCCGCTGACCATGCGTCGCTACATGTGGAAGCTTTCCTACTAATCACAAGTAAGTAGACCTTACGGGTTGATTGAGAGGGGATGGGGTTTGCGCCCCGTCCCCCTTTTTGCTTTTGAGAGGAGATGCGTATGATCAAGGCAGTGCTGTTTGATATGGACGGCGTGCTGGTCGATACCGAGTGGTTCTACAACCGCCGCCGCGTGGCGTTTATGGAAGAGAAGGGGTTTCACTTTGACGAGATTCCCGATCTTTCGGGGTCTAACGAGCCCGCCATTTGGAAGTCGCTGGTACCTGACGATGTTGAGCTGCGCGAGCGCCTGCGCGTGGAGTACAAGCAGGTCTACAGCCCAGACCATCCCGTTCCGTATGCCGAGCTGCTCAACGAGCAGACGGAGCCGGTGATGCGCAAGCTGCACGAGCGCGGCGTGAAGTGTGCCATCGCAAGTTCGTCCTATCGCGAGCTCATTGACGAGCTGGTGGGGATTGCCGGTATCGCCGACGTGCTGGACTACACCATCAGCGGTCACGAGTGCAGTGCGTTTAAGCCCGACCCCGAGATCTACCTGCGTGCCATGGAGGCGCTGGGGGTGGAGCCTGCCGAATGCCTGGTTATCGAGGACTCGCCTTTGGGCATCGAGGCCGGCAAGCGCTCCGGCGCCCGCGTCCTGGCGCTGCGTCCGCACGAGGGCGTCAACCTAGATCAGTCCGCCGCCGACGTTATCATCGACAATCTGACCGACATCCTACCTGCCATTTAGCAGCAAAACCACCACAAAGGGGACAGGCACCTTCGTGGTGGTCCATGCTACAATCGCGGGCATGCCCCACAACTACATCTGCCTTCGAAAGGAGCCTACGTGGCGAACGCCATCGATCAGCTCACGGACCGCGTGCTCATGCTCGGCCGCCTCACCATCGTCCGCCGTGCCATTACCGCCGTGGCGGTCACAATTTCTGCCGTCCTCCAAACATTCCTGATCCAGGCGTTCATTCAGCCCGCCGACCTGCTTCCGAGCGGCCTCACCGGCGTCGCGGTCCTGCTTGATCGCGTTACCTCGCTCGGCGGCGTTCACATCGACATCTCGCTCGGTATGCTCGCGCTCAACATCCCCGTGGCGCTCTTATGCTGGAGCGGCATTAGCAAGCGCTTCGTCATCTTCTCGATGATGCAGGTCGTGCTCTCGTCGCTGTTCCTCAACATCTTTCACTTCGCCCCGTTTTTGGGCGACAAGATTATGCTCATCATTTTTGGCGGCGTGGTCTCGGGTCTGGGCGCTGCCATCGCGCTAAAGTCCGGCGCATCTACCGGCGGCACCGACTTTATCGCGCTGTGGGTCTCCAACCACACGGGCAAGACCATCTGGGGCGTTATCTTTGGTTTCAATTGCTTTATCCTGGCGATCTTTGGCTTTATGTTTGGCTGGGACAACGCGGCGTACTCCATCGTGTTCCAGTTTATTTCGACCAAGACCATCGACAGTTTCTATCGTCGCTACGACCGCGTGACGCTGCAGATCACGACGCGCAAGGCCGACGAGGTCATGACCGCCTATGTTGACCATTTTCAGCACGGCATTAGCTGCGCCGAGGTCATCGGCGGGTACAGCCGCGAAAAGATGTACCTGCTGCACGCCGTTGTATCGACCTACGAGAGCCAGGACATTATCAAGCTGGTGTGCGACATTGATCCCGGCGCCGTGATCAATGTGTTCCACACGCTCAACTTTGTGGGCGGCTGGTGGGGCGGTCATGTCGACGAGCCCATGCCCACGGCCGTACCCGATCCCGACAAGCCCGCGCGTATGGCCAGCAGACAGGCGCGCCTCAGCGAGCAGGACAGCCTGCAGCAGGACGACGGCAGGTAGAGTGTTGGTATTTTGCCGGCACGGCGCAATCCTGTCCGCTTGAGCCTCCCGAAAGCCTCGCTGCTTTCGGGAGGCCTTCGTTTGCCCAGATAAAACCTACCAAAATGAAGCTGTCGCTTTTTGGTAGGGAGGGTGTATCGTTTTATCATTATGAGGTAACATGAAACTAGACGTTATATACGTATTAGTTATTTCGATATTTCGATAAGAGTGATTAGATATGCCTACACCCAAAAATGCACCGCTTTACCAGCAGATTTATGACGAAATCAAGGATGCGATCGAGAAAGGTGTTTATGCACCCAAGGAGCGTATTCCGTCCGAGCTTGAGCTAGCCGAGCAGTACGAGGTGAGCCGCATCACGGTGCGCCGCGCCGTCGAGGAGCTGTGCTCCGATGGCTACCTGGTTAAGCAGCAGGGCCGCGGCACCTTTGTTTCCACGCCGCACATCAATCGCCAGTTCCACGCCTTGACGCTGCAGACGTTTACCGTGCTGTGTGCCAACAACGGCATGAAGGCCGGTGCACATGTGGTCGATCGCCAGATTGTGCCGGCGCGCCAAAACGAGATGGAGTTCTTTGGCCTGCAGAAGGATGCGCTGCTGCTGCATATCAAGCGCGTGCGTACGGCCGACGGCGAGCCCATCTTTGAGGAGAACATCTTTGTGCCGTTTGACGCCTACCGTGAGCTGTTGACGGCCGATCTTGAGGACAAGTCGATTTTTGCCGAGGTCGAGCGTGTTGGCGGAACGCCGATTGTCTCGGTTGGCTACCGTACGGTCGAGGCCGTTCGAGCTAACGCCGAGCAGGCGGCCGAGCTGGGCATTGCTCCGCACGATCCGCTGCTCAACCTGCGTGCCGGCTTTACCGGTCCCGACGACGAGCCGGTTTTGATGGGTAAGCAGTACTACGTGGGATCGCGCTACGTTATGGTCATGTAAGTTACGCGGTTTTACCAAACCGCGTAACGGCTCGACGCTGCAAACGCCCCTAAGCGGCAATCTGACGTTCAATCGTCGGTCGCGTACCGAAGTACGCTTCCCTCCTCTTTCACGTCACCTTGCTCGCTTAGGGGCGTTTTCGCTGACTTATGCTCAACCAGCGACGTTTGCGCGCTTGTCAAGAGATTAGTCATTGGGGACGTTCTTAAACGACTAGTCATTCAAGAACGTCCCCAATGACTACCCACAGAATGAGCGTGGCTGACAGCCGGGCGACGCCGGTCCGCGTGGCGGCGTATAATCGGCGGCAGATGACTTGGACGTTAGGAAACCATGACCGATAGCATGCAGCAGATGGCGCTCGACACGCTCGGCGCCTATTTTGGCTACACCTCGTTTCGCCCGGGGCAGGACCGCATGGTGGATGCGATCCTTGCCGGTCGCGATGCGCTGGGCGTTATGCCCACGGGCGCCGGCAAGTCCATTTGCTATCAGGTGCCCGCGCTCATGCTACCCGGGATCACCTTTGTGGTGAGTCCGCTGCTGTCGCTTATGGAGGACCAGACCCGTGCGTTGCTCGCGGCGGGTGCGCGACCCAGCTATCTCAACTCCAGCCTTACTCCGGCCCAGCAAAACACCGTGCTCAAGCGGGCGCACGAGGGCCGCTATCAGCTTATGTACGTGGCACCCGAGCGTCTGCTTGAGCCGCGCTTTTTAGCCTTTGCGCAGGAGGCCGCGGCGGACGGCGGCATTGGCGTGCCGCTCGTGGCCATTGACGAGGCCCACTGCGTGAGCCAATGGGGCCAGGATTTCCGCCCCGCCTACCTGCAGATTCGCGAGTTCATCGATTCCCTGCCGCAGCGCCCTATCGTGGCGGCCTTTACCGCTACGGCGACCGAGCGTGTGCGCGCGGACATTCAGCAGATGCTCGGTCTGCAAAACCCCGCGACGGTGGTGACGGGCTTCGATCGCAAGAACCTCTACTTTGGCTGCGAGGAGATGGGCGACAAGGCCAAGGCAGCGTGGGTGCGTGACTATGTGATCGCGCATTCGAGCGAGAGCGGCATCGTGTATTGCTCGACCCGCAAGACGGTCGATGCGCTGGCAGGCGAGCTTGTCGAGGCACTGGGTCCCAGCGGCATTCGCGTTGGCCGCTACCATGCAGGCATGGGCAACGACGCCCGTCGCCAAAGCCAGCGTGCCTTTATCGACGACGACATTCAGGTGATGGTTGCCACCAACGCCTTTGGCATGGGCATCGACAAGCCCAACGTGCGCTACGTGATTCACAACAACGTGCCCGAGAGCATCGAGGCATACTACCAAGAGGCGGGCCGCGCTGGCCGCGATGGCGATCCGGCCAGCTGTTACTTGCTGTGGAACGGCAACGATTTCCGTATGCGCCGCTTTTTAATCGACCGCGGCGATGCGGCCGACGAGGCGCTTGACGACGAGCAACGCGCGTGGGCGCTCCAGAACCGTTATCGCCTGCTCAGCCAGATGGAGGGCTACTGCAATACCACCGGCTGCCTGCGCGAATACATGCTGCGCTACTTTGGAGACGAGGCTGCGGCCGATCATACAGCAGCCGCCGCGGGCGGCACGGCAGACGACGCCGAGGGCTGCGGTAACTGCAGCAACTGCCTCACGCAGTTCGAGGTCGAGGACGTCACCGATATGGCCCGCGCCGCCGTGCGCTATGTGGCCACGCGTCCCATGCGCTTTGGCAAGTCGCTGATCGCCGACGTGCTCCACGGCGGCAACACCGAGCGCATTCGCCAGATGCATCTGGACGAGGACCGCGGCTACGGTGAGCTGTCGAGCGAATCGGTCGGGCGCATCAAGGACATCATCGGCCAGCTGTGCGGTCGCGGTTATTTGGCCACCTCGCAGGGGCAGTACCCGGTCGTGGGACTGGGTCCGCGTGCCGGCGAGGTCGAGGACGAGGCGTTCGTCTTTACCGTTAAGCGTCGCGCGTCCAAGCGCAAGGCCTCGGCCCGCGCCCGCCGCGCCGTCGATCTGCTGCGCGAGGAGGCCGAGCTGTTCGAGCGCCTGCGTGCCCTCCGCAAGGAGATCTCGACCGAGCTGGAGATGGCGCCGTATATGGTCTTTTCCGACAAGGCCCTGCGCGGCCTGTGCCGCCTGCGTCCGCAGACGCGCGAGGAGCTGATCCAGGTCAACGGCATTGGCGAGAAAAAAGCCGACGCCTTTGGCGAGCAGTTTATGGCGGCGATTGAAGAATTTGAGTCCGAGCATGCGCGGGATGGAGCGTAACGATGGCATTCGACGATAAAACCGACCGCACTGACGTGCCCGCCGTGCCGCTGTACCAGCAGGTCATGGACGACCTAAAGGGCGAGATCGCGCGCGGCGTGTACCCTGCCGGCTCGCGCATCCCTGCCGAGATGGAGCTCGCGAAGTCCTACGGCGTGGGGCGCATCACCGTGCGCCGTGCCATCGAGGAGCTGTCGCGTGCGGGGTATCTCAACCGCCAGCAGGGGAGGGGCACCTTTGTGTGCGCCCCCAAGCTCAAACGCAAGATTCGCCAGAAGGGTGACGTCCAGAGCTTTACTGAGGGTTGTGCTGCCAACGACATGGTGCCGGGTGCGCGTCTGGTGTCGCGCACGGTGGTTGCGGCGACGCACGAGGATGCGGCGTTCTTTGGCGTGGAGCCCGGCTGCGAGCTTATCGTGGTCGAGCGCGTGCGCACGGCCGATGGCATCCCCGTCATGCTCGAGAACAACGCCTTTGTGCTCGCCGACCATCCCTACCTGCAGACGCTGGCCGACGAGGACCTCACCGATAACTCAATCTTTGCGCTCGTTGCCGAGCATTCGGGTCGCGCGCCGCTCAAGTCCGGCCCCTGCACCGTGGAGATTGCGCTTGCCGATGCTCAGACGGCCCCGCTGCTGGAGGTGCCGGTCGGCGAGCCGCTCTTCTATATGGAGGCCTACTTTACCGACGCCGGCGGGCGCCCTCTACTGCTCGGCCGCCAAAAGATCGTGGGCTCGCGCTACGTCTTCGACATCTAACGTCCACAGATAGAACAACATAGAACAAATTTGCCGAGATGACTTCACGGGCGTTGTTGCACGTGCTATAAATAGGACAACATAGAACGACAGCAGGTACGAGCTGTCGTCGTTCAAAGCCGCCCCACAAGGAGGAGCATCAGCATGAACGCACACGATCTGGTTCAGGAAATCATCGAGCGCAAGGGCAAGGTCGAGAACGTCTTTTGGATCGCCTGTGGCGGTTCGATGATCGACCTCATGCCGGCTAACGAACTGCTCAAGCGCGAGGCCACCACGTTTACCTCGACGGTCTATACGGCGCGCGAGTTTTGCCTGATGGCTCCCAAGAGTCTTGGCGAGAAGTCGCTCGTCATCGCCTGCAGCCACAGCGGCAACACGCAGGAGGTCGTCGACGGCTGCGAGATAGCGCTGGCCGCCGGTGCTGAGGTCATTGCCCTTACCGACTGCGGGGGCTCAAAGATCGACAACGGCAAGTGGACTACCTGGGTCTATCCGTGGGGCGAGGGCGTGTCGCAGGCTGAGGTGCCGCAGGGCATCGGCGCTCTGATCGCCGCCGAGTTGCTCGACCAGCAGGAGGGCTACGAAGCACTCGCCGACATGTACGAAGGCCTTAAGCAGATGGACGCGCTGCTGCCCGCCGCCCGCGAGAAGGTCAACGCCGAGCTGGGCGCCCGCTTTGCTGAGCTCTGCCAGCAGCACAAGTTCTTCTACATCCTGGGCTCCGGCCCCAACTTTAGCCAGACCTATGCCATGGCGATCTGCTCGCTCATGGAGATGCAGTGGCAGCACTGCTGCTACATCCACTCCGGCGAGTACTTCCACGGCCCGTTCGAGGCCACCGAGCCCGGCGTGTTCTACTTTGTGCAGCTCGGATCGGGCGAGTGCCGCCCCATGGAGGAGCGCGCGCTGGCGTTCCTCAACACGCACACCGACACGATCATGGTGCTCGACGCGCTCGAGTACGGCGTAGGCGACGTGCCCGCCAGCGTGCGTTCGTACCTGGAGCCGATCTTCTTCTACAACATGAGCTGCGAGCTGCGCGCCGCCCGCGGCAAGGTGTTCGATCACAGCCCCGAGATTCGTCGCTACATGGGCATCGAGCAGTACTAAGTAACGGGAAAAGCATTCACCTTCGATTCGCAAGCGTGCCGTGTGAGTCAAAAAGCGGGCCGCGCTGGTGGGTTTCCGGCGCGGCCCGCTTTGCATGGCGTCCGTATGAGCGAGGTGTCGCGGCAACCGACGCTTACTTGGCGTCGTAGGCCTCGGCGTCCCACCAGTCGAGCTGGGCGATGTTGTCGCGGATGTGCTGGCAGCTCTTGTGGAAGCCCTCGAGCTCGTGCTCGGACAGGTCGAGCGTGTAGACCTCCTCGACGCCCTCGGCGCCGATCACGCACGGCAGGGAGGTAAAGATACCCTCCTCGCCATACTGGCCGGTCATGAGCGTGGATGCCGAAAGCACGGCGTGCTCGTTGTGCAGCACAGCGGCGCAGACGCGCGCGGCGGAGTTGGCGACGGCGTACTCGGTGCACTGCTTGCCCTGGTAGGTTACGTAGCCGCCCTTGCGCGCGAGCTCCTCGATCTCCATGTGGTCGAAGGCATACTTGTCGGGGTTCTCGGCCTGGAGCTCGTTGAGGCTCTTGCCGGCGATGGTTGCGGCCTTAAAGGCGGCCAGCTGGCTAAAGCCGTGCTCGCCGATCATGTAGGCGTCGATGGACTTGGGGCTCACGCCGACCTTTTTGGAAATCTCGGTGCGCAGGCGGGCGGAGTCCAGGCCGCAGCCCGAGCCGATGATCTTCTTGGGATCGTAGCCGGTCAGGTGCCACAGCTCGGTGCACACGACGTCGCAGGGGTTGGAGATGCTCACGAAGATGCCGTCAAAGCCGGCGTCGACGATGCGCTTGGCAAAGGTGCGGGCGGCGTCGGTGGTAAAGAACAGCTCGCCGTCGCGGTTGCCGGCGGCCAGCGCGACCTTGCCGGCGGCGTTGACGATAACGTCGCAGCAGGCAAGCTCCTCGTAGTGGTCGTAGCAGTTGACGATCTTGGTGTTGTACGGGACAAACGAAAGGGAGTCGCGCAGGTCCTGGACCTCGGACGTCACCTTGGCCTCGTTGATATCGCACAGGTACAGCTCATCGGCAATGCCCTGCATGAGCAGGCTGTTGGCGACATGTGCTCCTACGTGGCCCTGGCCGACCACACCGATCTTACGCGTCTGGTACATATATGTATCCTTTCGGCCGAGTTTTTCGCGTCGAATCATTGTAGCGTCCTGCTGCCACTTTGCTAGGCTAAAGCGCCGTAGATTTTTGGGACATGCCTTAATCTCTACTTTTGGAGTGATTTGGGCCGCTGACGGCATCGCTGGGCGATGTGCTCGCGCGGATGGGGCCGCTCGTTGTACCATAACTGCAACTGACTCGTAAGGAGCATCCATGCCCATTCGCATCCCCGACGCCCTCCCTGCCGCCGCGCAGCTCGAGAGCGAGAACATCTTTGTCATGACCGAGTACCGCGCGCTGCACCAGGACATCCGTCCGCTGCGCGTGCTCATCCTCAACCTCATGCCCACCAAAATCGCCACCGAGACGCAGATTATGCGCAAGCTCTCCAACACGCCGCTGCAGGTGGAGGTGGACCTGCTGCGCACCAAGACGCACGAGGCCACGCATGTGAGCGCCGGCCACCTGGAGACGTTCTACCGCACGTTCGATGACATCCGCGACATCCACTACGACGGTCTGATCATCACGGGTGCCCCGGTGGAGCAGATGCCGTTCGAGGAGGTCGACTACTGGCCCGAACTCTGCCAGATCATGGATTGGTCCACCACGCACGTACACTCTACGCTGCACATTTGCTGGGGCGCGCAGGCCGGCCTGTACCATCATTACGGTATTCAGAAGCACGACCTGCCGGCAAAGGCGAGTGGCGTGTTCGAGCATTATCTGGTGAAGCCGCAAAGCCCGCTGGTCCGTGGCTTTGACGACCGTTTCTATGCCGTGCATTCGCGCAACACCGATGTGCGTCGCGAGGACGTGGAGGCCGAGCCGCAGCTTGAGGTCGTGGCCGTGTCCGACGAGGTGGGCCTGTACATCGTCAAGTCGACCGACAGCCGCCGCTTCTTTGTCTTTGGGCACCCCGAGTACGATACCGACACGCTGCGCTTGGAGTACGAGCGCGACGTGAAGCGCGGGCTCAACCCTCAGGTGCCGGCGCATTACTTCCCGGGCGACGACCCCACCGCCGAGCCGCGCAACGTCTGGCGCAGCCAGGCTCAGTTGCTCTACACCAACTGGCTCAACTACTACGTCTACCAGACCACGCCCTACGACCTGGCCCGCGCCGGCGAGGAGCACTAGGCTGCTGCGAGGCGCGCCGGCGGCTAGGCGCTGATGATGTTGAGCAGCGGTAGGTCGTGGGCATCGGTGGGGATGTGGTCGACGCGCTGTTCGTCAAAGGCAATGCCGACGATTTGACATACGGGTGAGAGCATGGGCAGGTAGCGGTCGTAGCAACCGCCGCCGTAGCCCAGGCGCGCGCCGGTTTGATCGAAGGCCACGAGCGGCGCAACAATCATGTCGAATGCTTCGGCAGGCACGATAGGGAAGCGGCTGCTGTCGATGTCCGTGGCTGCGAAGGCCCGCGTGGGGTGGACGATAAACGGTGCCACGGACGCATCGTCGGCGGCAACTGCCCGCATGCACATGCGCTGGCCACAAGCTGCGGCATCAATTGCCGAGAGCATGCACGGATAGGCCACGCGCCAGCCGCGTTTGGCGGCCGCAGCGGCAAACGCGGCTGGGTCGACCTCGGAACCCATTGCGGCATAGACGGCAACGGTGCGCGACGCCGCGGCATCCAAGCGGCCCAGCAGCTCAACCAGCCGTGCACAGATATCAGCAGACTTCGCCGCCCGCACATCCAAATCGAGAGCATCGCGCCGAGCAATCACCGCCCGCCGCAACTCAGCCTTGTCCATCCCGGCTCCCTCTCCCAAACCTACCAAAAAGGGACAGGTTTATTTTGGCAGGTTTTATCTAGGCAAACAGCAAAAACAACCACGAAGGGAACACAGGCACCCTCGTGGTGGTTTTGATGGCGACTCGTCTCTATTACAACGCCGCGGCGATTGCTTCGGCCACAAATTTGTTAAGCGATTCACCCTTCTTTGCCGCCGCCAGTGCTGCCTGCTTGTGAAGCTCGGAGCCTGTTCTCACATTGAATGAGCCCTTAAAAGCCCGCTCTGGTTCCTTGCCCTTTTCGGCACAAAACTCAAGGTAATCGTCGACGGCGTCGTGGAAGCATCGCTCCACTTCTTCAACCGTGGAGCCTTCGAATACGATTGCGTCCCTAATGCCGGCGACCATGCCTGTTAGCACATGCTGTTCGGCATCGAACTCGACCGGGGCGAAATAACCCTTGTATGCCAAAACGTTACTCATGACTACCTCCGACATCTTGCAGAAAGCGAACGATGTTTCGAATGGTCCCCGCTGTCAATTCGTCAGATGGATGAGGCGCGTGCATTACGAACATCCTGCCATCTGATGGCCTGTAGAAGCGAACACGCGATCCGGATGTCTTGCCTTTGCTGTCCATTTCAAAGCCATACGAAGCCATGACTTTTATAAAATCCGCATACCGATACGTCGAAGGGCAGCTAAACAGTTGGGCGATGAGTTTATCGGTCCGCGTCATCCCGCCTCACATTCTGCAACTATATTCTAGTTGCAATTTCAGTTCGTTGCAAGCACCTCTACTATAGAACATGTGTGCGTATAGAACAAGTGTTCGAACTACCACGAAGGGCGCCTGTGAACTGCGACCTTCGTGGTAGTTTTGCTTGCCGTGCCTTAGCCCAGCAGGTCGACTACGTTGAAGCCGGCGTTGCTCTTGGCGATGACGTCTCGGCCGCCAAAGACGCAGGTGGACGACTCGGCTGCGATGCGCGTCACGTCGGCGCCGAGCGAGCGCAGCTCACCGGGCGTGGCGGCGAGCATCTGGGCGCGACGCTCCTCGCGCGCATGCGAATCGAGCCCGGCCAGGTAGGTCGTGTTGCGGCGCTTGGTGAGCGCATACGGCTTCACCGGCGCGTCCATGCCGCTCACGCAGCTCACGATAAAGCCCTCAAAGGCGGCCTCGTCGGGCTCAAAGCTGCCAAGCCATGCACCCGCGCGCTTCACGCGCTCAATCGAAGGATCGATTGCCGGGTCGCGGTAGGTGTAGAACGCCGCCTGACGCTCGCCGGCCGCGCGGAATCCGCAGCCGTACGCGCCGCCCTTCACGCGGATCTCGTTCCACAGGTAGTCGTAGGAGAGTGCGTTGGCGGCAACCGCCCAGGCGCCCGTCACGTCAATGCCCAAGCGACGCGGGTCGCACGCGCTTGCCGCAAAGCAGATGTCGCTAGGGATGACAAAAGCCTCGTGGCGGTCGCACGGCGTCGGCACTACGAGCGCGTCGTGGCCTGCATCGCCGCCGTCGCCAGCGCCCAGCCCCAGGTCGCCCGCGGCGGCCCAGTACGCGTCAAAGTCCTCGTCGCTGCCGGTAAAGCTCGCCAAGCAGCCATCGGCCACAAAGATGCGCTCCGCCAGCTCGGCAAGCTTGGTACGCAGCCCGTCCACGCGCTCGTCAAAGTGGTCGAGCAGATCGCGCAGGAACAGGTAGAAGTCCACGCCCGAAAGCTGCTCGCGCACCACGGCCGAAGGCGAGCTGTAGCTCATCGCGCGACCGAGCGCCGCCGAGTGGCCGTTGTTGATAAAGCCCTGCTCAAGCCCAATGCGAATTTGCGTGAGCACGTCGCGCATGCGGTCGGCGTCGGCATCTGCCAAAAGCGTGCTAGACCATACCTCGCGCGGTAGACTCGCCAGCGCGTCGATCTTCTCGGACAGGGTGCCGGCGCTCACCAGCAGGTAGGGGCGCACGCCGTCCACTTCGGGCTGGGTCATGACCTCGGTCGTAAAGCTCAAAAAGCCCAGCTTGCCAGCGAGCAAGTTGTCGAGTTCCTCGGCCGAGTGCTCGCGCGTGGGTAGCTGCTTAAGCAGGCGGCAGAGCAGTGTCACATAGGGCAGGTCCTCAAACGCGACGCAGCTCAGGTCGAAATACTGCATGGCGTAGGCCAGGCGGTTGGTGGGGATGCCGTGGCGCAGGCAGGGGATGGGCGCGGTCGTGTCCACGACCAGCGGCGGCTCGGGGCGCGCCTCGCCAATGTCGGACACGCGCAGGCGCGGCAGCGTGGCCTTGGCCTCGGGCGTGTTTACCGCCTCCTGCGCGGCACGCAGCGCGGCCGTGCGCTCGACCACGTCGGCCAGCTCGGCATCGGTCATGGCATCGCGCTTGGCTGCTAGCTCGGCGGCCTCGGCACCCTCCGAACCCTCGGCGGCGTCCACCGGCACCAGCTCGACCAGCGCCATATGGTCGTTGTCCAGCACCAGCTCGCGCAGCAGGTCCTCAAAGTAGCTGCCGTCCAGCTCGCCGCGCAGCTCCTCGTACACCGGGCCGTACTTGAGCGCCAACGTCGCGGCGTCGTCATCGTAGAGCCAGGTGCTCAGCGCGTCGCACGCAATGGCCACGCCATCGGCGATACCGTAGTCGCGCTGGCGCAGGTCGTATTCGTTGCTGCTGATGATGGCTTCCAGGCGCTCGCGCGGAACGCCGTGCTCGCACAGGTCGCGGCAGGCGCCCTGGAACACACGACGCAGCTCGCGCGCCACGCCGGGCTGCGCGTTTTGCAGCATGATGAGCTCGTAGGGCTGCAGGCTCTCGGCTGCGGTGTAGCTCACCACGTTGCCGCCCAGGCCGGCGGCCAGAATGGCCTTCTTAACCGGCGCTTCGTTGGAGCCCAGCAGCGCCTCGAACAGGATGTCCGCCGCGATCGTGCGCTTGCGGTCGAGCGCACTGCCCAGCACCAAGCCCAGGCCCACCAGGGCGTTTTCGGGCGTGGTGGCCATCTCGACGCGCTTATACTCGCAGGTCACGGGCGCTTGCACGCCCAGCGGATTGGGCGCCAGCGTGGACGGGTCCTCGCCGGCGGCAACGGCTGCGTCCATGCGGCGGCTCGCGGCGCTCGGCTGCGACAGATAGCGCTCGTCCAAAAAGGCCAGGGCGCGGTCCACGTCCAGATCGCCATAGAGCGTGATGTAGGAGTTGGAAGGATTGTAGTGGCGCGCGTGCGTGTCCAGGAACTGCTCGTAGGTGAGCGCGGGAATCGCGCGCGGGTCGCCGCCACTCTCGTGCGCATAGGCGGTGTCGGGATAGAGCGCGGCGTTGACGGCGTCGTCCAGCACGCTCATGGGGTCGGACAGCGCACCCTTCATCTCGTTGAACACCACGCCGTTATAGCGCAGCGTGCCCTCGCGCAGGCTGGCGGCGCTGCCGTCGCCCTCGACGCCTTCCGGCAGGTCCAGCTCGTAGTGCCAGCCCTCCTGCTCAAAAATGGTGGGCTTGGTATAGATGGCCGGGTTGAACACCGCGTCCAGGTACACGTCCATCAGGTTGTACAGATCCTGCTCGTTGGTGGTGGCAACGGGGTAGATGGTCTTGTCGGGGTAGGTCATGGCGTTGAGGAACGTCTGCATGGAGCTCTTGATCAGGTCGACAAACGGCTCCTTGACGGGAAACTTGGCCGATCCGCACAGCACCGAGTGCTCAAGAATATGGAACACGCCGGTGGAATCGGCCGGCGGCGTCTTAAAGCCAATGGCAAAGGCCTTGTTTTCGTCGTCGCACGCCAGGTACAGCAGGCGAGCACCCGAGGCAGTGTGGCGCAGCACGTAAGCGTCCGAGTCGAGCTCGGGCACGGTCTCGCGGCGCTCGACGGCAAAGCCGTGGCAGGTGGTGCCGGGCACCAGCAGCGCGGCGGCAGCGGCGCGCGGGTCGGTTGAGGTGGTGGGCATATGCAGTCTCCTTTGACGCCCCAGCGGGGGCGAATCGAGTCGAATCCTCGAGAGTATACCCATATGGGGCCGCGGTTCTGCAGCGAACTGAAGGCAATGCTGGCTGATCGTCGGCCACCCGCGGTTCTCCTGCCGCACAAGCGAGGAAATCCGGACGCGCGAGCGTGGATAATTGGACACTCGCCAAACAAGAGTGGATATTCGGACGGACGAGCGAGGATTTTCGGACACCTATCGAACGAGAGTGGATATTTGGACGGAATCTGCCGCAAAAGCCTCAAAAACCGTCCAAATATCCACGCTCGATATCCGACCGTCCGAAAATCCTCGCTCGTCCATCACTCGCGTATCTCTCGTCTCTCATTCGTCTCTAATATGAGAGATAACTGAGCAGCAAAGAGACAGGCAATCATGGTATTGTCTCAATACCGATTGTTCTACCAGCAAAAATATGTATAAATGAAGCAAATGGCAGACATTCCATCTCTCATCTATCTCTCTATCTCTAAGCCGAGAGATAGAGAGATAGATGAGAGATAATTACGAGAGATAACTGAGAGACGAGGGAAATCTATCCGCGGCATTCTCCGCAGGACCGAGCGAAAGGACGTGCAGATGAACGAAAACGAGCTGACCGGTCTGCTGGAGTCTTTAAGGCGTATGGGCTCGGATGATCTTAACGTCGAAGTGAAGGAGAGCGCCGCGACGCTTTCCCGCGACGTATGGGAAACGGTCAGCGCTTTCGCAAACACCGCCGGCGGCATCATCGTACTCGGAGTGAGCGAGCGCGCGGGTTTTGTCCCAGTTGCAAACTTTGAGACCGAGAAAGTGCTCAACCAATTCGTGGCGGGCATGGGCGATGCTGGCGGTCGCGGAAAGCTGGCCAATCCGCCCAAATACACCATTGAGCGCGTGGGGCTTCGGGGTACCGTTGTTCTCGTTATCACGATTGAGGAGCTCGACCCGTCGAGCAAGCCTTGCTATGTCATAGAGCGGGGCGCCCAGGGCGGCAGCTACAAGCGCGTCGATGACAAAGACGTGCCCCTTTCGTCGACCGAGGTTTTGGCACTGTCGTCATACGAACGGACGAGTTCTAGCGATCGCGATACGGTGCCCGGCGCGAGTGTGGGCGATCTCGACGAGTCGCTGGTTGACCGCACGATAGAGCGTGCCTATTCGTTGACGCCTCGAGCGATGCGCGGTGCGGCGGACAAGAAGACAAAGATGGAGCGTCTGAATTTCCTCGACTTCCAGGGCAATGTTACCAAGGCCGGCCTCCTTGCCGCGGGCGTTTATCCTCAGCAGTTCTATCCCAAGCTCTTCATTGATGTGGCTGTCCACGTGGGAACTCAAAAGGGAGCTGCGGGGCCACTGAGGTTCATGGATCGCGCAATCTGCGAGGGAACGTTGGGCGAGATGATCTCGGATGCCGTCGCAGCCGTCGCCAAGAATTTGCGGCGAACCTCGACCGTCCAAGGCGTCTCGCGTGTCGACTCGCTTGAGATTCCCGAGGAGGTTCTGCGCGAAGCAATCGCCAACGCCGTAATCCATCGAGAATACGGGGATCGGTTCTGTGGACAATCGATTGCCGTCGACGTCTTTGATGATCGTGTCGAGGTGACGAATCCTGGCGGCCTTTACGGGGGAAAGACTCGCGAGAACTTGTTTGACGGCAGCTCCCGATGCCGTAACGCGACGCTTGTGAAGCTCATGTCGATTGTCCCGCTGCCGGATGGCGCAGGTTCGCCGGCTGAGGGCAATGGCTCGGGCATCCCGATGATGATCGATGCCATGCGCGCGCATGGTCTGGCCGAGCCCCTGTTCTGCCCGGGATTCGATCGGTTCAAGGTCGTACTTTACCGTTCAAAGATCGAGCTGGTCGATCATGGCGGGGGCTTAATTGTGACGGCACTAAAACACTACGGCGAGCTGGGGACGCGCGAGCTGGCAGAGCGCACAGGGCTCACAATTTCCCAGGTTAGGTCGCGCGTCAACGCGCTCATTGCTCAAGGCGAGCTTGAGCCCACGGCGCCGGCGACGAGCCGCAACCGCAAGTATCGACTGTCGGAGTGCGTGGGATAGATGCGTTAGTGGACGAGGCGACCCAATAATCGACCCTCGATTGGCGTCCATTAAGGTAAAGCGGTTGTTGCCCAGTCGACGGTGATGCTCAAGACTCGGCTTACGCCGGCATGGCCCCGAACCCGTCTATCAAGAACAGCCTAAGAACCAGCTTGATGACATTTCCCGGTTTGACTTCTGCCGCGTCAAAGACGTGGCGCTCGGCGAGCTCGCTGCAGTATGCATAGATGTCGCGGATAAGGTCCGCGCCCGAGAGCGTAAACATGTAGCCTGCGTCCGAAAGCGCATTGGGCGCGGCGGGCAACTTCGCCATGTGGCAGAACGTTTGCAGGTCGGGCGCCATAACATCCTGGTAGTTGAGGTGGCTGCTGGCATCCTGCTCGGCAAGCTCCAATTGGCGCACAAAATCCAGCGCCGCCGCTAACACAAAGCTCGGCGTAGGCGCATTGACGTCCTCCGTGCTCGCCACAAGCCTGCTCGCCGCCTGCGTGACAAGCCAAGCGACCTCGCGCTGGCAGCGCACGGCCTTGCGCGTAACCGGCTTGATGGACGAAGAAGAAACGCTCCCCTTAGGCGGATTCGAAGCAGCCATAAGGCCCTCCCATGAACGACCCGGTCCAACAAGTCCGGATGAAACACGTGCTACATCAGTATACAGGGAAGTGGGGCAGCGGGGTACAAGCGCGCCAGCGGCAAACCGAGAGCATCAACGATGTGCCGATCGCGGAATGAGATCTCGTAATAATTGACTCTCGGCCATATTATTGAGGGGCATGACTCGCGTTCGTATGGTTGTAGGTGCTGGCGATGAACGACATTGACCTTGCTGTTCCGTTGATGGATGGACCAAGCTATGACCGCGCCTGCAGTCTCGTGCCTTCCGAATACGTTGAGGCATGGGAGTGGTTTCTGGGTGAGGAACAGCGCGGCGGTGTTTGGACCAGCCTTCCGCACCACACCAAGGAAGATAGCCCTCAGTATCAGTATCGTTTGAGAATTGGCTCGGACTTCTTTCCCGTAACGCGGGATTCAGGGATCTTCTGGCCGGGCCAGGACCGGGTGAAGCAAGATCCAAATAAGATCTTTGCGCTTTCGGTCCATAACTCTAAAAAGAGCTTCTACACCGATGTGCCTCCGCTCTATTTGGACGATGGTACGTGGGTCATTAAGTACTCGGTTCAAGCGCCGGGTACCGTTGGTTTTCGAGACCAGAATTACAACCGTAAAATGCTCAACTGCATGGAATGTGGCGTTCCAGTCGGAGTCATATTTGCAACCGAGGTGGGCTACAAGGTGCTCGGCCTTGCATTTGTTGAACGGTTCGAGCCCGAAAACGGATGGTTTGTTCTGCACGGTCCTGTTCATAAAGGCGGACCGGACCCTCGTTTTGCGCCCGACATGAGTTATCTGAAGCACATGCCCGTCGATATTGAGTTTGCCGGACAGGGTACGACCGACGACGAAAAGGTCCGCTATGCGTTAAGGCGCGAGCGATTGGGGCAGCAATGGTTCCGCAAGCAGCTCGTTGCCGCCTATGATGGCCGTTGCGCGGTGTCGGACTGCGGCGTCAGCGAAGCTCTGGAGGCTGCACATATCGAGAATTACTCGGGACCCAAATCGCAGGTTGCCAGCAACGGCATTCTGCTTCGGCGCGATCTTCATTCCCTATTTGATGCTCACCTGATTTCGTTTGAGCCTGTTTGCGGCGAATATCGGCTGTGCGGATCGTACCTGCTGGATAAGACCGACTACGTTTCCTTTGCGGGTGCGACGCTAAGGCAGCCGAATGAGCGTCAGTGGCGACCCAATACGGTGTTTCTTGAGGCCCATCGCATTGAGTTCGATCGCTCGGAAAAGAAGCGTGAAAAGGCGGGGCTTCTGCCGTATTAGCGTATTTGGCTTTGGCATTCTTTGACGATCGTGTTGTTTGATCGGATCGCGTGGCGATGCAATCTCGCGCACGCCTGCCGGCGCATGCTCTTCCTGTTTTGTATAGCGAGAGGGGAGCGCGTATGAGCTGGCGAGGCGATATTGCGATGGGGAAGTACGGAAAACTGCCGTGTGCCCTTATAGACAACAATATGTTTCCGAGCGTAGAGGTTGATTGCGGGTCGTTTGTCGTCACCTGCCCTTGCTGCGGCTCGCAAATACCGTGTCTCGACATTCGGTTCATCGATGCGCGTGACAGACTCAGCGACGAAGTGAGAAAACAGACAGGCGTTCATATGCCGGTGTATCCGGAGAAATGCCCTGTTTGTGGCCTCGATATCGTGTATGACGCCGGCGACGAGGGATAGGTGATGCGGAGGAGCTGGCTGTGAAGGCATCTCCGTCCCTACAAATAAATCCCCTCACCGAGTTGCTTGTGGAACTCGGTGTGATGGTCGCGTGCCCAGGTAAAGAGTGCCTGGTCAAAGTCGGTACGCGCGGCCGGGACGCCAAAGACGCCGGCGACTTCGACGCGCACAAACTCCAGTGCCGGCAGCTTGTTGATGGCAGTGAGGGCAAACGGGGACGTTGGTTCTTCGAACAAATAGCGGCTGCCTTGCAGCGCGTCGCAACTGGTGCACGTGTTGCCGAGCGACGGGGCTTTGGAGGCTCGCGCGCCTACGGGCTTGTAGCCGCAGCGCTTATGAAGGTAGTCGCGGATCTCGCCCGGCACGCAGCCAAGAGCGGGCACGATGGCGAGTGCGTTGGCGTTGGCCGTGTCGATGGCAATGTGCCCGGCTTCGTTGGGCGCGTGCGCGATGACGACGCTCTCGTCGCTATCGGTTCGATAGGGAATGCCGAAGGCCGCGACCGAGGTCTCTTTGTGACACTTCCAGCACTCGCGCTTGCCCAGTACTAGATATATATACGGCGCTGAGGGGTCGGATCGGTCAACACCGGGCAGCCACTCGGCAAAGGGCTCGGGGTTGACGCCGCTGGGTACATACCAGATCTTCTTGGTCCGGTCCCATTTGGCGCCCAGCGCCTTGGCTTCTTCTTTGTGCGAAAAGGGGACATCGAGCTCGGTGCGCATGGCGGCTCCTTGGTGCTGCAGGTGCAAGTGGCTCAAGGATACCGCAGGGTGTGGACGCTGTGGCGTTTTGCTGAGAAGTTGCGGTGCGGACTGATTGGTTATGCCGATGGATAGATCGGCAAGTAGATGGTCGGCTTTTGGCCAGTTGGGTGGTTGGAGCAGCTTGCGGCGCAGTTTTGTGCCTGGCTATTGTTTATGTTGGGGTATTGAATTTGTTTGGCTGCCATTCGTCGGGTGAATTGATGTTACGTTGCGATGACGGTTGGAGCTGCCAGCTGATTTGGCGACATAAAACAAAACAGCCCAGAGGGCATAGCCTCTGAGCTGCGAACATTTGGTGGGCGTTAGAAGATTTGAACTTCTGACCTCTTCCGTGTCAGGGAAGCGCTCTCCCCCTGAGCTAAACGCCCGATCAAGGGTGCGCAAGCGCGCAAGGGATAATATAACGGAGCCTGAACTCGGTGGCAAGAACATTTTTAAAAATCGCTTACATTGTGGAATTCGGGGGCTTTGTCGTATCCATTTCAAAAGAGCCTGCTGCCGCGATTTGGCTGTCGCATAATGCAAAGCCTTTGCAGTATCGAGCTATGGAAAGACGCCTGCGGAATTGTCCTACCGATAAGCGGACAAGCCTCCAGCTGGCGCCTTCGCCGTGGTAAGGTAAGCCGAATTGTTTCCAGGCTGTTTCGGGGGAGTGGAATGAGCAAAGAGTGTGTCGAGCAGGTCGAAGGCGCAGGGGCTTCGGTGCCGATGACCGATATATCGAACATTGATGTGCCCGAGGGCACCGACGAGCTCAGCCGCAACACCCGTCGCGCATGGCGCGACCGCTTGAACAGCGCTTCGACGCGCAAGATGATCACGGGCGTCTTGGCTACGCTGGTGGGCGGTTCGTTTTGGGGCTTCTCGGGCACCAGCGCGAGCTTTCTGTTCGATACCTACCACGTCGACACCTTGTGGCTTATGAGCGTGCGTCAGATTCTCGCCGGTCTACTCTTTATGGCCGTGGTTGTTACGCGCGACCGCGAGCGCCTGATTAAGCTCTGGACCACACCCGCCGATCGCAAGCAGCTGCTGCTCTTTACCGCCTTTGGCCTGCTGTTCAACCAGTTTTGCTATCTTTCGGCCGTGCGCCTGACGAACGCCGGAACCGCGACAGTGCTCCAGTGCCTGCAGCTCGTTATCATCATGGGCTACACCTGCGCGATCGATCGCCGCATGCCGCGTACTCGCGAAGTCATCGGCATTGGCCTGGCTCTGGGTGGAACCTTTTTAATCGCCACCGGCGGCGACCCCACCAGCCTGAATATCTCGCCGCTTGGCCTGGCAGCAGGTCTTATGTGTGCGGTCAGCGCCGCGTGTATGGCGGTGATTCCCGCCAAGATCCTGCCCGAATACGGCAGCCCCATCGTCACGGGCTCGGCAATGCTCACGGCGGGCGTGATCTCATGTGTCTTCGTGCAGCCCTGGGCGCATATGCCGGCACTCGACGCTGCCGGCGTCGAGGCGCTCGCGGTGTTCGTGGTTATCGGCTCGTTTTTTGCTTACATGCTCTATATGCAGGGCGTTAAGGACATCGGCTCGGTGCGTGCGAGCCTCATCGGAACTGTGGAGCCGGTTTCGGCGACCATCACCAGCGCCGTTATGCTGGGCACGGTGTTTTTGCCGACCGACCTTATCGGCTTTGCCATGATCATCGTGATGATGTTCCTCACGGTGTAGCTGGCGCCGCCGCCAGACAGAAAAGGTGTTGTGCCGCATTTTCGCCAATTGATGTCCGTGTCTGGAGTTTAGCTGTCGATGCTCAAAATGCCATAAACTAGTAACGTTATGGACTTTTTCATTGCGACTCAATTGCGAGGATTTCTTTATGGCTGGTAATCACTTTAAGGGCAGCGATAGCGGCCGTCCTGCAGTTCCGCCGCGTCCGAACGGGGCTGGTAAGGACGGCACGCCGGGCGGCGCTGGACAGGGCGGTTCCGGTAAGCGCGTGTCCCCGGGCGAGACGGCGATGTTTACCGCTCTGTACGAGCAGTCTCAAAAGGCAAAAAAGACCGGCCGTGCAAAAGGGAATGTCTTTGCGGGCGGTGCAACCTCCGCGTCGCAGCCGAGCGGGGCTCCTTCGGTGCCTGCGAACAACGCAGGTGCTGCCAACGCCGCGAATGCTGCCGGCAACGTTAATGCCGGCAAGGCCGACAACAATACTCCCTCTGCCGGTGGCGCGGGGCTTACGGGTAACCTTGGTACGATTTACACCGGCGCCTCCGAGACTGGCACGTTCGCCCGCCTGGATGATAGCGGTGCCGAGTTTGCGGGCTCGGGTTCCAAGGAAGATTATTACGATTTTGGCTTGAACTACGGTAGCGATGCTTCGTCGAGTTCGACCTCTGACGGTCTGGTCCGTCATCGCCATCGCAAGGGCGAGGGCAAGAAGCGTCACACTGGCGCCATTATTGCCGCTGTAGTCGCGGTGCTTCTCGTTGCGCTTGGCGCAAGCGGCTTTATGCTGCTTAACTCGGCAAAGACCGTAAAGAGCGAAGCGAAGGAGGCTGTCGAGATCGTCGGTGGCCTTAAGGACAAGGTCACGTCGGGCGATTTTTCGACGCTGCCTGACGACGCGAAGAAGATCGATGAGCTCTGTAACAGTATGAAGGCGGAGACCTCGAGCCCGCTGTGGGCGGCGGCTTCGTTTATCCCGGTGTATGGCAGCGATATCAATGCGGCCCGCACCATGATTGACGCCCTGTCCGATGTCTCGAGCAATGCGCTGGTTCCCATGGCCGATAACCTTTCGCAGGCTACGCCCGGCAAGCTGTTCCAGGACGGCATGATTAACGTGTCCGCGCTGCAGGCGGTCGCCGATTCGCTTTCCGATAGCTCCAAGGTGTTCAAGAGCGCCAACGAGAAGGTCCAGGGCATTGGCGATACTCATATTTCCCAGGTGACCGAGCTGGTCGATAAGGCCAAGGACGGCTTTGCCACCCTCAACGGCGCGGTTGACGCGGCGGAGAAGGTCGCCCCCGTCCTTCCCCAGATGCTCGGCGCCAACGGCCAGACGCGCAACTACCTTATGTACGCCATGAACAACGTCGAGATTCGTGCTTGCGGCGGCTTTGGCGGTTCGCAGGGCCTGATTTCGGTCACTGACGGCCAGATGTCGATTGGCGAGTTTGTTCCCCGCATTGGACTCAGCGAGGATGAGGCAGTCGAGAGCGTCGACGAAGAGGATGAAGCGCTGTTCGGCAACCACAGTAACCTGTACAACTCGGGCAATACCTATTCGCCTGATTGGCCCCGCAACTCGCAGCGTGTCGCCGCGCTGTGGAAGTCCCAGTATGGACAGGACGTTGATGGCGTCATCGGTATCGACCCGGTGTTCCTGCAGTATCTGCTGGGCCTGGTCGGTAACGTGTCACTGCCCGACGGAACGGTTGTCGACGGCACCAACGCCGCAAAGGTCCTCATGCACGATGTGTACTGGAACTATCCGGTCGAGGAGTCTGACGGCATCTTTGCATCCGTCGCCAGCGCTGCCTTCGACAAGATCCTTGGCGGTATCGGCGATGTCGATGTTACGAAGCTTGTCAGCGCCGTTGAGCGCGGTGCCGAAGAGGGCCGCCTGATCGCTTGGATGAGAAACGATGATGAGCAGAATGCCATCAAAGAGACGGGCATTGACGCTTCGCTGCCCGATCCGGATGATCCGAGTGCCGATCCCGTTGCCGGCGTTTACTTTAACAACCTGAGCTTCTCCAAGCTCGACTGGTATCTGAACGCCGACACTCAGATTGGTCAGGGCGTGAAGAATGGCGACGGCACGTGTTCCTATCGCATCACCGTTACCCTGACGAACATCATGACGCAGGAGGAGGCTGGCAAGCTGCCCGACTACGTTGCGGCGAGCGCACCCGATGCCGCGCGTGACGACGAGCGTCTGAATGTCTCGTTGTTTGCCCCGACGGGCGGCAACATCAGTGACCTTACGGTTGAGGGCACCCAGTTTGGTCTTGGTGCCGCTACGTGGCATGGAATCCCCTTCTATTCGGGCACCGTTGACCTGCATGCTGGCGAGACGACGACGATCACGTATACGCTGACCACGTCGGCCGAGGCGGGGGACAAGCCGCTTACGCTGCGTCAGACTCCTACATGCCAGGCGGCTCGCGACAGCGCGTCGGCGTAGGGTTTTTCTGGTAGCGCAGATAATCGAGTACCATTTTGGGGCGGACAGGCAATCTGTTCGCCCCTATTTTGTAAGGAGAGCGCATGAAGTACTTTGGCACCGACGGCTTTCGCGGCGAGGCCAACGTTGGGCTGACGGTAGAGCACGCTTATAAGATTGGCCGTTTTGTGGGCTGGTATTACGGTGCCAACCGCGAGCGCAAGGCGCGCGTTATCGTGGGCAAGGACACACGTCGCTCGAGTTATATGTTCGAGGCGGCGCTGGTGAGCGGTCTGGTCGCGAGCGGTGCGGACGCCTATATGCTGCACGTGATTCCGACGCCGGGCGTGGCGCATCAGACCGTGGAGGGCTGCTTCGATTGCGGCATCATGATCAGCGCGAGCCACAACCCGTTTTGCGATAACGGCATTAAGCTCGTCAATAGCGACGGTTTTAAGATGGACGAGGACGTACTGGAGCTCATCGAGGACTACATCGATGGCAAGAGCGAGGTGCCGCTGGCCACGGGCAACCACATCGGCGCCACGGTGGACTACATGCAGGGCCGCAACCGCTACATTGCTTCGCTCATCGCCAGCGCGAACTTTTCGCTGCAGGGCGTCAAGATCGGTATCGACTGCGCCAACGGCTCGGCTTCCTCGGTGGCCAAGCCGGTGTTCGACGCGCTGGGCGCCGACGTGCGCGTGATCAACGCCGCGCCCGATGGTTTTAACATCAACGTCGACTGCGGCTCCACGCATATGGAGCGTTTGCAGCGCCATGTGGTGGAGCAGGGCCTGGACGTGGGCTTTGCCTACGACGGCGATGCCGACCGATGCCTGGCCGTGGATGAGCGCGGTCGCGTGGTAGACGGCGACCAGATCCTGTACGTGTGCGGCGTGTATCTGAACAAGCACGGGCGACTCTCGGGCGGTACCGTGGTGCCGACGATTGCCAGCAACTTTGGTCTTGTCAAGTCGCTGGAGCTTGCCGGCCTGAGCGCCGTGACCAGCGGCGTGGGCGACCGTCACGTGTATGCCAAGATGCGCGAGGGCGGTTACAGCCTGGGTGGCGAGCAGACGGGCCATACGATCTTTGGCGATATCGAGCGCACGGGCGATGGCATTATGACCTCGCTGCGCGTGATGGAAGTGATTCGTGCCGAGCGCGAGACGCTCTCGCAGCTCACGGCTCCGTGCAAGCTGCTGCCGCAGGCGCAGGTGGCCGTGCACGTGGCGGACAAGGACGCCGCGCTCGAGAACATGGGCGTGCAGAACGCCATCGCCGAGGCCGAGGCTGCGCTGGCAGGCGAGGGCCGCGTGCTCGTGCGCAAGAGCGGAACCGAGTCGGTTATCCGCGTGCTGGCCGAGGCGCCCGACCAAGCATCCGCCGATGCCGCCATGAAGCGCATCGCCGCCGCGCTGGAAGCTCTGTAAGATAGTCATTGGGGACGTTCTTAAACGACTAGGTGGAAAGGGGACGCTGCGGATTGGTTCCACGGCGTCCCCTTTGCGTTGGCGTGTCGGTTATGCCTTACAGCTCGTAGAGCGTGGTGAACTTGTCCTGCAGGTAGCTGCAGTAGTAGCGGGCATCGAACGCCATGCCGCACGCGCCCTTGATGAGCTCCGGCGCGTCCTTGGCGCGGCCCCACTGCCAAATGTGCTCGCCCAGCCAGGCGCGGACGGGTGTCAGGTCGCCGCTCGCGCAGGCGCCGGTAAGGTCGACGCCGTCGCGGCACATGGCCGGCACAAACATGGCGTCGTAGGCGCTGCCCAGCGCATAGGTGGGGAAGTAGCCAAACGAGCCGCCGCTCCAGTGCGTATCCTGTAGGCAGCCGTGCGTGTCGTCGGGAACGGGAATGCCCAGGTACTCATCCATGAAGCGGTTCCAAAGCGCGGGGATGTCCTTGGCCGTGGCCTCGCCGGCAAACAGCATGCGCTCGATCTCGTAGCGCACCATAACGTGTAGCGGATAGGTGAGCTCGTCGGCCTCGGTGCGGATCAGCGAAGGCTGCGCGATGTTCACGGCGTGGTAGAGCGTGTCCTCGTCGACGTCGCCGTAGACCTCGGGTGCGTGGCGGCGCAGCACCTCGAGCAGCGGTCCCATAAAGGCGCGGCTGCGACCCACGGTGTTCTCGAAAAAGCGGCTCTGGCTCTCGTGGATGCCCATGGAGGTGCCGCCCTCAAGACAGGTGCGCGCATAGGCGGGATTGACGCCCAGCTCGTACATGGCGTGTCCCGCCTCGTGGATGATGCTGTAGACGTTGGAGATGCAATCGTCCTCGTAGATGTGTGTCGCGATGCGCGCGTCACCCACGGCAAAGCCCTCGCTAAACGGGTGTTCGGTAAAGGCAAGCGCGGTGTCGTTCAGGTTCAGGCCGACGAGCTTCATAAGGTCGAAGCTCATGGCGCGCTGGGCGGCCTCGGGCACGCGGGCGTGCAAAAAGTCGGCAGCGGGCTGCTGGCCGCGCTCGCCGATGGCGTGCACGAGCGGCACGACCGTCGCCTTGACCTCATCGCAAAACGCGTCGAAGCTCTTGGCAGAAAGGCCGCGCTCGTACTGGTCGAGCCAAACGTCGTATGGGTCGCGCTTGGGGTCCATGAGCTCGGCCTGATGCTTAAGTTGGGCGACGATTCTATCCACATAGGGCTCAAAGCTTGCCCAGTCGTTGGCCGCCTTGGCCTTGTGCCACACGGCGTCTGCCTCGCAGGTGAGCCTGGTCCAGGCCTCGGCCTCCTCGGTGGGGATGACGCTTGCCTCGCGCTGGTCGCGGCCGAGCACGCGGATCTCGTCGAGCAGCTGCGGGTCGTCGATCTTGCCTCCGGCGACCGTCTCACGCGCGAGAGAGCGCACAAGCTCAACGGACTTCTCGCTGGTCAAGAGTTTGTGATGCTCGCCGGCAAGGGTGCCCATGGCATCGGCGCGGGCCGCGGCGCCGTTGGCGGGGGCAATCGTCGCGCCATCGAACTCGGCAATTTTGAGCAGGTACTCGCGGGTCCACAGTTTGCCTTCGAGCTTGCGGAATTTTTTGACGGCCTTATCGACCTTGATGCCGTTGGGCGTCTTGCCCGCTGCGGGCTTGGCTTTCTTATCGTGCTTCTTTCCCATACCATATCCTTGATCTCGCAGGCCGAGCGCCGCAGGCGGATGCACGGCCAGTTTGCACAACTACCTGCCTTGTACCCAGCACGAACAAAACGGAACGCGGCGATGCACTCGCGAAATGTGTTATCCTATAGCCCAATGCGTTGACGGAGAGGGTTTTGCCCGCCGTGTCGCCGGCAAGAGAGGGAAGGTCATGGGCTGCAAGCCTTCCTGCGGTGGCAAGGGCCAAGCGTTCACTCCCGAGCAGCGACCTCAACGGGCGCGCGGCCAGCGGCGGCGATGTCCCCAGTAGGGAAGCCGTGAGCCTCGCGACAAGAGGCACAGAGTGGGCGCGGCGGGCCAGACATCCGTCGGGTCAAACAAGGTGGTACCGCGGAATTCAACCGTCCTTGGGCAATGCACATGCCCGAGGACGGTTTTTTGTTACCGAACCGGGCCGCGTTTTCGCAACGCCAGGCGGCGGCAGTCGTCCCGGCGAGCGGGGAACGCGAGAGACGAAAGGGAAGACATGAGTCTGATTGATGATCTGGTCAAACTCGAGGAAGAGGCCAAGGAGCTCGTCGCCGGCGCCGACGACGCCGCCAAGCTCGAGGCCGCGCGCGTTGAGCTGCTCGGCCGCAAGGGTCGTATTACCGGCCTGATGCGCATGATGGGTAAACTCGCCCCCGAGGATCGCCCCATGATGGGCAAGCGCGCCAACGAGATGCGCCAGCTGATCGAGGGCATGCTCGACGAGCGCACCACCGAGATGAAGGCCGCCGCCCTCAAACACGCACTCGAGCACGAGGCCGTCGATATCACGCTGCCGGGCATCCGTCCGCAGATCGGTCACCAGCACCTGATCAAGCAGATCATCGAGGAGGCCGAGGACATCTTCTGCGGCATCGGCTACACCGTCGAGTCCGGCCCCATGGTCGATACCTCCTACTACAACTTCACCGCGCTCAACGCGCCCATGGATCACCCGAGCCGCTCGGCTCGCGACACGTTCTATGTGGTCGACAACAACCCCGGCAGCGTCGCGCATCCCGAGGCTCACGCTCACGGCGAGTCCGACGTGCTGCTGCGCACCCAGACCTCGGGCGTGCAGATCCACACCATGGAGTCGCAGAAGCCGCCCATCTACATGATCTGCCCGGGCACCGTCTACCGTCCCGACACGGCCGACGCCTGCCACCTGCCGCAGTTCAACCAGATCGAGGGCCTGGTCGTCGACGAGGGTATCACCTTTGGCGATCTTAAGGGCACGCTCGACTACTTTGTTAAGTGCATGTTTGGCGAGGATCGCAAGACGCGCTATCGCCCGCACTTCTTCCCCTTCACCGAGCCTTCCTGCGAGGTGGACGTGAGCTGCCACGTGTGCGGCGGCAAGGGCTGCAACTTCTGCAAGCACAGCGGCTGGATCGAGATCCTGGGCTGCGGCATGGTCGACCCCAACGTCCTGATCAACTGCGGCATCGACCCCGAGAAGTACACCGGCTTCGCCTTTGGTATTGGCGCCGAGCGCGTCGCGGCACTGCGCTACGACCTGCCCGACCTCAGAACTCTCATGACAGGCGATATGCGTTTCCTGAATCAGTTCTAGGCTGCGGCTTGCCCAAGCACGGCACCTCGGCGCTCATTCGTCGCTTGCGTACCAAAGTACGCGGCGCTCCTCTTTCGGGCCGATCTGCCGCACTTGGACAACCCTCGCTTTGTAAGGAATGTTCACAAAGTTGAAGTTTCCACCTGCATCTCTTCGCAGGCTTTCAGTATGAAAGGAGAGCTAGATGCGTGTTTCTTACGACTGGCTCAAGACCATGATCGATATTCCGGAGGATCCCAAGACCCTTTCGGACGAATATATCCGTACCGGTACCGAGGTCGAGGCGATCGACACCGTGGGCGAGTCCTTCGACCACGTGGTGACCGCCAAGGTGCTCACCAAGACCCCGCACCCCGATAGCGACCACATGTATGTGTGCTCGGTCGACGTGGGCGACAAGAACCTCGACGCCGATGGCAACCCCGCCCCGCTGCAGATCGTCTGCGGCGCGCAGAACTTCGAGGCTGGTGACCACATCGTCACGGCCATGATCGGCGCTGTCCTGCCCGGCGACGTCAAGATCAAGAAGAGCAAGCTTCGCGGCGTCGTGTCCATGGGCATGAACTGCTCCGCGCGCGAGCTCGGCCTGGGCGGCGACCACTCCGGCATCATGATCCTGCCCGAGGATACGCCCTGCGGCATGCCGTTTGCCGAGTACGTGGGCTCGAGCGACACCGTGCTCGACTGCGAGATCACGCCCAACCGCCCCGACTGCCTGTCCATGATCGGCATGGCCCGCGAAACCGGTGCCATCTTCGACCGCGATTTCCACGTTGAGCTGCCCGCCATCAAGGTCGAGACCGGCCGCGCGACCGACGACGAGCTTTCGGTCGAGATTGCCGACGAGGGCCTGTGCGACCGCTACGTCGCCCGCATCGTGCGCAACGTGAAGGTCGGTCCCTCGCCCGACTGGATGGTCAAGCGCCTCAACGCCCTGGGCGTGCGCCCGCACAACAACATCGTCGATATCACCAACTACGTGATGATGCTCACCGGCCAGCCGCTGCACGCCTTTGACCTCGACACCTTTGCCGAGCGCGATGGCCACCGTCGCGTGGTGGTTCGCGCCGCCCAGCAGGACGAGAAGTTCACGACTCTCGACGGCGAGGAGCGCGTGCTCGACGCCGGCATGGGCCTCATCACCGACGGCGAGCGTCCCGTGGCGCTGGCCGGTGTCATGGGCGGTATGGATTCCGAGATCGAGGACGATACCGTCGATGTGATGGTCGAGAGCGCCTGCTTCAACGCCGGCCGCACCTCGCACACCAGCCGTGACCTGTCGCTGATCTCCGACGCCTCCATTCGCTTTGAGCGCCAGGTCGATGAGACCGGCTGCGTGGATGTCGCCAACGTTACCTGCGCGCTGATTGAGGAGATCGCCGGCGGCGAGGTCGCTCCCGGCTACGTCGACGTTTTCCCCGCGCCCAAGACCATCGATAGCATCAAGCTGCGCTTGGCCCGCGTGCACGCCATCTGCGGCGCCGACATCGAGCCCGACTTTATCGAGCGCTCGCTCACTCGTCTGGGCTGCACCGTCGAGCGCGACGGCGAGGACTTCATGGTTACCCCGCCGAGCTTCCGTCCCGACCTGCCGCGTGAGATCGACCTGATCGAGGAGGTCCTGCGCCTATGGGGCATGGGCCGCGTTACGGCGACCATCCCGGCTGCCAAGAACCACATCGGCGGCCTGACCCGCGAGCAGAAGCTCACCCGTAAGGTCGGCGAGATCCTGCGCGCCTGCGGCCTCAACGAGACCACGACCTTTGGCTTTGCCGCCCCGGGCGACCTGGAGAAGATTGGTATGTCCACCGAGGGCCGCGGCTGCCCCGTGGTTCTCATGAACCCGCTGGTGGCCGAGCAGACCGAGATGCGCCGCTCGCTGCTGCCGGGTCTGCTGCAGTCTGTGGCCTACAACGAGGCCCACGGCACGCCCAACGTGCACCTGTACGAGGTCGGCAGCCTGTTCCATGGCCGCGAGAACGCCAGCCTGCCCAAGGAGACCAAGTCCGTGGCGGGTGTGCTCTCGGGCCAGTGGA
This sequence comes from uncultured Collinsella sp., assembly GCA_902493375.1. Classification (GTDB taxonomy): domain Bacteria; phylum Actinomycetota; class Coriobacteriia; order Coriobacteriales; family Coriobacteriaceae; genus Collinsella. The sequence continues at coordinate 50,510 of CABUPH010000008.1, forward strand.
GCGAGCAGTCTTGGAGCATGAAGTACCGCAAGCTGCGTTTCTTCTTTGGCAAGGGCATCGTTGAGGAGCTGCTTGCCCAGCTGCGCATCGAGAAGGTTCGCTTCCGTCCCGTCGAGGGCGAGGGCTATGCCTTCCTGCAACCGGGTCGTGCTGCCGAGGTGCTCTCGGGCGGTACCGTGCTGGGCTGGGTTGGCGAGATCCACCCCGAGGCGCGCGAGGCTATGGGCATCGACGAGGTCGTCGTTGCCTTTGAGCTTGACCTGGACAAGCTGATCAAGGGCGCCCGCAACCAGGATAACTACCGTGAGTTCTCGCAGTACCCGGCCGTTGAGCACGACCTTGCCATTGTGGTCGACAATGCCGTGACCTGCGAGGATCTTGAGCGCCGTATTACCAGCGCCGGCGGCAAGCTGCTCGAGGGCGTGCGCCTGTTCGATGTCTACCGCGATCCGGTTCGTATCGGCAAGGGCAAGAAGTCCATGGCCTTTGCGCTCACGTATCGCTCGGACGACCACACGCTTACTAGCGAAGAGGTCGAGAAGGCGCACCAGAAGATTGTCACCAAGGTGTGCAAGGGCGTAAACGGCGAGGTCCGCTCGTAATCTTTGCCGTTTGGAACCCGCCCCCTGCGGGGTTTTCACGGCAACGTCCTCGCCGCTTCGCGGCTGCGGGATGTTGCCTTAGAAAACCCCTCTCGGGGGCGGGTTCCTGCGTTAACCTTGTTGCGAGCGGACCGCACCTTCTTCCGGGTGACCGGAAAGTTGGGAGTGCATGGGCCCTTTATTGGGCGGTGTGTGGACCTGGGTTAATAACGTACGTATTGCAAGGGCGTGCTGCGTTGTGGGCGGTGCGCCTTTTTGTTAGTATGCAGAGTCGGTGTTACGGTTTGTTGGAAACGTAACACGCAACGTTCTGATTGAGAGAGCTCATGCATATTCCAGATAATTATCTGTCCCCGCAGACCGATGCCGTCATGGCGGTGGCGATGGTGCCCGTTTGGGTCCACTGCATCAAGAAGGTGCGCGCCACGCTCGATCGCGAGCATATGGCTTTCCTGGGCATCTGCGCCGCATTTTCCTTCTTGCTTATGATGTTCAACGTGCCGCTGCCCGGCGGCACCACTGGCCACGCCGTTGGTGGCGCACTCATCGCGCTGCTGCTGGGCCCCGAGGCCGCGGCTATCGCGGTTTCGGTCGCGCTGGCGCTGCAAGCGCTGCTGTTTGGCGACGGCGGCATCCTGTCCTTTGGCGCTAACTGCTTTAACATGGCCTTCGTGTTGCCGTTTGCCGCAGCCATCGTGTTCCGCGCGCTTAACAGCCGTTTGCACGACAAGAGCTGGGGCACCTCGGTTTCGGCCATCGTAAGCGGCTGGGTCGGCCTGTGCCTGGCGGCCCTGTGCGCAGCAATCGAGTTTGGTATTCAGCCGATGCTTTTCACGAATGCTTCGGGCGCTCCGCTGTACTGCCCCTTCCCGCTGTCCATTGCCATTCCGGCCATGATGATCCCGCATATGTTGGTAGCCGGCGTGGTCGAGGGCGTGGCGACTGCCGCGATCTACGGCTTTATCAAGAAGACGGCGCCGAGCGTTATCGTCGGCCCCGAAGCCGCCGATGGACAGCTTGCTGCCGAGGGCGCTGCTGCAAAGAAGACCTCGCTGGTCCCCACGCTCATCTTGGTTGCCGTGCTTGTCGTGGCCACGCCGCTGGGCCTGCTGGCCACGGGTGACGCCTGGGGTGAGTGGGACGCCGAGGGCGCCGCGACCGCCGTTCAGGAGGCTGGCGACGACAGCCTGCAGGCTTCGGTCGGTCTCGACACCCCGACCTTTGCCGACGCTCTGCCTACGGGTGATTACCTGCAGGCCTATTCCGAGGAGCAGGGTCTCGGCTTTGCCGGTCAGGCTGCCATGTATATCCTGTCCGGCGTGATTGGCGTGGCGGTGCTCACCATCGCATTCCGTCTGATCTCGCTGACGGTCAAGGAAAGCGGAGCCCATGGCGATGGTCGAGCTGCCTAGCTGGCTTGCGGCCGAGGAGCGATACGAGCCCACGGGCGCTCGTCATCGCGTGATGCAAAAGAACGTCCTGCACCTGGCGAGCCTGCTTGAGCGGGTTCGCCTGGGTGGAGGCGCGCACGAGGGCGGGTCGATGGTCGACCGCGCCCTTTCTTGCGTTTCGGCTCCGGTGCGCCTGGTGGGGATATTCGTTTGCGTCCTGTGCGTGTGCCTGACACAAAGCCCGCTGTACCTCATGTTGATGGCGGCCATTGCGCTGGTGCTCGTTGCCGTGCGTCCCGTACGCGGGCTGCGCGCGACCTTTGTGCCGGCGCTTGGCGCCGCGGGGCTCGCAGTGGTTTTGGCGCTGCCTGCCCTGCTGCTGGGTGCTTCCGCTACGGGCGCCATGCTCAAGATTGCGCTCAAGACCTTCATTAATGTGTCGCTGGTGCTGGGCGTTTCGTGGACCCTCACGTGGAGCCGCATATCGGCGGCGCTCAAGATGCTGCATCTACCCGACGAAGTTATCTTTACGTTTGATATGGCGCTCAAGCACATCGAGGTGCTGGGTCGTACGGCGCACGATCTGTGCGAATCGGTCATGCTGCGCAGCGTTGGCCGTGCGCCCGAGGGATTTTCGCGTACCGATTCGATCGCGGGTATCATGGGCATGACCTTTATCAAGGCGATGAAATGCAGCCGCGCGATGGACGAGGCTATGCTTTGCCGCGGCTTTGCCGGTGCGTATCCGGCTCCCGCGCGCGCCAGGTTTGGCTGGCGCGATGCGGCCTATGCGGCCGGCGTGGCGCTGCTGACAGTGTTGTGCGCCGTGCTGTAGGCGCTGCTGGTTCCGACTGGGGATGTAAATGGGGAAGGGCGACGTTTTGACGATCGATATGAATAGTGCGGCGGGCACGAACGGTGTGGGCGGCGCCGAGGTCGTTCCGCTCATCGAGCTGCGCGACGTGGTGTTCTCCTATGCGGGGCATACGGTTGTCGATGGCGTGTCGCTGCAGGTCGATCGTGGTGAACTCGTTGCCCTGCTCGGTCCCAACGGCTGCGGCAAGACGACGATTATGCGTCTTATTAACGGCCTTGAACTCGCGGACGCAGGGGCATACCTGTTTGACGGGCACGTGGTCGATGCGGCGTATCTGAAGGATTCTGCTGCTGCTCAGAAGTTCCACCAGCGCGTGGGCTTCGTATTCCAAAACGCCGATGCCCAGCTGTTCTGCGCCACGGTGGGCGAGGAAGTTGCTTTTGGTCCCGCGCAGATGGGGCTGCCGGCAGACGAGCTCGAGCGCCGCGTGCGCGATGCCATGGGGCTGTTCCAGGTTGCCGACCTTGCCGACGCCTCTCCCTATCAGCTCTCGGGCGGGCAAAAGAAGCGTGTGGCGCTGGCGGCAGTTGTATCGATGAACCCCGATATCCTAGTGCTCGATGAGCCCACCAATGGGCTCGACGAGGATTCATGCGACATCGTGGTCAACTTCTTGCTGGCCTACGTCGCGGCGGGTAAGACGGTCTTGATGAGCACGCATCACCAGGATTTGGTGCGACGCCTGGGTGCCCGTGCAATCTATATCGATCGATATCACCATGTGGTCGAGACGCCTTCGCCGTCGTATGGAACCGAAAGCGGTACTACGGACTAGCTGCTGCGTAGAGCGTGCGTAGCCGCCCGCGCGGCTTTGCCGTGATGGTATAGTTATCCAGGTTTTTTATGGGGGTGGCTATGCCAAGTTGGAACATTCATATCGCTCAGACGGAGCGTTTGCTGGAGCGCACCGGTGCACTTGCCAATAGCGTGCGCGACCGCAATGCCTTTTTGTTTGGCTGCGTGGTTCCGGATATTTTCGTGGGCTATATGGTCCCTGGCATCGCCGATCCCATCCCGTACCGCATTACGCACTTTGCCAAGCCCGAGCCTATCCCTAAGCCGCGTGAGCACGAGTTCTGGGATACCTATGTGGCACCGTTGCTTAAAAGTTCGCCCACCGGTGCGCCAGCCGCGGCGACCTCGATTATCGAGGAGCGCGAGCGACTGAATCGCGTGCACTATCCCCAACGCTACAGGGATGCTGAGCCGGTTGTCGGTCCCGGCGCTCGTGAGTTCTCGCTTGCGTCCGAAGATGTGGCGCAGTCGTTGCTCGATTTGACACTGGGTGTCTGGTCGCATCTGGTGGCCGATACCGTATGGAATACGCGCGTGAATCAGTACCTGGAGGCGCACGGCGGCAAGCCGTGCGAGGAGTTCCGCATTAAAAAGCAAGGCGACTTTGACTGGTTTGGCAAGACGCTGGGCATTGTTTCCATCCCGCGTGCGACCGATCGCCTGTATACCGCTGCGACGCGTTTTGGGCAGTATCCCATCCATAAGGAGTATGTGCTCAAGACCATCGGCGTCATGCACGAGATCGTGCGCGAAAACCCCGGCGAGCCCGATCATCCGCCGTACCGCCTGCTGACCGAGGAGTTCTTTGACGCAACGTTTACCGAGGTCGTCGAGCTGACCGAGGCGGGCTTTGCGGCTCGCGTTGCTGCTTCTGACGTTCCCGCAGTCCCTCTGATCGCTAGCTGCTAGCCGGCCGGCTTAACGGAGAACAGTTCATCCCAATTGACCAACAGCTCCCGCCGCAGGGCATCTTCGGTGGTGCGTTCCTGATCGGTCTTTGGGATGTAGGGGAGCCCCGCCTTTTTATGAATGAGCTCGGCGATGCTATCAAAGCTCTTCTTGTCCTTGATTTGCTCATAGGTTATCTGGATAACGTCATAGCCCATGCTTGTGAGGGCGGTGGTGCGCTCGGCATCGGAGAGGCTTGCGGCTTCGTTGTCATGGGCGGAGCGGCCTTGGCATTCCAGAATGACGCCCATGCTGTTGGTGGCACTTTCGATGAGGATATCGGCGTAGCAGCAGGTTTTGTAATACAGTGAGCGCGCGGCGTCGCTGAGTAGGATGCGCACGTTGTTTGCGATGTTGATGCCCATGCCGCCCTCGTCGCGGGGGAGCGAGACAAGCATGGAGGTCTGTACTTCGAAGGGCGAGGCAGTTTGCCCCGTCATGTGCTCGGCTGTCCAGCGCAGTTGTTTAACGCCGCGCAGGCCTGCGGCCTGCTTGGCGAACGTGGCGATATCCGCTGCGGAAAGAAGCGGCGTGCGCTTCCACAGGTTAGTGCCATTGCCCTTGGTGTCGACAACACGCTCCCAGCCGCAGTTGGGTGGAATGAGCTTAAGCGAAATAGCTTCATCGAGTTGTTGTTGTGTTCGCTCGCAGGGCTTAAATACTGCAAAGGAGCTGCACATCTCGTAGCAAGCCATGAGTAACTGGTTGCGTGAGACCTGCGTAGCAAGGCTGAGCAGCGTAAACTCGGGCGACGTGACATCAAATCCATGTTCAGTCTGCCTAAACGACCCGGGAGGTGGTTCTTGGGCCAGGAGGTGCGATTTAAACAGGCTTCGCGACCCGGATTGTGCCCGAGTGAATACAAGCCTGTGAAGCGGTGCGTGAAGCAGGTCTTTTACAACTGCATGACTTCCGAGGCCGCAACATCTGCGATCCATATTGCCAAGGCTAATGGCGGGGTAAAGGCCTAATACCTGCGGCGGGATGCGGTAGTAGTTAAAGGCGGATTGCCCACAAAGCGTCAGGTCCATAATGCCCTCCTGGCCGAAATCATCTCTTTGAAGCGAGTGATGCCAGCGTCAATCCGGAGGTATGCGGCAAAATCTGAACCCTATGAGCAGACCTGGCTTTTGAGGCTAGTTTATCAGGCATTTTGTTGCGAAAAAACAGGGTGTGCTCGGAGGTTCCAGATTTTGCCGCATACTTCCGAAAACCAGGTCGATTTGGTTCTTGCTAAAACGATTTATCAGCCCTGCGTGAGGTGTGGTCTTGCCACCGGGTGAACACTTCTAGCGCCTGAGCTATATTTTTTGGGCCTCGAAGGGTGGATTTCGCGCTTTTGGTAAAGAAATGAGTGCGTGTTTTGCCGTGCGCCGGCATTGGCACAGAAAAAGGGTCCGGAAGGCGAAGCCTTCCGGACCCTTTGCAATGCAAATCTGCTTGCAAGTGCGATTTAGCGCACCTGAGCGACGTAAGCGACGTTGGTCGAGGAGACCTTGTCCTCGAGCTGGACGCTCATGCGGGGATCGCCGGCGGTAGCGACGGTCAAATCGCCAGTCTTGACGTAGCCGAGCTCCTTAGCGGTCTCGATCGCCTTGACGATCGTGCCGTTGACGGTGCCCTGGGTAATCTCGGCCTGGTGCGGGATGACGCCCCAGTACATGATCATCTGCTGGACGGCCCACTCGTGGCGGGAGAACGCGCAGATCGGCATGTTGGGACGGAAGTGCGAGATCAGGCGAGCGGTACGACCGGTGGTCGTCGGCACGGTGATGCACTTGGCGCCAACGGTGGTGGCCATGTTCACAGCGGACATACCCACAACGTTGTTGACGACGCGGGTGCCGTGAGCGTCAGCCGGAACCTCGAGCGGAGCGTGAGCCGGGAGGTACTTCTCGGTCTCGAGAGCGATGCTGGCCTGCATCTTGACGGCCTCGACCGGGTACTTACCGGCAGCGGACTCGCCAGAGAGCATGACGGCGTCGGTGCCGTCGTAGATGGCGTTAGCGACGTCGGCAACCTCGGCGCGCGTCGGGCGCGGGTTCTGCTGCATGGAGTCGAGCATCTGCGTAGCGGTGATAACGGGCTTGTAGGCCGCGTTGCACTTGGCGATGATCTCCTTCTGGATGTGCGGAACGAGCTCGGGCTTGATCTCGATGCCCAGGTCGCCACGGGCGACCATGATGCCGTCGGAAGCCTCGAGAATCTCGTCGAAGTTCTCGACGCCCAGGGCGCACTCGATCTTCGGGAAGATCGTCACGTGCTCGCCACCGTTCTCGCGGCAAAGCTTGCGGATGCCGCGGACGGACTCGCCGTCACGGATGAAGGAAGCGGCGATGTAGTCGATGTTCTCGGTCAGGCCAAAGAGGATGTCCTGACGATCGCGCTCGGTGATGGCGGGCAGAGAGATGTTGACGTTGGGCATGTTGACGCCCTTGCGCTCGCCGATCAGGCCGTCGTTCTTAACGACGCAGGTCATGTCCTGGCCGTCGACGGACTCGACCTCGAGGGCAACCAGGCCGTCATCGATCAGGATGAGGGAGCCCTTCTCGACCTCGGAGGGCAGGGCCAGGTAGTCGAGGGAGATGTGCTCAGCGGTGCCGTGGAAATCCTCGGACGTGGGCTGAGCGGTGACGACGATCTTGTCGCCGGTCTTGACGGCAACCTTCTTGCCGTCGACCAGAAGGCCGGTGCGGACCTCGGGGCCCTTGGTGTCGAGCAGGATGCCGACGGGCAGACCGAGCTCCTTGGAAATACGACGGACGCGCTCGATGCGACCGTGGTGCTCGTCGTAGGATCCGTGCGAGAAGTTAAAACGGGCGACGTTCATGCCCGCCTTGATCATCTCACGGATGGTCTCGTCGCTATCGCAGGCGGGACCCATGGTGCATACAATCTTGGTGCGCTTGTACATTCAGACCTCCATCTGACATCGTCTTGCGCTGATAGATAAACCATAAGAAATAAAACTGAGATGATTATAACGAAATGCCGACCGAATACCTCAAAAAATCGACCGTATGCCGAATTAGAAGTTCATTTTTTGCGGTAAAAACGGTATATGAAAAATCTTTACCAACCGTTCTGACCGCTGCTATCTGGGCGATATTTCAGTTTGATGATGCACCGAAGAAAAAACGTTTTATCAATGTTGAGCATCACACGGTCTGCATCGTTGCACTCGAGCCGTGTTTCCAATTGGAATGTTTTGGCTAGACGCGCCGCTTTGGGGTACCATAGCCCCACTATCAACTGCCGCTCAGCACGGCAGCCTTGATGAGCCCTTGCCCTTCTCCTGGGAATTATGATCGGGCATCAATCTGCTGAGTGGCCCGAATCCCAGGAGGGGACTCTATATGCAAAAGGAATACCTGTCCGCCGCGGCGGAGGTACTCAGCGACCAAGGTGTCGATGAGTACCTCGGCCTGAGCAACGACGAGGCGTCGTCGCGCCTCGCCAAGACAGGCCCTAACAAGCTCGAGGAAGCCGAGAAGACGCCGTTGTGGAAGCGCTTCTTTGAGCAGATGGCCGACCCCATGGTTATCATGCTGATCGTTGCCGCCGTCATCAGTGCACTCACGGGCATGGTCAAGGGTGAGGCGGACTTTGCCGACGTCGCCATCATCATGTTCGTCGTTATCGTCAACTCGGTGCTGGGCGTGGTTCAGGAGGCCAAGAGCGAGGAGGCTCTCGAGGCCCTGCAGGAGATGAGCGCGGCGCAGTCCAAGGTGCTGCGCGACGGCAAGCTCGTGCACCTGCCGAGCGCCGAGCTCGTGCCCGGTGACGTGATCATGCTCGAGGCGGGCGACTCCGTCCCGGCCGACTGCCGCGTGCTCGAGAGCGCCACGATGAAGATCGAAGAGGCTGCACTCACTGGCGAGTCCGTGCCTGTCGAGAAGCATGCCAACGTGATTGAGCTCGCCGCCGGCACCGACGACGTGCCGCTCGGCGACCGCAAGAACATGTGCTACATGGGTTCCACCGTGGTATACGGCCGCGGCCGCGCCGTCGTGGTCGGCACCGGCATGAACACCGAGATGGGTAAGATCGCCGGCGCCCTGGCCGAGGCCAAGGAAGAGCTCACGCCGCTGCAGGTGAAGCTTGCCGAGCTCAGCCGCATCCTCACCATCATGGTTATCGTCATCTGCGTCGTCATCTTTGGCGTTGACATCATCCGTCACGGCGTGGGCAACGTCCTTACCGACCCGACTGCCCTGCTCGATACCTTTATGGTTGCCGTCTCGCTCGCCGTCGCCGCTATCCCCGAGGGCTTGGTCGCCGTCGTGACCATCGTCCTTTCGCTCGGCGTGACGAAGATGGCCAAGCGCCAGGCGATCATCCGCAAGCTTTCTGCTGTCGAGACGCTCGGCTGCACGCAGACCATCTGCTCGGACAAGACCGGCACGCTTACCCAGAACAAGATGACCGTCGTCAAGCACGAGCTCGCTGCGCCCAAGGAAAAGTTCTTGGCCGGCATGGCGCTGTGCTCCGATGCCCAGTGGGACGAGGAGCTGGGCGAGGCCGTGGGCGAGCCGACCGAGTGTGCACTCGTCAACGATGCCGGCAAGGCTGGTCTTACCGGCCTGGCTGCCGAGCACCCGCGCGTGGGTGAGGCCCCGTTCGACTCTGGCCGCAAGATGATGTCCGTGGTCGTCGAGACCCTGGACGGCGAGTACGAGCAGTACACCAAGGGCGCGCCCGACGTAGTGATCGGCCTGTGTACCCATATCTACGAGGGCGACAAGGTTGTCCCCCTGACCGAGGAGCGTCGCGCCGAGCTCGTGGCCGCCAACAAGGCCATGGCCGACGAGGCCCTGCGCGTGCTGGCGCTGGCGAGCCGCACCTACACCGAGGTCCCGGCCGACTGCAGCCCCGCCGCGCTCGAACACGACCTGGTCTTCTGCGGCCTGTCCGGCATGATTGACCCGGTCCGCCCCGAGGTCGCCGACGCCATCCGCGAGGCGCACGACGCCGGTATCCGCACCGTCATGATTACGGGCGACCACATCGACACCGCCGTGGCCATCGCCAAGCAGCTGGGCATCGTCACCGATCGCAGCCATGCCATCACCGGTGCCGACCTCGACCGCATGAGCGACGAGGAACTCGACGCGCACATCGAGGACTACGGCGTGTACGCCCGCGTTCAGCCCGAGCACAAGACCCGCATCGTCGAGGCTTGGAAGTCGCGCGACCAGATCGTGGCCATGACGGGCGACGGCGTCAACGACGCCCCGTCCATCAAGCGCGCCGACATCGGCGTTGGCATGGGCATCACCGGCACCGACGTCACCAAGAACGTCGCCGACATGGTGCTTGCCGATGACAACTTCGCCACCATCATCGGTGCCTGCGAAGAGGGCCGTCGCATCTACGACAACATCCGCAAGGTCATCCAGTTCCTGCTTTCGGCCAACCTTGCCGAGGTATTCTCGGTGTTTATCGCCACGCTCATCGGCTTTACCATCTTCCAGCCGGTGCAGCTGCTGTGGGTGAACCTGGTCACCGACTGTTTCCCCGCGCTCGCGCTGGGCATGGAGGACGCCGAGGGCGACATCATGAAGCGCAAGCCGCGCAACGCCAAGGACGGCGTCTTTGCCGGACATATGGGTCTGGACTGCGTGGTCCAGGGCCTAATCATCACCGTGCTGGTGCTGGCGAGCTTCTTTGTGGGCGTGTACTTTGACATGGGCTACATCCACATCGCCGATATGATCGCCGGCAATGCCGACGAGGAAGGCGTGATGATGGCGTTCATCACGCTCAACATGGTCGAGATTTTCCACTGCTTCAATATGCGCAGCCGTCGTGCGTCGCTGTTCACCATGAAGAAGCAGAACAAGTGGCTGTGGGCTTCCGCCGCGCTGGCACTGGTGCTGACGGTGATCGTGACCGTGCAGCCGACGCTTGCCGAGATGTTCTTTGGTCCTGTGACGCTTGAGCTCAAGGGCGTTCTTGCCGCGCTGGGCCTGGCCTTCCTGATCATCCCGCTGATGGAGATCTACAAGGCGATCATGCGCGCGGTCGAGAAGGAGTAAGTTAACCTGTCCGGGCCCGCCCCTGCGTGTTTTCTTCTTCGCTGGTCCTCGCGCTTCGCGCTGCGGGATCGCTCAGAAGAAAACACTCCCGGGGTGGGCCCTACGGTATCCTTGCTGGCTTTACTCCCGCGCGGATGAAAAAGGGCTGAGGGAAAGTTTGTGAGCTGGTCGGGCTTTGCCCGGCCAGCTCTTTTTGATTTAAAATACCTGCTCAGTTGTGATTTTGGCTGCTGGGAGGCGTTTGTGGCTAAGGCTAAGGCTAAAGCGAAGAAAAAGACGACGGGGGCGCGGGCTAAGCGTGACCGTCGTCGGAAACTCGCGACCGAAGCGCCCGTGTCTGCCGAGGAGTTGTTGGCGAGCGTACCGGGGCTCGATGCGCTGCAGGATGTTCCGGCGTTTGATGACCTGCCGGTCGATGAAGCCCAGCAGACTGCCTTTGATGATTTCTGCGCACATGCCGAGGAGCCCGAGCAGATGCAGCTGGGTGCCGTTATTCGCCTGGATCGCGGGTTTCCGCTGGTGGCCACTGCCGACGACACCTTTCGCGCCGAGCATGCCGTGGGGTTTGCCAAGTCGCGCGGCGAGGACGAGGTCCTGCTGCCTGCCGTGGGCGACCGTGTGGCGGTGCGCCGCGCTCCCGGGCACGATATGGGCGTGATTGAGTGCGTGCTGCCGCGCCGTACGAGCTTTGAGCGTTGGCGCGGCCGTGCCCGTGGAGAGCGCCAGGTGCTCTGCTCCAACGTGGATAGCGTGCTAATCGTGCAGGCGCTCGGTGCCGGTGAGGTGCTGCTCGACCGCGTGGCGCGCTCGCTGGTGTTGGCGCTCGACTGCGATGCCGAGCCGGTGGTGGTGCTTACCAAAGCTGACCGCTGCGATGCCGAGGAACTCGAGCGCGATCTGGACCGCGTGCGCCGCCTGGTGGGTCCGGACGTGCGCGTGATCGTGACGTCCTCTGCCGAGGGCCGCGGCCTGGACGAGGTCCGTGCCTGCGTGCCCGCCGGGAGCTGTGCCATGATTCTGGGCGAGTCGGGTGCCGGTAAGTCGACGCTGCTCAATGCACTGCTGGGCCACGATACGTTGGCGACCGGCGGTGTGCGCGAACGCGACGACCAGGGCCGTCACACTACCGTCGCGCGCGTGATGGTGGCGCTGCCGGGCGACGCCGGCGTGATCGCCGATGCCCCGGGCCTGCGCAGCCTACCGCTCGTGGGTCACGAGCGGGGTCTGGCGCGCGCCTTCCCCGAGATTGTCGAGACATCGCGCGCGTGCCGGTTTGGCGATTGCACACATACCCATGAGCCGGGTTGCGCCGTTCGCGAGGCCGAGGACGCCGGGCAGATTGACAGCCTGCGTCTGGAAACGTTCCAAAACCTGGCGTCATCCATGCGCGTGAGCGCTCAAATGCTCGATCCCGATGTCCATCTGTAATTGATTTTTCCTATGACAGCCGTCTCCCAACTGTTCGGGAGACGGCTTTTTTTGCTGCGGAAAAGCCTCGAAACATGCAGCTTGCTGACGTGCTGACCAAAACCTTGCCATGAGCTTGACGGGCTGGTCAGCTTTTGGTCAGCGATTGGTTTGACATCGAAAACCAAGATCGCGATTGCGCCGCTTTGCACTCTGACCGCCCAGACAATGGTGGTACGGGCATTCGCCCGGCACTGCCATGAGAGGAGCGGCCGTGAACAAGAGCAAGCGCATCGCCATCAGTCTGGTCGCGGGCGTGCTCGCTGCTCTGCTCTGCATGGTTTACGGCTCGTCGATCCGCTCGCAAGCCGAACGGGTCCAGGCTGAGACCTTGGCCAAGTACGGTGGCGATCGCGTCGAGGTATGCGTCGCGGCGCGCGATATCGATGTGGGCGAGACCCTCGATGAGACCAATGTCATAACCCAGGAATGGCTGACGAGCCTGTTGCCGCGTGACGCGGCGACCGAGCTGCGCCAGGTGCGCGGCGACGTGACGACTTCGCGTATTCCCAAAAACGCCGTGATCTGCAATGTCTACACCAAGGCCGAGAGCCACAAGCTCGAGGTGCCTAAGGGCAAGGTCGCCGTTTCGGTGGCGGTCGATGCCGAGCACTCGGTCGGCGGTGCTACAGGCGTGGGCAGCTACGTGGATGTGTATGTGCAAAAAGACGGCGTAACCGATCGACTGTGCGGCGCGCACGTGATCGATACCAGTGAGGATTCCGGTGCCACGCGCGAGGGCAAGATCGAATGGGTGACGCTGGCGGCTGACCCCGAAGACGTCAAGGAACTGCTGGGAGCCTCGGGCAAGGGAACGGTCAGCTTGACGATTCCCGCCACGGCGCGCGGCAAAAAGAGCGGAGGCGACGAGTGATGAAGGCGATCTGGCTTGCGTGCTGCGCGTGCGGCGATTACGGGCTGTTGCAGCGGGAAGTCGAGGGCCGTGATGCGGGTGCACAGGTGCTTCGCGTGGGTGACCTGGACGGGCTGATTTCCATGGCGCGGGCGTTTCCGTCGCGCCGCGGGGCTGCCATCATCGCGGCGTCTCTGTTTGATATCGAAGATGTGCGCAAGACTGTTGCGTGCCTGACGGCCGAAGGCCGCGTGAGTCGCGTGGTCGTGTTGATAGAAGCGCTCGATCCGTCGGATATCGAGGGACTGTTTCGCGCGGGGGCGACCGAGGTCATCGCTGCGCACAGCATATGCGGCAACGGGCGCGCGGGCGAGGGAGCGGTTGATTCCGATCGGCGCATGACGATTGAGCCCGATGCTTTTGTTGATAGGGAACCCGGGGCGCCTCGCGCTACAAGAGGCCCGCGTGTTGATGATTATGGAAAAGCGGAAGCCGAGCATGGTCGGCGCCCCCGGAACCCCCTTGTATACGATGACGCTGGAGGGCCGGCACAGCATGCTGGCGACTCCCCGGCTGTAGATATGGGATACGTGCACGGCGTGAATCTGGCGGATGAACTCGACGAAGTTGAGGGCTTTGCCGGGTGCGGCGAGTTGTCGCTGATGCAGCATGAGCAGATTGCACAGAACGAGCCTGCCTTGCAGACCGAACAAGCTGCCATGCCGGCTTGGACGCAGCGTGTGGTTGCGGCGGGGGAGACGGGGACGCTGTCGCCGACGCCCGCCCCGCCGCCTCCGATGCCGCCGGCAGACGCTGCCGCTCCGCAGCATCGAGCTCCGGTCATCTGCGCCATTTCGGGTTCGGGCGGTTGCGGCAAGTCGACGATCGTTGCCACCATGGCACACATATCGTCGCTGTTGGGCCTGCGTGCCGCCGTGCTCGACCTGGACCTGATGTTTGGAAACCTTTATGACTTGTTAGGCGTCGATGCTCCGCGCGATATGGCGGCACTTATCGAGCCGTCGGTGGCGGGCGCGCTTGCCGAGCCGGATATCGTGGCCGCATCGATGCGCGTGGCGCCAGGCGTTACGCTCTGGGGTCCCGTCGCGGCGCCCGAGCAAGCCGAGCTCATGGCACGTCCGGTGGAGCTACTACTTGATGTTCTGCGTCGCGAATCCGACGTGGTCTTTATCGATACCTCGGTCTTTTGGGGCGACGCCGTGGCGGCTGCGGTGGCGGCGAGCGACCGTTGCCTGGTCGTTGGCGATGCGGCGGTGTCGTCCGCGACATCGGCGTCGCGCGTCATTGAACTGGCGAGTCGAGTAGGTGTGCCGCGCACGCGCATGAGCGCCGTGTTCAACCGGTTCGGTGCGCGCGGGGCAGACGAGGACGTCGCCATGCGCTTTGAGATTGCCTGTGCGTTGAGCTCCAAGATTCGCATCGCCGATGGCGGGCAGGATCTCGCCGCGCTCATGGCGTTTGGGCGCGCTGACGAGGCAGTGGGGCAGACGAGCGCTTTTGCGACCAGCGTGCGCGAGGCCACGCGCGAGATGCTCGTGGAACTGGGGTGCGCCGTCGGCCCTTGGAGCGATATAGTCGCCGACCGTGCAACGCGTACCGAACGCCCGCGTATCCGCCTTCCCTGGTCGCGCGAGGGTGATCAGCGATGAGCCTGCAAACGAGGATTAAGGCTGCCGGCGCTGCAGCGGCGGCAGCTCCTGTAGATGCGGGGCGTCGCCGCGCGGTGAAACGACGCACTAAGCGCGCCGTGATGGACCGCATGGGTTACGACGAAGTGGCGCGTATCAGCGCCTATATCGACCCGGCGCTTGCCCGCTCGGAATTGCGTCCCGCGGTGGAGGCGGCGCTCAATGTTGAGGAGCCGACCGATCTCGCGACGTCCGAACGCGAGACCATCATCGACGAGATTTTGGATGACGTGGTGGGCCTGGGGCCGTTGCAGCCGCTCATCGAGGACGACACCGTTACCGAGATCATGATCAACGGCTGCCGCTCGGCCTTCTTTGAACGCGGCGGCGTCTTGTACCCTATCGAGCATGCGTTTGAGGATGATGAGCAGATCCGTGTGCTTATCGACCGCATCATCTCGCCACTTGGCCGCCGTATCGACGAGCGCAGCCCCATCGTCAACGCTCGCCTTAAAACGGGCTATCGCGTCAACGCGGTGATTCCGCCTGTGGCGATTGACGGACCGATTCTCACCATCCGAAAGTTCTCGGACCGCATCTGCTCGCTGGACGAGCTTGTGGGGCTGGGGTCACTGCCGCTTTGGTATGCGCAGCTGCTGTCGTGCGCGGTGTCGCTGCGACAGGACCTGGCGGTTGCGGGAGGCACGGGATCTGGTAAGACCACCCTGCTCAACGCGCTGTCATGCGAGATTTCCACCGGCGAGCGCATCGTGACGATCGAGGACTCTGCCGAGCTCAAGTTTGCGCATCATCCGCACGTGGTGCGCCTAGAGGCGCGCGAGGCTTCAATTGAGGGCGAGGGCGCGGTGACGATCCGCGACCTGGTGACCAATGCCCTGCGCATGCGCCCCGACCGCATCGTGGTGGGCGAGGTGCGCGGTGCCGAGTGCTGCGACATGTTGCAGGCCATGAATACGGGCCACGACGGGTCGCTCACCACACTTCATGCGGGTTCAGAACAGGAGACCGTGGTGCGTCTGACGTTGCTTGCACGTTATGGCATCGATCTGCCGAGCGAGCTCATCGAGGAGCAGATTGCCATGGCGCTCGACGGCATCGTGATGTCCGAGCGCCACGCCGATGGCAGGCGCTTCGTCTCCTCGTATTCGGGGGTGCGTCGCGCCGCGTCGGGCGGCGTAGAGCTCGAGCGCTATGTGACTTTCGATGCCGCCGAGCGCACCTGGGCGCTTGACCGCGAGCCGCCGTTTATCGCAGAAGGCCTGCGGTCGGGGACGCTCACACAAGAGGAGGTGGACGAATGGAGGTCGCTGTGCCCCTCGTCGTAGGGGGTTTGGCAGGGTTTTCTGTTGCGACGGCGTGCGGGGCGGAACCTCGTGTGCCGCAGGTGCCGCCGGCGGAGCTGGCGCGTCAGGCGCTCGAGACGGTGGCAGAGAAGCTGCCGCGTGAGCTGGTGGAAAACGATCTGCTGAAAAAGATCGCCCGTTCGTGGGCATCGCTGGCTCCGGCGCATCGCCTTGGCCTCGTGATTGAAGATGCTTCGGGGCGTTTGGCGTTTCTACTGCTATCGAGCGGTGTCTGCAGCGTTTTACTAACGATGGTGTCGTTATCGCCCCTCGGGTTTGCCTTGGGACTTGTTGCTCCGATTGCCGCTGGCGCCGCTCGGGATGGCTTTGAGAGCCGGCGCGAGCAACACGATGCAGAAGAGGCCATGCCCGAGGCGTTTACCGCACTTTCCATGTCGCTTGCCTCGGGACATTCGCTGGCCCAGGGCATGCGCTTTGTGGGCGCTCATGCGCAAGAACCGGTGCATACCGAGTTTTTGCGGGTGGCGGCGGCGATCGATTGCGGTATCTCGGCGACCGACGCGCTCGATGACTTGCTCGTGCGCATCGACGCCCCCGGTCTTTCGCTTGTGACCTTGGCGCTTAAGGTGTCACAGCGCACCGGCGCTCCGCTTGCCGACTTGCTGTCCGAGGCGTCGAGCATGGTAGGGGAGCGCATTGAGCTCAAGCGCCGCCTGGATGTCAAGACGTCGCAGGCTCGCATGTCGGCGCATATGGTCGCGGCGATGCCGGCGGGCATGTGCGCGGTGTTGGCGCTGCTTTCGGCAGATTTTCGTCGCGGTCTTGCGACGCCTGCCGGTGCGGGCGCTGTGGTGCTGGGTCTCGCCCTCAACGCCGTTGCCCTGGTGGTTATCCGGCGCATTATGAGGGTGGAGCTATGAGCGCCCCAGTTGCAGTTGCGGCTTGCCTGTGCGCCCTGAGTGTATTTATCGCGACGGGTTTGGATCGGGCGGATGCACGCAAGATCGCAGGGGCCTGCAAGCGCGAGGCGGTGCTGGTCGCTGCCGCGGGTCGCTCAGTGGTCGATGCCCTGACCGCGCGAGTGAAGGGCGCGGTTGGAGCGGGCGGCCCGGCGCGAGTTTCGC
Source organism: uncultured Collinsella sp. (assembly GCA_902493375.1). Lineage (GTDB taxonomy): Bacteria > Actinomycetota > Coriobacteriia > Coriobacteriales > Coriobacteriaceae > Collinsella. Next base: position 67,579 of record CABUPH010000008.1, read on the forward strand.
TCGGCGAAGTGTCCGAGATGATCGATGTTGTGCGCTTGGGTCTTTCGGCCGGTCTTTCGTTTGATGCGGCGCTTGAGATTTTCTGCGCCAACCGCCGGTCAGTGCTGGCTCTTCGCCTTGAGCGGGCCTGCATGGCGTGGCAGGTGGGCGTGGGCACGCGTGAGGACGAGTTGTTGGCCGCCGCGCGCGATCTGGACGTACGAGCGCTCGAGACCTTTGCCATCACGGTGGGGCAGGCGCTCGCCCTGGGTGCCCCACTTGCCGAGACGCTGGCCGCTCAAAGTCGCGAGATCCGTGCGGCTCATCGCGCCGCGGTCGAGCGTGAGATCGAGCGTGCGCCCGTCAAGCTGCTGATCCCCACCGGCACGCTCATCTTGCCGGCGTTGCTTCTGTCCATATTGGGCCCGCTGCTGGGAGCAGGCGGGATGATGTAGGGAGGAATACATGAACACGATGGTCGAAGTTGCTGACAAGGCTTGGAACTGGGCTTTTTGCCGGGCGATCCGCGCTCGCCAGCATGCCAAGGAGCTGTTGCGGGAGGAGAGCGCGCAGGGTACCACCGAGTACGCCATTTTGGTGGGCGTGCTTGTGGTGATCGCGATTATTGCCATCGTTGCATTTAAAGGCAAGGTCCAAGATCTATGGAACGCTATCAGCGAGGGCATCAACAGTCTGTAGAGGGCGAGCGCCCCATCGGGGTGCTGCTGGTGTTTGCTTGCCTGACCGTGGCGATAGCGGCGGTGCTTTGGGGGCTTAACGCCGCGCGGCAGCAGCGTCCTGGGGCCGCCTTCGATTCGGGCTCAGATTCGGCGGTGGCGACTCAAAAAGATGAGATGCGAGATGCGGACGATTCGGATGTCGCTGTCACGGCGCAAACCTTTCTGCGGACGCTCGACAAGCGGTCTGGCACTGCGACGGATTCGCCTGAGGACAACGCGATTGCGGTCCGGCTTGCATGGTCCGAGGACCGACCGATGACCGAGGCAGCGGCGGATATGTTACGCGCCTACCGCGAGGTGCCAACGGCCCAGCTCGCCCTGAGCGGCTATCTCGATATTAAGGGCAACGTATGGGGCGCCATCGTGCGCGATGGGCGCGGCTGGGTCGATATGGTGACGGTTGCCGCGGATACCGGCGATGCTTCGTGTCGTCTGCGCGCCGTGCGCCTGGTCCCGCAAACAATAAGCTCAAAGGAGGGATCGTGAAATGCATGGCGTTCTGCGTGAAGAGGTTGCCCAAGCGACTGTGGAATACGCCATCGTCACGGTGGCGCTGTTATCGATCGTGCTGGCGATCGCGGGGCTTTGGCGTGCTGGCACCGATGGGCGCTTGGCGGCGCTGGTTGAGCGGGCGGCATCCCATGGCGTTGCCTCGACGTCGGTTATCGACGCCGCTGCGGGCGCTAAGGACATTGCGTTGTATTGATATCGCGCGCGAGGACCGGGCGCAGTCTACGGTCGAGGCCGCTTTTTTGCTGCCGACGTTTCTGACGCTCATCCTTCTCGCACTGCAACCGGTGTGCCTGCTCTATACGCGCGCGGTCATGGAGTCTGCCGCCGCCGAGACCGCGCGGCTCATGACCACGACGACGGCGGAGGACGACGATCTTAAGGAGTTCACCCGCCGCCGGCTTGCCGCGGTGCCCAACGTTTCGATCTTTCATGCCGGCGGGCCGTTGTCGTGGAATATCGAGCTTGGTCGGGCCGGTGCGGGTGGCGTCTCGTCCGTGTCCGTTTCCGGCGAGGTCAGGCCGTTGCCTGTGATCGGTGCGTTTGCGCAGGCTATGGGTGGTACCGCCGAGGGCGGCTACGTTGAGCTCAAGGTCGATGTCTCGTATCAATCACGTCCCGAATGGCTGGAGGGAGATTATGATTCGTGGATTGCTACATGGGATTAAGCGTTTCTGGTCTAGATGCGTTTTGACGCGCCGTCCGAGCTGCCATCGCAAGCGAGGCGGCTTTATGGGCCGCGCCGGTATCGACCTGTTTATCGAAGACGGTGCCTACACCACGCTTTCTTCTGCCGTGGTCATCCTAGTGGTGCTCACGTTGTTGTTTTCGTCGACCGCGGCGATATGGAGCATGTCGCGTGCCGGGGATACCCAGGTGGCGGCCGATAGCGGCGCGCTGGCGGGTGCCAACGTAGTGTCGTCCTATCACACGGCTGCTACGGTGGTTGATGCGAGCATCTTGAGTCTGGGGCTGGCGGGGTTTGCCACAATCGGGACGGGCCTGGTCGCCATCCTCATCCCGGGTGCCGAACCAGTTGCCGGCAATATGGTCGACACCGGGATTGAGATCATTAAAACGCGCAACAAGTTTGCCAAAAGCGCATCGGAAGGCTTACAGAAAATCGAGACGGCTCTGCCGTATCTGATCGCCGCGCGTGCCACGCAGGCGGTGTCGGCGCAGGATACCGATAGTGTGACCTATACCGGTACGGCGCTTGCCGTGCCCAGGACATCCGAGTCTGATTTTGTTGCGCTCGAGGGTTCCGAGATCTCGACCGATGCCATTAAAGACACATCGGATGATTTAGAGCGTGCGGCCGAGGAGCTGCGGAAGGCTTCTGAGGACACGGCGAAGGCTAAAGAGCGCGCTTGGCTGGCGGATTGTGGCGGGTCGGACGAGAGTTCGATTGGCAAGTACTCGTGTATGTGGGAGCGTGCGAAAAAACTAGCAGAACTATCTGACAGCCAGAACCGTCATGAAAAGTCGAGCATCACATGGGAGCCGCAAATAGCGCTCGATCGCGCGAAAACCTATTACCGACAGCGCTTGGCGAATGAAAAACCTCAGGGATCGAGCGTCGAGATGAAAGCGCAGTCAGCCGCTCGAAAAGCGTTCTATGCCTATGCGATTGAAGAGGTCGATCGAGCATACATAAAAGATGATGGCGAACGGTTTTCTGCCTATATCCCACTATTGCCGCGTGTCCCAAACGAGGTGCGGCCGACCGAACTTTACACCGATGCCGCATGGCCTGTAAGCAACAACGACGGCAGAACATACCTGCATTATGGAGTCGAATGCCCCGTCTATCAGAAAGGGACTCCGAGTGGGCTGGCATCTGTTGCTGATTATGATGGTCGTGATACATGCGAAGCGTGCGGCTTCGGCGTGGTTACGCTTGGAAGCGCCCTCATGCCGCCATCGTTCATCGAAAACGGCTTCGAGTACCACTTTGACAAGTTCAAAGAGGCTCTGGAAGACTACGTCGAATGCCGCAACAAAGAGCTCGAGCTCGAGCGTCAGACCGAAGACGAGGCCGATCGTGCGGGCAATACGTTTGACCAGGCCATCAAGGAGCTTTCGGGCGAGCGTCCGCGTATCGCTCCGCCCGGTCGCAACGGCGTAGTTGCCCTTGCGGTTTCGGGTGCCATCTCGAGCCCCGATGAGCTCAACTCTTCGTTTAGCACGGCAGTCAGGCTCGGCGATCGCGGTGCTATCTCTGCCGCGGTGTTGGCACCCGATGAGGCGACGGCGCAAAACAACGTGCTTTCGCGATTTTTCTCGACATTGAAGGAACGCTCGGGCGGCGTTGCCGGCGTGCTCGACGGCGTCATGGATGTTTGGGGACGGCTGCTCGTAGGATACGGTGATATCCAAGGTTCGGCCGACGAACTTATGGACGAGATGATTAAAGGCCTAGGAGGGGGCAGCGGCGCGTTGGGTTCCATCGCATCGTGGCTCGGCGATACCGTTTCGGCGTCCATGGCGGCGTTGGGTCTGGAACCGTGCGACTTGCGCCTGCGAAAGCCAGTGCTGACCGATTCCGCCAACGTCATTAAGAGCCCGGGGTCTGACATTGCTGGTCTCTCTCAAGCGCAAGACAAGCTGCGAAGTATTCCGTTGGGCGTGACCGATCCCAAGGCGCTTTGCGAGGCGTTGGAATATCAAGTCGAACGCACCATTAGCGGTACGGTGTTCACGCTTGCGGAGATTCCTCTGCCCGGCGGCGGCTCCATCCCACTCACCGTCGATGTTGCCACGCTGGTTGGCGCTCTGGGCGGTGGGTCGTAATGAGTATCCGCATGCGTCTGCGCGAGGAGCGCGCCCAAGCGACGGTGGAGATGGCGGTGGTTACGCCCGTTTTGCTGATGCTGGCACTCATCGTGTACAACGTCATGATCTTTGCCAGCGCTGTCGCGCGCTTCGACCGCGTGGTACCCGACATCGTGTTGGCGCACGCCGTGGCGTCGGAGGGGGAGGGCGACGAAAGCTCTGCCGATGCCTCGGCGACGGTTCAGACTCAAATTCTGAATGCCATGGAAGGCTATGACTTGCGGATCGAAGTGTCGAGCGAGCAAGGCGCGGAGGCATTGGATGGTGGCCTGCTCTCCCTATCCGGTACGTTTAGGACCTACACCTGCACCATGCACTATGAGCCGTGGCCGACTTCTCTCAGCATCGCTGGCGTTTCGCTGGGGGCGCCGACAACGTTGTCGCACGAGCGCGCGGTGACGGTCGATCCATGGCGTCCGGGGGTGGTCATGTGACCGCGGTCTCGTCTTACATCGCCTACGCGCGGGCACTCAACAGGCTGGGTTGGACGCCGGCCGAGTTTGTGGTGGCGGAGTCGTTTGCCGTGCGCCTGCGCGGCATGCTGGGACGGCGTCCGGTTGCCGCCAACGGCCTGCCGCTTGTCATGGCGTTTCCGCACTGTTCCTCGGTCCACACGTGTTTTATGGCTTATCCCATCGATATCGCCTTTATCGATGCGCGCGGCTATGTCCTCGTATGCTACGAAAACGTACGTCCCTGGCGTATGTGCTCCTGTCCCGGCGCCTGGGCCGTACTAGAGCGCCCTTCAATCATTGTTTCGACCCCTGCTCTCCAACGCGTGCCGGCTTAAGGGACTGAGCGAAAAACTTCTTGCTGCCGGCTGATGCCTCTGACGTGCCGATTTATAGAACCGAGGCTGTGCTCAAAAACTTTTTTAAAATTCTCGGTTGACCGGAACGCGTCCTTGGTTATACTAATCAAGCCTTGAAACAAGGCACACCTCAAATGGCTGGGTAGCTCAGTTGGTAGAGCAGAGGACTGAAAATCCTCGTGTCAGGGGTTCGATTCCCTTCCCCGCCACCTTGAATTGTTTAGGACCTCTGCAAAGGGGTCCTTTTCTTTTATGCAGCCCCCACATGGAATCGAACCCCGTGAGGGCGCGGAGCTGAGTAAACGCGTAAGCGTTTGCCAGCGTAGCTCGCAAGGCGCGTAAGCGCCGCAGCGGTCCGTCCGCGCAGCGCGCGGACGCGATTCCCTTCCCCGCCACCTTGAATTGACTAGGACCTCTGCAAAGGGGTCCTTTTCTTTTATGTAGAGTTCCGCGAAAAATGCATCCCAGAATTGGGCTTTAGAGCGGGATGCGCTTTCCGGCGCGTACTTCCGACGTGCGTGCACATCTCGGCGCGCCATCTCGGACCCGCCCGCCTAGACATTCCTCCCACTTTTGCGCCACTTTGTAGACCGTTCGGTCGCCTGTCTGCATGCGCGGGTATACTCAAATCGATAGATATGTCATGCAAGAGCGATGCGGGCTTAGCCCGTATGATTCAAAAGGGGGCAGTGATGGAGAGGATACTCGGCGTTAATCTCTCTGGCTGGTTTATTCCCGAGCCTTGGGTGACCCCGTCGCTATACACGGCGACCGGTGCATCCAATGCGGCCGAGCTGCAGGAGGCCATGGGCACCGCCGCCTATAACGAGCGCATGCGCCGTCATTACGAGACGTTTGTGAGCGAGGATGATTTCCGTCGCATGGCGCAGATCGGCCTCAATGCCGTGCGTCTGCCGGTACCCTGGTATGCCTTTGGCTCGCAGGAGTCCGATGCGTCCTACATCTCGGTTGTCGACTACATCGACCGTGCAATTGAGTGGGCTGCCAAGTACGACATCCGCGTGCTGCTTGATCTAGCAACTGTGCCCGGTGGCCAGGGCGATTCCAACGATTCGCCCGCCACGCCGGAGGCTGTTGCCGAGTGGCATTCGTCCACCAACGGTCGTCATGTCGCACTCGACGTGCTCGAGCGCCTGGCCGATCGCTACGGCGAGGCCGAGAGCCTGCTGGGCATTGAGCTGCTGGATACGCCGCAGATGAGTGTCCGCAAGAGCCTCTTCACCATGACGGATGGCATTCCTGCGCACTACCTGCGCAACTTCTATCGCGATGCCTATGAGCTCGTCCGTTCGTATATGCCCGAGGATAAGATCGTCGTCTTTTCGTCTTCGGGACATCCCAGCGAGTGGAAGCATTTTATGCGCGGCGCTAAGTACAAGAACGTCTACATGGACCTTCACCTGTACCATTACCGCGACGAGTATGCGCTCGATATCACGAGCCCCCGCGGGCTGACGACGGCGATTTCGCGTAACAAGCGCGAGCTTAAAGAAGCGATTTCGACTGGGTTCCCCGTGCTGGTGGGCGAATGGTCGGGCGCGGCGATCTTTGCCAACTCGTCGGTTACGCCCGAGGGCCGCAATGCCTACGAGCGCGTGTTTATCGCCAACCAACTGGCTTCGTTTGCACCGGCTGCCGGTTGGTTCTTCCAAACGTGGAAGACCGAGAAGCGCATTGCAGCATGGGACGCCCGCGCGGCGCTCGGTACGCTCGAGCGTGGCATGATTGAATAGGTTGATATGACGCAAAACAGCGCCCATACGGGCAAACTCTATGTGGTCGGCACGCCCATCGGCAACCTGGGCGACCTGTCCCCGCGCGTTGGCGAGGCGTTTGCCGCCGCCGATGCCATCTGCTGCGAAGACACGCGTGTGACGTCAAAGCTGCTGATGCACCTGGGCATTTCCAAGCCGCTTGTCCGTTGCGACGAGAATGTGATCGCCAGCCGCGCCGCCGGCCTGGTCGACCGTCTGCTGGCGGGGGAGACCCTCGCCTTTGCCTCGGACGCCGGCATGCCGAGCGTGTCCGATCCCGGCCAGGCGCTGGTCGAGGCGGCACGTGAGGCCGATGTGCCCGTCGAAGTTATTCCCGGGCCCTCCGCTTGCGTCACGGCGCTCGTTTCGTCCGGCATTCCCTGTGAGCATTTTTTCTTTGAGGGCTTTTTGGGCCGAAAGCACGGCGACCGCGTGCGTCGTTTGCAGCGCCTTGCCGTGGTTCCCGGCGCACTCATCTTCTACGAGTCTCCACATCGCATCGTGGCGACGCTCGAGGCCGTGGCAGAGGTTTTTCCCCAGCGTGAGGTTGCCGTCTGCCGCGAGCTCACCAAGCTGCACGAGGAAGTCTTGCGCGGGCCCGCTGCCCAGCTTGCTGAGGAGCTGCGTGCTCGCGGCGAGGTAAAGGGCGAGATTGCGCTGGTCATCGCGCCGCCGAGCGAGGATGAGGAGGCCGGTATCGTGCCGGTTGGCGCCGCGGCAGCGGATCCCGACGAGGCCCTGCGCGAGGATATCCGCGCCGCGCTCGAGGAGGGGGAGCCCGCGTCTGCGGTGGCCAAGCGCCTGTCTCAGAAGTATTCGCGCCGCAAGCGCGATGTCTATGCCATGGTGCTCGATATGCAATAGATGGAGGATATCCAGCCCTTGCGCTAGAATCATCCTCTGTATGCAACGTTTTTCTGGAGGACAAACCCCATGGATCAAAGCAAGCCTTCGTTCTTTATCACGACGCCCATCTACTACGTCAACGCCGATCCGCACCTGGGCACGGCTTATTCCACCATCATCGCCGACGTTCAGGCCCGTTATCGTCGCTCCGCCGGCTATAACGTCAAGTTCCTGACCGGCATGGACGAGCACGGCGAGAAGGTCGCCGAGGCCGCAGCCAAGCACAACATGACGCCGCAGGAGTGGACCGACAGCCAGGCTCCGCACTTCAAGGAGCTTTGGAGCAAGCTCGAGATCTCCAACGACGACTTCATCCGCACCACCGAGCCGCGCCAGCATCATGCCGTGCAGTACCTGTGGGAGCGCATGAAGGAGTCCGGCTACCTGTATAAGGGCAGCTACGACGGTTGGTATTGCGTGCCTGACGAGACCTACTTCACCGATACGCAGGTCCAGAAGGGCGACGAGGAGTACGGCAGCGTCGGCCAGCACCTGTGCCCCGACTGCCACCGTCCGCTTGAGCGCGTGCAGGAGGAGTCCTACTTCTTTAAGCTTTCCGCTTTCCAGGACAAGCTGCTCAAGCTTTACGACGAGCACCCCGACTTTGTCGAGCCTGCGTTCCGCATGAACGAGGTACGTAGCTTTGTCGAGGGCGGCCTTAATGACCTTTCCGTGAGCCGTACGAGCTTTGACTGGGGCATTCAGGTCCCGTTTGACGAGGGTCACGTGACCTACGTGTGGTTCGATGCGCTGCTCAACTATATGACGGCCGTCGGCTACGGTGTCGACACCGACGAGGCGCGTGCCGAGCTGGCCTATCGCTGGCCCGCGCAGTTCCACATCGTGGGCAAGGACATCATCCGCTTCCACTGCGTCATTTGGCCCGCCATGCTCATGGCCATCGGCGAGGCCCTGCCCGAGCACGTCTTTGCCCACGGCTTCCTGACCGTGCGCAATGCCGAGACCGGCAAGGCCGAGAAGATGTCCAAGAGCCGCGGCAACGCCATCGCTCCGCAGGACGTTATCGACATGTTGGGCGTCGAGGGCTATCGCTACTACTTTATGACCGACGTCGTCCCCGGTACCGACGGCGCCATCAGCTTCGATCGTATGGAGCAGGTCTACAACGCCGACCTGGCCAACAGCTGGGGCAATCTGATTTCGCGTTCGCTCAACATGAGCGGCAAGTACTTTGACGGTTGCGCGCCCGCCAAGCCCGCATCGTTCGATGCGTTCGACAACCCGTTGGCAAAGATTGCCGATGGCCTGGTCGATCGCTACATGGCCAAGATGGACGTGCTCGATTATGGTGGAGCTAAGGACGAGGTCATGGAGCTCATCCATGCTGCCAACCACTACATCGAGGACTCCGAGCCCTGGGCGCTTGCCAAGGACGAGGCCAAGGCTGACGAGCTGGCGTTCGTGATCTACAACCTGCTCGAGGCCATCCGCATTGCCGCTCACCTGCTGATGCCGCTCATGCCTCAGACTTCCGTCGAGGCCCTGCGCCGCCTGTCCTGTGAGAACGAGGCCGCGAGCGACGACCTCAAGGGCATTTGCGCTTGGGGCCTGCTTGCCGGTGGTCAGCCCGTTGAGAAGGGTGAGCCGCTGTTCCCGCGTCTGGGCTAAGACGCCGCGCCATATCGGCAATTTGCTGTTTAGATGTAAGGGCATGGCCGCAACGGTCCATGCCCTTTTGTTTCAAGACGCCGCCATCATGCTAAGGAGGCAACTATGACAACTTCGCCTTTGGCAAACCCCACGGCAACAAGGGAGCTGCTGGAGGAGTTTGGCCTTGCGACCAAGCATCGCCTGGGCCAGAACTTTCTGATCGACAACCATGTGATTGAGCGCATCTGCGAGCTTTCCGAGCTCACGGGCGATGAGCGCGTGCTCGAGGTTGGCCCGGGCGTTGGTACGCTCACGCTTGCGCTGCTGCAGGAGGCGGCGTGCGTCACGTCGATCGAGGCCGACCCCGAGCTCGAGCCGGTGCTCGACGCCTATGCCGCCGACTATGCCAACTTCCGCTTTATCATGGGCGACGCGCTCAGGGTGGGCCCGGAGCAGATTGAGCAGGCTGCGGGCGGTGAGCCGACGGTGTTTGTCGCGAACCTGCCCTATAACGTGGCGGCGACGATCATCCTGCAGTTCTTCCAGACGATGCCGGCGCTCAAGCGTGCCGTCGTCATGGTGCAAAAGGAGGTTGCCGATCGCATTGCCGCAGTGCCGGGCAACAAGACCTATGGCGGCTATACGGCAAAGCTCGGCCTGTATGCGCAGGTGACGGGTCGCTTTGAGGTGCCGCCGCGTTGCTTTATGCCGGCGCCGCACGTGGACTCGGCCGTCGTGCGTATCGACCGTGTTGACGGTGCGCTGCCCGAGGGGCTTGACCGCGACTTTGTGGCTCGCGTGATTGACGCCGCATTTGCTCAGCGTCGCAAGACCATCCGTAATTCCATGAGCGCCAACGGCTTTGCCAAGGACGTGCTCGATGCCGCCTTTGAGGCTTGCGGTATCGCGCCCGCTACGCGCGCCGAGACGCTTGATGTTGCCGACTTTGTCCGCCTGGCCCAGGAGCTAATCCATGATGCCTAATGCCGCACGCGTGACGTTTACCAAGAAAAAGAAGACGGTTGCTTGTCCCGTGCCCTTGGCACCGCTTGCCGACACGCATGCGCATCTGCTTTCGTTTTGGGGCAAAGAAGTGCCCGAGACGCTCGTGCGCGCCAAAGCCGCGGGCGTCGACCTGTTGGTGACGATGTTCGACCCCATTGCCGACAAGCGCAGCGTGGCGGACTATAGCGACTGGCTGGTGCGCGAGATTCTTCCGATGCAGGATATCCCGCAGATCAAGTATCTTGCCGGCGTGCATCCGTATGGCGCGCCGGACTATACCGACGACGTTCATGCACAGGTCGTTGCGGCACTTGATGACCCCTTATGCGCCGGTATTGGCGAAATCGGCCTGGACTACCACATGGACTATGACGACGATATCGCGCCGGCACCCCATAACGTGCAGATTGACTGCATGGCGCGCCAGCTCGAGCTTGCCGTGCGCCGCAATGTGCCGGTGGAGCTGCACCTGCGTCACGAGGACTCGGATGGGGAGCGCACCTCGCACGTTGATGCGTACAACGTGCTTCGTGAGGTGGGCGTGCCCCAGGCCGGTTGTGTGCTGCACTGTTTTGGCGAGGACCGCGCCACGATGGAGCGCTTTGTGGAGCTGGGCTGCTATATCGCCTATGGTGGTGCGGCCACCTTTAAGCGCAACGACGACGTGCGCGAGGCATTTGCGGCAACCCCACTCGATCGAATTTTGTTCGAGACGGATTGCCCGTATATGGCTCCAGAGCCCATCCGCGGTCTTGAATGCGAGCCCGCAATGATCTCCATTACGGCAAACACGCTGGTCAACGACCGTGTCGATCGTACCGGCGAGGATGCTGAGGCAATCGCGCGAGCAGCTTGGGAAAATGCCTGTAAACTTTTTCAAAAATAGTTCTTGCGTTCGCGATGGCGCTCCGTTATTCTAATTCCTGCACGCGGGCGTGGCGGAATTGGCAGACGCGTACGGTTCAGGTCCGTATGGGGGCAACCCCATGAAGGTTCAAGTCCTTTCGCCCGCACCATTAAATTAAAGAGCTCCCAGCAATGGGAGCTTTTTTGTTATGGGCCCTTCACAGGGACTTGAACCTGTGAAGGAGCGAGCGTAAAGAAAACGCGGAGCGTTTTTAGCGAGCTGGCGAGGACGCCGGCAGGCGGCCGAAGCCGGTGCGGATCCGCGAAGCGGATACGCGGACGTCCTTTCGCCCGCACCATTGAATGAAAGAACTCCCAGCAATGGGAGCTTTTTTGTTATGTACGATCTCCTTGTACGGGTATCCTAATGCCAACGTGTGCCTATCAGAGGAGAGACCATGCTGTTGTCCGGTATCATCGCCGCCCTTACCAGCCTTTTGATTCCCATCATCATTCTGTTGCTACTGCTTCCCAACGCCTGCTATGTCGTTGAACAACAGCATGCCGTGATCATCGAGCGCCTGGGCAAGTTTAACCGCATCGTCAACGCGGGCTTCCACATGAAGGTGCCCGTGATCGACCGCAAGGCCGCCACGGTGAGCCTGCGCACCATGAAAAACGGTTTTGGCATCGACGTTAAGACCCAGGACAACGTGACCATCGGCCTTGAGGTCTCTGCTCAGTACCACGTGAGCTATGACATGGGTGCCGGCCCGGCAGATTCGGGTATCTACAAGAGCTACTACATGCTGCAGGAGCCCGTCGACCAGATGCGTGACTTCATCACCGACGCCCTACGCTCTTCGATTCCCGTCTACACACTCGATGAGGTCTTTGCCAAGAAGGATGACATCGCCAAGGATGTCAACGCTACCGTTTCCGAGCAGATGGCCGCCTACGGCTTCACCCTCGTGTCGACGCTCATCACCAAAATCGCACTGCCGACCGAGGTCGAGAACTCCATGAACGACATCAACGCCGCCCAGCGCAAGCGCGCTGCGGCACAGGAGCTCGCCGAGGCCGACCGCATCAAGCGCGTCACCGAGGCGACCGCCGAGGCCGAGGCTATGGAAAAGGCGGGCGAGGGCATCGCCAACCAGCGCAAGGCCATTGCACTGGGTATCAAAGATTCGCTCGAGATCATCCAGGAGACGGGTGTCGGCAATGACGAGGCCAACCAACTGTTCATGTTTACGCAGTGGTCCGAGATGATGACGGAGTTCGCTCGCACGGGTAAAACCTCGACGGTCGTGCTGCCGAGCGACTTTTCGCAGTCGGCCTCTATGTTCGAGCAGATGCTGGCTGCCGGTAAGGTTCAGAACGAGTCAAAGGAGTAGGCACGCGTGAAATACACCGTCGTTTGTGTTGGCAAGCTCAAAGAGCGCTTTTGGAAGGACGCGTGCGCTGAGTACACCAAGCGCCTAGGCGCCTATGCCAAGGTGGATATCCGCGAGGTGGCCGATATCGACCCGGCTAAGGCGGGCGGCGTGGATGCCGCGCGCGACAAGGAGGGGGCGGCAATTCTTGCTGCATTGCCGTCTCGAGCGCATGTGATCCTGCTGGCTATCGAGGGCAAGGAGCGTTCGAGTGAGGAGCTCTCGGCGAGGCTCGATGATCTTATGCTGCGTGGTAACAGCGACATCGCCTTTGTAATCGGCGGATCGGACGGCGTGAGCGATGACGTGCGCGCCCGCGCCGACGAGATGCTCAGCTTTGGACGCATTACCTTGCCGCATAACTTGGCGCGCGTGGTGCTGCTAGAGCAGATTTACCGTGCCTGCAAGATCAGTCGTGGCGAGCCGTATCACAAATAGGTCGGCAATAGGAAACAATGGCGTGGGACAATACCTTTCGTTTTGAGGAATGTGTCTGAAAGGACTATGAGATATGAAGATTGGATTTGTCGGTTTTGGCAATATGGCGAGCGCCATGGCCGATGGCTGGATCGCTGCCGGTGTAGCTGCGAGCGACATGTGCGCCTGTGCGGGTCGCTACGACGCACTGGTTGAGCGCTGTGAGGCGCGTGGGATGGCCGCTTGCCACGATGCCGCCGAGGTTGTCGCCGCATCCGATATCGTGGTCGCTGCGGTCAAACCGTACATGATCGAGAAGGTATTCGCCCCGCTCAAGGATGCTCTCGCCAAAAAGGTCGTTCTGTCGGTTGCCTGGACCTGGGACAGTGCCAAGTGGGAACAGGTCCTGCCGGGCGTCGCGCATATCTCGACGGTGCCCAACACACCGGTTTCGGTGGGCGAGGGCGTCATCGCTTGCGAGAAGGCTTCCACGCTTAGTGGTGAGCAGAGCGCAGTGGTGCTTGATCTGCTTGGCAAGCTCGGTGCGGTGGTCGAGCTCGATACGAGCCTGCTGTTTGTGGGCGGCACGGTGGGTGGTTGCGCTCCGGCATTTGTCGCTATGGCAATCGAGGCCCTGGGCGATGCGGCGGTCAAGCACGGTATCCCGCGTGCCGATGCCTATCGTATTGTGAGCCAGATGGTGCTGGGTACGGCAAAGCTGCAGCTTGCAACTGGCCAGCATCCTGCGGCGATGAAGGATGCCGTATGCTCGCCCGGTGGTGCCACCATCAAGGGCGTCGTTGCACTCGAGGACGCCGGCATGCGCAGCGCCCTGGTCAAGGCAATCGACGCAACTCTCCAGTAAAACCTGCCATTTAGGGACAGGTTTATTTTGGCAGGTTTTTCCTGCGGTTTTGTCGTATGTGCGAAAAGCGCCCCGCAACTGGCTCAATTCCAGTTGCGGGGCGCTTGCGTTTGCCCAGATAAAACCGACCAAAATAAACCTGTCCCTTTTTGGCAGGTTAGTCCCAGAAGCTGTCTTCCTCATCCTCGGACTTGGGTCCGCGGTCGACGTACATCTTATGGGTACGCTTCTCCATTACAAAGGCAAGAATCGCAAATAACAGGATGCCGCCGGCGAAAAGGATGGCAAAACCGGTGCGGGTGCCAAACAAAAAGGAAAAAACTGCGTCCATTGGGTGCCTTCTTGCGTAGTTGAGTTGGGTCGTAAACGCTCATAAGTATATACTTGCCCATACATGTACAAGGTTGCAACCTAAATGGAATGTATATCGCCGGAGGATCTAATGCTTGATATCAAGTTTGTTCGCGAGAACCCCGATGCCATCGATGTCTCCATGGCTAACCGCCAGACGTCTTGGGATCGCGAGAAGTTCTTTGAGCTCGACGACGAGCGCCGTGCCGTCATCACCGAGGTCGAGGAGCTCCAGGCTACGCGCAATGCCGAGTCCAAGAAGATCGGCGCCCTGATGAAGGAGGGCAAGAAGGACGAGGCCGAGGCCGCCAAGGAGGCCGTGCGCGCCGTCAACGAGAAGATTGACGGTCTGGCCGAGCGCCGCACCGCTCTCGAGCAGGAGCAGTACGGCTTCATGGCTCACCTGCCCAACATTCCGTGCGATGCCACCCCGTACGGTAAGGACGAGGACGAGAACATCGAGCGTCGCCGCTGGGGCACCCCGCGCGAGTTCGACTTCGACTTTAAGCCGCACTGGGATCTGGGCACCGATCTGGACATCCTCGACTTCGAGCGTGGCAACAAGCTCTCCGGCAGCCGCTTTACCGTTCTCGGTGGCGCCGGCGCCCGCCTGGAGCGCGCCCTCATCAACTTCTTCCTCGATACGCACACCAGCCGTGGTTTTAAGGAGTGGTGGCCGCCCATCGTCGTCAAGCGTCAGACCATGTTTGGCACGGGTCAGCTGCCCAAGTTCGAGGACGACGCCTATCACGTCTCGGGTGACAACTTCCTGATCCCCACCGCCGAGGTCGTGCTCACCAACCTGCACGCCGGCGAGGTCCTCGATGCCGACACCCTGCCGCGCCGCTACACCGCCTTCACCCCCTGCTTCCGTGAGGAGGCCGGTTCCGCCGGCCGCGACACCCGCGGCATCATCCGTCAGCACGAGTTCGACAAGGTCGAGATGGTCAAGTTCGCTAAACCGGAGGAGTCCGACGAGGAGCTCGAGAGCATGACCGCCGAGGCCGAGTACCTGCTGCAGCAGCTGGGCCTTCCGTATCGCGTGATTAGCCTGTGCACCGGCGACTTGGGCTTCTCTGCCCGTCAGACCTACGACGTCGAGGTCTGGCTGCCGAGCTACAACGCCTACAAGGAGATCAGCTCCTGCTCCAACTGCGGTGACTTCCAGGCTCGCCGCGCCAACATCAAGTATCGCGACCCCGAGAACTTCAAGGGTTCGCGCTACCTGCACACTCTCAACGGTTCCGGCCTGCCGGCCGGCCGCACCATGGCCGCCATTCTGGAGAACTACCAGAACGCCGACGGCACCATCACGATTCCTGAGGTTCTGCGTCCTTACATGGGCGGTCTCGAGAAGATCGAGCCGGTCGCGTAACTTGGCTGCATAGGGGATATGCAAGGGCGCTCCTTCGGGGGCGCCCTATTTCGTGCGCAGGTCCATACCATGCTGTGCGGACAGCTCAATAGAAAACACACGAACAACTGTTCTGTATACAGCCATCTACCTGCTATGCTTTTGCTAAATAAGAGCGAGAGAAAGGGGACGCGATGGAGCTGTTTGATGATCGGGTGGTTTTGTTTGAGAGCGACGAGGGCGGGGAGTACCTGCTTGTAACGTGTGAGCCGTCTGGCATGGGCGGCCTGGTGGTTCGACAGACGAGCGAGGGACCGTTGACGCAATGGTGCTACGAGGAGTCGCCGCATGTGGTCGAGACGTTTGTGGCGCACGAGGGGCTTGTGGCGCTGGAGCACTTCTATGGAGTTGGGACTTCCAACCAGGTCGCGCGCATGCTGAGCATCTCGTTTGCCGATTATGATTGTGCCCAGCGGGTGAGATCGCTCCTGAGGGAACTTGATGCTAAGTTTGACGTGATCGAAAAGCCAATCGATCGTACGGGGAACGGCGGTATATGCGGAGCAGCATGACAAAACTGCGTTCCACAAAAAAGTTTGAGATTGTGCTTGACTCCAATAAGCTAAAGTGGTTTTATATGTCTTGCGCTGCGGCGTTACCTCAGCTGGATAGAGGGTCTGACTACGAATCAGAACGTCATAGGTTCGAATCCTATACGCCGCACCAATTGAAATTGAAAGCCTCCGGCGACGGGGGCTTTTCTTTTATGCCGCCACCGCATGGATTCGAACCTCGGTCGAGGCGCGGGCGTCAAGAAAACGCGGAGCGTTTTTAGCCCGCGGGCGAGCGCGCCGGCAAGCGGGCGAAGCCGGTGCGGATCCGCGCAGCGGATGCGCGGAATCCTATACGCCGCACCAATCGAACTTAAAGCCTCCGGCAACGGGGCTTTTCTTTTATGGCAACACCGCATGGATTCGAACCTCAGTCGAGGCGCGGGCGTCTTAATCAGCACTCCGTAAAATTTTTCCAAATTGTCGCTTGACCCATCGAGGGGTCACGTGCATAATAATCCGTGCGTTGCGGCGTTACCTCAGCTGGATAGAGGGTCTGACTACGAATCAGAACGTCATAGGTTCGAATCCTATACGCCGCACCAATTGAGTTTTAAGCCTCCGGAAACGGGGGCTTTTTTATATCGCGATGCGTCGAAGATCGCATCAAGTGATTAAAATGAGTAAAAATCAAATTCAATAACTTTTTTTGAAAAACGCTTGACGATTATTCAGTCCATGTGCATAATAATCAACAAGTCGCGGCGTTACCTCAGCTGGATAGAGGGTCTGACTACGAATCAGAACGTCATAGGTTCGAATCCTATACGCCGCACCAATTGAGTTTTAAGCCTCCGGAAACGGGGGCTTTTTTATATCGCGATGCGTCGAAGATCGCATCAAGTGATTAAAATGAGTAAAAATCAAATTCAATAACTTTTTTTGAAAAACGCTTGACGATTATTCAGTCCATGTGCATAATAATCAACAAGTCGCGGCGTTACCTCAGCTGGATAGAGGGTCTGACTACGAATCAGAACGTCATAGGTTCGAATCCTATACGCCGCACCAATTGAAATTGAAAGCCTCCGGCGACGGGGGCTTTTCTTTTATGCCGCCACCGCATGGATTCGAACCTCGGTCGAGGCGCGGGCGTCAAGAAAACGCGGAGCGTTTTTAGCCCGCGGGCGAGCGCGCCGGCAAGCGGGCGAAGCCGGTGCGGATCCGCGCAGCGGATGCGCGGAATCCTATACGCCGCACCATTTGAGATTGAAGCTCCCGGCAACGGGGGCTTTTCTTTTACGTAAGCACCGCATGGATTCGAACCTCGGTCGAGGCGCGGGCGTAAAGCGGACTATTTCCTGTCGACTCGTGTAAGATTTCGAGTAGGTGTCGCGGCCCATCCGTGACCACTCCTTCTTCAAGCGACCGATCAGGGTGATACTTCGTGGCAGAGCGTCCGACATACAAGCTCAGGTTTCTCGATCCCAAGAAGCGCTTTCCGGCGATGCCCGAGCAGCCTGCGGGGCGCTCATATGGCGTGGTCTGGAAACTCTTTGGCGAGGACCCGCATGAATCATGCTATGTCGTCGAATTTGTCGGCAAAAGCCATGTGTCGCTTTTGGGCTACGTGAGCGTTTCGGGTGAGGCCTATAAGGTGGACCGTCCCGTTAACGAAGTATCGCTGCCCGACGATCCCGACATGCAGCTGATTCTTGACGAGTCCGATTCCAACATCGGTGAGATTGCAGTCAGGGGTACCGATGGGACGATGCGCTCCCGGGCGCGAGTCATCGGCTCTCCCGAAGGCCCCATGCGCGAGCAGTCCGATCACGAGACATGGAATTCGGCCCGCTCCCTTCCTTACGGCGAGTTCATGGCGTCGATGTTCCTGCGCTACGTGATATTTGCCAACTCCGAAAGCGCTATTGCGAACACGGCGGGCGTCGACGGTCTCGATGCGGACATGCAAAACGTTGTCGACAAGATCAAGCTCGTAAAGTTGCCCGAGCCGGTCGAGGTGTTTTTGGGCTTTAACACGTCACCGCTCCCCGATGCTATCGAGACGTTGCTTTACCGCGTTGACCATGCCGAGAATCCGAGCGGTATCGAGCGCTATGCCGCCACCCTTATGAGCGAAATTGACTTGCCCCGTCTGCGCACCATTGCCGCCAAGTCCGAAATGAGCCTGGCGCGCATCGACCGGTCAAAGCTGTTTTATCTCAATTTTGATCGTAGCTTGCTGGACCAGGACGAGATTGACACGCTGCTCGCCATCGAGTGCCGTCTCAACCGCCTCTCCGGCATCCTTGAGCGCATCGGGGCTGGATTGGCCCCCGCGGCATCCTCGCCGAGTCTTGAGGGCTGTGCACTCTTTGATTCGTGGCATATCGCTAAGACGACCAACGATGTTCCCCGACTGCTCGATACGGCCTCGAGCGATAACCCGTGGGCAAAGCCGGGAACGGTTTCGTGCCAACCGGGCGGCGAGTGGGACGTGCGCACCCGTTTTGCGCGAATCGTTGAGGTGCTCAACGTGGTCACGCGGCTCGACTATACCTATCGAGTAAACGTTGCCGAGGGGATTATGCTCGTTCGGTTTGGGCAGTCTGTCGTTGATGCCATGCCGCAACGTGAATACGACGCTCAGGATGACGCCTGGCGCGAGCTGGACGAGGACACGCGCGCGGTCTGGGCCGCGGAGCACGATGCGCGCGTGGCACTTACGCTTGCGGCAGCGTGTTTTGCCGCGGGCACCTGCATCACGCGCTGCTATGTGCAGATTGCTGCTCCCGACAGTGAGCAGGGCGAGCGCGTTGTCGCAACGTATTTCTTTGGGCGCGCGGCCTATCTGGCCGATTGCGTGCCTGTTGCCAAGGATCTTGAGAGCATGGATATGGACGATATGTCGTGCAAGCGTGTGCTTGAGGCGTATGAGTCAACCGCTCCGGAGACGATTGAGCCTGCGGAGGTTCATGCTCGTCCGCGTGATGACCATCGCACGCTTCCGCCGGCGCTGCGCGATTTGCTGCTTGCCGATACGGCTGACGAGTTGGAGGTCATGGAAGAGGACGACGACCCATACGTGGCCCGTGTTGTTGAATTGCGCGAGCAGGCAAAAGTCGACCGTACAGGTGCTTTTGAAGGCTTTTCCCGTCTTGTTGAGGAGTTGGAGGCTAAGTGCGCCGTTGCCGAGCTTTTGGCGACAGGTCCGGTTCAAACGCAGTTTTGCGATAACCAGCTGGTGCGCATGGTGCTACCGGTGTTGGAAGAAGACCGCTCTGTGCGAATCCTTCGTGCGCCCGATGCGCTGTACTTTGCCCAGCACGAGATCTGCAGCTTTTACGTCGAGCAAGAGGACTTTGAACGAGCGCTGCCCGAGGTGCGCCATCTTTACGATCTGGCGCGCTCGTCCATGCAATCGCACTTTGCGCTCATCAACGTTCTTGCGCGTCTGGAGCGCTTTGACGAGATTATCGAGGTGGCGCGCCACGGCCTACGTATTGCCAGCGATCGTTCTGCAATCGGCTACCTGTTCTATCGCTTGGCGTTTGCCTATTGGAATTGCGATCAGCTCGACCTAGCGCTGGCTTGTTACCGTCTGGTGCCGCGCGGTGAGGAATCGGGCAGTAGTGCGCTGGAAGAAATGCAGGGCCTTATGAATGAGATGGGCGTCAGCGAGCCTCCGACGTTCGAGGAGGCGGTCGAGACCATCCGCAAGGCTGGACTCGAGCTGCCGCCAGTGTCCGCCGTGACGAATCAGCTGGCAGATGCCGCTGTACAACTGGTCGACAACGGCTTCTTTTTCCTGGCACGCGGTTGCATCTTCCAAATGTGGCGCACCATGGGCAACGACGAGCTCGGCTCCCTCAACCGCTCGCTGGGGTAGGCGAAGCCTCCAAGGAGGAAAGGATGCTAGGCAATTAGAAAATTTCCTCTTGCCCATCCTTGGCTGTTTGGTTACTATAGAACGGCTGTTACGGAGAGCTGACCGAGAGGCCGAAGGTGCTCGCCTGCTAAGCGAGTATGCCCCAAAAGGGCATCTGGGGTTCGAATCCCCAGCTCTCCGCCAGTTTAACTTTAAAGAAGGGTCCCATCGGGGGCCCTTTTTTATTATCGAGAAAGGGCGCTGGGGATTCGAAGGGGGTGCGGACAGAAAGTTGGACCGCGGGGCGGTCCGGACTGGAGGTTCGCATG
>CABUPH010000009.1 GCA_902493375.1 uncultured Collinsella sp.
TGAACGGTATCGATATGCGGGTTTAACGGCATATCGACCACATAGATTATTAACTTGCATTTCTACCCGCCCTTTTCGTAGAGTCGCCGATACGTGCTTAGCGCACCCTCGGCGCGTCCGGCAGGCTTTGCGAAATGGGATCCAGGAGACTTCGGCGCAGCATCATCTTGCGGAATGCTTCTAATGAGCCTCCCATCCTTCAAAAACAGAATCTCATCGCACAGCCTATCGACCGAATCCAAGATGTGGGATGACATGATGATGCACGTACCAGAATCGGCCAGCTTCCTGAAAATCTCGGAATGCAAGTCCACCCTGCTGGGGTCGAGCGCGTTCATGGGCTCATCTAATAGAAGGTACCGCGCACCCGTCGCATACGCAATCGCCAGGGTAAGCTGCTGCTTCATGCCCTGGCTCAGAGTGCGGATCCTCATCTTCGCGAACTCGCCTATCTGCGTTTGTTCCACTATCTCTTCGATATCGCGAGCATGCGGCCACATATCGCAAACCATCTTGAGGTGATCTTCCGCACGCAATCCGGGATACAGCAGCGTCCCCTCACCAGGTGCATAGAAGATCATAGAACGGACCTCTCTCGCACCCGTACCCTGCACCTCATCCAGAACGATGCTCCCGTCCACGCGAGGACCCGGCAAACCTGCCATCGCACGCAGCAACGTCGTCTTTCCATGCCCGTTCGGAGCGACGAGACCGTAGACCGTACCCGGGGCAAACTCAGCGTCCACCGAATCTACGAGCACCTTCTTTCCATAAGAGATCGTCAGCGTTTGAAGGCCAATCATCGAGATCATCCCCTTTCGATCTTTGGAACACTCGGGCGCACCATCAACGGAGATACGGCGCCCAAAACCACCAGCAGAGCGCCCGATGCGCCGACGACCTCTCCAAAAGGCATCGCGTTCGTCCCTCGCCCAAGGAACCCAATCGTCCCCACCTGGGAAGCGGGATCAAACGAGGCGAATGGAGCCAGCAGCGCGACGCCCATGCCCGCGCTTTCAACATGAGCGCTCAACGAACCCAACACCAGGAGAACCGCGCAAACCACTCCGGTGACAACGGGGTTGCGGCTAATCGCTGCTGTCAACGCAGCGACGACGGAAATCACGCCGTATGCCATGACCAGCAACGGAATACTGCACAACACCGCCTCCCCCACCATGGACGTTGTCGAAGCTCCCGCCCGAATGAGAGCGACGGGATACTCCGATCCACCCGCACCGTTCTTAATCAAGGACACAACCGCAGCGGGAACCATCGACACCAAAAGCAGCGCCAAGCCAAGCAGGAGAGACAGCGCAACAGCCGTCAGAAAACGCACATGCGCTGTTGCGGGGACTTGGAAAACCAGAAGGGAACGGCACCGCAGGTAGGTGCACGCAAGCGATGTGACAACCACGGGCAACAGCCAAAACAAGGAAGGAAGCGCTGCCTGGAGATAGGAAAGGAGGATTAATGGGGGCATCTTCATACTTAACTCGTAAACCTTGGGGTCCGGCAAGCTCGCGATCGACTCGAGCAGAAGGGCGCGCGCCTCCGCACGAGAAGGAGTCTCCGGCTCGATTCCGATCGATTGCAGGAGGGTCGCATCCGCCGCGCCCAGCTCGCCTCGAGCGCGCTCGTACGTCGCAAGGCTTCGAAACCCCTCCGCAGGCGTGGGCGCGTACACGAAACCCGAAAGAGCATCTCGCACGCCTTCCAGGGCCGCTTTGTCCTCGACGTCCATATTCGCAGCGTCCTGCTCTAGATACCGATCTATTGAACGGAGCTCCCCATCCCTATACCGAACAGCGGAAACGTCACCAGCGTCAGGAAACACCTCGACCAGAGCCGGGGCCAGCATCGCCGTCGACATTGCAATCGCGCATACGGCGAGGGCAGGAGAATGCAGGAGCAGCTTCCCCATCGTTCTTACGTATGCAACGGCGGAGGCACAAGCGCTCGAACGAGTTGCCGTTCTCGATGCGGTGAAGGAACCTCTCTCAAGACAAATCGGGGACATCGGGCGCGCGCAGCCGCTCTTTCCAGCAACGCAAAGCAGGCTAATTGCCAGCACCTCGATCCCGATTGCGCATACGAGGGTAATCGCGCTACGCTCGAAGCAAAGTCCAGGCAGATTCACTATCTGCGTTGTCGGGTACGGGCTATAGGCGCCGACGGCCAACTCAGTGTTCGCATACGTAAGGGGATTCAACAGGGCGAACTCACGTAAAGCGATGGATCTTCCGTAATACCCGGGAACCATCGTCGCCCCCATCAGGGCACATACGAACACGATTCCAAGCGTAGGGTTATTGGCAATCTTCACGGCAAGGTGAACGACAAGCGAGATGAACGCTGCCACCAAGAATTGCAAGATGGCCGTCTGCGCGAACACCAGCCAAGCCGGTTTGATAACCGGAGTCGCATATTGAATGTAGCCTATCGGATAGAACGGCGAGCCCGGGCCATTCTTCACAAGCGCGGCGATTATCCCTGGAAGATTGATGGCGAGGACGGCAAGCATTGCAAAAACACTCGCCCATACGCTCGATGCAACAAGTCTACCCAGCTCGCCCATCGGTGCCTGGATGATGAGCTTTTCACGTTTGTTAAGACGCGCGGCAAGGAACGAGACGGCAACGGCCGTTGCGACCCATAGCAAGTACTCCTTCGATCCGTCATAATAGGTGTACTCTCCATCCGATATCTGCAGAAACGGAAGTAGGGGAGAGAGCGGTGCCAAGATAAGACGTCCCGCGGCAAGAGGGTACAGAAGCGCGGGCATGCTTGATGAAGAGGTATAGACACCGTCCTCCCCCGCATTCACAAGCGCATCCGCATAGGATGCTGACAATTCCTGCTCAACACGGCTTATTCCCGACTCGAGGTATTCGACCCGTCCGTCGATGCCAGCCGCGCTCCTGAAGACGGGCAGAGCACAAAGAACCATCAACGCAACAACGACAACACAGAGCGACCTGGAGGAGAGAAGCGACCTAAAGATCGCCTTCGAGATTTTGAGCATATTCATCGCCAACCTTAACCTCATCCAGTCGGAACAGAGGGGCCGAACAAAATGCTCGGCCCTTCCTCGCATCTAGTAGGTGCTATAGACAAATTGCCATTTATCAGTTGTGCCAGGAACACCACAGGAGCACATTGCAGCGAGGCGGGATTCCCTATGATGCGCGGATCGGCGATAGCCATTTCGGTAGGAGATCGTCTTGTAAGAGATGTTGAACATCGAGATGCTGTGCCCGCTTACGCCGCGAGGACAGCTGTAGCTCCAGTAGGTATCGACGACGTCGTCCGTATACCCGAGGGGCTCAACGAGGGCACACTGGCTGCTCTCCTGGGAAGGAGGCATCGGGGTATCCGCAAAAGCGGGGGCTCCCGGCAGCAACAGACAAAGAGCGAGGCCGAGGAAAACCAAGAGCTTACACGACTTAACAGTACTGAACATAATCCTCTCCAATCTAGAGGGGTTTCGGTTGCAGCATGCTGTGATTACTTGCCGGCAAAGCCAATTTAACATAAACTGTTAAAAAGTAACCTGAGTTTTTTAAATTCTTCGGAGGTTATTATGAGTTCCGACAATCGCACTCCCCGGCTTCATTCCTTCCGCATCGCATGTGCGATAGCCTCTGCGACCCTTTGCGCCACCGCCATCGCACAAGTGGCGTTCTCCTTAAAGCCAGCAATCGAAGTGCTCGACAACCCTGTAATTGCAGACTCCCCCGCGTATCCAGCCCTTGCGATCTCGACATTGGTCCCTGCCGTCATCGGTATCGCTACGACCATCCTCAGCGCCGTTCTCGTGTGGACGATCAAGAGCGGAGACCCCTTCAAGAAAGGGTCTGCGACATGCTTGAAGGTGCTCGGCATTCTCTTCGTTGTTCAAGCTGCCACCAGCCTCTACGCCGGCTCACTCAAAACCTCCGTTTCGATGTTTGGCGGCGAGGGGGCCGTCGGCGCCCAAGAGATCGCTTCATCATTCGATTGGACCTCTCTGGTTCTCGGCATCGTCCTGTTCATGCTTTCCCAGCTCTTCTTGTACGCCCGAGAGCTGTACCTCGACTCCGACGAGATTGCGTAAGGAAACGCCATGCCCGTAATTGTTCGCCTCGACAAGATCATGGCCGAGCGAAAGATTTCCTCGAACGAGCTTGCCGAAAGGATTGGAACCACGCCCGTGAACCTGTCCCGTATTAAAAAAGGGCATATTCGCGGCATTCGCTTCAACACACTCGAGCAGCTATGCCTCGCCCTTCGTTGCCAACCCGGAGACCTTCTCGAAGTCATGAGCGAAGAGGATGCCCGAAAGGAGTTCGGACTCGATTGGTCCGCCGAGGATTAGAGGGCGGTCGTACTCGCCCTGCACACGGGGATGCGAATCGGCGAGGTCTGCGGCCTTCGGTGGTGCGATGTGGATTTCGAGACGGGCCTGATCTCGATCAGACACTCGGTGGCGTACGCGAAGGGAATGGGTTCGTTCATCAAGGACACCAAGACCCATGACGCCAGGGGTATCCCCATCGACCCGGTCGGCCTACTCCCCTTCCTGAAGGAGACCCACGAGATCGACTGCGGAAAGCTGCGCTTGCGCGGCCTTACCGGGGCGGTCGAGATCGGGGACTGCTACATCCTGTCGGAGCCGGGCGCGACCTTCGCGACGACAAGCTATATCCGCAGGGCGTTCAAGACGTTCTCGGAGACCAACGGCCTCATGGGCACCAACGACGAGCTGATCACGTTCCACGGCCTTCGCCACACGTTCGCAACGCAGTGGATCCGCCAAGGCGGCGATATCAAGGCGCTCCAATCGATCCTCGGCCACAAGGACGCCATGGCGACGCTCAACGTCTACGCCGACATCGAGCCCATCTCCAAAATCCATAACATGCTGCGCGCCACGCCGTGCCTTTGGCGCGGGCACCTCGGGCCGAGGGTCGATCCGGGTCCCATGTTCCAACAGAGGATCCAGGAGTCCATCGAGACGCTCCAGGCGTTCGGCTACGGCATCACCGAGCCGGACGACCGAAATATCGCCATACGCGACGTGAAGACGAACAGTTGGCTCTAGCTCACCGAGTACGCGGCAGTGCTGGGCCCATCCCAACTGAGGTCACGGTGGTCCGATAGGGGCGCCGCCCGCGGCATGCGCCGCGGAGCGGTATCCCCTACCGAAGGGCGGGGATGCCCTCCGCTTCCAGTTCGGAATCAGCCGTCGGAGGCGTTCGGCTGACTGCGGGAACGGCCTGTCCGCTCAATGTGTTCTGCTGAGATCGGAAATCAACCCAACACGAGCCGGACACGCGCCAGACGGCTCTTCCCCGTGCGGCCTTCCCCCTTACGCTCATGTTGCAGGCATGTAACGCCGCAGCGAGCGCGCCTTTTTTGCGCCAGACAGGTACAATGATGAACACTGTACCGTAGCGGAGCGCCCCGCGCGCGCCGCGACCACGCGAAAGGGTTTCCCATGGCCGAGATCTCGTCCTCCCGTATCGTCATCACCGTCCTTGGCAAGAACCGCCCCGGCATCGTCGCCGGCGTCACCCGTGTCCTGGGCGAGGCCAACGTCGACATCCGCGACATTACGCAGTCCATTATCGAGGACATCTTCACCATGACCATGCTGGCCGACACCGCTGAGTCCAAGCTCGATTTCGCCGAGCTGCAGAAGGCCCTGGCCGAGGCCGGCGAGCTTTCGGGCGTCAACGTGTCCATCCAGCGCGAGGACGTCTTTAACTTTATGTACCGCCTGTAGCGAACAGGCTGCGTGGAGACGGCCCAACGTGCGCCCAGGCGCAACGTCACCACATGGCCCGGAGAGGAGCGCACATGGCCTACGACGCCAAGAAAATCTACTACCGCTTCGACGACCACCTGAGCCGTCTGGTCTTGGATTACGAAGCAAGCCGCCAGATTTCGTCTGAGAGCGAAAACCTCTACCACGGCCTGCCGACCGACCCTTATGACGAGGGCCTGTTTGTTGAGCACAATGTCAAGCGCGGCCTGCGCAATGCCGACGGCTCGGGCGTGGTCGCGGGCCTCACTCGCATCTCGGATGTGCACGGCTACAACAAGGTCGACGGAAAGGTCGTGCCCAATCAGGGCAAGCTCACGCTTCGCGGCTACAGCATCGAGGATCTGGTCAACAATGCCCAGGCCGAGAATCGCTACGGCTACGAGGAAGTCGCCTATCTGCTTATCACGGGTTCGCTACCCAACAAGGAAGAGCTCGACGGCTTTTGCGAGCGCCTGGGCGCCTTTAGACATCTGAGCGACGAATACGTCCGCGAGTTCCCCATGACCACGGTGTCGTCGAGCATCATGAATGTGCTTCAGCGCGCCGTGCTGCTGCTCTACGCCTTCGACGCCGAGCCCGACGCCATTACACCCGAGCACGAAATCGACGTCGCCATCTCCATGCTCGCCCGTCTCCCCCGCATCGCCGCCTTCGCGCATATGGCCTCGGTCGCCAAGCGCCGCGGCTCCGAGGTTCATGTACCGCACCCCACACCCGGCCTCTCCACCGCCGAGACTATCCTGCAGGTGTTGCGCGGCGGCATGGCATTCACCCGCGACGAAGCCATGCTGCTCGACGTGATGCTCATGCTGCATGCCGAGCACGGCGGCGGCAACAACTCCACCTTCGCTTGCCGCGTGCTGTCGTCTTCGGCCACCGACCCGTATTCCGCCTACGCCGCGGCTATCGGCTCGCTCAAGGGCCCGCGCCACGGTGGTGCCAATGCCAAGGTCGTGTCTATGCACGAGGACATCCGCGCGCATGTCTCCAACTGGGAGGACGAGGACGAGGTCGCGGCCTACCTGGGCAAGATCCTCGACAAGCAGGCCTTCGACGGCACGGGCCTCATCTACGGCATGGGCCACGCCGTCTATACGCTCAGCGACCCGCGCGCCGAGGTCTGCCGTCGTTACGCGCGCTCGCTTGCCGCCAAGAAGGACTTGGGCGAGGAGTTCGCACTCATCGAGCGCATCGAGCGCCTGGCCCCGCAGGTGATGCGCGACCACGGCATGACCAAGCCCATCTGCGCCAACATCGACCTGTACACGGGCTTTATCTACAAAATGCTCGGCGTGCCCGAGACGCTCTTTACACCGCTGTTCGCCGTCGCCCGTATGGCCGGCTGGTCGGCGCACCGCATGGAAGAGCTCTTCTGCGCGCACCGCATCATCCGCCCGGCATACCGTCCGGTGATCGAGCCGCTGGAGTACAAGCCGCTCGCCGACCGCTAGGACGCGGACCGTTATAGAACCCGAGCGTGGCCAGGGCATCACCGCCCTCGGCCACGCTTTTTATGCCAGCAGAAAGGGCTGCATCGAATGATTGTTTTTTCCGATATGGATGGAACGCTGTTGACGAGTGACAAGCAGATGAGCGACGCCACCTGGGCGATGCTCGACGAGCTTGCGCGCCGCGGTGTTGAGTTTGTGCCCTGCACGGGGCGCCCGCTGTCGGGCATCTTTGAGCCCATCCTCGCCCACCCCGCCGTACACTACGCGGTCTGTGCCAACGGTGCCAGCGTCTGGCAGCTCGACGACGGTACGCCCACCGATACCTCACGTGCTACGCGCATTTTGAGCCGACCGCTCGACCGCGCCATCGCCCACCGCGTCCATAGCATTGCCGCCGGCCATGACGTCACCTTCGATATCTTCGCGGACGGGCAGTGCTTCCTCCCCCGCTCGCTCTACACGCGCCTGGACGAATTCTGCGGCGGCGACCCCCACATCGCGGCTTCGCTCAAGCGCACACGAACACCGATCGATATGGATATCGACAGCAAGATCGACGAGGTCGAGACACTCGAACGCATCGCCATGTACTGGCACAACCCGGCCGATCGCGACGTCATCGCGGCGGAGCTCGACACGCTCGGAGGCATTGAGGTCACACGTTCGTACGCCATGAATATCGAGGTCATGGGCGAGGGCGCCACCAAGGGAACGGCTCTCACGTGGCTATGCGAGCACCTGGGCGAGCGTCTCGCCGACGCCTGGGCGTTCGGCGACAACATCAACGACATCCCCATGCTGCAGGCAGCGGGCCATGGCATGGCCATGATCAACGCCGAGCCCGAGGATCGCGACGCCGCCGACGCCATCACCGAATACGACAACGACCACGACGGCGTCGCCCGCACCATCATGGCCGCCCTCGCCTAGTCATTGGCCAGTCATTGGGGACAGACTTAAATGGCTAGTCGCTGGCGGCACTCATTTAAGTCTGTCCCCAATGAGTGGTTTCACTCACTTAAGTCTGTCCCCAACTGCCGGCGCATAAGGAATGTCCCCAACTACCGGTCTAGCAGAGACTCTCCAGCACGCGACGGAGCTCCTGCTGGACGGCATGGTCGCGGTTACAACCCACCACGCGATCGGCCACCGCCTTAAGCGCGGGGCGCGCGTTTTCCATCGCGCAACCCGTGCCGACAAAGCGAATGATCTCGTAGTCGTTCATAGAGTCGCCAAACGCCATAACCTCATCGCGCCCAATGCCGTAATGCTCCGCGAGCTGTGCGATGCCCGAAGCCTTCGACACACCGGGTTGCATGGCATCGATCCACGCGTTGCCTGAAGGCGCAAAGGTAAAGAGCTGACCGAGTTCGCGCTGTAGCACGTACGCACTGTCCATAACGGCACCGTCGTCGCAAAAGATACTCGCTTTGATGATATTTACGCTGGGATCGGGCAGCTCCCAAATGCGCTCGGCATTGGGAAGGTCCTTATCGACCTCGCGCACGAACTTGCACTCGTCATCGAGCAAAAAGGACTTGGTTCGGTCAAAGAGTGCAAGATGCAGATTGGGAAACGTCCTGACGGCCTGGGCGAGCTTTCGAATCGCCAGGTGCGAATACACCTCGCGGTCTACCAATTTGCCGTCGGCGTAGACCTGGGCACCGTTAGCTGCGACAAAGTCCATCTTGTCGCGAACGGGCGCAAAGAACTCGCACAGGCGATCGTAGCGGCGGCCTGACGATGCAGCAAAATGTACACCATGCTCGCGTAGCGCCAGGATCAATTCGTAGGTCTCAGGCGGCACCTGGCCATTTTCGTCAAGCAGTGTGCCGTCCATATCGGATGCAATCAGTTTAAACATAGAAAAGCTCCCTTCGGGCTTGATGGAATCGGACGTGTATCCGATTCCAACGTACCCAAAGGGAGCCCAAATAAGACCCCGCAGTCATAAACGTTACAAGGACCTAGCAAATAGCTCACGCGCGCCAGAGGTCCCACGGTCGTGGCGTCAGGCGACACGCCAAAGAGTGTCCCCGACGGCTAGTCGTTTAAGAACGTCCCCAATGACTAGTCGGCGTAGGTGAAGGTAGTGACGTCGAACATGCCCTCGGGGCGAATGCGGAGCGTCGGGATCACCGGCAGGGGCAGGAAGATGATGCCCATAATGGGGTCGAGTGGCGGCTCAATACCCATCGCGCGCGCCTTGACCATAAAGTCGTCATGCTGTGCGGCCACGTCCTCGGCAGCGCCTTCGCTCATCAGGCCGCCGAGCGCCAGCGGAATGCGCGCCACGACCTCGCCGTTGCGCACCAGCACGTGACCGCCCTGGTCCACAGCCTCGACGGCAGCCATCATATCGGCGGCGTTATCGCCCACCACGCACACGTTGTGCGAGTCGTGGCCGATCGTCGAGGCGATGGCACCGCCCGTGATGGTAAAGCCGCGCACCCAGCCGCGACCGATATGCTTGCCGACCAAGCCCAGACCAGCGGGGCCGTCGCCATCGACGCCCTCGGCCTGCAACGACACGCCACGGCCATGGCGCTCAATCAGCATAATGCGGCGCAAGTCCTCGTCAGTCTCGGGACGAATCATGCCCGTGATAGCCATGCCCGGGATCACGTCGATAACGGCCTCGCCCGGCTTAAAGGCATAGTCGAACACGTCGAGCGAAAGCTTCGGCAGCTTAACGGAAGCGCGCAGCTCGTTGGCAAGGGCTGCAACCTCGGCCATCTCGGGTGCGACCTCACCCACAAAGGAGCCATCCTGCGCCACCAGGGCACCGGCGGCATACACACGATGCGGAGCCTTGGCAAACGTCAGGTCATCGAGCAGCAGCAGGTCGGCGCGCTTGCCCGGGGCGATCGCACCGCGAAGCTCGTGCGGGTCACGACAACCGTGGTCCAGGCCAAATGCCTCAGCCGTGGAAAGGGACGCCATGGAGATGGCGACCACCGGGTCGATGCCGGCCTCGATGGCCACGCGGCAGGCGTTGTCGATCATACCGGTCGAAAGCGCGTCGGAGGGAGCGCGGTCGTCGGTCGCAAAGCAGCAGCGGCGGGCACGGGCGGGATTTTCCAGCAGCATCGAAGACAGGTTAGCCAGATCATGGCTGCACGTGCCCTCGCGCAGCATGACATACATGCCGCGGGACAGCTTGTCGAGCGCCTCCTCGGGAATCGTCGACTCGTGGTCGGCGATAATGCCCGCTGCGGCATAGGCGTTGAGGTCCTTACCGGCGACGAGCGGAGCATGGCCGTCAACCTGCTTGGACGGCGTCTGGTTGGCAGCATCGATGCGAGCACAGGTCTCGGGGTCGGCCATAAATACGCCCGGCAGGTTCATCATTTCGCCTAGACCAAAGACATCGCCCGGATGCTCGGCAAAAAACGCCTGCATATCGGCGGCGGTAATCACGGCACCGGCCTGCTCGTCGGGCAGTGCGGGCACACATGAGGGCATCATGTACTTGATGGAGATGGGCGCGCGGCGACCATCCTCAATCATAAAGCGCAAGCCGTCGAGACCAGCAACATTGGCAATCTCGTGGCTGTCGGCAATGGCGGTGGTGGTACCGCGCGTCGCGGCCATGCGAGCATACTCGGCGGGACGGATGTTCGAAGACTCGATATGCAGGTGCCCGTCAATAAAGCCGGGAGCGAGATAGCGGCCCTGGCAGTCGATAACCTCGGTCGCCTCGTAGGTGCCGGCGGCATCGTCGCGACCGTCGTAGAGCACGCCGACGATTACGCCATCCTTGACGGCAACGCTACCGGGTGCCACGCGCTGGCCATATACGTCGACAATCTGCGCATTGGTAAACAGCGTGTCGACGGGCACGCGACCCTCGGCAGCGTCGATCACAGACCTCATGACCTCAACGGACATACATACTCCTTTAACTGTAGAAATAACTGCGGAGCGGACGAGCCTTCACCGCAGCAAGCCAATAGCAATTGTATGCCCAAAAGAAGGTCCCGCTAACACCCCGTCCGCTTAACGGCACACGCCGCTTGGCGCAATGGGGACAGGTTACTTTGCACCAATGACAAGGAGTGTCCCAAAGTGCCGGCACAAAAGGAACGTCCCCAAGTGCCAAAAAAGCCGCAGCCGGAATCGTTCCGGCTGCGGCCCTATTGCACATGTTAGGTTGACCTACTTGCTAGACCAACTTAAAGCCCTTGCGCTTGCCTACTGAGAGGGTGTCGCCCAGCTTGAGGGCGCTCGGGTCGATGTTGTAGCTCTTGGGAGCCACCGCCTCGCCGTTGATCTTGACGCCGCCGCCGTCAATGTCGCGACGGGCCTGGCCGGCGCTCGCCGAAAGGCCCAGGTCCTTAAGCAGGCCTGCGAGGTAGATCTGGCCCTCGTCGTTGACGGTCAGCTCGACATGCTTCTCGGGGAAGTCGGCAAGCTGGCCCTCCTTGAACACGCGGTCGAACTCGGCCTGAGCCTCGTCACCGGCACCGGCGCCGTGATAGGTGTCGCACAGGTCGCGGCCCAGCGCGCGCTTGAGCTCATAGGGATCGGCGGAACCGTCGGCCAGGGCAGCGTCGATCTTGTCGACCTCGGCCGGGGTGAGCGAGCTGGCCAGACGATAGTACTTGCCGATCATCTCGTCGGGGATGGACATCGTCTTGCCGAACATATCCTTGGGAGCATCGGTCAGGCCGATGTAGTTGCCGTAGGACTTGGACATCTTGCGCACGCCATCGGTGCCCTCGAGCAGCGGCATGGTAAGCGCGATCTGCGGCTCCATGCCCATCTTCTCCATGAGCTCGCGGCCGGCGAGCAGGTTGAAGAGCTGGTCGGTGCCGCCCATCTCCACGTCGGCCTTGATCTGAACGGAGTCGAAGGCCTGCATCACGGGGTACAGGAACTCGTGGAGGGCGATCGGCGTCTGGGACTGGTAGCGCTTGGTAAAGTCATCGCGCTCGAGGATGCGGGCGACGGTGAACTTGGAGCACACCTGCAGCAGGCCGGCCAGATCCATCGACAGGATCCAGTCGCCGTTGTGCACGATGGTGGTCTTCTCGGGATCCAGGATCTTCATGGCCTGGCTCACGTAGGTCTCGGCGTTGGCCTCAATCTGCTCCTGCGAAAGCTGCGGGCGGGTGGAATTCTTGCCCGAAGGATCGCCGATCAGTGCGGTGCCGTTACCGATGATGAGGGTGACCTTGTGGCCCAGGTCCTGGAACTGACGCATCTTACGCAGGGGCACGGCATGGCCCAGGTGCAGGTCGGGGCTGGTGGGATCGACGCCGAGCTTGATGTTGAGGGGCTCGCCCTTCTCAAGCTTCTTGCGAAGGTCGGCCTCGGGGACGATCTGCGCTGCGCCCGAGGTGATGATACGCATTTGCTCGTCGACAGACAGCATTGGGTATCCTCCTTTTGCTATAGCACCCTCACCGGATACGGCGGTGCTCGAAGTTCATAAACCCACTCATAATAACCAAAACGGCGCGGCCGAACACCTACGACAGGAAAATCCTCGTCCTGCCGCACGCGTCGATAACGACCGGCAAACGCGTGCCGTCACGTTCGACCAAAAAGCGCGCCTGCTGACGGCGCGAGCAGTCACGGCAACGGACCTGCCCCGTTGCATCCGTGGCGCAGGCGCCCTCGGCAGTCAGCAAGCAGTGCTCGCACACCATGATCTCGGGACGGTCGGCATCGACAGGCCCCAAGACACCGGGGCAAGCGGCAAGCTCGGCAACACGCTCCGCATCATTGCCGAGCAACTCGGCCGACAAGCACACCCGCCCCGCACCGAGTCCGCGCAGCCAGGTAAGCGTGGCCCGATTGGCACAGAACACCGGCGCCGCCACGTCAAACGTTGTGCCCAGCTCGCGGGCCATCGCCACTTGTCCCAGATTGCGGCAGACGACGCGCCCGGCACGCTGCATAAGCGCCCGAGTCCGCTCGGCGTCGCCCGCGCGGCACACTTCGTCGAGCACCACCGTTGTATCGGACAGATCTCGCTCATCGCGCGGACCCACATCCATCAGCTCCCAGGCAAAGACCATACGAGCAAAATCCTCGCGCTTTACCGGCCCCGCCGACCCCGCCAACTCCGTCGACGCGCCGCCATCCACCGCAGCGTCCTCAAAGGGCAGCACCTCAACGGCACGCGCAACGGGCGCAATCGCATCCGCCTCGGCCCGCATGCGCTCCAACACCGCCGTCGTCTGATCCAACACGCCGGCGCTGCGAATCAGATAGACCTCGCAGCCCGCGTCCACCTTACGCTTGCAATGCACGACGACGCGCTTCCCCGCTGCGGCATCCACCGGGCAGGGCACCTGCGGCCAGCGCTTGGGCACATCGGGACGCGCGTCGACACCCGGATAGAACCGAATCTCGAGCGTGTCACCCGCCGCCACGGCGGCATCGAGCTCAACGGTCACCTCTTCGTGGCCCACAGCGACCAAGCGCCCCACGCGCACGCCCTGGTTGATCGCGCGCTCAAAGCTCATGAGCTCGGCACCCGAACGACCCCGCAGGTAAGCATCGGTAAACCCACGGTTAAACGACCTTCCCAGCTCGCGTTCAAGCTCTTCCACGGCACCGGAGTCCCACGCGCCGTCGCACAGCATATCGAGTGCCCGACGCCACACCCTCACCACGTTGAATACGTAATCGGGATTCTTCATGCGTCCCTCGATCTTGAGCGATGCCACGCCGGCGGCAACAAGCTCGGGCAGGTGCGCGATACCCAGATAGTCACGCGGACAAAGCAGGCGGTCTCCCTCGACGGCAACAACACTCTGCCCCGCCTCGTCCACTAGGTCGTACGCCAGACGGCACGGCTGCGTGCAGTCGCCGCGCATCGCCGAGCGCCCACGCCGCAGGGCCGAGAACTCGCACGCCCCCGAATAGCCGATGCAAATCGCACCGTGGCAGAATACCTCGATGGGCACGCCCGTGGCACATAGCGCCGCAATCTCGTCGACCGTCAGCTCGCGTGCCGTCGTCACGCGCTCGACCCCCAGTTCATCGGCGGCAAGCCGCACGGCACCCTCGCTATGAGCGCCCGCCTGCGTGGACAGGTGAATCTCGACCCCGGGAATCGCCGCGCGCAGCGCGCAGGCCAACCCGGCATCGGCGACAATCAGAGCATCGGCGCCCAGCTCCAGTGCATGAGCTCCCAACGCCACCGCGTCGGACAACTCATCGTCAAACACGAACACGTTGAGCGTTACGTACACATGCACGCCATGGGCATGCGCCACGGCGCAGCCGCGCGCAAACTCGTTATCCGTAAAGCCATGGGCGCTCACACGGGCGTTAAAGCCGCCCAACCCCGCATAGATGGCATCGGCACCCGCGGCGATAGCCGCAAGCATCTGGTCGAGTCCGCCCGCCGGCGCCAGCAGCTCGGGCAGCGCCGCACTGACAACATCCAATCCAGTCTCGTATTGTCCGCTCGGCCCCATCGTCCGAATCGCCATCGACAAACTCCTTACCAAGGTATGCATTCACTCTGAAAAATGCCGTCTTCCAGCATACACGAGGCCTCGCGCGCCCCGTTTGGTTTATCGTGTAATAACTTATGTCCATCCTGCCCCGACGGCACATCCACCGTCTGGCACGACATACCTGGAGGTCAATATATGG
Source organism: uncultured Collinsella sp. (assembly GCA_902493375.1). Taxonomy (GTDB): domain Bacteria; phylum Actinomycetota; class Coriobacteriia; order Coriobacteriales; family Coriobacteriaceae; genus Collinsella. The sequence goes on from CABUPH010000009.1 coordinate 14,878, forward strand.
GTCCTCGCCAACGACAGGGACACAGCCGTTCAAAGACGCACGCCCTGCCCATAATCCTGCTCTCGTTTTTGGGCTTTCTGCTGATTGCGGGCGTGGCGTTTGGCATCGGCATGGTCGGTAACGTCAACCGCTGGCTGTCCGATCTGCCCGACTACACCGACGCCAACGCGTATCTGGTGAGCGAGCCCACCGAGATCGTCGACTGTAACGGCAACAAGATCGCGAGCTTCTACACGCAAAACCGCAAGTCCATCACCAAGGACGAGGTCTCCCCCTACGTGCTGCAGGGCACCGTTGACGTCGAGGACGAGCGCTTCTACGAGCACGGCGGTATCGACCTGTGGGGTATCGCGCGTGCTGCGGTGGCAACCCTCGGCGGCGGGCACGAAGGCGCCTCGACGATCACCCAGCAGCTTGTGCGCAACACCATCCTGCAGGAGGAGCAATTCGACTCGACCATTGAGCGTAAGGTGCGCGAGGCCTACATCGCCATCAAGATGGAGGACATGTACTCCAAAGACGAGATCCTCATGATGTACCTCAACACCATCTATTACGGCCACGGCGCCTACGGCATCGAGGCCGCAGCCGAGACCTATCTGTCCAAGAGCGCCGCCGACCTCACCCTGAGCGAGGCCGCGCTACTCATCGGCCTTCCCAACTCGCCTTCGCAGTACGACCCCACGGTCAATCCCGATCTGGCACTGTCTCGCCGCAACAAGGTTCTCGACAACATGCTGCGCCTGGGCCACATCACCCAGGAGGAGCACGATGCCGCACAGGCCGAGCCCATCACCCTCAATGTGACCGAAATCTCGGGCAGCGGCGTCGACGTATACTCGCAGCCCTACTTTGTCTCCTACGTCAAGCAGCTGCTGGAGCAGGAGTTCTCGACCGACGTGCTCTTTAAGGGCGGCCTGACCGTCAAGACCACCATCGACCCCACGATGCAGCAGGTGGCAGAGAATGCCGTCCGCGAGCAGCTCGACACGCTCTCGCTTGACGGCCTGGACATGGGCATGGTCGTCGTCGACCCCAAGACCGGCTACATCAAGTGCATGGTGGGCGGCTACGACTACAACGCCGACGAGAACCACGTAAACCATGCCACGGCCAAGCGTCCCGTCGGCTCCACCTTTAAGGCCTTTACGCTGGCAACTGCCATCCAAAACGGCATGAACCCCAACGTCACCCTCAACTGCAACTCGCCGCTCAAGGCCAAGGGCACCACGACCGAGGTCCAAAATTACGCCAACCAGAGCTACGGCAACATCACGCTTAAGCAGGCGACGGCATACTCCTCCAACACCGGCTACATCCAGGTGGCGGAAGCCGTCGGCAACAGCAAGATCATCTCGCTCGTCAAAAAGCTCGGCATCGACCCCGCCAAGGACAACATCGAGGACGTTCCCGTCATGACGCTCGGCACCGGCTCGATCTCGCCACTCGAGATGGCCGCCGCCTACGCGACGTTTGCCAACGGCGGCTACTATCGCCAGCCGATCGCCATCACCGAGATTGATTCTCGTACCGGTTCGGTGCTGTACCAGCACACCGACAATCCCTCACAGGTGCTTACCGAGGGCGAGGCCGCCGCGGTCACCGATGTTCTGTCCGGCGTCATGAAGGGCAGCGGTACGGGTGCTGCCGGCGCCCTGAGTGTCAACCAGCCCTATGCCGGCAAGACGGGCACCACCGACAACACCACCAACCTTTGGTTCTGCGGCTATACCCCGCAGCTGGCGTGCGCCCTGTGGACCGGCTATTCCGCGGGCGAGATCCCCATCCAAAAGTACGGCACGGACCTGCTGGGCGACAGCACCAACCTGCCTGTCTTTAAGCGGTTTATGAACACCGTTCTGACCGGTACCGAGCGCGAGGAGTTTGCGACCGGAACGGCGCCCACCTACAAGAACAACAGCGTCTGGAAGTTCTACGGCACCAACAACACCAAGAAGTCGGAGAACGACGACAAGGACGAGGACGAAGAGGAAGAGGAAACCACCACAACAACTACCACGACGACCACGACCACCGAGACCACGGGCGGCGACACCACCGGCGGCACCGGTACGACCGGTGGCTCGACGGGCGGCTCCACTGGTGGCTCGACGGGCGGCTCCACTGGTGGCTCGACCGGCGGCGATGGCGGCACGCCTACGCCTACGCCCACTCCCGACCCCTCGCCCACGCCTGACGATACGGTCGGCTAAGAAGTACGCGACTAAAGCCAACAAGGCCCCGAGCAGCTTATTGAACTGCTCGGGGCCTTTTAGTTTGAAGCGACCTGGTGGGCGGTCTTTATACCGGCAAACAAAAAGGGGTACCGACCAACGTCGATGCCCCTTACAAGCCACTATGTCAGCGCACGCAATGCCGAGCGCACGGCCCGCACACCTACTTGCGAGAATTGCTCAGCTTATTGATCAGCGCCTCGAGGCGCTCGCCGTCCTCGGCCGTCTGGGCAATAACCAAAATCGTATCGTTGCCGGCAAGCGAGCCAAGCACATCGGGCAACTCTGCCGCATCAACGGCGGCGGCGATGCCGGAAGCCGTGCCAGGCTGAGCCTTGATCATAACCAGATTATCGGTACGCAGAACGCCCGTTACGAGCTCGGAAACCATACGCTGCAGGTGCAGGTCCTCTGCCAGAACATAGATGCCCTCAGGGAGCTTACGCAGCCCCATATCGGCAATATCGCGAGAGACAGTCGCCTGCGTGCAATCAAAGCCCATAGCACGGAGCTCATCGACCAGCACGCGCTGCGTGCGGACATCCTTATTGCGCACAATATCTCTAATGGCATCCTGGCGCCCATTGCGTTTTTTAGCCATACAAACCCTCTCTCCAAAAGATGGCGGAGACAATCAATCAGTGATTGAATAGTTTAACGCTATTTGAAGGCTTTTGTGTATAAGAACGCATTTCGAAACAATTCTATGCAAGTTTGTTTCGTAATGAGCCGTTTAGGCGGTTTTTGCGCCCGTCCGGTTAAGAAAAGCTGCCAGATGCGTACACATCACGCAGCGCGCGGGCTTAGCGCTGGCGATCGGCCCAAACAACAGACCGAGTCCCCGATGGTTATCCTTGAGCGCGGCGACCATCTGACGGGTTCGAGGCGCCTCGAGCATATCACGCATGCGGGCGGAACGCTCGATTGACGACACTCCATGCGGGCTCAGACACAAATTCTCGATGCAGGCGACCAGTCCGGCAAAGTAGAACTTTTGGCTTGCCAGCTTGAGCCGACCACCGCTATCTGCTTCCGAGAGTGAGTCCGCAAGCTCGTCGAGCGCCCGGGCGTCATCGGATACCTTGGCATACATGGTGGGATCAAAGGCATCTGTAAGCTTAGGCGCCGCCGCGTGGAAACAAGCGTCGCCGCATCCGGAGACGCGCTGTGCCTGCGAGAGCGCACACGCCATAAACCCAACCGTGCGAAACGTCTTATCGCACAAAAGACATGCCTCAAACAGTGGACGGCTGTACATCACGCCAGAGACTTGAGCAACCAAGCCGCCTAAAATCAACTGGGGCAGCCCAGTCACCATAGAAGACTCGTCTTCTATGGCAATAGAGGCAGCATCCAAGACGCGCGAATGACGCTCGCGATGCGCATCGTATCGATCGAGCGACACCGAGGGGAGCACAATGTCTGCCGCAGTATCGCACGCGATATCGACCATCTTGGAAAGGGCCTGCGGAGCAAACCACTCATCGGCGTTCATGGCGATGATTTGAGAGCCGCGCGAGGCATCAAAACCGGCACGAAGACAAGCGCCGCGCTTCGCGTCCTCGACGTCAATCAAATCAATATGGATGTCCCTGTCGGCAGCAACTTGAAGCGAATGGCGCACACCGGGCACAGCATCGCGGCAGACAACGACAATCTGCAAATCATAGAGGTCTTGGTTCTGGATACTCTCGAGCGCACGCATCGCATAGCTGGGCGAACCTTCTACCACAAGGATCACCGAAAGTCGCGGATGCGAACAACGTCGAACCAAGTTTTCCATCCTCTCGATAGCACCAAATCAAACTGTCGTTCATGGTACACCCGAGCTATAAAAGCAACGAGCCGCCTAACATGTTGCACGCCAAGAACAGATGTTGCACACGCGCAGCTCACACATAGTATGTGCAAGGCACAGACGCGCCGAGCACTCCCCTAGTCGAGAACGACAAGCTCGTCGGGGCCGTAATCCACACCCATAAACGTAAGGCCGCAGGCAGGCGCCGTGGGACCCGCAGCGGTTCGGTCACGGGCGTCAATAACCTCGCGCATCCACTGGGGATCGCGACGATGCATGCCAATCTCCACGAGCGTTCCTACAATGGTACGCACCATCGAGTGCAAAAACGCATTGCCCTCGATAGTGAAGGTCAGGATATCCTCGCCAAAAGCGACCTCGTGGCCAAACTCCGCACGCATCACGCAGCGGTGCGTGGGCTTGCCCACAGCAGAGGCAACCTTGCAAAAGCTCTTAAAGTCCTGCTCGCCCAAAAGCGCAGGGCAGGCGGCCGCCATCGCATCGACGTCGAGGGGATAGCGATGCCACCACACCGCACCGCGCGAGAGCACGGGGCGCGCATCGCGATCGGCAATACGGTACGTATACGTACGGGACCGCGCGTCAAAGCGGGCAGAAAAGCCCCTACGGGCCTTGTAGACCTCGTTTATGGCGATATCTTTGGGCAGGAGGGCATCCATAGCCCTCAGCCACCTACGGCGCGTCAGAGCAAGCTCAGCGTCCGTTACGGGCACGCTAATGTACTGGGCCACCGCATGCACGCCGGCATCGGTACGACCCGCACACGTCAGATCGATCGGGCGGCGCAGCAGCGTCTCGATAGCGCGGCGCAACTCGCCCGCAACGGTCGTCTGGCCCGGCTGCTCGGCAAATCCGCTATAGGACGAGCCATCATAGGCAACACAGAATACAAGCGTGGCATCGAGCTCAGGAATCGAATTGAAATCAGACGGCGCGGTCATGGGCGCTCCCAACAAACAATCAACGGTATCGCGACAAAAAAAGAGGGGTACGCGAACGTACCCCTCGAATATAGCCTATGCAGACGGATTGTCTACTCAGCGGTCTCCTCAGCAGGAGCCTCCTCGACGGCCTCGACCTTCTTGGGAGCAGCGGCCTTCTTGGGGGCCGGAGCAGCCTTCTTGGCCTTAGGCGTGCAAGGCTCGGTGACGAGCTCCATGATAACGATAGGAGCGTTGTCGCCCTTACGGTTGCCGAGCTTCATGATGCGGGTGTAACCGCCGTTGCGGTCCTGCCACATGCCCTGGGCAGCCTTGTCGAAGATCTCGGCAACGAGCTGCTTATCGCCGAGCTTGGCGATGGCCAGACGACGAGAGTGCAGGTCGCCCTTCTTGGCCCAGGTGATGATCGGATCGACGACCGAACGCAGCGCCTTAGCGCGGGTCTCGGTGGTCTTGATGCGGTCGTTCTCGAAGAGGGCCTTGGCCAGGCTCTTCTTCATGGCCTTGGTGTGGCTCGCATCGGTGCCGAGCTTCAGGCCCTTCTTAACGTTGTGACGCATGGTCTAGTTTCTCCTCAAATATGCGAAGCATTAAGCCTTCAGGCTCAGGCCCATGGACTCAAGCTTGTCCTTCACTTCCTCGATCGACTTAACACCGAAGTTACGGATGTTAAGCAGATCGTTCTCCGAGAACTCAACGAGCTGACGGACCGAGTGAATGCTGGCGCGCTTAAGGCAGTTGTAGGAACGGACGGAAAGGTCCAGATCCTCGATCTGCTTGTCCAGCTCGGCGTTGTCGTTGGTGACCTCGGGAGCGAAGATCGAAGCCTCCTCCTCGACCTCGGGGGTCTCGGCAAGGTTCATAAAGGCAGCCATATGCTGGTTGATGATATTGGCAGCCTGGACCACGGCGTCGCGCGGAGCGATGGAGCCGTTGGTCTCGATCTCGAGGACAAGGCGGTCGTAGTCGGTGTGCTGACCGACACGGCAAGCCTCAACGAGCTTGGCGCAACGGGACACCGGCGAGTACAGCGAGTCGACGTGAATCACACCGATGGGATCGTTGTCGCGCTTGTTAGCCTCGCCAGAGACATAGCCGCGGCCATAGCCGATGCGCATGCTCATGGTGAGATGGCCACCCTCGGTAAGCGTAGCGATGTGCTGCTCGGGGTTGACCAGCTCAAACTCGGACGGAATAAAGAAGTCCGCACCGGTGACCTCGCAGGGGCCGTCAACAGAAATGGTGGCGGTCGCCTCGTCGGTCGTGCCGAGAGCCCTGAAGACAAGACCCTTGACATTCAGGACGATGTCGGTGACATCCTCGACCATGTTAGGGATGGTCATGAACTCGTGCTGTGCACCATCGATCTGAATAGCCTCGACGGCGGCACCCTCGAGCGAGGACAGAAGTACGCGACGAAGGGAGTTACCCAGCGTATCGCCGTAGCCACGCTCGAGCGGCTCGACGGAGACACGAGCAGACGTCTCGTTGATCTCTTCGACCTGAACCTGAGGCCTAATGAATTCTGACATGTATTACCTCCAGCCTCAGCAGCCCGGATGGACTACTTAGAGTAGAGCTCGACGATGAGCTGCTCGTTGATATCACCGCTGATCTGCTCACGCGTCGGCAGAGCGAGCACGTTACCAGACAGCTTCTCGATATCGACCTCGAGCCAGCCAGGGACCTCAAAGCGCTCGGAGGAAATCAGAGCCTCCTTGATGGGGAGGAGGTCACGGAACTTCTCGCCGACAGCGACGACGTCGCCGGCCTTGACGCGGTAGGACGGAATATCCACGCGCTTGCCGTTCACGGTGAAGTGACCGTGACGGACGGACTGACGAGCCTCTTTGCGGGTGCGGGCGAAGCCAAGACGGAAGACGACGTTGTCAAGGCGAGACTCAAGGATGATCATGAGGTTCTCACCGGTGACGCCGTTCATCTTACGGGCCTTGTTGAAGTAGCCGTGGAACTGCTTCTCCAGAACGCCATAGATGAACTTGACCTTCTGCTTCTCGCGCAGCTGCATGCCGTACTCAGATTCCTTGCGACGGCGCTTGGGCTGACGGATAGATTCCTTCTTGCTGCTGTAACCGAGCTCAGCGGGATCGATCCCGAGCTGACGGCAGCGCTTAAGAACAGGAGTCCTGTCGATTGCCATATTGATACGATCCTTTCAGTTACACGCGGCGACGCTTCTTGGGGCGGCAGCCGTTGTGCGGAATGGGGGTCTTGTCCTGGATGCTCGAGACCTCGAGGCCAGCAGCCTGGAGGGAGCGAATGGCGGTCTCACGACCGGAGCCGGGGCCCTTGACGAAGACGGAAACCTTCTTCATACCGTGCTCCATGGCCTGCTTGGCAGCAGCCTCGGCAGCCATCTGGGCAGCGAACGGCGTGGACTTACGGGAGCCCTTGAAGCCCACCTGGCCAGCCGACTTCCAGGAAATGACGTTGCCCTGGGGATCGGTGATCGAAACGATCGTGTTGTTGAACGTAGAACGGATGTGAGCCTGGCCCACGGAAATGTTCTTACGGTCCGCGCGCTTCAGACGGGCAGCGCGAACGTTCTTCTTAGCAGTAGCCATCTATCTAGCGCTCCTTATTTCTTCTTCTTAGCACCGATCTGACGCTTCGGGCCCTTGCGGGTACGAGCGTTAGTGTGGGTGCGCTGGCCGCGGACCGGGAGGCCCTTGCGGTGACGAAGGCCGCGGTTGCAGCCGATGTCCATAAGGCGCTTGACGTTCTGGTTGCGCTCACGGCGGAGGTCGCCCTCAACCATGATCTGGTTCTTATCGATATAATCACGGATGGCGTTAACCTCATCCTCGGTGAGGTCCTTAACACGCGTATCCACGTTAACGTTGCACTCGACGCAGATCTTCGTCGCAGTGGTGCGGCCGATGCCGTAAATGTAGGTCAGACCGATCTCAACGCGCTTCTCACGCGGGAGGTCGACACCATTAATACGGGCCAACGTAGTCTCCTCTCTTAACCCTGACGCTGCTTATGACGGGGGTTCTCGCAAATGACGAGGACCTTGCCATGGCGCCTAATGATTTTGCACTTATCGCACATCTTCTTGACCGAAGGACGTACCTTCATCGTTCTTCCTTTCGGTAGCGCTCAAACTACTTCCCTACTATCTACTCGCCCAGCCGCAGGCGTTTAAAACTATGGCTGGTCTTCACACACAATCCGACCGTAGGTTGAGCTAAGCCTGCAGCCGGAAATGGAGTGCGTGTATGCGTGCCGCTATTTGTAGCGATAGGTGATGCGGCCGCGGGTCAGGTCGTACGGGGAAAGCTCCACGACAACCCTGTCACCGGGGAGAATACGGATGTAATTCATTCGGATCTTGCCAGAAATGTTGCACAGAACCGAATGACCGTTCTCGAGCTCGACCTTAAACATGGCGTTGGGCAGCGGTTCCTTTACCGTACCCTCGAGCTCAATTGCGTCTTCCTTCTTCACAAGCAATCATCTTTCTCTAGAAAACGACAGCGATTGAGTATTCTACAATACGCATGCACGTATCGTAATATCTTCGTAATGGCTCCACAACTAAGCGGAACTTGTTACATTTCTCCGCCTTGGAGCGAACACCAAGCACCTTGGGCATCCGTGGTGAGAATCACCGGACCGTCATTGGTAATGGCGACGGTGTTCTCGTAGTGCGCGGCGGGCAGGTGGTCGTTGGTCGTAACAATCCAACCGTCGGAGCCCGTGCTCACATGGTTGGAACCCATCGTAACCATCGGCTCGATGGCAATGACCATGCCGGCCTGGAGGCGAACGCCCCTCCCCTTCTTTCCATAGTTAGGAACGTTGGGGTCCTCGTGCATCACGCGGCCAATGCCATGGCCAACATAGTCACGAAGAACGCCATAGCCGTGAGACTCGGCGAGAGACTGAACGGCATAACCAACATCCCCGATATGGTTACCGGGGACAGCCTGCTCGATGGCAGCCTTAAGGCAATCGCGCGTAACCTCGCACAGGGCCTTGGCCTCGGGCGTTGGGGTGCCAACGAAAAACGTCCAAGCGTTATCGCCGACCCAACCGTCGACAACGGCTCCCGTATCGATGGAAATGATATCGCCATCGCGCAGGATCATGTCGGGGTTGGGAATACCGTGGACCACGGCATCGTTGATCGATGCGCAAATGGTTCCCGGGAACCCGCCGTAACCCTTAAAGGCCGGGGTGCCGCCATGCATGCGGATAATCTGCTCCGCGAGCTGATCGAGCTCAAAAGTCGAAACGCCGGGGCGCACCATGGCTCCAACGTGGCGGAGCGCCATCTTAGATAGCGCTCCTGCCTTCTTCATCTGCTCGATTTGCGTTGCAGACTTAATCTTGATCATAGACCGAGAGCCTCTTTGACATCCCCGTACACGGTCTCGCGAGCCTGGTCACCGTTGACCGACTTGAGCAGACCCTGGCCACGATAGTAGTCGACGAGCGGGCTCGTGGACTTCTCGTAGACGTCGAGACGGTTCTTGATGGTCTCGGGCTTGTCGTCGTCGCGCTGATACATCTCGCCAGCACACTTGGGGCAGGTAGCATCGGCAGCGGTGCCGGTGTAACCGCAGGCGCGGCAGGTGCGACGCGAAGACAGACGATCGATGATGACCTCGGGGGCCACGTCGACCAGAAGGGCGCAGTCGATCTCGCGACCCATGGCGGAGAGCTCGGAATCGAGCGTCACAGCCTGGGCGGTGTTGCGCGGGAAGCCATCGAGGATGAAGCCCTGCTGGGCGTCATCGGCGGCAAGGCGCTCCTTGACAAGGTCGATCACGAGCTGGTCGGGAACGAGCTCGCCAGCGTCCATGTACTTCTTAGCCTGAATACCAAGCTCGGTGCCACCCTTGACGGCAGCACGCAGCAGGTCGCCCGTGGAAATATGAGCGACGCCAAACTCGGCGACGAGCTCCTGTGCGACGGTGCCCTTACCGGCACCCGGAGCTCCGAGCAATACGAGGTTCATGAGCAATCCTCCTCTAGCCTATTTAAAGAATCCATCGTAATCATACATCTTGATCTGCCCTTCGAGCTTATCGACCGTGTCGAGCACGACGCCGACCATGATGAGGATGGACGTGCCGCCAAATGCCTGGATCAGATGGTTACCCGTGAAGGAGAAGATGATCGAAGGCACGATGGCGATGAGCGCCAAAAAGACAGCGCTAGGAAGCGTAATCTTGTTGAGCGCGTTCTTGATGTAGGCCGCGGTAGCCCTACCCGGACGCACGCCCGGAATAAAGCCGCCCTGCTTCTTAAGGTTATCGGCCGTGTCATCGGGGTTGAACACCATGGAGGTGTAGAAGTACGCGAAGAACACGATGAGGACAACGTTAAGCACCCAGTTGAGCCAACCGGTCGAAAGCGCAGAGGCAACTGCCTGAATCCAGCCGATGCCGGGGAAGAACACGGCAATCTGAGCCGGGAAGTACAGCAGCGCCGAAGCGAAGATGATCGGCACGACGCCCGCGGTGTTGACCTTGATGGGCAGGTAGGTGGTCTGTCCACCCATCATGCGACGGCCCACGACGCGCTTGGCGTAGGAGACCGGAATGCGGCGCTGGCCGCGCTCAAGGAAAACGATCAGCGGGATAACCAGCAGGATGATGGCGCAGATGATCACCATGGTGATGATGCCACCGGCATTGCCCTCGGTGCTGGAGAAGATAGCCTGCGGCAGACCGGCCATGATGTTCGCAAAGATGATCAGCGACATGCCATTGCCGATACCGCGCTGGGTGATGAGCTCACCAATCCACATGATCAGCATGGCGCCCGCAGTGAGCGTGCCGACGACCATGAGGTCGAAGATGATCTCGGGAGCGCCGGCGCCATTAAAGCTGATGCCGAAGCTCTTAAAGAGGAAGAGGTAACCCACGGAGTTGAGGATTGCCAGAGCCAAGGTGAGGTAACGCGAATACTGCGTAATCTTGGTCTGACCGACCTCGCCCTCGCGGGCAAGCTCATGCAGGGAAGGCACGACGGCCTGGAGCATCTGGAGGATGATCGAGCTGGTGATGTAAGGCATGATGCCCAGCGAAAACACCGACACATAGCTCAACGCGCCGCCAGAGAAAAGATTCAGGAGGGCCATAGCACCTGCGGCGACCGAATTGTTATCGGTCGAGAAAAGGCCCAGCATCCCCTGGAAGGGAATGCCGGGCACAGGAACGTGCGCACCAATGCGGTACACGACGAGCATAGCTATGGTAAAAAGAATCTTTTCGCGCAATTCTTTGATGCGGAAAGCATTCTTAAGACCATTTAGCACGGCAGCTCGACCTTTCCGCCGGCGGCCTCGATCTTGGCCTGCGCAGAAGCGCTGACCTTGTCGACCTTGACCGTGAACTTCTTGGTGAGCTCACCATTGCCGAGCACCTTGACGGGCTCGAACTCGCTCTTGGTGATGCGAGCGGCCTTAAGAGCGGCACCGTCGATCACAGCGCCATCCTCGAACTTACGCTCGAGACGCTCAACGTTAACAGCGGTGTACTCGATACGACGGGGGTTGCGGAAGCCCGGAAGCTTGGGCAGGCGCATAGCCAGCGGAGTCTGGCCACCCTCGAAGCCGGCACCCTTGGTGCCGCCAGAGCGGGAACCCTGGCCCTTCTGGCCGCGGCCAGAAGTGGTGCCGTGACCCGAAGAATTGCCACGGCCGACGCGCTTACGGTTCTTGGTGGAACCGGGCGCGGGAGTAAGATCGTGAAGCTGCATTTGCTACTCCTCTACAATCTCGACAAGGTGCTTGACCTTGAAGATCATGCCGCGGACGGACTCGTTGTCAGCAATCTCGCGAACCTCGCGGATCCTGTGGAGACCGAGGGCACGGACAGTACGGACCTGGTCCTGCTTGCAACCGTTGGTGCTGCGGACCTGCTTGATCTTGATGGTGTCAGCCATGCTTAGTTCTCCTTACCGACGAACATCTCGGAGACCGTCAGGCCACGGCGAGCCGCGACGTCCTCAGGGCTGGAGAGCTCCTTGAGGCCCTCGACGGCAGCCTTGATGATGTTGAGGCCGTTGTCGGTACCGAGGGACTTGGACAGGACGTTCTTGATGCCAGCAAGCTCGAAGAGGGGACGCACAGCGCCGCCGGCGATAACGCCGGTACCCTCGACAGCGGGCTTGATGATGATGCGGCCGGCACCAAAGTGGCCGAGAACCTCGTGCGGGATGGTGCCCTGCTCGGTCACCGGCACGTGGAACATGTTCTTCTTGGCATCGAGAGACGCCTTGGAGATGGCCAGGGGCACCTCAGCGGACTTGCCCATGCCAACGCCGACGTTGCCCTTGCCGTCGCCAACGACGACGAGAGCGACGAGGCTCATGCGACGACCACCCTTGACGGTCTTCGACACGCGGTTGATGTAAACGACGCGCTCCTCGAACTCGGAGGCCTCGCGCTGCTGCTTCTGATTACGAGCCATGTGCTACATACCTCCTAGAACTCGAGACCGGCGGCACGAGCACCGTCGGCGAGGGCCTTGACGCGGCCATGGTAGATACGGCCACCGCGATCGAAGGCGACCTTGGTGATGCCGGCCTCGATGGCACGCTTGCCAACGAGCTGACCGACCTTCTCCGCAGCCTCCTTGTTCGAGGTGTGGGTGCCCTTGAACTCGGCCTCGAGGGTCGAGGCAGAGACGAGCGTCAGGCTGGAGCCCTTGCTGTCGTCGATGATCTGGGCATAGATGTTGGCGTTAGTACGGGTCACGCGAAGACGCGGACGCTCGGAGGTACCCGAGACCTTGCCGCGAACACGACGCTGACGACGCTTGAGGCCTTCCAGCTTCGCCTTATGCTTGTTCATACGTAAACTCCTAAAAAGGTTGATCTTGCCAGCACCTGACGGGGTGCTGGTCTTATGCGAGTGAGTCGGTTACGACTACTTGGCGGCCTTACCCAGCTTGCGGCGGATGTGCTCGCCAACGTAGTGGATACCCTTGCCCTTGTAAGGCTCGGGAGGACGATGGCCGCGGATCTCAGCGGCGATCTGACCGACCTGTTGCTTGTTGATACCCTTGACGTTCACGTGGGTGTTGTCGGGAACCTCGAAGGTGATGCCCTCGGGAGCCTGGACGATCACGGGGTGCGAGAAGCCCAGGGAGAACTCGAGGTTCTTGCCCTTCTGCTGCACGCGGTAACCGACGCCGGCGAGCTCGAGCTTCTTCTCGAAGCCCTCGGAAACGCCAACCACCATGTTGTGGATGAGGGCGCGGGTGAGGCCGTGGCGGGCACGGGTCTCACGCTCGTCGTCGGGACGGGAAACGGTGAGGACGCTGTCCTCGACGTTGATAGCGAGCTTCTCAAAGACATCGAGCTCGAGCTGGCCCTTGGGGCCCTTGACGACAACGTTGTTGCCGTTGACTGCCACTTCGACTCCGGCGGGAATCTGGACAGGCTTATTACCGATACGAGACACGGTGATCTCCTTTCCTTCTACCTACCGAGCGAATTACCAGACGTAAGCGATGATCTCGCCGCCGACGTTGTGCTTGCGAGCATCGCGGTCGGTCATGACGCCATGGCTGGTGGAAATAATGGCGGTACCAAGGCCACCGCGGACGCGGGGCATGTCGGCAACGCCGGTGTACTTACGCAGGCCCGGCTTGGAAATGCGGCGGATGCCGTTGATGACCTTAGCCTTCTTGGGACCATACTTAAGCGTGATGTGCAGAGTCTTCTGGGGAACGGTGTCCTCGACATCGTAGCCCTCGATGTAGCCCTCCTCGTGCAGAACACGAGCGATCTCGACGAGCTTCTTGCTGCTCGGCATGGAGACCGTGGCCTTGTTCACAGAGTTAGCGTTACGGATGCGCGTAAGCATATCTGCGATCGGGTCTGTAAGGTTCATACAGATTCTCCTTCGTTCTTGATGAACACGTGCTCTTGGTTCTTCGCCGCCCTTAACGGCAAAGCCTTTTTAGCGCGTTTTCCCTGTTCCAAACTGATGCTTGAAACGCTGGTAGTGACTTACCAGCTGGCCTTCTTAACGCCGGGAAGCTCGCCCTTGAGTGCAAGCTCGCGGAAGCAGACACGGCACAGGCCGAACTTGCGGTACACAGAGTGCGGACGGCCGCAGCGCTGGCAGCGCGTGTACTCACGAGTAGAGAACTTCTGCTTGCGATTGCATTTGACGATCATCGATGTCTTAGCCACTTATATCCTCCTCACATAGAGTATTGTTCGCCCCAAGCGCAGCCCCCTTCTGGGAACGGCGCTCATAGGGCAGGTGAACCTATTTCTTGAACGGGAAACCGAAGGCGTCCAGAAGGGCCTTGGCCTCCTCATCGGTGTTGGCGGTGGTCACGAAAGTGATGTCCATACCACGCTGGTGATCGACGGAGTCGAAGTCGATTTCGGGGAAGATGAGCTGCTCGGTGACGCCCATGGAGAAGTTACCACGGCCGTCGAAGCTCTTGGCGGAGATGCCGCGGAAGTCGCGGATACGGGGGATCGCGACGGAGGTCAGACGATCGAAGAACTCCCACATACGGTCGCCACGCAGGGTAACCTTGCAGCCGATCGGCATACCAGCGCGCAGGCGGAAGGTAGCGATGGACTTGCGGGCACGGGTGATCATCGGTTGCTGACCGGTGATGGCGCGCAGGTCGCGCACGGCACCGTCGATGGCCTTGGAATCGGTAGCGGCCTCGCCGACACCCATGTTCACGACGATCTTCTCAAACTTGGGGATCATCATGACGTTCTCGTACTGGAACTTGTCCTGAAGCTGCTGCTTGACCTCGTTGTTGTACTTGGTCTTCAGACGCGGCACATACTTCTCTTCTGCCATTGTTCACTCCTTCTTGGGGTTTTAAGCACGGGGCGTGGCCACGATGGGTTGTCCTCGTGCCTCCTGGCTGCATCCGCGCCGCTCATGGCATTTCGCGGTTTGGACTCGACACAGCAGGAGCCGACAAAACAATCGGTACTATACGCGCATCGGGAGCGTATTTCCAGAAAAACCTCGTCTGCCTGCACAACTCCACAACTCCCCCGCACAAATTGATCCCTAGGGCACGGAGGAAAACAGCAGTTGCGGTGAGATAGGGACTGTTTGATGGCTTAAAAGGCTTAAACAGTCCCTATTCCACCGCAACTCATATATGGGGCGTTATTTTTGGCGCGGGAGGACCAGGTTGAGGATCACAGCAACGAGCGCGGCGACGGCAATGGAGGATCCGCCAAAAACGGTGCCAACCCATGCGGGGAATCCAGCGCCGGCAAGCGCGCCGGCCGTGCGCTCAATGCCCGTGCCAAAGGCGATAGAGAGACCCATGAGCGTGGTATCGCGCTGAGACAGGCCGTGGCGGGCAAACATGACCACACCGTTCATACCGATGGTCGCGAACACGCCAATCGTGGCGCCACCGATGACCGGCTGCGGAATAGACGTGAGCACCGCCGCACACTTGGGCAGCAGGCCCGCGATGAGCAGGATGGCAGCCGCAAGCGTAAAGACCATGCGGTTGACGACCTTGTTCTCGGCGATAATGCCCACATTCTGGCCAAAGGTTGCCGTGGGGACGCCGCCAAAAAAGCCTGACAGCATACCGACCAGGCCGTTGGCGATCAGGCCACCCGAGATCTGGCTATCGGTCGCAGGGGTATCGAGCGCAGCGGACGACACGGCGGCAAACTCGCCCATGACCTGTACTGCGTTGACAATGGCGACAACGCCCACAACGGCGCACGCGGCCGGGTCGAACACCAGGCGATGGGCGCCCAGGGCCGGCGGGGCGAACCAGCTGGCGGTCGCGATGGCCGAGAAATCGACCATGCCCAACACCGCAGCCAAAACAAAGCCCGCGCAGATACCAGCCAGGATGCTGCCCAGCCTAAGCGCGCCCTTGCCGTAGTTGCCAGCCATAAAGGTGACGACGAACGTCACAAGTGCGACGGCCCAGTTGGTGACACTGCCAAAATCGGCCGCGCCCTCCCCGCCCGCCATGGAGGCAACTGCCACTGGGCATAGCGACAGGCCAATGACAAAGATGACGGTGCCAAGCACCGGGGCCGGAAACAGAAAACTCACGCGCCTAAACAGTAGGCCGAAGAGCGCGACGAGCGCGCCGCCGATTACCTGGGCGCCCAGTACGGCCTCAAAACCAAGCTCAAGACCGACTGCCTTGAGCGCCGGCACGAAGGTAAAGCTCGCGCCCATCACAATGGGCAGGCCCGAACCGACGACACCTTTTATGGGAAACTGTTGAAGGAAAATGTCAAGCGCCGAGAGGACGAGCGACGCCTGGATGACAGCGGCTTCCTCTTGAGGGGTAAAGCCACAGACCGACGCGATAATGATGGCGGGCGTGACGATACCCGCGAATGCCGCCAGCACATGCTGCAGTGCATGGGGTAATACCTGCACAAACGAAACTTTTCCCGTACGCTCGAACAGGGCATCCCCTGCTGCCGACTCTGCCATTTGCGCCTCCCATACCCTAGGCAGCGGCCCCATGCCGCTCAACGGTCGGACATTATAGGGCATATGGCACAGGTAGCATTTTGACCCGCATGCGGCAGAGAGCTGGGGCAGCTCATTTGGGATGCGACTAGCGCTTGCGGGGGACGAGTTTGGTGCGACGCAGGTGGATCATCTCGGCGGCGATGGAGATAGCGATCTCCTCGGGGTCCTCGGCCTCAATGGCGACACCAATCGGCAGGTGCAGCTCGTCGATCTCCTCCTGCGTAAAGCCCTCCTGCTCCAGGCGGGCGCGCACAAAGGCGGTCTTGCGGCGCGAGCCCAAGCAGCCCAGATAGGCGGGTTTGGCGCGCATGGCCTGAATCACCACATCGATATCGGACTTGTGACCCGCCGTGGCGACGACCACCAGGTCGCGCGGGCCGATGGGGCACTGCTTGCTCAGGCTCTTGTAGTCGACCAGACGACGGTCGTAGACACCGGGCACCCAATCGGGGGTCAGCGTGCCGGGGCGGTCGTCGCAAGCCACGACGGCAAAGCCCGCCGCCGTGAGCACGCGAGCCGTCGCAGCGCCCACGTGGCCGCAGCCAAAGATATAGGTCAGGCCCTCGGGGCAGAGCGTCTCGATGTGCGCCGTGGGAATCTCGGAGGCGGCGTTGGTGTAGGTGACCTTACTCCCCTCCTCCACCAGCGAAAGCCCGGGGCAGCCCGCAATGGTGCGGCGCGATTCCTCGCCATGGTACTCGGCCACATCGCCCTCGAGCACGCTCGCGATAAACGGCTCAAAGTCGATGACGAAGTCGCCGATGCGTCGATACGCCAAGACGTCGGCAACCGACTGGAACAACGGCACCTGCGATACATCCAGGTGCAGATAGCACAGGCAGATGGCTCCGCCGCAGATCATGCCGGTATCGGAGTTCTCGCCGCCCATGGTGTAGCGGACCAGACGCGATTGCCCTGCGGCCAGCAGCTCGCGCGCCTCGTTCAGCGCAAAGAGCTCGATCTTGCCGCCGCCGATGGTACCTGCTTGGCTGCCATCGGCAAAGACGGCCATCCAGGCGCCCACGCCGCGCGGCGATGACCCTGCCGTGCCGGCAACTACCACCAGCTCGCACGTCTTACCAGCCTTCAGAGCGCCAAGCGCAGCATTCACCACATCGAGCTTTTCCATTGCAATTTCCTATCCCTGGAATACACCGGTGAGCATGGCGAGCGCCTCGAGCACGCCGCCGCCGACCGACGTCGCCTTGTCCGAAATATAGTTGATATAGCTGGCATCGCCGCGCGGGTCGACGTCGGCACATTTAAAGCCCTCGGTCACCCGCACGCCGTTCGCCAAAAGCCCGCGCAGACAGCCATCGATCTGCGTGCACATGGGTGTGTCTCCCGCGTAGCCAATCACGTCTCCGGCGCTCACGATGTCGCCGATTGCGCGGTCGGACCGAAACACGCCGGCGGCGGGGCTGTGGATAACTCGTTCCTTGCCATAGCCGGCGATGACGCCCGGCACGCCCGTGTTGGGCTGGGGCGAACCTTGGGTAATGACGCGGCCCAAAAAATGCCCGCGCATGGTTTCGACCGCTGCGTCGCAGTCAACCGGCGCGGTGAAGCCCGGTCCCACGGCAATAACGACAGGCGCCATATCGCGCGTGGTGCCCAAGTTGCGCTTGGCCAGAATCGCGTCCACCACGGCCGCGGGCTTCAGTTCGTCGAGCATCTTGGCCTGGGGGTCTACCACGACGGCGACGTCTCCGGCCTCGGTAATTGCAAGCACCTCTGTCGGCGTCTGCGCCAAGCGGGCGCAAATACCCTCGACCTGGACCTCGCCCAAGCGAATGGCCTCGCAAAAACTGATTGTACGACGGATGCACGTGGGAACCGCGATATCGGCCATAACGACCGACACGCCGGCGCGCACCAAACGGGCACCGACACCCGTGGCGATATCGCCGGCGCCGCGAACATAAACGAGCATTCCCGGGGCACCTCCCTGTGCTACGGTTTGAGCAGAGCAAAAGCGGTTCGACCGCTACTCTGATGATTATTTATTATCACAGTATTATACGGCGGTGAACAAATGGAAACGGTTAGCGGCAATCTTGCCTCGGCGCTCAGGATCGAGCCGGGCATTACCGCAATTATCGGCAGTGGCGGTAAGTCGACCTTGCTAAAGACGCTGGGTCTCGAGCTCATGCGCGCTGGCGGCCGCGTGCTCCTCTGCACCACCACGCACATGTTTCCCGTCGCCGGCGTGCCGTGGAACGGGTCAAACCGTCGCCTGGATGCCGCGCCTTGGAAGCCGGGCGCCTCGCATGTCCCCGGTTGCACCTGCGAGGCCTGCGCGGGCCTTGCGCGCGGAAGCATCTGCCAGGCAGGCGTCTTGGACCCGGAGACAGGCAAGCTCTCCGCTCCCGCCGAGCCGCTCGGCGAGCTGGCACAGCGCTTTAACTACGTCTTGGCCGAGGCGGACGGCAGCAAGCGGCTCCCGCTCAAGGCCCACGCCGCCTGGGAGCCGGTCGTTCCCGCCGGCACAACCAGCATCGTCTGGATCGTCGGCGCCTCGGGGCTGGGCAAGCCCGTCGCCGAGGTTGTCCACCGCCCCGAGCTCTTTTGCGAGCGTTGCGGCTGCGAGCTCACCGACATCGCCACGCCCGAGCGCGTCGCCCAGGTGCTCAATGCCGAGATGCAGGCGCTGGAACTCAGCACCGCACGCATCATGCTCAACCAAGTCGACACGCTCAGCGACCCCACGATGGCCGACCGCTTCGAGGCAGCTCTCGGCCGCCCCGTCGTCGCCAGCAACCTCCAGGGGCAGCTAATTTGGCGTCGTCCCCGTTAGCGGGGGACGTAGCGGCCGGGCTGGGCTCCAGTGGGCTCGCCGTCGCGCGCTGCCAGCACGCCGTTGACGTAAACAGCCTTGGCGCGGCCATGTGCCTCAAAACCCTCGAGCGGCGTGTAGTCCACAGCCTGATGCTGCGTCGCCGCGCTAATGGTCCAGCGCGCCTTGGGATCCCACACGCACACGTCGGCATCGGCGCCCTCGGCAAGACAGCCCTTGCGCGGATACATGCCAAAGACGCGCGCCGGGTTCTCGCTCATCAAGCGGCACAGATCCTCGGGTCCCAGCTGGCCCTCAAAGCTCGTGGCAATCGCGACGGGACGATGCTCCACGCCGGGCCCGCCGTTGGGAATCGCGCGGAAATCATCGCGTCCGCGGTCCTTTTGCCCGTGCAGGTTAAAGCTGCAATGATCGGTCGCAATAGTATCGATCTCGCCGGCCACAAGCGCCTCGCGCAGCGCGGCACGGTCGCCGGCATGGCGCAGTGGCGGGCTCATCACATACTTGGCACCCGCAAAGCCGTCCTCGCCCTGCTCCAAGTAGCAAGTATCGTCGAGCATCAGATACTGAGGGCAGGTCTCGACATAAATGTTCTTCTGCCCGCGCGCTTTGGCAGCGCGAATGGCCTCGAGCCCCAGCTTGGTCGAAAGGTGCACCACATTGACTGGAGCGTCCCCGGCTAAGTGCGCCAGATACAGCAGACGACTCACGGCCTCGGCCTCGCACACGTCCGGACGGCTGAGCACATGCCCCTCGGGCCCATGAATCCCCTGCTCGTACACGCGCTTCTGCAGTTCATTCACCAGCGTACCGTTCTCGCAATGCACGCAGAGCATGCCGCCCACGCGCTTGAGTTCCTCCAGCACCTCGAGCGTCTCGGCGTCGTCCAGGCGCAGGTGGTCATAGGCAAAGTAGGTCTTGAACGACGACACGCCCGCCTCGCGCATGGCCGAAAGATCGGCGCGGTTGCGTTCATTCCACTCGGCGAGTGCCATATGAAACGCGTAGTTGGCCGTGCAGGTTCCGTCGGCGCGGCGATGCCACTCGGCCAAGGCATCGGGCATGGTCACGCCGCGATCGGCCGTCGCGTAGTCCACGATGGTCGTCGTACCGCCGCAGGCAGCCGCACGCGTACCGGTCTCAAAGCTATCGGCCGTCCAATCCATGCCAGTCCAGCACTGCATGTGCGTGTGGCCGTCGATAAAGCCGGGGAACACCCAACAGTCGGTGGCGTCCTGGACGGTATCGCCCTCGGCCGGCTCAATCGCCGCGGCGATCCGCACGATCTTATCGCCATCCATGGCAAGATCGGCGCGGCGAAGCCCCTGGGGCGTCACGAGCGCGCCGTTTTTGATGATGATCATGTTGCTCCTTATTGATTAGTACAGTTGGCCACGCGATCAAAATACGAGCAGGCCGCGATATGCTCCGTTATGCGTCGCTGTCCCTTGACGGTATCGACGTCCCACAGCTCGTAGGCACGCGCCTCGACCAGCACCACGTCGGTACGGTCTTTGAGGATCGAACCGCCGCCGTCCTTGCCCTCAAGACACATAAGTGCATCGAACAGTTCCGCCGGAAAGAGCACCGGGCTCGAAGGCTCACCGTTGCACGCAAGACGCACCGGATGCTTGCGGCCACGCTCGTCAAATGCACGAACCATAGCCTCAAAAGAATCCGAACTCACGAGCGGCTGGTCGCCCGGCAAAAAGAGGCAACCTTTCCAGTTGCGTTCGACTCCCCACGAAAGGCCCGCACGGACGCTTTCGCTGCGCAGCTCGCCATCGTGCAGCACGCACGGGCAATGCTTGTCCTCGCAAATCTGGGCGACCTCGGGCCAACGCGTCGAAACCACGACGTCAAAGCCCCGGGGAACCGAATCGATGGTCCGGGCAATTAGCGGCTCGCCATAGATATCGGCAAGCATCTTGTTAGAGCCAAACCGCTTGCCCTCGCCCGAAGCCATAATGACGCAACCAAGTTTCATGGTGATACCTCCCCTCAAACCATCGTACCCATAACTCGCGCCGCGGGCATCCACATCGAAAACGCTTATCCCGCACGCCCGCGATGCAAAAAGGGGCACCCCGCCGGTTGGCAGAGCGCCCCCTTTACATGGCTTACCTCAGCCCAGCTTTAGGCCTGGAACCAACGGGCAGCGTTGCGCTCGTCGAGGGCCTTGAGGGTAGCGGCGGGATCGGCAACCTTCTGCAGGAACATCATGGCAGCGATGGCGTACGGCTTGTAGCTGGCCTCCTTGTACATGCCCACGCGGTGCATGTCGAAGACGTCGGCGTTAACCTCGCCATGCTCGCAGGAGACACCGGAGATGTCGGCGGGCAGCGGGTGCATAAAGATGGTGTCCTGGCCGTTGGCAGTCTTCTCCATGAGTTCGGTCGTGGAGCACCAGTCCTGATGGGTGGCGTTCTGGGCGAGCAGCTCCTTCTCGAGCGCTGCGATGCCGGCGTCGTCGCCCTCGGCGTACAGGTTGGTGCGCTTCTCCATGGCGGCAAACGGAGCCCAGCTCTTGGGGATCACGATGTCGGCGCCCTCGAAGGCCTCGGCCATGGTGTTGACCTGCTTAAAGGTGGTGCCGGACTCGGCGGCATAGCCCTTGGCGCGCTCGACGACCTCGGGCATGAGGTCGTAGCCCTCGGGGTGGGCCAGGGTGACGTCCATGCCAAAGCGGGGCAGCAGGCTGATCAGCGACTGCGGGCAGGACAGCGGCTTGCCGTAAGAGGGCGAATAGGCCCAGGTAACGGCAACCTTCTTGCCCTTGAGGTTCTCGAGGCCGCCAAACTCGTTGATGAGGTAGAGCATGTCGGCAGAGGACTGCGTGGGGTGATCGGAGTCGGACTGCAGGGAGATGAGCGTGGGACGGTGATCCAGAACGCCGTCCTCGTAAGCCTGCTGCACGGACTCGGAGACCTCGGCCATGTAGGCGTCGCCCTTGCCGATGTACATGTCGTCGCGGATGCCGATGACGTCGGCCATGAAGGAGATCATGGTAGCGGTCTCGCGGACGGTCTCGCCGTGAGCGATCTGGGACTTCTTCTCGTCCAGGTCCTGCAGCTCAAGGCCGAGCAGGTTGGCGGCCTTAGAGAAGGAGAAGCGCGTACGGGTGGAGTTGTCGCGGAACAGGGAGACGGCCAGGCCCGAGTCGAAGATCTTGGACGAAACGTTGTTCTCGCGCAGCTCGCGCAGGGCGTCGGCGACGATGTAGAGAGCCTTGAGCTCATCGGTGGTCTTGTCCCAGGTGTGCAGGAAGTCGCTGCCGTACATGCCCTTAAAATCGAGGCCGTTCAGCTGCTCGACGAGCTCGGTAAACTTGGCGTCCATGGAAATGTCCTTTCTAAAGGTGAAACGATCGCAATGAGTAGATGTGCTCCGGCATGCGCGTGTGGCTAGAACATGCAGAGCACCATGACGAGGACCCGCCACCGTTGAGGAAGCATGGGAGATAACGACCGCGGGCCCCAAGTCAACAGGGGGGGGTGCCGGGGACACGAGCGGCCCCCGGCTCAACAAAATCGAGGAATGGGACTAATCGATCTTGTTGTTGGTCAGACCGGCACGGAACACGGTGGCGTCGCCATCGGCCTGGCTCGGATCGTAGAGGTTCAGGGCAGCCACATACATGGCGGCAGCGGTGACCAGGTCGTCCTTGTAGGTGACCTCGTTGGGAGCGTGAGCCTGAGACTCGGCACCCGGGCCAAAGCCCACGCAGGGGATGCCGTAGCGGCCCTGGATGGAAACGCAGTTCGTGGAGAAGGTCCACTTGTCGCACAGCGGGCGACCGGTGCGCTTGTCCATGCTGGGCTCGCAGCCGATGCGCTCGTCACCGAACATGGCCTTGTGGGCGTCGACGAGGGCCTTGACGTGCGGAGCAGTCTCCTTGTTGATCCACGTGGGGAAGTAAGCCTCGGTCTCGTAGACCTCGCCGGTCCAGGACGGACGGTCGTACATGTACATGGAGACCTTCACGTCGTCGCCGTACTTCTTGGCGGCCGGCAGGTTGCGGATCTCGTCCAGGCAGGACTCCCAGGTCTCGCCGGCGGTCATGCGACGGTCAATGGAGATGGCGCAGGAATCGGCCACGGCGCAGCGGCTGGGGCTGGTGTAGAAGATCTGGCTGACGGTGCAGGTGCCGCGGCCCAGGAAGCGGGCATCCTCGTAGTGCTCGGGGTTGTACTTGGGGTCGAGCATCTTGACGAGACCCTTGATGTCGGTCGACTCGTCGCAGCCGTTGTTGTTGAGGGCGCGGACGTCGGCGATGATGTCGGCCATCTTGTAGATGGCGTTGTCGCCGCGGTCGGGAGCGGAGCCGTGGCAGGAGGTGCCGTGAACGTCGACGCGGATCTCCATGCGGCCGCGGTGACCGCGATAGATGCCGCCGTCGGTGGGCTCGGTGGAAATGACGAACTCGGGCTTAATGCCGTCCTTGTTGTAGATGTACTGCCAGCACATGCCGTCGCAGTCCTCTTCCTGGACGGTGCCGACGACCATGATCTTGTAACCCTCGGGGATGAGGCCCATGTCCTTCATCATCTTGGCAGCGTAGGTAGCGGAAGCCATGCCGCCCTCCTGGTCGGAGCCGCCGCGGCCGTAAATGATCTCGTCAGTCTCGTAGCCCTCGTAGGGATCGGCGTCCCAGTTCTCGATGTTGCCGATGCCGACGGTGTCGATGTGAGAGTCGATGGCGATGATCTTGTCGCCCTCGCCCATAAAGCCCATGACGTTGCCCAGGCCGTCGACCTTGACCTCGTCATAGCCAAGGCTCTCCATCTCGGCCTTAATGCAGGCAACAACCTCACCCTCCTCGCAGGACTCAGAGGGATGGGAGATCATGGCGCGCAGGAAGCGAGTCATATCAGCACGATGAGACTCAGCAGCAGCCTTGATAGCGTCGAAATCGAGTTCTTTAGCCATTGTTCATAACCTTTCAAACGAAGGAATCTACCTGTGAGGTGGCGCGTTGCGCCGCCCAACGATTAGCAAGTGGGGTATTCGCCTTCCCAGACGATGCGGCGGTACTGGTCGGGGTCCGTGTCACCTTCCGTGGAGAAGCAGAGCACGGAGCTCGTCTTGTCCAGGCCGATGAGTTCCTTGAGCTCGGCGTACTCGGGATCGAGCATGAGAGTCTCGACCAGGCCGGTGGTCACAGCGCCGGACTCGCCGGAGATGACGCGCGGGTCGCCCTTCTCGGGAGCGCCCAGGGTGCGCATGCCGCGAGCGGTGACCCAGTCGGGGCAGGACACGAAGGCGGTGGTGTGGTTGCGCAGGATATCCCAGCCCAGGATGTTGGGTTCGCCGCAGCACAGGCCGGCCATGATGGAGGGCATGTCGCCGTCCACGATGCGCGGATCGCCGTCGCCGGCGGCAGCGCCCTTGTACAGGCAGGCGGCAGGCGCGCACTCAACCACGACGAAGGTGGGCGGGTTATCGGGATACAGGTTGGTGAAGTAGCCCACCACGGCGCCGGCGAGCGAACCCACGCCAGCCTGGACAAACACGTGCGTCGGGCGGTTGATGGCCATCTCGCGCAGCTGCTCGGCAGCCTCGGAAGCCATGGTGCCGTAGCCCTCCATGATCCAGGACGGGATCTTCTCGTAGCCCTCCCAGGCGGTGTCCTGAACGATGACGCCGCGCTCGCAGGCGTCGGCCTCGGCGGCGGCCATGCGCACGCACTCGTCGTAGTTGACCTCTTCAATGGTCACCGTGGCGCCCTCGGCGGCAATGTTATCGAAGCGGGGCTTGGTGGAACCCTTGGGCATGCGCACGACAGCCTTCTGGCCCAGCTTGTTGGCAGCCCATGCCACGCCGCGGCCATGGTTGCCGTCGGTGGCGGTAAAGAAGGTGGCCTGGCCAAAGTCCTTGGCAAGCTGATCGGAAGTCAGGTAATCGAAGGTGCACTCGGCAACGTCCTTGCCGGTCTCGTCGGCAATGTAGTTGGCCATGGCAAACGAGCCGCCCAGGACCTTAAAGGCGTTGAGGCCAAAGCGATAGCTCTCGTCCTTAACGCACAGGTTGGACAGGCCCAAGCGCTCGGCCTGGCCGTCCAGGCGGGCAAGCGGAGTGACGGTGTACTGGGGGAACGACTGATGGAAGGCACGGGCCTTCTTCACGTGGTCGAGACTCATGATTCCCAAGTGCTTGTCATCGCTCTTGGGCATCGTGTTGCCCGCCCACTGGATCTTATCGGCCATACGGTGAACTCCTTAAGTCCTCTCTTGCCGGCCCCCGCATACGCGTTTCAGCCCATTCCCATTCATGCGACTGAACTTTTATGTGGATGCCAAACAAAAAGTTTGTTAGTAATGTTCTATCACACTTTTTGATTGGTATACCTAACGAATTGTTTGTTGCCGTAATCGGTACTTTTTCGCCCCCGAACGGTCATGAATTGCCTTGTTGATGGATTTGTTTGCGGTCAAGTGTGGTTTATGGCACAGTGAGCCCAAACTAATTTTTAGGAAGGCACCCATGACCCCGTCACAGATTGAGTTTTATAAGCGCCTTGCACACGGCCTGGCGCTCCAATTTGGCCCCAACTGCGAAGTCGTCGTCCACGATCTGGAGACCGAGGACGTGGACCACTCCATCGTAGTGATCGAAAACGGCCACGTCAGCGGGCGCAAACTGGGTGACGGCCCCAGCCATATCGTGTTTGAGTCCATGCACAAGGGCGCCACCGATGTACACGACCGCGAGCCGTACCTCACTAAAACCACCGATGGCAAGCTGCTCAAATCGTCGACGATCTTTATCCGCAACGACGAGGGCAAGCCCGTCGGCATTCTGGGCATCAACTTTGACATTACGCTCATGAAGGCTTTTGAGCGTTCGCTCGACGCCTTTACCGGCACCGGCGGCACGGGCTACACCGAGCCCGAGCCCATTACCAAGAACATCGGCGACCTGCTCGAGGACCTGCTGCACGAGTGCGAGCAGGTTGTGGGCAAGCCCGCGGCGCTCATGACCAAAGACGAGCGCATTCGTGCCATTGGCTACCTCGACCGTCGCGGCGCCTTCCTCATTTCCAAGTCGAGCGAGCGCGCCTGCGAATTCTTTGGCATCTCAAAGTACAGCTTCTATAGCTACCTCAATGAGGCCAAGGCGGCGGCCGGCGACAAGTAGGCACTCGCCTGGATTGCCCCTCCCCTTTTGAGCGCGAGTTCTGGAAAGCACGAATCCAAGACCGAGCAGCTTGGGAAGTTCCATATAATCGATGTCATTGGTATTTCGAAAGGATGGAACAGAATGGCGTTGAGCAAGGCATCATGCACCGGTCGCGGATTGATTCCGGCAATTGGTGGACATGTGCACCGCATGTTCGATGAGGGCGAAGACGACCTGTTTTCGCTGAGCCTTGACGACGTCATGGATGATCGCCCGTGGACCGCCGACGAACTCATGGGCGGTGGGGCTCGCCCGTCAAGCCCCAATCCCGCACTTGCGCCTAAGTCCGCACCTGCGCCGGCTCCTGCGCAGTCGCCTGTTTCGACGCCCGCGCCTACGCCCGCACCCACTTCGGCGCCCACGCCCGCACCCACTTCGGCGCCCACGCCCGCTCCCCGCCCCGCAAGCGACCCGTCCGAGACGGCGGCATTTCTCGCTGCAGCGACGCAGGGCAAATCGGCCGACAGCACCGTTATGTACAACGCCCAGCAGTTGCCCGTTCCTGCGGCACGCAAACCTCCGGTCGCAAGGCTCGATGAGCCCGTTGCCCGTCAGGTTGCCTACGATTCCTGGGCTGCAGCCGATCTGGATGAGACCTCTACCGGCATGCCGGCGCTCGACGTTCCAGTTAACCCGCTTTTTGCCGCCAACACGAGCGCAGCGGACTATGAGGGTGGTGCGGCATATTCCGATTATTCCGATTATTCCGATGACTATGCTGGCACCGGTCGCATCGAGACCGAAGATTATGGCACCGCATCGAGCGATTATCTCAACGATCCGTACGCTGCCACGCCTGCACCGGAATATGACCCGGAGGCCGCGTCCGCGCCGGCGTATACCAAAAGCACGGGCGAAGAGCGCTTCGCCGATTATTACGCCGAGGAAAAGGCACTGCGTTTCTCAGAATTTCCGCAGGCAGTCAAGGTTGCCTTTATCGCCATTGTCGTTGTCCTGCTCGGCGCCATTGCGTTTGAGGGATTCCAGCTGTTCCGCGGCCCCACCCAAGCGGAGTCGGAGACCCAGCAAAAAGAGGACGATAACCAGTACCTGGACATCAACACCCTCAAGGGCGACCCCAACGACGGAGACGACGAGTAGCGAGGACTGAAGGCGGCCGCAAGATCCCGCATCCAGCACCGGCTTCTAAGTGCTGTTTTGTCATCCAGCTACACTTTTCCGGATATTTTTCCTATCGAATTTGACACTTTTCCGAAGTTTTAAGGTGCCTATTTCGACACTTTTCCGTACCGCTGGCCCGGACGGATCTCGATCTGCGAGGGGCACGGCCTCGCCAGGAGCATGTCCGCCAAGGGCTGCAGCCCGGACAACGCGGCGATGGAGGGCTTCTTCGGCCTGCTCAAGAAGGAGTTCTGGCACGGCAGGGACTGGTCGGAATGGACCCCCGCCCGCTTCATCGAGGAGCTCGGGGGCTGGATCGGCCGACACAATACGGAGAGGCGCAGCGATGCGCTCGGCGGCCGCACGCCGGCCGAGTTCCGCTCCGCGCTGGGAAGGGCCGCGTAACGGTCCAAGAAATCGTCCGCAGTCCCGAGGCTCAAAAGGAAAGCACGACCCGTTTCGAGACGCGGCCTCCGCTCCAGACAAAAGGCCCCGGCTCGCGATGGAGCCGGGGCCAAAGGCGCAGCGTATGTGGTTGATGCTGAGTGCGAACAGCCCGTCAACAATGGCTGTCCACGCTCTACCCTACCCACGGCGACGGGCGCGGCTGTACGGGGTATCCACCATGGGCAGATCCGGACGCAGCTTGCCGTCAAACGCGCGGTAGGCGTTCTGTACGGCGGGCGCCGTGGGAATCGTTGCGATCTCGCCGATGCCCTTGCCGCCATATGCCACGGGCAGCAGCTCGTCCTTCTCCACGTAAATGGCGTGGATATCTGGAATCTCGGGCGCACGGAACAGCCCGAGCGTACCGTACCTTGCCTGGGGCACGCAGTCCTTGAGCGGCCAGTCCTCGGTAAGCGCATAGCCCATACCCATGAGCACGCCGCCTTCGATCTGACCCTGGATGGAGATGGGGTTGACTACCTTGCCGGAATCGTGCGCAGCATAGACCTCGCTCACGCGGCCGTCATCGTCCAAAATGACCACATGCGTGGCAAAGCCGTAGCAGATGTGGCTCTTGGGGTTGGGAACATCCGCACCCAGCTTGTCGGTCGGCTCCAAGTACACGTAGCCAAACTCGCATCCCTTGAGTGCCTTGATGGCGGCCGCGGGATCCTGAGGATGCATGCCCTGGCCGGCGACGAGTTCCTGCGTGCGCAGCTGATAGGCGCGACCGTCGTCGTACTCGATCTTGACGCCGTCACCATGCGCATTCACGGGAGCGGCGGGCGCAGACTTGCCGGCCTCGATGTCAAGCATGGCATCGCGCAGCAGGAAGGCGGCACCGCGCACGGCCTCGCCGGTCACGACCGTCTGACGCGAGCCAGACGTGGTGCCAGAGTCGGGAGCGTTCTCGGTGGAGCACTCGCCGTTGGCAATGCAGCTCAGCGGCAGACCGCAGGCCTCGGCAACGTCCTGCAAAAAGACGGTGTTGCAGCCCTGGCCGATGTCGGACGTGGCGGCATAGACCACAGCCACGCCGTCCTCGATGCGAATCTTGCAGCGGCCGGCATCGGGCAGGCCAACGCCCACGCCGGCGTTCTTCATGGCGCAGGCGATACCGGCGTGTCCGGGATGCGCATAGTAGGCGTCCTTGACCTCGAGCAGCGTCTCCTTCAGCGCCGTGGAGCAGTCGGCAATCTGGCCGTTGGGCAAAACCTCGCCCGGCTCGATGGCGTTGCGGTAGCGAATCTCCCACGGATCCAGGCCGACCTTCTCTGCCAGCAGGTCAATCAAGCTCTCGAGCGCAAACTCGGACTGGCAGACGCCAAAGCCACGGTACGCACCGGCGGGCGGATTGTTGGTGTAGTAGCCAAAACCGCGAATGTCGGTGTTCTGGTACTTGTAGGGGCCGACGGCATGCGTGCAGGCGCGCTCGAGCACCGGGCCGCACAGCGAAGCGTAGGCGCCGGTATCGAAGTTGATCTCGCAGTCCAGGCCGGTAAAGTTGCCCTCGGCGTCGCAACCCAGCGTAAAGGTGCCGTCCATGGCATGGCGCTTGGGATGGAAAGCGAGCGACTCGGCACGCGTGAGCTTGCACTTCACAGGACGCTGAAACTTATATGCGGCGAGCGCGGCCAGATGCTGGATGGACACGTCCTCCTTACCGCCAAAGCCGCCGCCCACGAGCATGGTCTCGACGACCACGCGCTCGGGCTCGCTATCCCAGCCAAACATATGGGCGCACTCTTTGCGCGTGTCGTAGGCACCCTGGTCGGTCGACTGCACCTTGACGCCGTTCTTGTACGGGAAGGCGACAGCGCACTCGGGCTCCAAGAAGGCATGCTCGGTAAAGGGCGTGGTAAAGCGCTGCGTCACGGTGAACGCGCTCTCCGCAAGCGCCTTGGCGGCGTCGCCGCGCGTCACGTGACGACTCTGGCACACGTTGTCCTTGAGCTCCACCGTGTTGCCGAAGGCAAAGAAGCTGTCATGCAGGCGCGGGGCGTCGGCGGCCCTGGCCTCGACAATGTTGCGCACAGGCTCCAGCGGCTCGTAATCGATCTTTACGAGCTTCTTGGCCTTCTCGAGCGTCGCCTCGTCCTCGGCAACCACCAGCACGATGGCGTCACCCACGCAGCGGGTGATATCGCCCTGGGCGATCATGACATCCCAGTCCTGGATAAGGTGGCCGACCTGGTTGACCGGCACGTCCTCGGCGCGCAGGATGCCCACCACGCCGGGCAGGGCCTCGGCCTTGGAGGTATCGATGGAGAGCACACGGGCGCGCGGATACTTGGAGCGCACGGCGCTGGCATAGGTCAGGCCCGGCTGATCGAGCTCGTCGATGTCGTCGGGATACTTGCCCTCGCCGAGCACTTTCTTGCGCACGTCGATACGGAAGGCGCGCTTGCCCACGCCGTAGTCATCGCCGCGCTCCAGGTCCTCGTCGATCTGCTTTTCGCCGCGGAGCACCGCAGCGGCCAGCGAGATGCCCTCGATAATCTTTTTGTAGCCGGTGCAGCGGCAGACGTTACCGCGAATGGCGTACTTGATCTGCTCCTCGGTGGGCTCGGGGTCCTCGGCGATGAGCGCTGCACCCGCCATGACCATGCCGGGAATGCAAAAACCGCACTGCACGGCGCCCACGGCGCCAAAGGCGTACACAAAGGCCTCGCGCACGTCCTCGGGCAGGCCCTCGACGGTCACGATGTTGCGACCGGCGGCAAGAGCGGTGGTCAGCACGCACGCCTTGACGGCCGCACCGTCCACATGAATGGTGCAGGTACCGCAAGCACCTTCGGAGCAGCCGTCCTTGGCGGAATGGATATGCAGGTCGTCGCGCAGGTAGCGCAGCAGCGGTTTATTCTCCGTCGTCGTGCGCTCGACGCCGTTAACGGTAAAAGTGAATTCCTGTGCCATGGTGATTCCCTTCTACACGCCGGCGGCGATGCCGGTGCGGTCGTGGATGGCGCCATGCGGGCAGACGACGGCGCACATGCCGCACGACAGGCAGTCCACGCCGTCGATATGGGCGCAATTGTCCTCGATGCGGATAGCGCCGGCAGGGCACTTTTTGGCGCACATACCGCAACCGATGCAGCTCGTGTCGCAGACCTTGCGCGCAATGGCGCCCTTATCGGTGTTGTTGCAGCGCACCAGAATGTTCTGGTAGCCGGGGACGAAGGCAATCACGCGCTGCGGGCACGCCATGCCGCACAGGCCACAGCCCGTGCACTTGGAGCGGTCCACGCGGGCGATGCCATCGACCAGCGCAATGGCGCCGTGGGGGCAGGCCGTGACGCAGGCGCCACAGCCAATGCAGCCTTCGCTGCAGCGGGCGTCGCCGCCTGCGGAAGCGCAACCACTTCCGCAGGCAACGTAGGCCACGTTATGTTGAATGGATTTGGCCATAAGAGACTCGCCTATTTCTTAAGAAGGTACGGATAGTTGTCGCGCACGGCCCTGATGGTCAGGCGGACGGCCTCGGGAAGACCGGTGTTGACGGCATCGACCGAGACGGTGCGGACCGTGCCGGCGACGCGGACCTTAAAGTGGTCCTCGTCCACGGCCAGGAAGCCCTCGTTCTCGGAGTTCTCCATGTCCTGCTCGCTCCAGAACAGGGTGAGCTTGTCCTTGTAGGGACGACCCTCCTGGTAGGGGCAGAACACGGCGCAGTTACCGCACTCGTTGCACATGCCGTCGACATGGACGACCTGATGCTTGGCCAGGCCCGGCACCTTAATTGCCACGTTGGCGCGGTTGGGGCACACGTCGCAGCAGACCTCGCACACCGAGCCGCAGCCCAGGCAGCGGGTCTTGGTGCAGTTGCGCTTGTCGCGGCACAGCGACCCCTTGCGCTCGTAGCAGGTATCCTCGCGGCCGGCCTGCTCGTTGCAGTCGGCGTACTTGTTAAAGTCCACGCCGGCGATGGCACGGGCGACCTCGGCGGCGTCGGCGATAGCCTCGACCACGGTGGCAGGACCGCGACGGCAGTCGCCCGCAGCCCAGACGCCCTCAACGCCGGTGGAGGTGGCGGCAAGACGGCCGCGACGGTCGTGCTCGACGCCCACGGCATCGTACAGGCTGGCATCGATGCCCTCGCCCACGGCGCAGATCACCGTGGTGGCGGAAAGCTCGACAGTCTCGCCCGTGGCGACGGGGCTGCGACGGCCGCTTGCATCCGGCTCGCCGAGCTCCATAACGTCGCAGGTCAGCACGGAGCCGTTGAGCGCCTTGGGCGCCAGCAGCTCGCAGAACTCAACGCCGTCGGCAAGAGCAAGATCGAGCTCTTCCTCGTCGGCGGGCATCTGCTTCTTGGTACGGCGATACACCAGGCGCACGTTCTTCACGCCGGCCAGGCGCTTGGCCACGCGGGCCGCGTCCATGGCGGTGTTGCCGGCGCCAATGACCACGACGTCCTCGCCCAGCTCGAGTTTCTCGCCCTTCTTGGCGGCCTCGAGGAACTCCAGCACATCGAGCTCGGCACCCTCGCCCAAGCCCGCAGAGCCGGGCATCCAGGCACCGGTGGCCACGACCACGTCAGTAAAGCCTTGAGCCTTGAGTTCGTCGATGGAATC
Source organism: uncultured Collinsella sp. (assembly GCA_902493375.1). GTDB lineage: Bacteria > Actinomycetota > Coriobacteriia > Coriobacteriales > Coriobacteriaceae > Collinsella. Next base: position 47,485 of record CABUPH010000009.1, read on the forward strand.
AACGCGAGCGTTGAGCTGCACCTTGGCGCCAAAGGCCAGGCAGAGCTCGGCATCGTGGGAGATATCGTCGCTGGCGATACGGAACTCGGGGATCACGTGACGGACCACGCCTCCGAGCGAGTCGCGGGCCTCAAAGATGGTGACGGGCACGCCGGCACGCGTCAGGAAGAACGCCGTCGCCAGGCCGGCCGGGCCGCCGCCGATAACGGCAACGTTGCGCTCGCCGACGTTGGCAACAGCCTGGGCGCGCAGCTTGGGCAGCACGGCGGTCATGGCCTCGCGGGCGGCCTTGAGCTTGCTGGCGCGAATCTGGGCGCCCTCGGGCTCGTAGAACGCACGCTCGCAGGCACGGCCGCAGGGATGCGGGCAGATGGTGCCGGTAATGAACGGCAGGGCATTGCGCTCGATGATGATGTTGAGTGCGTCCTCGTAGCGGCCCTCGTCAACAGCCGCCAGGTAGGCGGGAATATCCTGCTGGATGGGGCAGCTCGTACGGCACGGCGTGGTAAAGCAGTCGGAAAGCGGGCTCTTGCCGGCAACCTTGCGGTCGGGCAGCGGGCGCAGCGGCTTCTTGTAGAGCGGGTTGGTGAGCGAGTCGGTCTGGATCGCAGTCACGGCCTCGAGAGAGACGCCCGCGAACGGCTTGCCATCCAGGTCGGTAAACTCACCGGCCATCTGGCTAAAGCGCTCGTAGCCACCGGGCTTGAGCACGTCGGTCGCCAGGGTGACGGGCCAAATGCCGGCATCGTACAGGGCGCGGATGTTGTAGACCGTAGCACCGCCGGAGTAGCTGATGCGCAGCTTGCCATCGAACTGCTCGGTAATGCGACGGGCGGCCTCGATGGTCAGCGAGAACAGCGAACGGCCGGACATGTACATCTCGGTGGAAGGCAGCTCGTTTCTCGTCACGTCGACGGGGAACGTGTTGGTCAGCTTGACGCCAAACTCCAGGCCGCGCTCGGCGCACAGGGCAATCAGGCGCTCGAACATAGGCACGGCATCGGCCCACTGCAGGTCCTCGCGGAAGTGCGTGTCATCGAAGACGATGTAGTCAAAGCCCAGCTCGTTCAGACGCTGGCGGGCAAACTCATAGCCCAGCAGCGTGGGGTTGCACTTGATGTAGGTGTTGAGGCTCTTCTCGGTGATCAGATAGGTCGCGATGCGCTCGATCTCGGCCGGCGGGCAGCCATGCAGCGTGGACTCGGTAATGGAGTTGGAGACGCGCGCCGGGATGGATTCGACAAATGCGGCGTCGACATGCTCAAACTTGTCCAGGTTGGCAAGCGCCCATGCGCGGCACTCATTCCAGACGTCAGAGCCGCTGGCGTCCTTCATGCCCTCGATGTAGGCATCGACCTTGGGGCTCTTGATGCCTTCCAGGTCATAGCCCACGGACATGTTAAAGACAAAGCCGTCCGGGCTGCCCAGGCCGTACTCGCGAGCGATCAGGTGGCAGGCAAACCATGCCTTCACGTACTCGGCAAAGGCCTGCGGAACCTCGAGCTCGGTCGACCACTCGCAGTTGTAGCACTCGTCCTGCGCCACGATGCAGGGCTTGTTGACGCACTTGGAGAGCTCCTCGCCGTCCATAACCTGAACGGTCTTAAGCTCAAAGAAGCGGGAACCGGCCACATAAGAGGCCACGATGTTCTGGGCAAGCTGCGTGTTGGGACCGGCGGCCGGGCCAAACGGAGTCTCGATGCGCTCGTCAAAAATGGGAAGCGCACCCTCCTGGTTGGTCGTGACCATCTTGCGCACGCCAAAGACGGCGCCCTGAGTCTTGTGCTCCTCGATGATCCAGTTCATCAGCTGCGAAAACGGGATCGGCCTCATGATGTCGCTCATAATGAGCTCCTCTCTGTAACGCCCGGCGAGACCGCGCGGCGGGCGCAAATACGGTGTAGCGCTAGCACAGCGCCGGCGACCCCGCGGAGGCCGCCTATACGCGCGTCGGATGCGGCGAAACATCCGACGCGCGTGAATCTACTTGTAATTAGTAGGCGCGATCGTTGAGCGTGCTCCAGAGCTTCTTGGACTCAGCCATGGTCCACGCGTTGATCTTGTCCTCATCAATACCGACAAACTCGCGATCCTTGTACAGGACGCGGCCGTTGATGATGGTGGTGCGGCAGTTTTTGCCCATCATGCCAAAGAGCATGTGGCCGTCGATATTCTCCTCGCTCAGCGGCGTAAAGGGCTTGTAGTCCATGACGATGACGTCGGCGGCAGCGCCGGCCTCGAGCACACCGAGCTTGCGATCGAAGTACTTGCTCGCCATCTTGGCGTTGTTCTCGAACAGCATGGTCATGGCCTCGCACCAGCCCACGTTGGGCATGGCGGCGTTGTGACGCTGAATGATCAGGAAGACCTTAAGGCTCTCGAGCATATCGTGGGTGTAGGCGTCGGTGCCCATGCACACGGGGATGCCGCGGCGGAAGAACTCGAGCACGGGGGCGCAGCCCACGGCGTTGCCCATATTGGATTCGGGGTTGTTGACGAGCCAGGTGCCGGACTCCTTGACGATATCCATCTCGGCAGGCGTCACGTGGATGCAGTGGCCCAGCATGGTGTCGGGACCCAGCAGGTTGTGCTGCAGCAGGCGCTCGACCGGGCTGATGCCACCGCGGTTGAGGCGGGAATCCCACACGTCGTTCATGCCCTCGCACACATGGATGTGGAAGCCGGTCAGGCCGTTGTTGGCCTCGGCCATCTTGTCCATGGTCTCGTCCGAAAGCGTAAAGGTGGCATGTCCGCCAAACATGGCGGCGATCATGTGGTTGTCGTTATCGCGACGCTCCTTGGCGGCCCACTGGGCAAATTCGGCGTTCTCGGCAATGGCCTGGTCGCATTTTTGCTGGCCGCGGCGATCAGAGACCTCGTAGCACAGGCACGAACGCATACCCAGCTCCTGAGCTGCGTCCTTAATGGTGAAGAGGCTTCCCGGGATCTCGCAGAAGCTCGCATGGTGATCGAAGATCGTGGTGACGCCATCGCGGATGGAGTCAAGAATCGTGGCGTAGGCGCTGGCCTTGGTGCCGTCGAGCGTCAGGTTGTCGTCAATCTTCCACCACTGCTGCTCAAGATTCTCCAGGAAGTTGGTGGGGTTGCAGCCCTTAATGGCAAGGCCGCGGGCCAGACCCGAGTAGATGTGGGTGTGGCAGTTGATGAGTCCGGGCATGATGAGGTTGCCCTGGGCGTCGACGTACTCGGCATCCGGGTACTTGGCCTTGAGCTCGCACTCGGGGCCCACTTCGACGATCGTATCTCCGTCAATGGCGACCGCACCGTTTGGAATGAACGGGGTCTGAGCGTTGCGGGTAAAGACGGAACCGTTAGCGACCAGAAGCATGAATGCTCCCTTCAACATCAGGGGCGGGGTTTGACACCTCTGACATGGCGGAGTGCGAAGCGCCGGCCTACACCGGAAACGGGCCCTCTCCCGTCAACGCTTCACCAAAGGGACAAACCCTTTGAAGTGCGGCTTGGCGCCGCATGACGTCGGCGGACGAGGCGATGCGCCCGCCGACGAATAGCACCGAATTGGTTACTTCTTGCTCTCGGGCAAGACCAGATCCACGGCAGCGTCCTTGGCAGCATCGATGTGCTGAGCCACGACCGGCGTCTGCGGAAGGATCAGGTTAAGGACAATGGCCATGATGGCGGTGGGGGTCACGGCATTGGAGCCGATGACGGTGGACACCCAGGCAGGCATACCCTCGCCGGCAAGGCAACCGCTGGCCATCCAGATACCCAGGCCAAAGACGACGGAGGTACCGACGATGGTGGTAGTGCGCTGCGTGAGGCCCTCGCGGGTGAACATGCGCACGCCGTTCATGGTGATGGTGCCAAAGACGCCGACGGTCGCGCCGCCGATGACGGGCTGCGGGATAGCGGAAAGGACGGCAGAGAGCTGCGGGAACAGACCGGCGATGGCAAAGACGGCCGCGATGATCACAAAGACCCACTTGTTGACGACCTTGTTGGAGCAGATGATGCCCACGTTCTGGCCAAGGGCGCTGGTGGGAAGACCGCCCAGCAGGCCGCCGACCATAGAAGTGAGGCCCTGGGACACGATAGCGCCGGAGAGCTCGCGCTCGGTGGGCATACGGTCGATGGAGCCCAGGCAGGCGGCGGAGACGTCACCGATAACCTGGATGGCAACCATGGGGAACACGACGGCGAGGGTAATGCAGACCTCGGGATCAAACTCGAGCGCGTAGGGCATGAGCTTGGGAAGGGCGAAGACCTGAGCGGTGGCGACGCTGGAGAAGTCGATCATGCCAAAGGGGATGGAGACGATCATGCCAACGATCATGCCAAAGAACACGGATCCCAGCTTGAGCGTGCCCTTGCCAAAGTTGGCGAGCGCAAAGACCACGGCGAAGGTGATAAGAGCGACGCACCAGGCCTGCGGGGTACCCCACAGCGGCGTACCCATACCGCCGGCCATATACTTGACGGCCGTGGGATACAGCGAAACGCCGATGGAGAAGATGACCGTACCGGTCACGACGGGCGGGAACAGCCACTTGATCTTGCTGTAGGCCAGACCAAAGAGGACCGCGACGGCGCCGCCGACGATCTCGCCGCCCAGCAGCGCACCAAAGCTAAAACCCGAGGCACCCATGGCCTGCAGGGCCGGCAGGAACGCGAACGAAACGCCCATGACGATGGGCAGGCCGCCGCCGATGCGACGGAAGGGAGCGAAGGCCTGAAGGGCCGTATCGATCGCCGAAAGAATGAGGGCGACCTGGATGATGTCGGTGCTCTGCTGGCTATTAAAGCCGTAGACGCCGGCCATGATGACCGCCGGGGTAATGATGCCGGCAAACGATGCCAGTACGTGTTGAAGGGCACACGGGATCATTTCCTTAACGGGAGGCATGCCTTCGCGAGTGAACAGGGCTTCAGTGCCGTTCGTAACCGTCTCCTGGGTCATTTGACCACCAATCCTCGAAGTAGTTGTTTTCGCATCTAACGCTCTATTGTGACGCAGTGCGGGGTTGAGGTTGTGCCTTCATTGCATATCGTATTAAAGATGATTCTCATTCTCAATAATAATTTTTTGTTATCAGACTATTCTTCAGCTGAAATTACGCATTTCCGCAGGTCAGGAAAGTGTCTGGTCAAAATAACATCTAACATTTCTTTTGGTCAACCGTTTACCGCTAAATTCCTACCGTTCGTCTGCATTACGCAATGTACCTGCGGATATACGAGATGATGGGCAGCGTGTTACCATGATAAAAAATTGTTATGAACATTTCCGATTTCACCCAAAGGAGTTGCCCGTGAACGAGACCGTACGTCGCTTTTTGCCGATGGTCGATTTTCTGGAGCAGATACTCGGCAAAAACAGCGAAATCGTGCTGCACGATTTCTCGGATCCCGACCACGCCATCGTTGATATTCGCAACGGCATCGTGAGCGGCCGCAAGGTCGGCGGTCCCGCCACCGATCTGGCACTCAAGATCATGCACGACGCCAAGTATCGCGACCTGCCGTTTATTACGGGCTACGAGGGGCGCGGTGCCGGCGGCAAGACGTTGGAGTCAGCGACGTACTTTATCCGCGAGAATGACGAGATCGTCGGTATGCTCTGCGTCAACACCGACCTCTCGACCGTGCGCTCCATCAACGCCATGGCGCAGCAGCTCATGGCGTGCTTCGACGCGGCGCCGACGCGCACGGAGCCCGCCCCTATCGAGGTCGAAAGCCTTTCGGAGTCCACACAGGAGCTCATCGACCGCAGCATTGCCGAGTTGCTGAGCGCGCGCGGGCTGGATGTAGCGTCGCTTGGTCAGAGCGACCGCGTGGACGTCATTCGCCACCTCAACGGCAACGGGGTGTTCATGCTCAAGGGCGCCGTGGCCTGCGCCGCCACCGCGCTGGGTATCTCGGAGCCCAGCGTCTACCGCTACCTGCAAAAAGTTCGCAAGGAGGGCTAACGGGCAACATGAAGCGCGGCTCCACAAGCGATCCGTCACTTAACAAAAGACCCTGCAGCTCGCGCTGCAGGGTCTTTTTGCATGTCATGTTTAGTTGTGGCCAACGCCTTAGAGAGCGGCAACGACCTCGATCTCGACCAGACCGCCAGCCGGAAGGGCAGCAACCTGGAAGGCGCTGCGCGCGGGGAACGGGGCCTCGAACTTGGAGGCGTAGATCTCGTTCACGGCGGCGAAGTCGGCGATGTCGGCCAGGTAGACCGTGGTCTTGACGACATCGGCAAAGGTGGCGCCGGCAGCAGACAGCAGGGCCTCGACGTTAGCAAGGGACTGCTTAGCCTGGGCCTCGACGCCCTCGGGCATCTTGCCAGTTGCGGGGTCGATGCCCAGCTGGCCGGACAGGAACACCATGTTGCCGGTCTGGATGCCGGGGGAATACGGTCCGATGGCTGCGGGTGCGTTATCGGAAGACACGACGGTCTTGCTCATGCTTTTCTCCTTACAATCAAATAGAGAGCGTGAGCGCGGCGTTCGCACCGGGAGGCACAGTTCGGTCTGAACACCGCGCTTGATTGGGATAGTACTCAAGGTTTCTGTTTGATGCAAGAATATTATCAGCTTGCGAGAATATTTTATCGCCCAACGGTTTCCCCGAACCGCTGAACGGTTCTCCACGGGGTCAGCCAGCCCAAGCTGCTGAAGACTTTATCCTGCTTGGAGCACGGACATCGCCTGCCACGACGGCACCACTATACTTTTGAATATCTGAGCATTTTGAAAGGCAGGATATGACCGCAACCGCCAGTCGAACCACCAACCGCAGACCCGAGCTTTTAGCGCCCGCCGGAGGGGCCGAGCCCTTTGCCGCCGCACTCGCCGCGGGGGCAGACGCCATCTATTGCGGCATGGGTAGCTTCAACGCCCGCCGCAAGGCAACCAACTTTACCGACGAGGCCTTTGAGCAAGCCTGCCGCGCCGCGCATCTAGCCGGGTCGCGCGTCTACGTCACGGTAAACATCGTCATCAAGCAGTCCGAGATGAGCGATGCGCTGCAACTCATCCATCGCTGCTCCACGCTGGGCGCCGATGCCTTCATTATCCAGGACTGGGGTCTGTTCTTTGAGGTCAAGCGCGCCATGCCCGGCATCGAGACGCACATCTCGACCCAGGCGAACATCCATGATGACCGCGGAACGCTTTGGTGCCGCGAGCAGGGCGCCGACCGCGTGACCCTCTCGCGCGAGCTCTCCATCGACGAGATCGCCGCCATCCACGACGCCGCACCCGATGTGGACCTCGAGGTCTTTAGCCACGGTGCCATCTGCTTTTGCTACTCGGGTCTGTGCCTGCTTTCGAGCTTTGCCATGGCGGGCCGCTCGGCCAACCGCGGCATGTGCGCTCAGCCCTGTCGCCTGCCTTACGAGCTGATCGACGAGAGCGGCCGCTCGCTCTCCCCTGCCGGTCGCGAGCGCGCGCTATGCCCGCGCGACACCAATACCTCGCAACTCGTTCGTCGCCTGTATGACGCCGGCGCCGCATCGCTCAAGCTCGAAGGCCGCATGAAGGCCCCCGATTACGTGTACTCCATCGTCGACGTGTATCGTCATCAGATTGATGACATGCTGGCCGATGTTTCGACCTCCAAGGATGAAGAGGCGGCCCGCCAGCGCCAGCTCAAGCGCTGCTTTAACCGCGACTTCACGCACGCCTACCAGGATGGCACCTCGGGCGACGAGATGATGAGCTACGAGCGCTCCAACAACCGCGGCCAGATTGTGGGCACGGTGCTGGGCAGCCGTCTGGCCAACCGCGATGTACGCGGACTCAAGCCCGACGATCGCCGTCGCCGTGCCGCCATCGCCCGCATTGAGCTGTTTGAGCCCGTGGGCAAGGGCGACTTGTTGGAACTTCGCCACGACGACGAGTTCGATCAGTTCCTAACCACTATCGCTACCGATGATGCCGCTGCCGGCGATGTCATCGAGTGTCGCGTGCCCCGTAGCATGCCCGAGGGCTGCCGCGTGCGCGTGATTCGAAGCCAGCGCGCCATTGACGCCGCCGGCGCCGCGCTCAAGCGCGATGTGCTGCGCCGCCGCGCCGTAGACGTGTCCGTTGTGGCGCGTCTGGGCGAGCCGTTTGCCGTTACGCTCACCTGTTGCGACGATCCTTCGCTTACGGCCACGGCCACGGGCTTTACCGTCGAGGCTGCCAAGACCCGCGCCGTCGAGGCATCCGATCTGGTTGAGCACGTCGGGCGCATGGGCTCCTCTCCCTTTGAGGCCGCAAGCTTTGACGTTTCGCTCGACGCCGGCTGCGGCATGGGCTTCTCCGCCGTGCACAAGGTGCGCGCTGCCGCTTGCAAGGCGCTCGAGGAGGCCATTCTGGCACCGTATGACGAGCGCGCCCGCACGCTCGAGCTGCCGGCGGTTGTTAGCAGTGATTCCCGCCCCGCGCCCGAGCACTACCGCGATGAGCCGCAGATCTGCGCCACCGTCACCTCGCTCGAAGCCGCCGAGGCAGCGCGCGTGGAGGGCGCAACGCGCATCTATATGACCACCGACGCGCTCGATGCGGCCGAACTCTCCCCCGCCGATGCGTTTGAGCAGGGCATTGTACCCGTGCTCGATGAGGTCTGCCGCGGCGTTGACCACGTACGCGTTGACCCGTGGGTTGTTGCCGGCGCCACGGTCGCTATCGGCAACATCTCTGAGCTTGCCCTGGCCGCCCAGGTTGGCGCCACGGCCGAGATTCGCTCTTGCCTGCCGGTGCACAACACGCCCTGCATGGAGGCGCTTGCCGAGCGCGGAGCCGGTGCGTTTTGGCTCTCGCCCGAGATCACACTCGACGAGATTGTCTCGCTCGGCGCCGCCGCGCCCGCGGCTCTGGGCATCACCGTCTTTGGCCGCCCGCGCGTTATGACGAGCGAGCACTGCATCCTGCAGGTGGCCAATGGCTGCATCCACGATTGCGCCAACTGCCGTCTGCGCACCCGCAAGCTGTCGCTCAAAAATATCGACGGCAAGGTCATGCCAGTGCGTACCGATATCCACGGCCGCTCACGCCTGTACGACGCCTACCCCATCGACCTCACGCCGCAGGTACCGCAGTTGCTCGACGCCGGCGTCCGTCATCTTATGGTCGACGAAACCCTGCTCGAGGCCGATGAGATTGGCCGTGCCGTCGCTCGCGTCCGTCGCGCCGTCGAGGCGGCTCAAGCCGGCCGTAAGCCCGCCGCCCGCCTGCGCGGCGCCACCTCGGGCTGCATGTTTGTGGGAATCAGTTAACCGAAAGGCTTACACGTGAACGAAGAACCTCAAGTCCTCTACTGCGACGCCTGGCTCATGGCCATCGACAAGCCCGCCGGCATGATTGTCCACGGCGACGGCACCGGCGAGCGCACGCTCACCGACTACGCCAGCGACCTGCTGCTGGCGATGGGCGACGGCTTTGCCGCGACCGACATGCAGCCGCTCAATCGCCTGGACCGTGACACCACCGGCGTGGTGCTGTTCTCGCTCGACAAGCAGACGCAGCCCGCCTTTGACCAGATGATTATCGACCACGCGTTCGAAAAGCACTATCTGGCGCTCGCCGAGGGCAAGATCGACTGGAACGAGAAGCTCATCGACAAGCCCATCGCCCGCGACCGCCACGATAGCCGCAAGATGCGCGTTGGCGCCAGCGGCAAGCCGTCTCAGACGCGCGTGAAGGTGCTCAAGCGCCTTAAGAGCCGCCGAGGCCTTCCCGCGCGTTCGTATATCGATGTCGAGTTGCTCACCGGCCGTAAGCACCAAATCCGTGTGCATCTGGCGAGCGAGCATCATCCCCTGGTTGGCGACGACCTGTACGGAACGCCGCGCCCCTGCGGCCTGATGCTCCACGCCCACAGCGTGTCCTTCACGCATCCCGTAACCGGCGAGCACATCCACATAGAAGCCCCCTGCCCCTGGGAGCCCTAAAACCTGCCGAAAAGGGACAGGTTTATTTTGGCAGGTTTTATCTGGACAAACGTCAAAACCACCACATAGGTTCCTACCCCTTCGCGGTGGTTTTGGCGCTTGCCCGTCCCCTGCTGTTAGACCGTGATGACGTTGTCCATTGCCCGGTACTTGGCGGGGACATCGCCTGCGGTAATAATCGTTGCGTCGCGGAAGTCCGCAAACTTGACGGGCGCCACCATGCCAAATTTACTGGCGTCCGAGATTACGAAGCGCTTGGCCGTATGGCGCATCGAGATACGCTTTACTTGCGCCTCCTCGATATCGGGCGCTGTGAAGCCCTGCTCGGCGGCAATGCCGTTAGAGCCCCAAAAGCCACAGTTGAAGTTGTAGCGGTCTAAGGTTGCCAAGGCATCGGGGCCAACGAGCGCCTCGGTCTCGGGTTTGAGCTCGCCGCCCAGCACCACGGTACGCATGCCGCGCAAAGCAAGGCGTTGAGCATGGAGCACGGAATCGGTCACATAGGTGACATCTTCAAGGTGTGGAAGATGCTCGATGAGCCTGAGCGTCGTCGAGCCCGAGTCGATGTATACAAAGCTCTCAGGCTCCACAAGCGCCGCCGCACGGGCGCAGATACGCTCCTTGTCATCGTTATGGAGGTCGCTGCGCTCATTAAGCGTTAGGTCGCGCGTCACGTGCGCGCGCTCAAGACTCGTCGCCCCACCGTGGACCTTGGCGATGCGGTGCGCTCGATCGAGCGTCTGCAGGTCGCGCCGAATGGTAGACGCCGTCACGCCCAGGGCCTCAGCAAGCTCCGGCACGGTAACCGAGCCGGCCTGCTGAACCATCGACACGATCGCGTTGAGCCTATCTTCCGCTAGCATCGCTTACTCCTCCTCGGGGTACACGACTCCCCAGTCGGCGCGAAGCTTGGTCATAAGCTTCATAACATCAGAAGCATAATCCAGCAGCTCGCGCTTAGAGTCGTCGCCGGCAACGGCCTTCTCAAGATCGGCCATCTCATAGCAAAGGGCGTAAGCCTCGGTGCCGGCGTGGACCTCCTCGCGGTGGCCGTCCGCAGTCCACACGATGGTCGCGTGATCGGCGCGCGGATACTCGTTGACCTCGATATAGCACTTATCGAAGCTAATAATCGAGCGCTTGGGTTGCTTGGAGTGGAGCGTGAGGCTCACAACACCCAGCTGCTGCTCGGCATTACGGCAGACGATGCCGCCCGCAACGTCAACACCGGTCTCACAGGTGTTGCCCAACGAAACGACCTCAATGGGCTGGCTTGCCATAAAAAGACGCATGACGGACAGGGCATAGACGCCAATGTCGAGCATGGCACCGCCAGCAAGGTTGCGGTTGTAGAAGCGATTGGTCAGATCGCCGTACTCCTTGTAGCTACCAAAGTTGAGCTGGGCGAGGTTCATGCGACCAAACTCGCCGGCACCCATGCGACGGCGCAGCTCTTGATACAAGGGCATATGAAGCACCGTGGTGGCGTCCATGAGGACCACGTTTTGCTCGTCGGCAATGGCACGTGCCTCGTCGAGCTCGGCTGAGTTAAGGGTAATAGCCTTCTCGCAGAGCACGTGCTTGCCAGCCGCCAGAGCGGCGCGCAGGTAGGTGATATGCGTGTTATGCGGGGTGGTGATATAGACTGCGTCAATGTTCGGATCGGCATAGAGGTCCTCGACCGTGTCATAGACCTTCTCGATGCCATACTGCTCGGCAAAAGCTTGAGCCTTGGACAGCGTGCGGTTGGCGACGCCCGCAAGCTTGCGACCGGCAAAAGCGAGAGACTGGGCCATCTGGTTGGCGATAACGCCGCACCCGATCACAGCCCAACGAAGCTCGGGAGCCGTAAAGATATCATCGGGGAATGGCTTGTCCTGGACCGAAGCGAACGCTGCTTTTGCGGCTGCCGCGGAGTCGAGTGGAGCCTGCTTGGAATCTGCCATATGTGCCTCCTGAATCATCGTAAGTCCTTCATTTCTAACAACCCTATATTCGCACAATTGCGCGCGTATCTGCTCGTGTTTGCGTGTTTATTTGCTTATCGGTCATTATTTAGCCATAGTTGACAGATGTTTGCGCGGTTATGCGTATTATCGCGCAAGGCTATGCGCGTAAATGCGCACGGGACGATCCTTGTGAAACATAAAGGGGCGGAACACCAAAGCCCTAAAAGACAGAGCCAGCTGTATTACTTCACCCCTCTGGGGGCACCAGACATCAAAGGACCGTCCCAAACTGCCGGCAAAAAGGGAACGTCCCTATGTGCCGGCAGTTTGGGACGGTCCCTAAGTGCCGCTTTCGCTGAAGCCTATCCCAGATGGCCAGATATACAAATCTAAAGACTGTCCCCATCAACTAGCCGTTTAAGAACGTCCCCAGCGACTAGTCATTTAAGTCTGTCCCCAATGACTGCCAATCAACGACCACTCATTTAAGTCTGTCCCCAATGAGTGTCCCCACTCATTTAAGTCTGTCCCCAATGAGTAGGGATAGAAAAAGGCCCGGGTGCCGTGGCATCCGGGCCTTTGCTAGCAACTTGATGTTGCGGGCAGCTTAGAACTTGTGACCGCACTTCTTGCAGACGCGCAGCTTGTTCTTGCCGTCCTTCTCGTGACCGACGCGGGTAACCTTACCGCACTCGGGGCAGACGAGATTGACGTTGGAGGCGTCGATGGGAGCCTCCTGCGAAACGATGCCGCCCTGCTGGTTGGCAGCGTTGGGCTTGACGGCCTTCTTGACGACCGAAACGCCCTCGACAACGACCTTGTTCTCGGCGGGGAGAGCACGCAGGATAACGCCCTGCTTGCCGCGATCCTTACCAGAGAGAACCTGGACCTTATCGCCCTTCTTGATATACATATATCTCCCCTAACTACAGGGTCTCGGGAGCGAGCGAGACGATCTTCATGTACTTCTTGTCACGAAGCTCGCGAGCGACGGGCCCGAAGATACGGGTGCCGACGGGCGAACCATCGTTGTTGATGACAACACAGGCGTTCTCATCAAAGCGAATGTAGGAGCCATCCTTGCGGCGGATCTCCTTAACGGTGCGAACGACGACGCAACGGACAACGTCCTTCTTCTTGACGTTGGCGCCAGGGGTAGCCTCCTGGACAGCACCGATGAACACATCGCCGATGCCTGCATAACGACGCTTGGAACCGCCAAGCACCTTGATGCAGCGAATCTTGCGAGCGCCGGAGTTGTCGGCGACGTTCAGCATGGTTTGCATCTGAATCATGGTAGATGTTCCTCCGAACTAAGAACCGAAGAGAGGTGCGCAGCCTTTATACGGCCTGTGGTATGCAAGCCAGGCATACGCACATCTTCGGAAACGTACAAGTCGTAAGAGCGACTGCTTATTTAGCGCGCTCGACGACCTCGATGAGGCGCCAACGCTTCATCTTGGACATAGGACGGGTCTCCATAACGCGGACGGTATCGCCCACGCCAGCCGTGCACTCCTCGTCGTGAGCGTGCAGCTTCTTGGAGCTGGTCATCATCTTGCCGTACTTGGGGTGACGCTTGCGCTCGGTGATGGTGACAACAATGGTCTTGGCACCGGAGACGGAGGTAACGACACCCGTACGGACCTTACGCGAGTTACGCGAATCAGTCATGTTCTCTCCTTAGGTCCTACTCGGCGACAGCGGACTTCTCCGCTGCGATCTCGCGGGCGCGCTGCTCCGTGAGGACGCGAGCGATGTCCTTCTTCACGGTGTTGACGCGAGCGGTGTTGTCCAGCTGGCTGGTGGCCATCTGGAAACGAAGGTTAAAGAGCTCGGCGCGCATTTCCTTCAGCTTCTCAACGAGCTGAGCGTCCGAGAGCTCACGAATCTCTGCGGGCTTCATTAGTTCTCCTCCTTGGCGGCGGCGGCGTCCTCAGCAGCCCACTTGGCCTCGAGAGCGGCCTCCTCAGCCATCTCCTTCTCGATGCGCTGCTCAGCGTTCTTAGCAGCAACAATCTTGGTCTTGATGGGAAGCTTGTGCTGTGCAAGACGCAGAGCCTCGCGAGCGACCTCCTCGGGCACGCCCTTGACCTCGAACATGATGCGGCCGGGCTTGACGACGGCCACCCACTCCTCGGGGTTACCCTTACCAGAACCCATGCGAGTCTCGGCAGGCTTCTTGGTGATGGGCTTATCGGGGAAGATCGTGATGTAGACACGACCGCCACGCTTCATGTAGCGGGTCATGGCAATACGAGCGGCCTCGATCTGACGGTTGGTGATCCAATGGGCCTCGAGAGCCTGGATACCAAACTCGCCGAAATGCAGCTCGGTATTACCCTTGGCCTGGCCCTTCATGGAGCCACGCTGCACCTTGCGGTGAAGAATACGCTTAGGGGCAAGCACTACTGACCCCTCCTCTCGGAGTTACGACGACGAGGACGGGAAGAGCCCTCGAGTGCAGGGTTGGGAACAGGCTGGCCCGGGAGCTTCTCGCCCAGGTAGATCCAGACCTTCACGCCGCAAGCGCCCATGGTGGTGCTGGCGACAGCCGTGCCGTAGTCGATCTTGGCACGGAGGGTGTGCAGAGGCACGCGACCCTCGCGGTACCACTCACGACGGCCCATCTCGGCACCGCCGAGACGACCGGAGCACTGGATACGGATGCCCTTAGCGCCGGCCTTGCGGGCAGACTGGACAGCCTTGCGCATAGCGCGACGGAAGGCAACGCGGCCCTCGAGCTGCTCGGCGATAGACTGAGCAACGAGGTTGGCGTCGAGCTCGGGGCGCTTGATCTCGACAACGTCGACGGAGAGCTGGCCCTTGGAGACGCCAGCGACCTTCTCGAGCTCGGTGCGGAGGGTATCGATCTCGGCACCCTTCTTACCGATGACAACGCCGGGGCGAGCGGTGAGGATGATGACCTTCACCTTGTCGCCAGCGCGCTCGATCTCGACACGGGAGACAGCTGCGCGGGAAAGACGCTTCTCGAGGTACTTGCGGATCTCGAGATCGTTACCGAGGGTCTTAGCGTAATCCTTCTCTGCGAACCAGCGGGAGCGCCAGTTCTCGGTGATGCCAAGACGGAAGCCGGTGGGGTAGACTTTCTGACCCATACAGCTTTACGCCTCCTTTCGAGGAGCAACGACGACGGTGATGTGGGAAGTACGCTTCAGAATGCGAGAAGCGGAACCCTTGGCGCGGGGACGGATGCGCTTAAGCGTCGGACCCTCGTCAACATAGGCAGCGGCGACAACCAGGTTGTCGGCACGCAGACCGTTGTTGTTCTCGGCGTTCGCAACGGCGGAACGGAGAACCTTCTCGACATCCACGGCGACGGCACGGTCGCAGAAGTGGAGGATGTCGAAGGCCTGAGCAACAGGCTTGCGGCGGATCAGATCGACCACCAGGCGGGCCTTGCTGGGGGAAACACGCACGTACTTAGCGACGGCGCGAACCTCGGTGGCCTCAGTTTCAATAGACTTAGTTGCCATTTACGGTTAACCCCCTATTTGGCCTTGTGGCCACGGAACGTACGAGTCGGCGCGAACTCGCCGAGCTTGTGACCAACCATGGACTCGGTAACATACACGGGCACATGCTTGCGGCCGTCGTGGACGGCGATGGTGTGACCAACCATCTCGGGGAAGATGGTGGACGCGCGGGACCAGGTCTTCACGACGTCCTTCTTGCCAGCCTCGTTCATCGCGGTGATACGCGAGAGAAGGCGAGTCTCCACGAACGGGCCCTTTTTGAGACTTCTGCTCATAAGTGCTTTCTCCTAAAACTCGGTATCCGAAATTACTTCTTACGGCGACGAATGATGTGCTGGTTCGAGACCTTCTTCTTCTTGCGCGTACGAAGGCCCTTCGTCGGCTTACCCCAGGGGGTAACAGAGGGACGACCAGAGGTGTGGTTCTTGCCCTCGCCACCGCCGTGCGGGTGGTCGACAGGGTTCATGACGGTACCGCGGACGGTCGGGCGCACGTTCATGTGACGCTTACGGCCGGCCTTGCCGATGACGATGTTGGAGTGATCGGCGTTGCCGACCTCACCGACGGTGGCGCGGCAGGTAACGAGGATGCGGCGCATCTCGGAGGAAGGCATACGGACGATAGCGTACTTGCCCTCCTTACCCATCAGCTGGCAGGAGTTACCGGCGGAACGGGCGATAGCAGCGCCCTTGCCCGGCTGGAACTCGACGGCGTGGATGAGCGTACCGACGGGGATGTCGGCGAGGGGCAGAGCGTTGCCCGGCTTGATGTCGGCGTCAGAACCGGACATGATGGTCTGACCGACCTCGAGGCCCTTGGGGGCCAGGATGTAGCGCTTCTCACCGTCAGCGTAGTGCAGCAGAGCGATGCGAGCGGAACGGTTCGGATCGTACTCGATCGTGGCAACCTTGGCGGGCACGCCGTCCTTGTTGCGCTTGAAGTCGATCACGCGGTAACGACGCTTCACGCCGCCGCCCTGGTGGCGGGTGGTGATGCGGCCGTTGTTGTTACGACCGGCCTTCTTAGGCAGGGGCTCGAGAAGAGACTTCTCGGGCTTGGTGCAGGTGATCTCGGAGAAGTCGGAGATCGTCTGCCAACGCCTACCAGCGGAGGTCGGCTTAAGGTGCTTTACAGCCATTACAATCCCTTTCAATAGGAATCCGTTAGCCATCGCAGACAGGGATTCGAGGTTCTGCCTCGGGTGCGATGACACCGGACGTATACACGGTTCCGGGCGTGTCCATTATATACGCCCAAAACCTTGAGCTCCCGCCTCCCCTATTTGGGAGGCATGAGCTCACTCAACAGCAGCGAGTCTTAGGCCTGGTTGCCAAAGACCTCGATGGTGTCGCCCTCGGCCAGCGTGACGATGGCCTTCTTCCAAGAACGGGTCTTGCCGGCGACATAGCGCACGCGCTTGGTCTTGGGCTTGACCGTCAGGGTGTTCACGCGAACGACCTTGACGCCGAAGATCTCCTCGACAGCGTCCTTGATCTGATACTTGTTAGCATCCTTGGCGACCTCGAACGTGTACTTGTTCAGCTCCATGCCGGAGAAGGAACGCTCGGACACGATCGGACGGATGATGATCTCGTGGGCGGTCATTTATGCAAGCACCTCCCCGAAGTGAGCGGCGATGTCGGCGGGCATCAGCACAGCGTTGTTGTTGACGAGATCGTAGGTGTTGGCCTCGTCAGCGGTGATGATGAACGTCTTGGGAATGTTGCGGAACGACAGGTAGGCGTTGACGTCCTCATCGCGAACGATGATGGTCAGACGCTTGCCCTCAAGGCCGAGAGCCTTGAGCATGGCGACAGCAGCCTTGGTGGAAGGCTTCTCGAAGCCGTAGTCGTCGACGAGCACGAGCTCGCCATCGGCCAGCTTGGCGGACAGCGCGGAGCGCATAGCCAGCTTGACCTCCTTGTTGTTCATACGCTTAGCGTAGGAACGGGGCTTGGGGGCGAAGACAACGCCACCGTGACGCCACTGGGCAGCACGGATGGAACCCTGGCGGGCACGGCCGGTGCCCTTCTGACGCCAAGGCTTCTTGCCGCCACCGGAAACCTCAGAGCGACCCTTAGCAGACTGGGTGCCCTGACGCCAAGAGGCCATCTGGCACTTGACGATGTGGTGCATAACGTGGATGTTCGGCTCGATGCCGTACACCTCAGCGGCGAGCTCGGCCTCGGCGACCTTCTTGCCCTCGCTGTTCTTTACTTCAAACTTTGCCATTTAAGTGTTCTCCTTGGTATGACGCTGGGCTAAATGGGCTGGGCCCTTAGGCCATACGGATGGCGACGAGACCATTCTTGGCACCCGGGACAGCGCCCTTGACCAAGATGAGGTTCTGCTCGGCATCGATGCGGACAACGGAAAGGTTCTTGACGGTAACGCGCTCGTTACCCATGTGACCGGCCATCTTGACGCCCTTGAGGACGCGCGCAGGATAGGCGCACTGACCGATAGAACCGGGGTGACGCTGGAAGTGAGAACCATGCGTCATAGGACCGCGGCGCTGACCCCAGCGCTTGATGCGACCCTGGAAGCCCTTACCCTTGGAGGTACCGATGACGTCGACCTTCTCGACGTCAGCGAAATCAGCGACGGTAACGACCTCGCCGACCTTGTGCTCCTCGCCGTTCTCGACGCGGACCTCACGAAGGAAGCGGACAGGCTCGACGCCAGCCTTGGCGAAGTGACCAGCCATGGGCTTGTTCACGTTCTTGGCCTTGATGTCGCCGAAACCGATCTGGACGGCGTCATAGCCGTCGGTTGCCTGAGTTTTAACCTGCGAGACAGCGCAGGGGCCAGCCTGGATGACCGTGACGGGAACGACGTTGTCGTCCTCGTCCCAAACCTGGGTCATGCCAATCTTGCGGCCGAGAATCATGCTGATCAAGATATGATCCCAACTCTCGCGTGGTCTTGGGACAATGCGTACACCACCGAGCGTACGCCCCTAGAGGACCACTACTTACACGACGTGCTCCCCAGCCTTGTATTTCGCCCGGACTACCTGACAACCCTATTAAGCAGGCATTTTGTCCAGCCAGAATACTCCCCTGGTTACACACAGCTGTTTAGTATACACGGCTGCGGGCGTATCCATCGAGATTCATATTTCACTCACATTGTTTACGCAGGTAAAGTGCGTGGCACGTTCCCAGTGTGCGGCGGAGGGGGCGGGCCTGAGACATATTAAGGTTGCTGCTCTACAGTCCTGCTCACGACGGAGAGCACATTAAGTGCTCTCCTGTTCGTGCGGAACTCGCGACAACCTTAATATGCCTCAGGCCCGCCCCCTCCGCCGCACACTGGGAACGCCACGTTGATGTCTGCTAAACCTTGCTCGTTCAGCTAATTACTTTGTTGGGGATCCACAATTTGCTGCAAGGTAAACTTGCATTGGGGCGTATCGTCCTCTTCTCGCGCCTCATCGAAATCGAAGATCATGATGGCGCAGTTGGGGAGTTTTGTTGGAAGCTCGAAGCCCTCTGGGGCTGCAGCCTTGATGAATTGGCGGCTGGCGCTGCCGTGGCTTACTGCTAGGAGGGTCTCGATATCCTCGGTGCTTATGAGATTGGTGAGGGTGGCTACCATGCGTTCTTGCAACGCTTTGCTTCCCTCTCCTCCAAAGGGGGCCAAGTCCTCGCCCGGATCCCAGACGTCGGTGGGCAGCGCGTCGTGGGGGCCTTCTTCGAAGGAGCCGTAGCAGCGCTCGATGATGCCTTCGCAGGGGTCGACGGCAGCGTCCGGGCCGAGGAGTTCGGTTGCGACGAGACTTGCCGTGTCCATGGCTCGGCCTAAGGGTGATGAGACCACTTTGTCGGGGGCGACGCCGTGGGCTTTGAGCCATGCGGCTGCCGCCCGTGCCTGCTGACGACCCAAATCGGTGAGCGGAGAATCGCAGCGACCCTGGACGAGCTTTTTGACGTTGAATTCCGTCTGGCCATGACGAAGTAGATATAGACGCTTCATGCTCTCCCCTTCTGTATAACTTGCTTTACCGGCGCAGCCCTACTCGTGGGTATGGCCTACGTAGTCTTCATCGATCGTAATCTTGGCAATCGACTTGGGGTATTCCGACTCGACCCGTTGTGCCAGCGCGTGCTTTAAGTCTTCGGCGCTCATCTGCAGATCCGAGGGGCGCACGCAGTCGAAAATCACATTGGTGTGCGTAGGACCCGGCACACAGCGCAGGTCATGAATCGAGAGGCGACTATCGATCTCCTGAGCCATTGCGTTGATGTGCAAACGCATGCTCGCCACCTTGGGATCGTCGGTCACGATGGGGTCGTAATGGAGCGTGACAATCATGCCATCTTCGTTCCTAAACGCCTGCTCAATATTGTCGAGCGTGTCGTGACTTTCCATCGGGCTGGCTTCGGCCGCCATCTCGGCGTGAGCGCTTGCGAACTTCCTGCCCGGGCCGTAGTCGTGAACCATCAAATCGTGAACGCCCAAAACGCCGGGATAGCTCATGATCTTGTCTCGAATGTGCTTGACCAGCTTAGGATCGGGCGTCTGGCCCAAAAGCGGGCTCACCGTATCTTGGATAAGCTCAAAACCGCTCCAGCCAATATAGGCGCCAACGGCAAGGCCGACCCATGCGTCAAGATTGATGTGCGTCACCTGCGAAACAATTGCGCACGCTAACACGGCGCCCGTGGCAAGGACATCGTTCTTGGAATCCTGCGCGGTCGCATGCAGCGTCTCGGACTCAATGCGATCGCCGAGCTTTTGGTTGAGGGCCGCCATCCACAGCTTAACAACCATCGAAAGCACTAGAACTGCCACCAGGGCAAGCGAGAACTCGACAGGTTCGGGGTGGATGACGCGCTCAACCGAGGACTTCACCAGCTCAACGCCAATCAGCAGCACGAGTGCCGCCACGACCAGACCCGAGAGATACTCGTAGCGACCGTGGCCGTAAGGATGCTCGGGGTCGGCCGGCTTGCTCGCCAGCTTAAAGCCAAGCACGCTCACGATGTTCGAGCTGGCATCAGACAGATTATTCATGGCATCCGCCACGATCGAAACCGATCCCGACAGCACACCAATTGCGCCCTTCGCAGCACAAAGCGCCACATTAGCGACAATACACACCATGCCCGCTAACGTGCCCACACGCGCACGATCGCCCTGTGCGCGCTTAACAATCCACTCGACCATCTGCATCCGCCCCCACGGTACTACTTATATATCTATTGCTCAAACGGATTGTAGTGTAGCCACTTTGCCCCCTAGATACAAAAAGGCCGCAACCCACACGGGCCACGACCTTGGAATGTGACATGCGGGACTGCCCCCCTTGTCAATCGATTTATGCGCTTGCCTCGGCCACGCTCTTAGAGGTTTCGGGCGAATCGGCTCCGTCTTCTGACGCCTGCTCCTTCGTCGGCACCACACCAAAGCAGTAGCTCAGCGCCGCAGACACCGCAAATGACACACCGCCGGCAGCGCAGCACCACAGCAGGTTCGAGATGCCACCCGTGGCAAAGCCAATGACCATGAGGACATTCGTCATACCGATGGTATAGGCCGTAACGTGGCCCACGGCCGCAACAAGGCCTCCGACGGCGCCGCCAATGGCCATGCATGTCAGGCACCTGCCATATTTAAAGCCGCAACCGTACAGCGCCGGCTCGCTTACGCCGCCAAGCACGCCCGAGATAGAATAGCCCAGCATGAGCGCCTTCTCGTCCTTATCCGCAACGCGGAGCGACGCACCAAAGGGCATGCCCCAAACGGCGAACGTCGCCATCGTCGCGGCGATCAGAATGCACGAATCCGTTCCCACACTCATAAACTGCGCATAGGCGAGCGATAGGACAACGTTACTGACGCCCGCGATCTTTAGGAACTCCCAGCCCGCGGCAAGCCCCATGAGCGTGAGCAGCGACACGATGCCACCGGAATTGCCAAGCATAAACATAAGCTGGCCCAACAGCATACCCAGATAGCTGCCCGCCGGCGCCGTGATACACAGCGAAACCGGAACCATGACAAGCATGGTTGCAAACGGTACAAAAGAAAACGCCACAGCCTGAGGGATAGTGCGCTGAAAGAAACGCTCCACCTGCCATAGCACGGGCACCGAGATGAGAACCGGAATAACAGTCGTCGTGTAATCGATGACCGGCGCAGGAAGCAGACCATACACGGAAGTCATCGATGCCCCCGTCGTCGATGCGGCATCGACGAGCTTAAGCAGATCGGGCGCAATCAATACGCCGCCCAGCATCATGCCCAGCTGCTCCGAGCAACCGAGCTGGCGGGCGGCCGCCCAACCAAGATAAATGGGCAAAAAGTAGCAGCCGGCGTTATAGAGCCAACTGTAGAACAGGCGATAGATTTCGGAATCGGCAGACCACAGGCCCAGCATGCCTTCGCCCATAATGACGGCGACGGTGCGGAACAACGCCGCGCAGACAATAAAGGGCAGCGCCGACATCATGCTTTTGGACAGATAGTCCACTACGGCCATGGCGTTTGATGAAACCGTCGTTGTAAACGAGGTGTTAGAAACTTGTGACATGGAACGCCTTTCCCAATGTGACATGCGGACTGCCCCTTTGTCACATCGTGCGGTATCGACCGATTGCGCGGTACTTTTCGTAGCGGAGGTTTGTGAGGGTCGCATCGTCGAGCTGCCCAAGCGTATCGAAGGCATCAAATGCCGAGGACATGACGGCACCGGCGATCTCCTCATGCGACAGGCCCCTATCGTCAACGATGCCGTCGATGATACCGAGTGCCAACAGATCGGGGGCCGTGAGCTTAAGCGCCTCGGCGGCCTCATTCGCGCGCTCGGTATCCTTCCACAGGATCGACGCACAGGCCTCGGGACTCACGACCGAATAGGCCGAGCTCGAGAGCATCAGGATGCGGTCGGCCACGGACAGCGCCAGCGCGCCACCAGAGCCGCCCTCGCCTGTCACCACCGAGACAATCGGCGTCTTAAGGCCGCTCATCTCCATGAGATTCTGGGCAATCGCCTCGCCCTGACCGCGCTCCTCGGCACCGATGCCGCAAAACGCGCCCGAAGTATCGACCAGGCACAGAACCGGTCGACCAAACTTTTCGGCCTGGCGCATAAGGCGACGCGCTTTGCGGTAGCCCTCGGGATGCGCCATGCCAAAGTTGCGGCGCATACGCTCTTTGGTCGTGGTGCCGCGCTCGATGGCGATAACCGTCACGGGTCGCCCGTCCTTCCAGCCAATGCCAGCCACCACGGCAGCATCGTCGCCAAAGTAACGGTCGCCGTGCAACTCCACAAATCCATCCAGGCCCAGCGAGATCATCTCACCCGCCGTGGCGCGATCTGCCGAGCGGGTCTGCTTGACAATCTCAAGCGCGGTTTTTGGCGCGGCCGAGCGCTTGAACAAATGTCCCAGCTTTTTGCCGCGGCGGCCCGTATGCACGATCTCATGCGGTGCCCCCAGGCCGGGCGCGTGCCCTTCGTGCAGCGCCAGCAGCTCGCCTACCGTGAGCGCAATCTCGCCACGCGGAACGACGGCATCGCAAAAGCCGTGCTCCAGCAAAAACTCGGAGCGCTGGAACCCCTTGGGCAAGCGCTTATGCATGTTCTGCTCGATCACGCGCGGGCCGGCAAATGCCGTCAGGGCATCGGGCTCGGCCAGGATAATGTCGCCCTCCATGGCAAAACTCGCGGTTACGCCTCCGGTCGTGGGGTCAGTGAGCACCGTGATGTACAGGCCGCCCGCCTCGCTGTGGCGCCTAACCGCCGCGGAGATCTTGGCCATCTGCATAAGCGATGTCACGCCCTCTTGCATGCGCGCACCGCCCGAAACGGTAAAGCCGACAACCGGCAATCCCAGCTCGGTCGCACGCTCAAATGTGCGACAGATCTTCTCGCCCACCACGGAACCCATCGAGCCCATCATAAAGTTGGCGTCCATAAAGAAGAGCGCCGTATCGCAACCGCAGATTTTGCCTCTGCCGCACACAACGGCATCGCGCTCGCCCGAACGCTCGCTCACGCTCTTGAGCTTGTCGGCATAGCCGGGAAACAAGAGGAAATCCTCCGACGCCAGATTGGCATCCCATTCCTCAAACGTGCCCTCGTCGACCGTCATGCGCATACGGTCGCGCCCGCTCACGCGAAAGTGCTTGCCGCAACGAGGGCAGACCTCGAGGTTGTCGTGCAGGCGCGCCTCATCGATCACACGGCGGCACTCCGGGCACTTGATAAACACGTGGCGCGCGGGAAACTCGGCGCACGACTCGGTCATCGGCCCCTCGAGGACGTTGACCGTCTTCGCTTTTCTATTCATCAGCATAGAGATGCCCCATCAGATCGGTGTGGTACATGCCCGACAAGAACTCGTCGTTTGCCAGCACGTCGAGCTGAAGCTCGCTGTTTTCGCTCACGCCCTCGATCACGAGCTCGCCCAGGGCCGAGCGCATCTTGCGAATGGCGCCGTCACGCGTGGGCGCACACACGATGAGCTTGCCGAGCATGGAGTCGTAGTACGGCGGAACGTTCGCACCGGTAAACATGGCGGAATCCCAGCGCACGCGCGGACCGCCCGGCACACGCAACGCGATGACCGTTCCGCATGACGGCAGAAAGTCCGGCGTTTCGGCATTGATGCGGCACTCCATGGCGTGGTTGCGGACCGGCATGTCCTCCTGCTCAAAGGGCAGAGGCTGGCCGGCCGCCACGCGCAGCTGCCACTTGACCAAGTCGGTATCGGTCACAAACTCCGTAACCGGATGCTCCACCTGCAAGCGCGTGTTCATTTCCATAAAGTAGAAATTGCCGTCGTCCGAATACAGGAACTCGATGGTACCGGCTCCTTCGTAGCCGACGGCACGAGCCAGGTCACGCGCTGCCTTGTGCATGCGAGCACGAATGTCGTCGTGTCCGTCGAGGCACGGCGCGGGGCTCTCCTCGATTAGCTTTTGGTTGCGGCGCTGCACCGAGCACTCGCGCTCGCCGAGCGAAAACACATGGCCCTGCTTATCGGCCATAATCTGC
Organism: uncultured Collinsella sp.; assembly: GCA_902493375.1. Classification (GTDB taxonomy): domain Bacteria; phylum Actinomycetota; class Coriobacteriia; order Coriobacteriales; family Coriobacteriaceae; genus Collinsella. The sequence goes on from CABUPH010000009.1 coordinate 71,839, forward strand.
ACCTCGACATGGTGCGCCGGCGCGACGAACTTCTCCATGTAGCACTCGCCGTCGCCAAAGACGGCCTCGCCCTCGGCACGCGCCTCGATGAACGCCTTTGCCGCATCTTCCACGCGCTCGACCTTGCGAATACCGCGACCGCCGCCACCTGCACGCGCCTTGATGAGCACGGGACAGCCAATGCGCTCGGCCTCGGCCGTCGCCTCCTCGGGGCTTTTGAGCAAATCGCAACCCGGTACGATGGGCACGCCCGCGGCGGCAGCCGTTCGACGTGCGGCATCTTTGTCGCCCATGCTGTCGATGACCTCGGCCGAGGGACCGACAAACGCCAGGCCATACTTGTCGCAGTCGCGCACGAAGCTCGCCTTCTCGGAGAAAAAGCCATAGCCGGGATGAATTGCCTTAGCTCCCGACTTTACGGCACAGGTGAGCACGGCATCGTCGTTGAGGTAGCTCTCGGCAAGACGCGGGCCGCCGATGCAATACGCCTCGTCGGCAAGCTGCACGTGTAGCGCGTCCGCATCGGCCGTGGAATAAACGGCGACGGTCTTGATGCCCATATCGCGGCACGCGCGGATAACACGGACCGCGACTTCGCCGCGGTTGGCGATGAGCACTTTGTCGAACATGAAGCCTTCCTTAACTTTCGTGCATGAGTGCAAAAGACATATCGGCGCGGCAGCAAACCTCACCGTTGACGCTCGCAGTACCCGTCGCAAAGCGGAACGGTCCGCGCGCACGCGTGATGGAGCACACCAGATCCACCGTGTCGCCCGGGCGCACCGGGCGCTTAAAGCGCACCTTGTCCAGACTCGTGTAGAACGGCGTCGCGCCGCGCGCCTCCTCATCGCCCATCAGCAGCACGCAGCAGTTCTGGGCGAGCATCTCGCACTGAATCACGCCGGGGACGACCGGGTTTCCCGGAAAATGCCCCTGCAAAAAGTACTCGTCGCCCGTGATCGTGATCTTGCCGTGGGCCTCGTCGCCCACCAGCTCGGCCTCGTCGAGCAAAAGCATCGGTTCGCGATGCGGCAACAGTTCTTTAAGCTCTTCTTTGTTCATGGATATCACCTATCCGATCCTCATGAGGCAGCTGCCAAACTCCACGAGGTCGCCGTCGGCCACGCAGATCTCAAGCACCTCGCCGTCTGCCTCGGCCGTCACCTCGTTGAGAACCTTCATGGCCTCGATGATGCAGAGGGTCTCGCCGGCCTTGACCTTGGAGCCCACGTGCACAAACGGCTCGTCGCCCGGCGCCGGGGCAGCATAGAAAACGCCGACCATGGGAGCGGTCACCTCGGTGCCCTTGGGCTCCGGTGCGGCGGCAGGTGTCTGCGCGGCGGGCTCCGGTGCGGCAGGCGCGACTGTGGGAGCTGCAACTGGAGCGGCCATAGCGCTCGGCATGGGCATGGGCACGGCAACCGGCTGTGCGGCGCTCGCGCGCTCGAGTTCGACCGCGGTGCCATCGGGCTCCTCAACGCGTACGCGCGTGAGGCCGCGGTCCTCCATAACATCAGCTATCTCGGCAAGTCTTTTGGAATCCATGCTCTAGCTCCTCGTATATCTACGCAGCGCGATGGCGGCGTTGTGTCCGCCAAAGCCCAGGTTGGTCGAAAGCGCCCAGGTAAGGTCGGCGCGAACCGCGCGATTCGGCGTGTAGCCAAGATCGCAGGCGGGATCGGGCGTGTGGTAGTTAATGGTCGGCGGCACCACGCCCTGCTCGAGCGCCATGGCGCAGGCCATGACCTCGATGGCGCCCGTGGCACCGATCATGTGGCCGGTCATCGACTTGGTCGACGAGACGTGCGCGGCGCGCGCTGCATCCTCGCCGAGCGCTCGCTTGATGCCCGCCGTCTCGGACGAATCGTTGAGTTTGGTCGAGGTGCCGTGAGCGTTGATGTAGAGGCCCTCGGAAGGCTTGACGTCGCCCTCGGCCACCGCCAGCGATATTGCACGGGCGATACCCGCCGCGTCCGGGTCGGGACTCGTGATGTGGTAGGCGTCATCGGTGTTGCCGTATCCCACGACCTCGGCATAAATGTGCGCACCGCGCGCCTGCGCATGCTCCATGCTCTCGAGTATCAGCACGCAGGCACCCTCGCCCATCACAAAGCCGTCGCGGTCTGCATCGAACGGGCGGCAAGCCGTCGCGGGATCGGGGTTGGTGGTCAATGCGCGGCAGGACGTAAAGCCCGCAACGGCATCGGGGATAATGGCCGCCTCGGCGCCGCCCGCGAGGATCGCGTCGGCATAGCCGTGCTTGATGGCACGGAACGCCTCGCCCACCGCATGGGCCGAGGTTGCGCACGCGGTCACCACGGGCAGGGTCGGGCCCTTTGCCTTGTGGCGGATTGCAATATTGCCCGATGCCATGTTGGGGATCATCATCGCGATCATATAGGGCGATGCGCGGCGGGGCCCACGGTCGGCAATCGTATGGACGTTGTCGACGAGCGTCGTCATGCCGCCCACGCCCGAGCCCACGTAGACGCCCAGCCGCTCGCGATCGATGGCGCCTTCGACATCAAAGCCCGCATCGTGCATTGCCTCGTCCGACGCCGCCATCGCAAACTGAACGCAGGGGTCCAGGTGCTTGGCGTCACGCTTGCCAAAGTACTCGTTGCCGTCAAAGCCCTTGACCTCGGCTGCCACCTTGACGGCAAACGCATCGGTATCGAAGTGCGTGATCGGGCCGATGCCGCACGTGCCGGCGCACATGGCCGCCCAGGTGGCAAGCGCGGTGTTGCCGAGCGGTGATACGGCACCGATGCCGGTGATTGCAACTCTCTGTTCCATCATGGTCTCCTCATCCAAGCCGTTCTTCGGCCCTGGTTTCTACATCGCCATTCCGCCGTCGACGCGTACGACCTCGCCCGTAATGTAGGCAGCCGCATCGCTCGCCAGAAAGCGCACTACGCCGGCCACCTCCTCGGGGCGCGCCATGCGCTTGAGGGGAATCTGCTCCTCGGTTGCCGCACGAACCTTCTCCGAGAGCTTTGCCGTCATATCCGTCTCGACAAACCCGGGGGCAACCGCGTTCACTCGTACGCCGCGGGGCGCAAGCTCGCGCGCCACCGCCTTGGTCAGGCCGATCACGCCCGCCTTGGAGGCAGCGTAGTTGGCTTGCCCGGCATTGCCCATCAGGCCCACGACCGAGCTCATGTTGACGACGCAGCCGCCGCGCTGGCGCATAAAGGTCTTGGTGAGCGCGCGCGTCGTGTTAAACGTTCCCTTGAGATTGACATCGAGTACGCGATCGAAGGCGTCATCGCCCATGCGCATGAGCAGGCCATCGTGGGTGATGCCAGCGTTGTTGACGAGCGCCCAAATGGAGCCAAAGTCGTTGAGGACCGCTTCCACGCACGCGTTGACGGCAGCGGGGTCGGCCACATCGCATTGATACGCGCGTGCCGCGGCGCCAGCCGCCTCGCAGGCCTCGCACGTCTCGCGCGCCGCATCGACGCTGCCGGCATAGACGACGGCGATATTAAAGCCGTCCTCCGCCAGACCGACAGCGCAGGCGCGGCCGATACCACGCGAGCCGCCCGTGACCAGTGCCACGCGACGTGAGTCGTTGCGCTCGAGCGTGCCGTTGTTCAAGTTGCCCATGTCATTCCTTTCGGGTTACAGCCCTATGGACTATGCGAGCTCGTCGGCAATAGCTGCGACCTGCTCGGCCGTTTCGCACGAATACACGCGAACGTCGCTCAGCGTACGCTTGACCAGGCCCGACAGCGTTTTGCCAGGTCCGACCTCAATAAACGTATCGATGCCCTGATCCTGCAGAGCGTGCAGCGTGTCGACCCAGCGAACGGCATGACTCACCTGGTTGGCCAAGACATCCGATGCCGCTCGCGGGTCCGCCGGATAGGGCGCCGCCGTCATGTTTGCCATGACCGGAATCAGCAGCGGAGACGGCGCGTGGCCGGCTTGGATATACGTCGCCAGCCCCTCAGTCGCCTCTGCCATATAGGGGCTATGGAATGCACCTGACACCGCGACTTTCATAGCGCGGCCGCCAGCCTCTTTTACTAGGACGTCGAGCTCCTGCAGCGCCTCGGACGCTCCGGCCACAACCGTCTGCTGCGGACTGTTGTAGTTGACCGGCCAGCAGTCCTCGCCGGCCTGTTTTGCCAGGCCCTCGACTTGCACCGCATCGAGCTTGATGACGGCGCGCATGCCGCCCGGATGGCGCTCGGCAGCCGCGGCCATCAGCGCCGCGCGCTCGCACACGAGCTCAAAGCCCGCTCGCGTATCGAATGCCCCCGCAAAGGTGAGCGCGGCGACCTCGCCCAGCGAGAATCCCGCACAGGCGGCAGGCACCACGTCGCGCTCACGCAGGGCGGTAGCCGCTGCCAGGTCGTGAACGAACACGCACGGCTGCGTGTTCTCGGTCTGCGAGAGCTCCTCCTTGGAGGCGCTCCGGCACTGCTCGCTGGTCCCCGGGCGCACCTCGTCGGCAATGGCGAACACCTCGGCGGCCGCCGGCGATGCCTCGATCAGGTCGACGCCCATCGCGGGGTGTTGGGCACCCTGGCCGGCAAACAGAAACGCTATGCTACCCATGCGCACGCACCCTTCAGGACGCGCTCGGCGCCATCGACCAAGTCGTCAACGATTTCACGTGCGCTCTGGCACTCGTTGACCATGCCGGCAATCTGTCCACACAAAAACGAACCCTCTTCGTAATTGCCGTCCTTGGCGGCCTTGCGAAGGGCGCCCGTGCCCATGGCCCCGAGCTCCTCGGAGCTTGCGCCCGCCGCCTCGCTCTTGGCATACGCGTTGGTGAAGGGACTCTTGAGGGCGCGCACCGGATGTCCCGTCGAGCGGCCGGTCGCACGCGTCGAAGTGTCGTTGGCCTTCAGGATCATCTCCTTGTACTGCTCCGAGACGGTGCACTCATCGGCAACGAGAAAACGCGTACCCACTTGGACGCCAGCGGCGCCAAGCATAAAGGCGGCCGCCACCCCGCGGCCATCCGCGATACCGCCGGCGGCCACGACGGGAATGTCGACCGCATCGACGACCTGCGGCACCAGTGCCATCGTCGAGGTCTCGCCAATATGGCCGCCCGATTCGGTACCCTCGGCAACAACCGCCGTGGCTCCACGACGCACCACGAGGCGCGCCAGCGCCACCGAGGCAACGACCGGGATGACCTTGATGCCCGCCTCGTTCCACGCCTTCATGTACTTGGCAGGATTGCCGGCGCCCGTCACGACGACCGGCACTCGCTCGTCAATCACGACCTGCGCGACCTCGTCGGCAAACGGGCTCATGAGCATGACGTTGACGCCAAAGGGTTTATCCGTCCTGGCGCGCAGCTCGTGAATCTGGTCGCGCAGCCAGTTGGCGTCGGCGTTCATGGCTGCGATAATCCCTAAGCCGCCCGCCTCGGACACTGCGGACGCCAACGAGGCGTCGGCAATCCAAGCCATACCGCCCTGGAACACGGGCTTTTCGATGCCGAGCAGATCGCAGAGAGGAGTCTTGAGCATCTCTACTTCTCCAATGCCGCCTCGACCGTATCGGCGAACTCGCCGACCGTCTTGGGGTTCTCCTCGGTATCGAGCTGGATACCAAACTCGTCCTCGACGGCGACGAGGATCTCGACGGTGCCCAGACTGTCGAGGCCAATCTCCTCGAGCGTGGACTCAGGCTTCATCTCGACGTCGTCAAGGCCGGCGGTCTCGCGGATAACGTCGCAAACGCGCTCGAAGGTCTTCTGATCTGCCATGGTAGTTCTCCTTTGTTTGTGCCCTAGGGGCGTTTTTATTTCCTATGTGCGACTACTTCCAACGAAGCAGATAGCCACCTATATCCAAACCGGCGCCAAATCCAACGAGGGCAATGGTGTCGCCCGCTTTCAGTGCGTCGGTGCGTGCCAGTCGATCAAGCGCAAAGGGAATGCAGGCGCTCGAAATGTTGCCGGTCTCGCGCAGCGTTCGAACCACGCGCTCGTCTGGCACGCCCAGGCGCTTGACCGCCTGACTCAGGATTCGTTCGTTAGCCTGATGGAATACAAAATGGTCGATGTCTTCGACCGAAATGCCCGCATCGCTCGCAAGCTTATGGACCGTGTCGCAGATGGCGTTGACGCCGAACTTGAACACGCGGCGGCCATTCATGGACAGCACGCTCTCGCTATCTGCAGAGGCCTTAAACGGCGAGGTGCCGACCAGACCGGATACGCGCAACGTCTCGACGTCGGGCGCCGTCGAAAGCTCAACGGCAAGGGGGTTGTCTCCCCCAGCTCCAATCACTGCGGCGCCTGCCCCATCGCCAAAGAGCACGCAGGTGGCGCGGTCGGTCCAGTCGAGCGCACGCGTCATCTGCTCGGCAGCAACGACAAGCACGCAGGTGGCGCGACCGCGGGCGATATAGCCCTCGGCGACATCGAGCGCAAATACGAAGCCGGCACAAGCCGCCGAGACATCGAAGGCAGGGCACGTCGCGCCTAGTCGCTCAGCAACGGCACACGCCTCAGCGGGAACAAGGTGGTCACCCGTCGTCGTCGAGCAGACGATCAGATCCAGCTGGCTCGCGTCGATTCCGGACACCTGGAGTGCCCGCTCGCTCGCCGCTACGGCAAGGTCGTCAAGTGACTCGGTGGTGCAGACGTGGCGGCTCTTGATACCTGTGCGGGTAAAAATCCACTCATCCGAGGTATCGAGGAACTCAGACAGCTCGTCATTGGAAACACTGCGTTCAGGAAGCGCCGAGCCTGTTCCAAGAATCGTGAAACCCATCACTAACCTCCTTTGAGTTGTTGACGTGTTTACATCGACCAAGAGAGGATAGCGCATTTTTGTCGTTGTTGACGTGTTAACATTAAATTGTCCAAATGCGACAAAGGCTTCACATTGTGTCTATCTCTCGACACCATTGCGCGATTGCCTTATTAACTTAGGAGGTAGCAGCTGTTATGGATTCTTGTTTAACGATAGTCGACGTAACCGGATCGACCAACGATGACCTGCTCGAAGCAGGAAAACGGGGAGCGCCGCACGGCACAGGACTTGCCGCCCGGGCTCAGACAGCAGGGCGCGGCCGGCGCGGCCACAAGTGGGATTCAACCGCCGGCAACCTATTGCTTTCGATTGTCCTGCGTCCATGCGTTAATCCTGCAAAGTACTCTGGTCTTGCCGCCGTCAGCGGCCTAGCGGTGCTCGAGGCGCTCGAAAAGCAGGGTCTTGCTAACGAGATCGGCCTCAAATGGCCCAACGACCTCGTCGCACGAGGACATAAGCTTGGCGGCATCTTAGTCGAGGCGGCTCGTGACAACGAGGGCGGGCCCTTCGCCGTCTGCGGCATTGGCGTCAACGTAAACTACACGCCGCAGGAGGTGCCCGATGGCGGCCTGGCGGCAATTGGCCTCTCGGATCTCAACGAGAACGTTCCCACCGTCGATGTGCTGCTCAAGGAGGTCTATCACGCCGTCATAAACGCTGTGGACGCGTGGGCAGTTCTGCTCAACGCCATGGAAGAAAACACCGGACCGCTCGCGCCCGTCCACGGCGAATATGTCGCTCACCTCAATTGGATTGGAGAGCACGTTATCGCCCGCTCCCCCGCTGGAGACGAGCTGGCGCGAGGCATCTTTAAAACGGTCGATGGCTTTGGTCGCGCGTGCATCGAAACGAAAGACGGCTTGCGTTTCTTCCATTTTGAGGAGGCGTCTTTGCGCCACTTAAGCGATTAGGGCGCCGCAGTCATCGGCTCGGCAGCATTACCCGGCAGTCCAAACCATCATTCAAAACAAAAGGGCCCCGCTACCGTAATGAACTGCACCCCAAAACTTGGACGTCTTAAATAAGAACTACGCCGCAAGGGGCT
>CABUPH010000010.1 GCA_902493375.1 uncultured Collinsella sp.
TACATCGGACTCCCTCCTGGACCCAGATTGGGTCCGAGATTTTGTCCGAGGTCCCTTATCCACTCTCAATTTGTAAGTGTCCGAAAATCCACGCTCGTTATATCTGCTTACATTTGTAGGAACAGTTCGTGGAGGCGGGTGTCTTCATCGAGTTCGGGGTGGAAGGTTACGCCGAGCTGGTTGCCCTGGCGGGCGGCGACGATGCGGCCATCGACCTCTGCCAGGGCCTTGGCGTCGCCGTGGACCTCGACGATGCGGGGCGCGCGGATAAACGTCAGCGGCACTTCACCGTCGATGCCGGCTACCTGCCCCTTGGTTCGAAAGCTGCCGAGCTGTCTGCCGTAGGCATTGCGCTCGACAAGTACATCCATGGTTGCAAGACGTGGCGTGCCCTTATCGTCATGGGTGGCAAGGTCTTGGGCCAGCAGAATCAAGCCGGCGCAGGTGCCCAGTACGGGCATGCCCTCAAGAATGCGCCCGCGGAGCTCCTCGAGCATGCCTAGTTCATCGAGCAACTTCCCTTGAACGGTAGACTCGCCGCCGGGAAGTACCAGACGGTCAAAGTTCTGCTCCAAATCGGTCGCCTGCCTCAACTCAATACAATGTGCACCCAGCTCGGATAGCCTTGCCTCATGCTCGACAAAAGCGCCTTGGACCGCCAGCACGGCGACCGTCTGGTCTGCGTAATCGCTCATGTGCGATCCTTTCTGCCGGACTAGCGCCCGCGCTCCTCCATGATGATCTCGATCTCGTCGGCGTTGATGCCCACCATGGCCTCGCCCAGGTCCTCCGAAAGTTCGGCGATGAGCTTGGCATCGGTGAAGTTGGCCACGGCCTTAACGATGGCGGCGGCGCGCTTGGCGGGGTCGCCGCTCTTAAAGATGCCCGAGCCCACAAAGACGCCCTCGGCGCCCAGCTGCATCATCAGCGCGGCATCGGCGGGGGTCGCTACGCCGCCGGCAGCAAAGTTCACGACGGGAAGCTTGCCCGTAGCGTGGACTTCGCGCACCAGCTCGACCGGAACCTGCAGCTGCTTGGCTGCCTCAAAAAGCTCATCATCGCGCAGGGCGACAACGTCGCAGATCTGCTTTTGGATCTTGCGCATGTGGCGCACGGCCTGAACGACGTCGCCCGTGCCCGGCTCGCCCTTGGTGCGGATCATCGTGGCGCCCTCGGCGACGCGGCGCAGCGCCTCGCCCAGGTCGCGGGCACCGCAGACAAACGGGACGTCAAACTGGGTCTTGTCGATGTGGTAGACATCGTCGGCGGGGGAGAGAACCTCGGATTCATCGATGTAGTCGATCTCGATGGCCTGAAGGACCTGCGCCTCGACGATGTGACCGATGCGGCACTTGGCCATGACGGGGATGGAGACGGCCTCTTGAATGCCCTTGATCATCTTGGGGTCACTCATGCGCGACACGCCGCCGGCGGCGCGGATGTCGGCCGGGATGCGCTCGAGAGCCATGACGGCGCAGGCGCCCGCCTCCTCGGCGATGCGTGCCTGCTCCGGCGTGGTGACGTCCATGATGACGCCGCCCTTGAGCATCTGCGCGAGCTCGCGATTGAGTTTGACGCGATCGGCCTTGCTGGTCTGTTCTGCCATGGTTGCTCCCTTGGTTGGCATGTGTATTGCTTGACGGAACATCCTATCGGGGAGCTGGGTATGGCGAAATACTCAGTTTTCGAGATAATAACAAGGTCAGACTAATACCAGATTGGATGACTCGATAAGGTCAGGTGACAAACTCATGCTTGACTATAATTTGGAAAACCGCGGCGAAGCATCGCTCTATGAGTATGTTTACCAGCAAATTCGAGATGATATCGTAGCTGGACGTATTGCGGCGGGGGAGCATCTTCCGTCTAAGCGCGCCTTTGCCAGTCATCTGGGAATCAGTGTCATTACCATCGAGAATGCATATAGCCAGTTGCTTGCCGAGGGTTATATTTGCTCAAAGCCGCGGCGTGGTTACTACGCGTGCGAGCTTCCCGATGCACCGGTTTTGTCTTTGGCCGCGGGGGATATCGACCGAGATACTGTCTCTGTTGGCCCCAGCGCGCATGATTCCGACGGACAGGCCGAGCAGTTCGGGGCTCTTTCTCCTTCCGCTTTGGAGGCGGCGCGGCTTTGGCAAAGCGCGCTACGGGCGACACTGACGTCCGAAGACGAACGTGAAATCTTTTCGCCCGCGCCGGCGCAGGGCACCGCTCGGCTACGACGCGCTATCGCTCACCATTTGCGTGGGACAAGGGGCATGAATGTCGACCCCGACAACATCGTTATCGGTGCGGGCGCCCAGTTGCTCGATACCATGTTGGTTCAGTTGCTTGGGGCCGACAAGGTGTATGCCGTTGAGGATCCGGGCTATCTGCGCCTGACGCGCATCTATCAGGCTATGGGTTGCAAAGTTCGACATATCCCATTGGATGATGAGGGCGTGGACTTGAGCACTCTGCAGAAAAGCGGGACCGATGTCCTTCACCTGATGCCGTCCCATCAGTATTCGACCGGCCTTGTGACGAGCATTGCGCGTCGCTATGCCCTGCTGGGCTGGGCTGCCGAGCAGTCGGACCGGTATCTCATCGAAGATGACTTTGATTGTGAGTTTCGCCTTGCCGGCAAGCCGATTCCCGCGCTCGCGTCGATCGATGCCGCCCAATCGGTCATCTACACCAACACCTTTTCAAAAAGTCTGTCGTCGGCCCTGCGTTTGGCGTATATGGTCCTGCCTGATGAGCTGATGGAACGGTTTAGGCGCAACCTTGGTTTTTACGCCTCGTCGGTGAGTTCTGTTGACCAGGTCGCTTTGGCTCGTTTACTGGAATCAGGCGATTACGAGCGCCATGTAAACCGGGTCCGCGTTCGCGCTCGCGAGACACGCGATGGCCTGGCGTCGCTTGTACGGAAGGCGTTTCCAACAGGGGAGGTCTCAATTGAGCATGCAGATGCGGGCCTTTACTGCGTCGTGGCCGTGGAGCGTGACACGGGCGGAAGCTCTTTTATGCGGACCCTTACGCGCTTAAGCATCCCGTTCATCGATATCAGTGACTGTTATTGGTGTGCCGATGGCGCATCTGTTCCTGAAAACTCAAGTCAAATTCTTGTTCAGTATGACGATCTGAGTCCAAAAGTGCTTAATACCTTGGAATTGCAGCTAACGGGGCGCTCTGCAACCTAAGTGAGTAGACTTGTGGCGCTTTGGCGACCAGGCAGTTTCGTAACAAGCTATCTACCTGTGGTTTTGAGAAGCAGAATGACCGGTCTGCTCGGGGTGTTCCAAATAGTCTACTCACTTGCCGCGCAAAGCTTCGGCGTGAGAAATAAAAGGAGTTTTCAACAGGGCTTCGTCCAGTTCTCGGTAAGCTTTTGGTCAGTTGGGGAGGGCTGTTGAAAACTTAGCAGTCCGTTCGACGCCATTTTTTGGTGCGTTCGCGCCAATGCGAGACCGATTGGGTTGAAATTCGTGTTTTCCTGTGCTTATGAAGGATCTACTTTGTGACATATCGGCTTTTAGGTACTGGCGTTTGCCCCCTCAGGTCCGCGTTTTGTGTCCGCCGCTTCCACGGCCGGAAGAAGACCGGCAGCGATATGATCTTGCCCGTAACCCGACGGCTGCGGTTGCGCTCGGCTTTCCGTTGTATACATTGGTTCGGACGAGAAACAAGCGGACTTGTCCTGCCAGCATTAGGCAGCGGCTGTTCCTCGGTGAGCTTCCCAGGGAATCCGTGCTGGAAACGGAGCATGGATTTTTGATTACGTCTCCTCTACTGACGGCATTCATCATGTTGCGGCATCTGACGGATCTTCAGCTTCTTTTGGTATTAGCGGAGATGTGCGGCTTGTTTGCGGTGTGCGCTCTGCCGGCGGCGCTTGAGGCGGAGCTTACGCGCGCAATTGATTCGGGCGCGATTTCGACAACGTTCGGTTGGGTGCGCTGCCCGTCCGAAGACGGCACCGCTTCAAATTTATGGCGTCGAGACGCTTTGGTTTTGGGCAGAGACCTTGACCGTTTTTGTTCAGATGTTTGCGGGATGCGTTACGGCAATAGATTTATGGCGGTATCGCAACTCGTTCCATTGGGTGCCGCGTCGCCTTTTGAGGTCGAGGCGTATTTGTTGCTTGGACTGCCGCGAGCCCTGGGAGGCGAAGGGTTCTGCGGCATAGAGCTCAATGTCGAAGTGACGCTAAGCACAAGTGCTCGAGCGATTGTGGGAAAGTCCCGTGTATATATCGACCTGCTTCTTTCTTCGCCGGACGGCAGGCGACAGGTGGCCATTGAATGTCAGGGGAAGGCCTCGCACGGACGCGCAGGGGATGGCTTGCGTGACGCTGACCGCATGACAGCCCTTCAGGCCATGGGCTACGATGTACTTCTCCTGACACACAGACAGATATCCGATGAGGGTAGATTCCGCGCGATTGTTAAGGCCGTATGCAGGATGCTCGATGCTGAATATCGTGATAAAAGCTCAGATGAGCAAAGGGCTGAGACATTACTTCGGTCTGAACTATTCGTTGACTGGACAAAATTGGGAGTAATTGACGGAAAGATGCCCGTTAGACGCAAAACAGCTCGATCGTGGACGGCTGCGGTTCTAAGTGAGTAGACTTTTGGCACTTTGGCGACCAGGCCGTTTTGCAACAAGTCATTTGCCTGCGGCTTTATAAAGCAATATGGATGGTGTGCTCGGCAAGTTCCAAAAAGTCTACTCACTTAGTTTTTGACGAGATACCAATGCCTAAGGCGGTCCTATTTCAGGGCGTTAACGAGTCCTCGAGACACAAAAAGGCCCGAACCGTGTGGTCCGGGCCTCATTGAGCTAGAGGTTATGTCTCAGACAGCTATCTTAGCCGAAGTAGCGCTTGAGCAGGCCGGCGAAAGCCTTGCCGTGGCGAGCCTCGTCGCGAGCCATCTCGTGCACGGTGTCGTGGATGGCATCGAGGCCAGCGGCCTTGGCGCGCTTGGCGAGGTCGGTCTTGCCGGCGGTAGCGCCGTTCTCGGCTTCAACGCGCATCTCGAGGTTCTTCTTGGTGGAGTCGGTCACGACCTCGCCCAGCAGCTCAGCGAACTTGGCGGCATGCTCGGCCTCCTCGTAGGCAGCCTTCTCCCAGTACAGGCCGATCTCGGGATAGCCCTCGCGATGAGCGACGCGAGCCATGGCCAGGTACATACCGACCTCGGAGCACTCGCCCTCAAAGTTGGCGCGCAGGTCGGCAACGATGTCCTCGGAGACGCCCTCCATCTTGGCGACGCCCACGACGTGCTCGGCAGCCCACTCGAGCTGGCCCTCCTCCTGCTTCAGGAAACGAGAACCGGGGACGCCGCACTGGGGGCACTTGAAGTCCTCGGGCAGCTGGTCGCCGTCGAACTCTTCCACATAACCGCAAACGGGGCAAACAAACTTCATGATTCGATCCTTTCGATCGATGGCGATGGGGCGCTTGTCCGGTCCCGTAAGGGCCCTCTCCGGACGCGCGTCTTGACGAGCTCTATTATCCATAAATGAGACTGAATGTGAAGCCTATTAGGAATGATTTTTAATAAAACAATTTTGACGCTGTCATCTAACAGCGCCCGCATAGTCCGCAGCGGACGCAGCCGTTGCAGATGAACTTGCTTCCGCAGGTTTCGCACCACTCAAAATACGGTGGATCCCAAAGCTCCGAGCTGGGGATTTCCAAGCCGAGCGGGTCCCTTAGGCCCCACTCGATTTGGCGGCCGCGGTGCTGGAGACCTGATTTCCATGCCTGTTCGCTTTGCAGATTTTTGCCACGAAGGTGATATGTTCGCCCGTCCTTAACGAAGGTGCTTCCGGTTTCGATGAAAGCGAACGTCGCATTTGCCGCTACGCATTCGGCATACAGCTGGCGCACCCATTCGTAATGGCAGGGACGCGCTCCCGCGTAGTTTTCTCCGCCTGCGATGACCTGCTCGATTCCATCGGGTTTTCCAAGGCTACCGGGGGCGGCTTTCTCGACCGATACGCTTCCGATGAACGGCGCACACATGATGCCGCGGTGTGCGGCCGGCGTGGCGAGCAGGAGGGGAATCCGCTCATTTGCCCTGCGCTGGTTTTCGCAGGTTACGTTGAGCATGACGTTTCGCCAACCATCGCCCCAGTCGCTGGGAAGGCACTCGCTAAAGCGCTCGGGACGTTTGGTCAGAATGAAAAACTTTACGTCGGGCCTTTGGCGGATGATGTCCCATACTTCTGGTCGCCAGGGATCGGCCTCGGGCAATAGGAAATCGCTTGTCATGCAGATGCGGATAAGCTCGCCGGCGCGAACTTTGTAGCTGCCGTCTCGTCGGCGTTGGAGGGGATAGGTGAAGCCCGACTTGCTTTTTCTAATCACGGAGGGGTCGATACCGCGTTGTCCGTCCATGTAATACATGTAGCAGTTGTCGCATCCCTCGCTGACGCGCGTGCAGCCATGCCAGGGGTTCCAGATGTCATGCACCTTTGCGCCTCCTTTGCGGCGGACGTGAATCCAATGGACTCTGAAAGACTAACACCGGATGACGCCGGGAAGCTCCGAACAATATGAAGATGTTGATTGATTAACGATTACCGTGCTGCCTGCGTCCCACGATGAGTACAATCGGTCGAGCAAATGTTGACCCATCAACAAATGAAGGAGTTTCCTTTATGCATCTAGCCCGTCGTGCCTGGTGCCGAACATATCAGACGGTTTTTCGCATCGCATTGCCGATTCTGCCCTATACCGAGCCGCGCATTTTGGAGCATGCCGAGGATGTGCCCGCGGTGTTCCAAAAGCGCTCGATACAGCAGGTCCTTATCGTGACGGATCCTGGCATTGCTCGTCTGGGGCTTACGGCGCCGCTCGAGCGCGCGCTCGCGTCCAAGGGGATTGGCGTTACGGTCTATGCCGAAACGCGTGCGAACCCCACGGTCTCGAATGTGGAGGAAGCGGCGGCGCTGTATCGCGAGAGCGACTGCCAGGCCATTATCGGCTTTGGTGGCGGTTCGGCCATGGACTGCGCCAAGGGCGTGGGCGCGCGCATTGCGCAGCCAAACAAACCCATCAACAAGATGCGCGGCCTGTTGCGTGTTCACCGTCTCCTGCCGCTGCTTATCGCGGTTCCCACTACCGCCGGTACGGGAAGCGAAGTCACGCTCGCGGCGGTGATTACCGACGACGAGACGCACTATAAGTACCCCATCAATGACTTTGTGCTTATTCCGCGCTTTGCGGTGCACGACCCCGAGTTTACGCGTGGGCTGCCGGCGTCCATTACGGGGCAGACGGGTATGGATGCTCTGACGCATGCCGTCGAGGCTTTTATCGGCCGTAGCACCACGCCCTACACGCGCAAGATGGCGCGCCAAGCGGTTCAGCTCATCCACGACAATTTGCTCGAGGCCTATGAGCATGGCGACAACATGTGTGTGCGTCGCAATATGCTTTCGGCGGCGTATAAGGCGGGCGTCGCATTTACGCGCTCCTACGTCGGATACGTGCATGCCATCGCGCACAGTCTGGGTGGCCGATACGGCATTCCGCACGGTTTGGCCAACGCCATTATCCTGCCGCACATGCTTCGCGCTTATGGCGAAGCTGCCGCTCCCAAGCTTGCCGATCTTGCTCGCATGGCGGGCATTGCGCCGGCTAACGCGCAGGACGGCTTGGCTGCCGAGGCCTTTATCGATTGGGTCGATCGCATGAACGATGCCTTGGGAATTCCTAAATACGTCTTGGGTATTCGCCGCTCCGATATTCCGCAAATGGCCGCCCATGCCGATGCCGAGGCCAATCCGCTGTATCCTGTCCCGCTTTTGATGGACCGTGTGGAGCTCGAGCATATGTACGAGGTCGTCGCGGGTGGTATGTTTGAGGACGAGAACTAGGAGGGTCCATGAACACCGAGGAAATCGCGCGCATCGTTAGCGGCCAGCGCGCCTATTTTAAGACGCATGCCACGTTTGATGTCGATGCTCGCCGCCGCGCGCTCATGCACCTGCGCGATGCGGTTCGGGCACACGAGGACGATATCGCCCATGCGCTCAAGACCGATTTGGGCAAGTCGCATGACGAGGCGTACATGTGCGAGATCGGCACATCGCTTTCCGAGATTCGCCACCAGATTGCGCATGTGGCCCGGTGGAGTCGTGCGCACCTGCGCCCGTGCGACCTCGCCAATGCTATTAGCGTGTGCAAGACGCAGCCGGTTCCCTATGGCGTGACGCTGATCATGGCGCCTTGGAACTATCCGTTTTTGCTGACGCTCGAACCGCTTGCCGGTGCCCTTGCCGCGGGCAACACCGTGGTTGTCAAGCCGAGTGCCTATGCGCCGGCGTCGAGCGCCGTGCTCAAACAGATTTGCGAGGAAGCGTTCGATCCGCGCTTGGTGACAGTCGTCGAGGGCGGTCGTGCCGAGAACGAGGCACTGCTCGATGAGTGCTGGGATAAGATTTTCTTTACCGGCAGCGTTCCGGTCGGCAAGCTCGTCATGGAGCGCGCGAGCAAAAACCTCACGCCCGTGACACTTGAGCTGGGCGGCAAGAGCCCCTGCATCGTGGACGCCACGGCAAACTTGCGCGTGGCAGCACGCCGCATCGCCTTTGGTAAGTGGCTCAACGTGGGCCAGACCTGTGTAGCGCCCGACTACCTGCTGGTCGATGCGCGCGTGCACGACGAGCTGTTGGGTCTTATCAAGGAAGAGGTCCGCCGCATGTTTGGCGAGCACCCGCTCGACAACGAGGACTACGGTCATATCGTCAACGCCAAGCATTTCGCGCGCGTGCGTGGACTGATCGACCCCGACAAGGTTGTGCTGGGAGGTGCTGCGCGCGAGGCCTCGCTCAAGATTGAGCCGACGATCCTGGACGGCGTGACCCCCGATGACGCCGTGATGCAGGAGGAGATCTTCGGTCCCATCTTGCCGGTGCTGACGTTTGAAAGCCTGGATGAGGCCGAGGCGTTTATTACGGATCGTCCGACGCCGCTGGCGCTGTACATCTTTAGCCAGGACCGCTCGGTGCAGCAGCGCTTTGTGCGTTACGTGCCCTTTGGCGGCGGTTGCGTCAATGACACCATCATGCATCTGGCCACAAGTCATATGGGCTTTGGCGGCATGGGCGCGAGTGGCATGGGGCAGTACCATGGTCGCGAGAGCTTCGATACGTTTAGCCACAAGAAGAGCATTGTGAACAAGGCGACATGGCTGGACGTGCCGTTCCGCTACGCGCCCTACGCAAGCTGGAAACACAAGTTCGTGCGCATGTTTGTGCATTAGAAAAAGACAGCAGATAGGGGACAAACAGAGTGGCCGCCCCCGCGTAAGCGAAGACGGCCACTTCTCACGATGAAAACGTGTACTGGAGTTGGCAAGACCCGCTGCAACGGGTGCCATCCGTGCCCCTATCTTATCTGCAAGCGCTCCGTCATGCAATCGTTGCGATGAACGGTCGAAAAGGCCCGGGTGGGTGAATTTGTGTCCGCACGTGCCTTTAGACTTCTCGGTAAGGTCAAACGCCGGACATTCCGGCATCTAGGAGGGCTTGCCATGTTTGATGACGACGACCTGTTCGATCTGACGGATGATCCATTTGAGTGGGATCTGCTGCTCGATGACGACGAGCTGGAGCAGGATCGCAAAAAGCGGAAGGATAAGAACGCGCAAGTCGACGTATCGAAAAAGAATGACAAGCGCCGCCGTGGATTGTTTGGCGGGCTCTTTGGCTAGGCGGTCCTGTTAAAGCGTCTGTATACTTGTTTCAGTAAAACGCGTTGCGAAATGAGGACACAGACGATGATGTGGTTTACCGCCGACCTGCACCTGGGCGACACGAATATCCTGCACGATATGGATCGACCGTTTGCCTCGGTCGAGGAAATGAACCGTAAGGTTATCGATGCCATTAACGAATGCGTTGCTGCGGACGACCGCCTCTACATCCTGGGAGACTTTACGTATCGCTTGCCCATGGCGGAGGCCGTGCGCCTGCGCGAGCGTATTGCCTGCCAAAACGTCACGCTCATACGTGGTAACCATGACGGCGATTGGGAGGATCCGGACGCACCGCAAATTTGGGATGACGTGCGCGATTACCTGGAGATTGCTCCCGGTTATGCCAAGGGATATCGTCTGGTTCTGAGCCATTACCCCATGCTCAGCTGGAACGGTAAAGCGCGCGGCGCCATCATGCTGCACGGTCACATTCACAGTAGAGGAGACCGCACCAACACGCGCAACCGAGACCGCGAGCGCCCCGTTTACCGCTACGATGTTGGCCTCGACGCCAACAATTACAAGCCCGTAAGCCGAGACCAGATCTTGAGCTTCTTTGGACTGTAACCCTCAAGCCACCATAAAGGGGACAGGCACCTTTATGGTGTTTTTTCCTTAGATTGGAGTCGTTATGAGGCAACTGCTCATTCGTGCCGACGATATCGGTTATTCGTACGCCGTTGACCTGGGGATTGCCCGTAGCGTCAACGAGGGCCTGGTGCGTTCGGTGGGCCTTATGCCCAATATGCCCGAGGCCGAGCGTGGTTGGTCGCTCGTAGCGGATTCAGGCATTGCGGTGGGCCAGCATACCAATGTGTGCCTGGGAAAGCCGTGTGCCGACCCGGCGCTCATCCCGAGTCTGCTCGACGGCAACGGCGAGTTCCATAGCAGCCGTACCTTCCGCGAGCACTTTAAGCGTGGCGAGGAACTGATTGACTTCGACGAGGCCTGCATTGAGATTCGTGCGCAGCATGACCGCTTTGTCGAGATCGTGGGTCGCGAGCCCGATTACTTTGAGGCCCACGCCGTTATGAGCAAAAACCTCAATCGAGCGATCTCGGCGGTGGCGCAGGAGCTGGGCCTTAAGGAGCAAAAGGCGAGCTTTGACCCCACGGCCGTGGTGCGCTGCGGAGTTACCGATCTGCGTATGGTGATGCGCTCGATGGAGCCGGGCTACGAGCCCAAGGAAGCAATCATGCAGACGGTTCGCGAGATGGCCGATGGCGAGACGGTCGTCTTCGTGTGCCATCCGGGCTATCTCGATCGCTTTATCCTAGAGAATAGCTCGCTTACGACCGATCGTACCAAGGAGGTCGATGCACTGATCGACCCCGAGCTGCGGGCGTGGCTCGAGGCTCAGCCCGATCTTCGTCTGATCGACTATCGCGACCTGTAAGGACCCAAGCCACCACAAAGGGGATAGGCACCCTAGCGGTGGATCTGGCGCCGTTGCCATTCTGTCGGCGGCGCCTTTTTTTGTCCGCATGGCGCGGTAGAGTGTAGGCGGTTAAAATTTGCGTCCATCCAGGAGCTGCTATGAACGAGATCAAGTGCCCGCATTGCGGCCAAGTCTTTAAGGTCGATGCGTCCGGCTATGCAGACATCGTCAAACAGGTGCGCGATGCTGAATTTTCGCATGACCTTTACGAACGTGTGAAGGCTGTCCAGCGCGAAGGCGAGCAGGCGTTGGAGCTTGAGCGTTCGCGTTCGGCGTCTGCCTTGCAGGAGGCGGAGTCCCAGCGCAACGCTCAGCTTGTTGAGCAGAAAAACGCCGCGGCTCAGGAGCTGGCGCAGGAAGTTGCCAAGCGCGACGCCGAGCTTGCCGAGCTGCGCGCCAAGCTCGAGGGCGCTGCCGCAGAGCGCGAGAGCGCAAGCCAGCGTGCGGCTGTTGAGGCCCGTGCCGATGCTCAAAAGGAGAATGCTGAGCTCCAGCGCGAGATTGACAACCTGCGTGCGCAGCTGGGACGCAAGGACGACGAAGCCAAGCTTGCCGAGGCCGCGGTGCGCAATGCCGCTCAAAACGACCTGTCCGCACGCGATGCCCAGATTGCCGAGCTGCAGGCGAAGCTCTCTGCGGCGGACAAAGCTCAGGAGATGGCGCTTGCCGCTGCCGCGGCTGAGTCGCAGCGCGAGCTCGCTGCGGCTCGCAGCGAAGCTGAGCGCACGCTTGCCGACTATCAGGCGAAGGTGAAGGAGAAGTTCTCCGCCGCAAAGGCTCAGTCTGAGCAGGAGGCAGAGGGTCTGCGCGCCCAGCTGCGTGAGCAGGAGCTGACGGCAAAAATGAACCTGTCGGAGGCGGTTGCCGCGGCGGAGCGTGAGCGCGATGAGGCGCGCGCGAAGCTCACGAGCGAGCTGGCAGTGCGCGATTCTCGCGAGGAGCAGGCCAAGGCGGCCCACGAGCTCGAGCTTGCTCAGGCAAAGCGCGCGAGTGACGAGCTCATTCGCTACAAGGACGAAGAGATTGAGCGCCTGAAGGACATGAAGGTGCGCCTGTCCACCAAGATGGTGGGCGAGTCGCTCGAGCAGCACTGCGAGACGGAGTTCAATCGCTTGCGCATGACGGCGTTTCCCAACGCTTATTTCGAGAAAGACAACGATGCGTCCGAGGGCACCAAGGGCGACTTCATCTTCCGTGAGTGCGACGCGAGCGGCAACGAGATCATCTCGATTATGTTCGAGATGAAAAACGAGAATGATGAAACCGCGACCAAGCACAAGAACGAGGACTTCTTTAAGAAGCTCGACCACGATCGCCGCCAGAAAGGCTGCGAGTACGCGGTGCTCTGCACCCTGCTCGAGCCCGAGAGCGAGCTCTATAACGCCGGCATCGTGGACGTGAGCTATCGCTACGAGAAGATGTACGTGATCCGCCCGCAATTCTTCATTCCCATGATCACGCTGCTGCGCAACGCTGCCATGGGCTCGCTGCGTTATAAGCAGGAGCTGGCGGAGTACAAACAGCAGAACATCGATGTCACGAACTTCGAAGCCAAGATGGAAAAGTTCAAGGACGGTTTCTCGCGCAACTACAACCTGGCGAGTAAGCAATTCGAATCGGCGATCAAAGAAATCGATGCTGCCATCAAGCAGCTTGAGAAGACCAAGGACGACTTGCGCCGCAGCACCGAGAACCTGCGCCTTGCCCATAACAAGGCTGATGAGCTTACAATCCGCAAGCTCACCTGGGGCAACAAGACCATGAAGGCGGCCTTCGACGAGGCGCGCGAGACGGCAACGGGCACGGGCGATGAGCCCGCCGAGGCCGACTCGTATGAGGTCGAGGATGCCGAGTAGAGGATAGCGTATAGCGCAAAAAGCGGGGCCACCGGCGATGTTGCCAGCGGCCCCGCTTTGTTTCGTTCCATTGCGCCCGGCTAGTCTTCGAGCAGGTCCTCGATAAAGCCGACGCGGTAGTGGGTGAAGATGACCTCGCCGCCGTCTTGCGTGGCATCGAGATCGACATCGCCCATGATGCCAAAGTCGTGGTCGCCATCCTCGTCGGCAAAAATCTGGTGCACGTGCCATACGTGATCGGTCTTCTCATCGCTCTCGTCGATGGTAAACATCGCGGCGCTGCGGGCGTCGCTGTTGGTGAGGATTTCCTCGTGCTGCTCGTGATAGGCGTCGAGCGCCTTTTGCCAGCGGACCTCGCTCATGCCCCAGTCCTCGTCGAGCTCGCCCAGGTCGCGTACGTGCCCGCGGGCGGCAAGCGTCACGCGGCGGAAGAGCGCGTTGCGTACCAGCAGTGTGCAGCCGCGACGATCGGCCACGACCTCGTCGATGCCCTGCGGTGGCGCGGCGTCGAGGGCGGCCGGGTTGCCGGCGTTCTCCCACTCGTCCACCAAACTCGAGTCGACCGAGCGCACCACAAAGCCCAGCCACGAGATAATGTCGCGCAAGCGCTCGTCGCGCTTCTCGATGGGCACGGTGCGATCGAGCGAGCGGTAAGCCTCGGCAAGGTAGCGCAACAGGATGCCCTCGGAGCGGGCGATGCCGAGCTTTTGAATATAGCCCTTAAAGTCGCTCGCGCTCTCCAGCATGTCGCGCAGGACGCTCTTGGGCGAGAGCTGGTAGTCGTTGGCCCAGGGCACTTCTTGGCAGTACTTATCAAAGGCGGCATCGAGCAAGTCCTCGAGCGGTTTTTCATAGGTCACATCCTGGATGCGCTCCAGGCGCTCCTCGTACTCGACGCCGTCGGCCTTCATCTCGGCCATGGCGCGATCGCGCGCAGCACGCTCCTGTGCGCGCAGCACCTGCTTGGGGTCCTCGAGTGTAGCCTCAACCATCGAGATGAGGTCCATGGTGTAGGTCTCGCTCTCGGGGTCGAGCAGCTCCAGCGCGGCGAGCAAAAACGGCGAGAGCGGCTGGTCGAGCGCAAAGTCCTCGGGCAGGTCGACCGTCAGCGCGTAGTCGATGTCAGGCGCGGCGTCAGCCGGAGCGTCGGGCGCGGGCGGCACCTCGGTGCGCACGACGACGCCGGAGTCGATGAGCGTGGCGAAGATCTCGTCGGCACGAACCTCGAGCTTGGCCTTTTCTTCGGGGGTCTGCAGACTTGTCTCGATGAGGTCATGCACGCGGGCGCGAGCGTCGCCACCCTGTTCGACCACGCTGATCACCATGGAGTGCGTGATGCGCAGGCGCGGTTTGAGCGTCTCGGGTTGCGTCTCAATCAGGCGCTCAAAGGTCTGCTTGTTCCAGGTGACAAAGCCCTCCGGGGCCTTCTTCTTTTTAATCTTGCGGAGCTTTTTGGGGTCGTCGCCCGCCTTGGCCATGAGCTTGGCGTTCTCAATCTCGTGCTCCGGGGCTTCGGCGATGACCATACCCTCGGTGTCAAAGCCCGAGCGGCCGGCGCGACCGGCAATCTGGTGGAACTCGCGGGCGCGCAGACGACGCATCTTGTAACCGTCGAACTTGGTGAGCGCGGTGAGCACCACGGTGTGGATGGGCACGTTGATGCCGACGCCGAGCGTGTCGGTGCCGCAGATGACGGGCAGCAGGCCCTGCTGCGCCAGGCGCTCAACCAGTAGGCGATAGCGCGGCAGCATACCGGCGTGGTGCACGCCGACGCCGCAGCCGAGCAGGCGCTTGAGAATCTTGCCGAAGGCGGTGGAGAAACTCGTGCCTTTGGCAGCTTCCTTAATGGCCTCGCGCTGCTCCTTGCTAGCGATGCCAAAGTTGGCAAGCGACTGTGCCGTGGCAAGCGCGGCGTCCTGACTAAAGTGCACGATGTAGAGTGGGGCCTCTCCGCGGCGCATGGCGAGCTCGACGGTGCCCTCGAGGGAGGTCGTCACATAGTCGTAGCTCAGCGGAACAGGGCGTGGGGCGTCGACAACCAGGTCGCAAGCAGCGCCGGTGTGCTCCTCGAGCGAGGCGGCGATGGCGGTGACATCGCCGAGCGTGGCACTCATGAGCATAAACTGCGTGTGGGGCAGGGTGAGCAGCGGCACCTGCCATGCCCAGCCACGGTCGGGGTCGGCAAAGTAGTGGAACTCGTCCATGGCCACGCAGCCCACGTCGGCGCCCTCGCCCTCGCGCATTGCATCGTTGGCAAGGATCTCTGCCGTGCAGCAGATGACGGGCGCCTTGGTATTGATATGCGTGTCGCCGGTGATCATACCGACGTTATCGCGGCCGAGCACCTGCACAAGGTC
Organism: uncultured Collinsella sp.; assembly: GCA_902493375.1. Taxonomy (GTDB): domain Bacteria; phylum Actinomycetota; class Coriobacteriia; order Coriobacteriales; family Coriobacteriaceae; genus Collinsella. The sequence goes on from CABUPH010000010.1 coordinate 15,407, forward strand.
GAAAAACTTCTCACTGACCAGAGCCTTGATAGGAGCCGTGTAGTAGCAGCGCTTGCCCTGCGCCATGCCCATAAAGAGCATGCCCAGCGCGACGAGCGATTTACCCGATCCGGTCGGTGTTCCCAAAATGACGTGATCGCCGGCAGCCAGGTCCATGAGGGCTTCTTCTTGGTGGTCCCACAGCTCAATGCCGCGGTCGCTCGTCCATTCAAAGAAACGTTCGAAGGCCTGATCGGGCGTGAGCCACGGTTCGGGCTCACTGCCATCCTCGGGCTCCCACCAGGTGGGGGAGAGCGCACCGAGCGAGCCAAACTCGGCTTCGGTTCCCGTGCCGCCCGAGAATGAGCTGGCGGCGCCGGCGCCGGAAACGGTGCTGGCGGAAGTATCTGTCGTGGTCTGTGCCATGTGGTTTGCTTTCTCTCGCGTTTGTCCGCCAACTATTATGGCGTAGCGGCGGCGCGGGGTGCCAGCGCGCGAGAAAATGCAGGAAATGGGCGCGTGAAGTTAGTGCTCTTGCGGCAGGCGCTTCTTGCCTTTGCGGGCGCGGTTTCTAAAGTTCTCGACGGCTTCTTCCATGCCCAGAGGTACATAGGTGAGCTCATCGAGGTTATCGGGCAGGTAGCAGGCAAGGCTTTGCTCCTGCGCGCGTCCTACTGTGAGCTGTTCGTCGGTTGGCTGCGCTCCGGGCATGGCGCAAATGCCATAGACGACGGCACCCATCTCGCGCGTGCGGCATTCATATTCGGTCTCGGGATGCTCAGGATGGTCGCGGCGGACGTCGTCGCTTACCCAAAGTGTGTCGTAGCCGGCCGCGGCAAACTGCCCCAAGGCGTAGTCGCGCAATGGCTTGCTGTCGGTTCGCAGTGTGACGGTGGCGCCGGCTGAAAAGAGCGGGCGGTAGAGCATCAGGTGGTCGACATGGACGAGTCGTTTTTTGGCGTACTTGGCCTTGGGCTGCGGCGTGGGAAAGTTGATGGTGATGGCGTCGAGCTCGCTTGCGGCAAATAGCTGCGGCAGCGATGCAGCGCCTCGGGGCAGGACGAGTGCGTTGGACAGCTTCTGCTCGCAGATTTTCTGCGCGGCATAGGCGATGCAGATGGGCTCCTGGTCCATGCCGATAAAGAGGGTGTTTGGCTCGTGGACCGCGCGTTCTACAAGGTACGTTCCCTTGCCACAGCCAAGATCCAAGTGAAGGCGTTCGAAAGGCTTGCTGCCTGTGGGCGCACAGGCCTTGCGCCAATCTCCGGCATAGGCCTCGGGGCTCGTCTCAATCGCATCGGCGTAGCGTTCCAGGCGCTCTTCGAGCACAAAGTTCTTAGGCGTGCGAACGTGGACGGCTCCCATGAGGCTCCTTGGTCATAAGTGTGGAACGCATGGTTGCACGTTCCGTCAATGGGTTGAAAAAAGGGTGGGCATAGTTTGCCCGAAAGATGCGATGCGGCTCGACGGCGAGTCGTCGGTGCCTACAGGCGCTTGAGAATCACATAGCGGTTGAGCTCGCCGCTGCGACCGTCGGCATGGAAGCGCTCAAGCTCGCGCACGGGGACCTCGCCGCTCTTGTAGAACGTGCGGACGCCGCGCACCAGGTCGGTGATCTGCTGATCGTCAAAGTGATGGCAATAACGGTAGGCGTGGCGGTCGTTTTGCCAGCCGATGAGGTGGTCGCCGGCTTCAAACTGCGCGGAGTCGTAACCCTCAAACGGCGGGGTGAGCTCGGCGCGGGCCTCGGCGCGAACGGCTTTGCGCGCCATGCGCTCGTCATTCATAAACTCCCAAAAGCTGATGGCGATGATGCCGCCTGGGCGCGTCTGCCGCACCAGGGCGTCGAGCACGCGTACGCGGTACTCGCATGACGGTACGTGGTGCATAAAGCCAAAGCAGACCGAGATGTCGGCGAGTGGGGCGTCGAAAAGCACGTCGGGCGTCTCGGCGGGGTTGAGCTTCATGAGGGCATCGAGCACATCGAGCTCCTGGAAGTGCAGGTTGGGAATGCGCAGGGCGTGACCACGTGCATCGATGGCCAGGTCTTGGCACGAGTCGACACCATAGAACTCAAACGGGCAGCTGGCATCCGCCGAGGGGTTTGCGCCGTCGACGCCCTTGGCGGCAAGTGCGCCGCCGGCGGCAAAGTTCTCGAATCGCATATTGCCGCAGGCGAGATCGAAGACGCGGACGGGATGCTCAATCGTGGCGACATCGAGCTGTTCGAGCGCGATGTCCATGGTGCGCACCCAGCCGGGCCACGGGGCCTGGCGCGTATCGGAGAAGGAGGCGGAGTGCTCGCGATAGAACGTGTTGTTGAGCTGGATGAGCGATGAGGCGAAATCGCGGTTCACGGCGCGGAACTCCCTCCGTTGGCGGTGCGGAATTAACAGTACGACCATACTACCGTTAACGCCGCAACGGGGACAACCAAGCTACGGGTCATTGCTTTGTTTGGACACATTTCCGCAGCTCATATGCACCCGCAACCGCCGGTTGTCAAAAATCTCACTAGAATAGGTGGCATGCTTTTGGCGGTGGCGGATAGATTTTTAACTGTGCAAGGCGCCTTAAGAACAAAAACGGTCCGGCGGCACGGCTGGCATCACATAGGAGGAACCATGAATGTAGAAACTGCGCAGCGGCTCGCCGACCTTCGCCGAAGCAAAGGCTTTAGCCAAGAAGGGCTGGCACGAAAGCTGGGACTGTCGCGCCAAGCAGTCAGTAAATGGGAGCGCGCGGAGAGCTCGCCCGATACCGAGAACCTGATCTCGCTCGCCAAGCTCTATGGTGTGAGTCTGGACGAGCTGCTCAATCCGAGCGATGAGATTGAGGACGATATCGAGTTTGAGAACGAGGACCGCGCTCGTCAGCGCGAGGCCGAGGCGGCAGAGCGCGCCCGCACCCATGAGGCGGCGGCGCGTGCGACCGAGGCGGCAACGCAGGCAAGCGATGCGGCGGCCAAGGCGGCACAGGCGGCAAGCTGGAGCGCGCAAGCCGCCAACGCGGCAACAGCGCAGGTGACGAGCACCAGCGCGGTCAATCCGACTACGGCGAAAGGCCCGTTCCAGTCGTTTCCGTATTGGGCTGTGTGCTGGCTGCTGTTCTTTTTGCTGATGTTCCTGTTTGGGGCTGGCCCCTTTGCCGCGCTGATCTTCTTTACGATTCCCATTTACCACTGGGTGGCGCGTGCCCTCGATGGCGATTGGGCACGTGGGGATATTCAGGTTGGTCCGGCGCCGGTGGTGACTAAGGCTCAGGTCCAAGACGCTTCCGCCGCGGTTGATGCTGACGCCGCTGCCTCGACCAGCACAGAGCCGAGCGCCAAAGAAGGTGAGGAATGATGAAGCTATCGCATGAATCCAAGGTGCGCCTGGGCGTTGGTATCGGAGCGTTTGTGCTCATTGTTGGGCTTGTATTTGGCGTTTCGCGGACATTGATTCATTTTGATGGCCCGTGGGATCTCGACGATGTTGTATCCGGCCTGTCCGGCAGGGACGATGTGGTTGACGATGACGATTTTATGAGCGATGACGGTAACTATTCCGCTCAGCCTCAGCAGCTTTCGAGCACGACTTTTGATGCCGATGAGTTCCGCTACCTCGATTTCGATATCAATGCGGCTTCGGTGGACGTCAAGGTTGTTGATGGCAACAAGGCTCGCGTTATCGAGCGGGGGCGCGTTGCCAAGGGTATGGATGCCTCCAAGGCCGCGGCGCAACACATCGCATCCGTCGAGGACTCGACGCTCAAGATTTCCCAGTTTGGAAGTGATGACGGTAAGGCAATCGATCGCTCGGTTACGGTTGAGCTGCCGCGCCGTGTTGCCGAACATCTGAAGGGGATCAACGCGCACGTGGGCTCGGGTGATTTGCAGATTGCCGGTGTCATCTGTGATGGTTTTGACCTTTTCCTGGGTGCGGGAGATGTAGAGTTTACGGGCAGCGTGACTGATGCGCTCAGTGCTGAGGTCGGTTCGGGCGATGTGACGTTCGAGCTCTACCAGGCCCCCGCGAAGTCGATGGACGTGAGTGTGGGCTCGGGCGATGTGGAGATAACGGTTCCGAGCTCTACGGGCTTTAAGGCGAGCCTCACCGTGGGCAGCGGTGACTTCGAGAGCGATTTCCTTCCGCTTGGCTACGATGGCGAGACCATATTGAATCTTGAATTCGACAACGGTGATAAGTCTGCCACGTATCGTTTTGAAGTCGATTCGGGTGACATGTCGTTCGATCCGGAGTGACATGCGGTTTTCGGAGATCGGTGCATATAGGCATGCTCTTTGATGGAGGCGCCGGGGCCGTGACTGGCTCCGGCGCCTTTGCCTTTACAATGGGGGCATGGAACAGATTATCTTGAACATACTCGGGGCTCTGCGTCGCGGCGAGACCGTGGACGACAAAGCGCTCGTCAAATTGATACATGCCGAGGCGCGCCGCGAGGGTGCCGACAAACGAGATCTTGCCAAGCGCCGTCTGCTGCCGTTCTACCAGCGGGTTAAACGTGAGGAGCCGGCTCGGTGGGCTGCGTGGAATGTCGATTCCGATCTGGAACGTCAACTGCTGCAGGTGCTGCGTATGAAGCCGCGCCGAACGGCCTCGGGCGTGGCGACCATTACCGTCATCACCAAGCCGTGGCCGTGCTCGGGCGATTGCCTGTTTTGTCCCAACGATCTGCGCATGCCCAAAAGCTATCTGCACGCCGAGCCGGCATGCGCCCGTGCGGAGCAAAATTGCTTCGACCCGTATCTGCAGGTGAGTGCCCGTTTGACGGCGCTTTCGCAAATGGGGCATGCGACCGATAAGATCGAGCTCATTGTGCTTGGCGGTACCTGGAGCGACTATCCGGAAGGCTATCAGACATGGTTTATGTCGGAGCTCTTCCGCGCGCTCAATGACGATGCCGTGGCTGGTGTGGCGGCTAACCCCATGTTGGCGCGTCCGGGCATCAGCCGTGCCGAGGCGGGGCGCCTGCTCGATGACGCGCCCACCGATGCGCTGCCGCCGGTGGTGGCGGAGCGTCGCGAGCGCTATCGGGCTGCCGGCATTGCGACAGACGAGGCTGAGCTTGCTGCCGGCGTTGTCGACGAACAGGAGCGTGTGGATGCTGCCGTGGGCGGGTATAACCGCGCGGTGCGTCGTCTGTACGGCCCCGGTACGCCGTGGGGCGAGGTTGCCGAGTGGCAGGCGGCAACGATGGAGGAGCTTGAGCGTCAGCAGCGCATCAACGAGACGGCGAAGCATCGCGTGGTGGGACTCGTTATCGAGACGCGCCCCGATGCCGTAACGCCGCAGGCGCTTACGCTCATCCGCCGCCTGGGCTGCACCAAGATCCAGATGGGTATTCAGAGTCTCGACCAACATTTGCTCGATATCAACGAGCGTCGCATTTCGGTGGCGCAGATCGAGCGGGCGTTTTCGCTTGCACGCCTGTTTGGCTTTAAGATCCACGCACATTTTATGCTCAACTTGCTGGGCGCCACGCCCGAAGGGGACAAGCGCGATTACGAGCGCTTTATGACCGAGAGCGCCTTTATGCCCGACGAGGTCAAGGTCTACCCGTGTGCGCTCATCGAGGGCTCGCGCCTGGTGGGCTGCTACGAGCGCGGCGAGTGGCGCCCCTATACCGAGGAAGAACTGCTCGATGTGCTGGCCGATGACATCGTGGTGACGCCGGCGTTCTGCCGCATCAGCCGCATGATTCGCGACTTTAGTTCCGATGACATCATGGTGGGCAACAAGAAGCCCAACCTGCGTCAGCTCGTCGAGAACCGCCTGGCTGCTCGGGGTGACGGTGCGACGGTGCGTGAGATCCGCTATCGCGAGATCAGCACGGCGGGCGCCGACCTGGGCGAGTTGACCCTTGACGAGGGCGTGGCGTACGAGACGCCGGTGACGCACGAGCGCTTTTTGCAGTGGGTGACGCCGCAGGGCAAAATCGCGGGTTTTTTGCGGTTGTCGCTGCCCGATCGCGCTTTTGTTGCCGCGCATGCGGACGAGTTGCCGACGCCGCCGGACGAGGCGATGATTCGCGAGGTGCACGTCTATGGCATGGCGGCGCGCGTGGGGGATCAAGGCCAGGCAGCCCAGCACCATGGATTGGGGCGTTTGCTCGTAGAGCGTGCGTGCGAGATTGCCCGGGATGCGGGTTATGCGCGCATCAACGTTATCAGCGCGATCGGTACGCGCGAGTACTATCGCCATTTGGGTTTTTACGACCATGGACTCTATCTGCAAAAGGAGCTCTAAATGAACAAGCCGAGTGTTTCTGCTGGCGTCGTTGCCGGCGTTGCTCTGGGAGCCGCGGCGCTTGGTGCGGCCGCCGTCGCTGTTCGTGCTGCCTGTCTGCAGGTTGCGCGAACCCGCAATGGGTTGGCGCGTGTGAAGCGCGTGCACGATGAGGGCGGCGACGAAGTTCGCGTATTGGTTCAAGGCGGCGTCTACCAAAGCGCGAGTTACGTTGGCGAGCGCTGGGCGGAGCCCGTCTTTGCGTACTATCGCGCGTTTGACGACGTGTTTGAGGCTGAGGATGCGATGCACGACGCTTATGGTCACGGTATCAGCCGTATGCTTATGCTAGGTGGCGGCGGGTTTGCTTATCCCAAATATGCGCTGGTGTCGCACGAGGGCTTGCGTATGGACGTTATCGAGTATGACGGAGAGATAACGCGCTTGGCGCGCCGTTGGTTCTACCTGGACGAGCTGGAGCGCGCGGTGGGCGACCGCCTGCGGGTGATTACCGCCGAGGCTCGCTCGTATCTGGGTGTGACGAGCGTGGGTCATCGTCGCTACGACGTGGTCGTGAGCGATTGCTTTGACGGTGCCGAGCCCGTTCGCGAGCTGGCGACGGTTGAGGCGCTGCGCCTGGTGCGAGGCAGCCTGAACCCCGGGGGTATCTACGTGGCCAATATTGTGAGCGCAAACGAGGGGAGCGATGTGACGTTCCTTCGCGACTGCGCTGCCACGGCACTCGAGGTATTCGTCCACGCCTGGGTGGTCCCATGTGGCGATGCGAAGTTCGCCGGCGAGGAAAACTACCTGCTCATCGCCAGCGACGGCGACTACGCCTTTGCCGAAGCCGTGCCCTTCGACACCGACTTCCTCGGCGCTGCCCTCCACGACTAGCGCGTCTTCCTGCGACCAGTCTTTTTGGACAGGGCTTTTTAGCTACTTCTTGGCCAGGCGCCAGCTGCGGACACGCTGCTTCATGCCCTCTATGTCGAGCACGCCTTCGGCAAAGCCCTTACGCACGAGCTCTTCGGGAACAAACTCGTCGTAGCGGTCAAAGTAAGGCACCTCGCCAGGATAGACGAGCTCGATGGGATCGAAGTCCTTCTCTGCCTCGGCGGCGAGCACCTCAAAGAACGTCTCCTCGTCGGCCTTCATCTTAAACTGCATAAAGTACGGGCGCGACGGGTCGAGTCCGCGAAGGCCCAGCTCAGCGGCGCATTTGATTTTAAGCATGCGCTCGAGTGCTAGGAAGGCGTAGCTGCCCAACCAGGGGAAGAGCACCCAGGTGTCGCCACCCAGGTTGATGAGCGGCTTAGTTCCCACGCCCGAAATCTCGGCGGTATGACGAGCCTGCGCCAAGCGAGCCCGTGCGTTACCCATAAGGTACGGATATGTTGCGTGCTCAGTGAGCGCTTGGCGCATGCGCTCGAGCACATGCGTGTTAATGTCGCCGGGGCAGTCGCCAAAGTAGGCCGGCACCCGGCCCTTGACCTGCGTGGCAAAGACAGTGTGGCGCTTCCAGTCCACTTCCTCGACAATCCAGCAATGGCCGGCGATGGCGATGCGCTCACCGGGCGGGGGCGGATTAACGATCGTGCCCAGCTCGGCCGATTCGCTCCGGACGGTAAACTCCTCGTTTTCTTGAAACACGGCGTAGAACTTAAAGTTGTTGATGATGCGCTCGCCCGCGAGACCCACGATGAGCCCGCCACCTTCGGTGACCTGGATATGGTCGATCTTAATGAGGTGACGTAGCAGCACACGGTAATCGTCTGCCGAGACACGGTGGAAATAGCTGAGCGTGAGCACGCGTTGGGCAAGTTCGGCCGGCGTGAGCTCGCCGGTGCTGGCGAGGGTCGACATAGTCTGGTGATAGAGCAGGCTGTAGGGGAGTCGATCGAGCTCGGGCGGCTCGACCCACTTTTCCTCGCGATAGAGTTGTACGAGTGCTATGCCCTGCAGGAGCTTCCACGGAATGGTCTCGGGCATCATCGTGCGCGGCTCGGGCTCTTCCTCGCGCATGACAAACCACATCTCGGGCGGAAGATCGCGGCGTCCCGTGCGGCCCATTCGCTGCAAAAAGGAGCTGACGGTAAACGGCGCGTCGATCTGGAAGGCACGTTCCAGGCGGCCGATATCGATACCGAGCTCCAGCGTAGAGGTGGTGACGGTCGTTCGTGCCTGTTCCTCGTCGCGCATGAGCTCTTCTGCCGTCTCGCGCAGTGATGCCGAAAGATTGCCGTGGTGGATGAGAAAGCGGTCGGGCTCGTGCCGGCTCTCGCAGTAGCTACGCAGCATGGAGCACACGGCCTCTGCCTCCTCGCGCGAGTTGGCAAAGACCAGGCACTTGCGCCCGCGCGTATGCTCAAAGATATAGCCCATACCGGGGTCGGCGTTGTCGGGTGCGGTGTCGGTGGGGTTGAGAAGCGCCTGTTCGGTCGCTCGTGGGATGTCGACTTCGCCCTCGGGGGCCGAGGAAGTGCGACGGTCTTTGGGAGCGGCCTTGCCCCGCGCCTGCTCGCGACGTTGACGGCGTTCCTCCTGTGTAGGCTGTCCGCTGTGGCGCATGTCTTGTCCGGATGCGGGCAGCGCCGCGGGCGCCGCCGTCTCAATACGCTCGCAAGCAAGCACCTCGGCTTCTTGTGGGCCTGTGCCTACGAATCCTCGTTGCTGAGCCTGGGGACCCGAGTTGTAAAAGTGCTCCATGGAGATACGCCACACGCGGCGCGGTTCCTCAAAACGGGGGATAACGCAGTCGCGTCCCGTCCCCTGTGAGAGAAAGGCACCCGTGCGTTTCGGGTCCCCGATGGTGGCCGAAAGGCCAATGCGACGGGGCCGCACGCCCGCCATGCGCGAAAGACGCTCGATAAGGCAGAGCGTCTGCCCGCCGCGGTCGCCGCGCATGAGCGAATGGACCTCGTCGATGACCACATAGCGCAGGTCGCAGAACATACGCGGGATTGCCATGTGCTTGTGGATCAGGAGTGCCTCGAGTGATTCGGGCGTAATCTGCAAGATGCCGCTCGGTTTTTTGATGAGCTTAGCCTTGTGTGATTGCGAGACATCGCCATGCCAGTGCCAGACGGGGATGTCGGCTTCTTCGCACAGGTCGTTGAGGCGGACGAATTGGTCGTTGATGAGCGCCTTGAGGGGGCCAATGTAGAGGGCGCCCACGCTTGCGGGCGGGTTCTCCCAAAACTCGGTCAGGATGGGAAAGAAGGCCGCCTCGGTTTTGCCGGAAGCCGTGGATGCCGTCAGGAGCACATTGTCCTGTGTGTTAAAGATGGCATCTGCCGCCGCAACCTGGATAGAGCGCAAGCTCTCCCAATCGTGGGAGTAGATGAAGTCTTGGATAAACGGGGCGTAGCGGTTAAATGCGTTCACGGGGCCTCCTTTCAACAACGAATCTCTCAACGCGGCTGGCAACGGCTTGCTGCATTACTGCTTCAACGTTTGCCCAGATAAAACCTGCCAAAATAAACCTGTCCCTTTTTGGTAGGTTAGATGGTGAACTCGGCGAAGTTGCGGTCGCCGCCTGCGGTGCCGGTGTCGCCTGTTGCGGCTGCCGGCGCCAGCGCGCCGCCGCCGACGCTTTGCAGCAGCTCGGCCACATTTGCATCGGGGTTCTGACACAGGATATCGAGCAGCTCGATAAAGTCACGAATGACTTCACGCGGTGTCAGATGCGTGGCGGCTCCCACGCGACCGAACTCGATCTTGAGGAAGTCCACCAAGTCGTTTTCGGTAAGCGTGGGCGTCCAGCCAAAGTAGCCGGCATGGATCTGCATGAGTTTTTCGATGAGCACCAGTAGCTCCTCGTAGGTGAGCGGCTGCAGGCGGATGATGGGCGCGAGCATGTCCTTAAGGTCCTCGCGCGCAAAGCGGCCCTGAGCGAGTCGGCTGCGCAGGGCCTCGTAGGAGAACACGCCGCGGCGGCGGTCTTCGATGGAGGTTGGCGTGCCGCCCATGATCATGCCCAGGTACTGCGCCTTGCCCTGAAGTGTGTCGTTGTACATGGTCAGGATCTTCTCGTAGTTGTATTGGCGCGTGATGGCGTTGGGAATCTTATACAGATTCACGAGTTCGTCGATGAGCACCAGCATGCCCTTGTAGCCGCTGCAGACCAAAAAGCGCGCAATGAGCTTAACGTAGTCGTACCAGTCGTCATCGCTGATGATGGTCGAGGAGCCCAGCTCGGCGCGTGCCTCGCTCTTGGTGCGGTATTCGCCGCGAATCCATTTGGTCACGCGGCTCATGGCCTCTTCGTCGCCCCCGGATGCGGCCATGCGATAGCGGCGGAGCATGCGGGTGAAGTCGAAGCCGTGGACCATCTCCTCGAGCGGGGCCAGTTGGGCATTGACGACCGACTCGTCGACGTCGGCACACGAGGCGACCCAGCGATCCAGAATAAGGTTGAGCGCACCGCCCTCGGGGCGCGTCTTGGTCGATATATTGCGGATGAGCTCGCGGTAGGTGGCAAGGCCCTGTCCCTGACCGCCCTGCAGGCGGCGCTCGGGCGACAGGTCGGCATCAGCGACGACGAATCCCTCGCCCATGGCGTGCGTGCGGATAGTCTGGAGCAAAAAGCTCTTGCCGGCGCCGTAGCGACCGACCAGAAAGCGGAAGCTCGCGCCACCGTCGGCGATGAGACTCAGATCGGTGAGCAGGGCGCGGATCTCGACCTCGCGCCCTACGGTGATGTAAGGAAGGCCGATGCGCGGGACCACGCCGCCCTTGAGCGAGTTGAGAATGACGGCAGCGACGCGCTTGGGCACGCGAGGTGCTGCGGATGCGGTATCACTCATGGTCTAGGTATCCTCTCACGTCTGCTTCGTAGTCCTCGATAATCTGCGGCCCTGCCGCGCTAAATTCAATTACGGTGTCGCCCACCAGGTCAAAGAGCGCCTCGTTGATGGTATCGACGAGCATGTCCTCGCTCCGCTCCGATTGCACTACCGCCGATTCCGCCTGTACTGCGTTGTGCTCGAGCAGCGCGCGGAGATAGGCGTCTGCGGCGGGCGCGAGTTCGTTCGTGGCGTCAGCGGGCGCAGCAGCTGCGAACGCGGGCGTCGGCGCGAGAAGCGGTGCCACGACACCAAACTGTTCGGTGGATATGGTCGGCTCGTCGGACTCGTCCTGCCCTGCAGCCGCCGCGACCGCCTCGACCGTCGCGTCGGCTACGGGCTCGGCTTCCGGTTGCCCTGAGTCCGCTGCCTCGGCTTCTGCGGACGCGCCGTCCTCGCGTTCCTCGTCGATCAAAAGCGCTTCGCGCGTTTGTGCGGCAGCGCTCCGAATGTGCCCCAGCTGGCTCAAATCGATATCGATCTTGACGGGCTGATGTGCGGCATCCCACGAAAGCCATGCCACGATCTCGTCATCGATGATCTTGGCCAGATATTTGGGGACCTTCTCCTCCTTCAGGGGATGGGTGGGGTCTAGGGCCAGGCGCAGCCGTTGGTCACAGGCGCGCATCATCTCACCGAGCTTGCTGCTTTTTTGCCTGCTGCCGTGAATTCGCATGCATTCCCAAAAGCCGTTTTGACAACGGTAAATATGGATGGGGTCCAGACGGTATTCGCAATCCTCGTGGCGATTAGGCGCAAAGAACACAGCCGAGGCAAACATGGTATAGGGCATGGCCGTCTCCTCCCCAAACAAGCTCGCCACGATACCGCTCTTTCGGTGTGTGTCATAGTAGCGCGCCATGCGGACGTACACGGCACATGCCACGTGGCGCAGGTCGCGACGGTGACTGCGATCGAGTCTTGAGTTATTGAGGTTATACGTGGAGAGGGCGTTGATGGCGGCCATGAGTCGCTCCTCGCGCGCCTCGTCGGGCGGAAGGGGGAGCGTGGGCTCGGAGGTCTTGCGACGCGCAGGCGCCAGGTCTGACGTCGCCGGCGCAGGCGCAAGGTCTCGCGCCGCACGCCGCAGCTCGATGAGGGCGTTGTCGAATGCGACGGTTTTAGAGTCGCGAAGCAGCTTGGGGTCGAGTCCGTGGAACACGGCGTAGTCCTGCAGCCACACGCGCGCAAACCGGTCGATGCCGGGTTCAAAGGTGCGATAGGCATCCCAAAAGGCCTTGATTTTATTAAAACCATCGAGCGGGTCATCAACGCCAATGCCGCAGATCAGTTCATAGAGATACAGGAAGGCAAAGGACGTAGACGTTTCCTCGACGGTTCCGCGGCGCACTTGGGCGCGCCAAGTAAAATAGCCGCGTAGTTGCCGATCGCTCATGGCGTTGTAGGTGGGAAAGTACGACTTGAATGTGCCGTTGTAGGGGCAATCGTCCTCAAAGTCGGCCATCAGCAGGCCTTGGCGGTAGAAAAGCTCGGCTTCCGAAAGCCAGCGGCCCGCACCGCCCTTGGGGTCATCCTGCCAGCGCGATATCTCGCGCATTTTACGGTACTGGTCGGGGAGAAAATTCTGCATCTGTCGGCCGGTTTTGAGAATCGGCTCGTCTGCGTAGGTTTCGTTTGAGAAGCGGGCGGACTGATGGGTCCGGGCCTCGGCCATAATGCGCTCGATGAGCATCTTGATGTCCTGGTCGGCCACCGCTCCTCCTCTCGAACGCAGCTACGGTGACCTCATATCATAGCACAGCATCAAACAGATGTTCGAGATACCGCTGCGTTGATAGATTTAAAACAGGAGGGCGTAGATGACGGCGATGACGACGGAGGGAAGCATATTGGCCGTGCGGAAGGTCTGAGGACGGATGAGGTTGACGCCGACGCAGAAGATGAGCATGGAGCCTACGAGCGAAAGGCTGTTGAGGGCAGCTGTGGTCATGATGGGGGAGAGCGCGCCGGCAAACAACGTGATCGTCCCCTGGAACACGGCGACGGGCAGGGCGGAGAAGATGCAGCCGCGGCCAAGCGAGGCCGTCATGGTGCAGACGATGATGCAGTCCAGTGCACCCTTGAGGGCAAGCGTTGACCAGTCGCCGAGCAGGCCGTCCTGGATCGATCCCACAATGGCCATGGCGCCGATGCACACGGTGAGTGAAGTCGAGACAAAAGCGTTGGTGAACTCGTTATCGCCCTCACTGCCAGTCTTGCGCTTGAGCCATTCGCCAAGGTTCTCGATGGCGGCCTCCAAGTTGATGGCCTCGCCGATGAGCGAACCGAGCGCAAACGAGACGATGAGCATGGTGGTACCGGTGGTCGCTAGCGCCTTTCCATCGATGATGAGCATCTTTTGCATGGTGCCGCCCAGGCCGATAAACAGGACGCACAGCCCCGATGCTTTCATGAGCGTGTCTTGGATGCGCGGTGTAATGAAGCGGCCGCCCGCTAATCCCAAAAGACCGCCCGCAACTAAAAGCGCAACGTTGATGATTGTTCCCAAGCCCGGCATGAGCCCTCCTGTATTGATGCCAACGTGGCAATCGTAGCAGAACGAAATGCGAGGCACATCGCGACTCATCTAATACGTTATATAAGTGGTATTAGAAATGATGCGCAGCATTTAAGCCTCAGGTGGTTGTCGGGACATAGGGATAGTAGTCAAAGCGCAGTGTCATAAGCCGCTGTGGGGATTCAATGGCCGCGGCGATGATATTGGCATCGCGGGCACGATCAAACCCTTCGAGTTCGATCTGATACGAGACGTCTTGCATAATGTCCAGACGTCGCCAGGCTAGAAGTGTGTCGCCATCGAATTCCAAGGTCTTGCTTCCGTCTGGGGCAACGGCGTATAGACGCAGTTTAGCGGTGGTTGCAGGGTCGACAACCGTGACCTTTTTAATTTCGTTTCGAGTATTCTTGGCGCCCAACAAGGTGAGCAGTTTTGGGGCCACGACCTCGCCCGATGGCAAAAAGACGACTTCGATGGATTCAGGAAATGCGATGATGGCCGACTTGCGGACGGGCTGATTGGCGGCGGCAACTTCGATGTTCGCGGCGTCGATGACCTCTGTGTGGTCGAGGGCGGCAAGCACGCAGCAGTTACCTTCATCGATCTCCTGAGGATCAGCAAGCCCCAGACTGTCCGCGAGCTCGGGATCGTTTGGACCGGTAGCGGGCTCATTCGGTGCTTCGAAAGAAGCTGGGGCGCTGTTTGTCGGCGACGGCGTGTCGCCCGCACCTGCTTCTTTGTCCGTGCTCCCTTCTTGTATGGTTGCGTTGATGAGTCCGTCGTTTGAGGGGAGCGTCTTGGCGTCAAGCGCGGAGGGGAGAATTCCGATGGCTCCGGATCCGTTCCACTCCATTTCGAGAAGCGCCGGGTCGGCAAGAATGCGTTGCCTGCTTTGAGCGTGGGCATCGATTTCAATAGGGCCTGCCTCTGTCCCTCGTGTAAGGCTGAGTGATCCGGCTGACTTCTCGAAATGAGCGTCTGTGTCTTTGGTGCTGACGGCGTAGAACAGCAGGGATGCTTCTCCCGCCGCGATGGCATCGGTGTCGGCTTTGGTCAGCCGCAACGATGCTGTGAATGAGAGGGTGGGCTGCGTGCCGTCTGCATTCGCGGCGGCGCAGCCCAGACATATACCGCCTCCTTTCTCGAAAAACGCACCGTCGAAGGCGACCTTCGCTCCGTTCGCCGAGTCATCGACCGAAGCGATGTCGATGCGCAGCTCTAAATTGCATGGATCGCCATCTGCATCGAGCGCAACCGAGCGCCATGTGCAGACAGCGCACCCCGCCTGGGAGCCGTTTGCCTTGTTCGAACGATTGATATCCACGACTATCGAGCCATCCGTATTACGACGAAGGCATCCCGAGATTGAGATTGCTGCCTGTGCGATCGAGAAACGCTTGCACACAATGGCGCTCGACGGATTTGGTGCGGAGCTTAGGGCCGATGGTAAGGAGCCTGCCATGACGGGAGTCGCCCAAGCGGCGACAGGCGTTCCGGTTGCGAGCGCGCCGCAGAGTGCGACGACGGGCAAAAGGTTCTTCGATGCCATGGGGTCTCCTTAGCTAATTTAGTGCGGCCTGTCCGTGTTTCGTTTCTGGCTGCGTTTGATGTGCAGACCGAGACCGGCGGTTCCCGCGCCTGCTGCCGTGGCGCCTGCTGCCAAGAGCCATCGTCTGTCGTCTGTCTGTGCCAACGGTTCCTCGCGGTTGCCGCGGTCGAGCTCCGAGAGGTCGACCGTCACTTGCGTGGCGGCCTGCGCCTGTTCTTGCTGGGCAAAGGCCATGGCTGGCACAAACGCTAGGATACTGACGGCGGCGGCCAGGGCGACGGCCTTATGCCGTGTGCGCACCGGGCTCGACCGTCCAGGTGATCGTTGCAACCTGATCGCCTTCGCCGGTTACGTGGAAGATGTCGCGCGTGACGCGGGCGACGTTTCCGCTTGTCTTGAGCTTAATTTTGTCCGTGCCGCCGGCAATGCCCTGGTAGCCCATGTCGAAGGCTGCATTCTTGGAAAGATCGAGGCCCGTCCCCTGCATTGCGGCGCTGGCGTTCTGGAGTGCGCCGTCGGGGCCGACCTTAAAGTCGATGGAGTTCTGCGCGGTTCCGGCCTTGGCATCGGCGGCAATGGTCCAGGTGTTCATGGCGTCGATCTTCATGTTGGTGACATGGATGCCGTAGGCCGAATGATTGTCGATGGTGGTCGCGTCTTCTGAGGGGCCCTGAAGCGTGCCGTCGGCCTTGGCGACGAAGGGAATAACCGTCGGAACTTTGAACTCAACGTTGTCGATCTCGGTCCTGACCATTACTTTCGTTGTTCCAGCGCGCCCGGCTGCCATAGCTGGCGTCGGGGCGGCGCCCATTGCGAGCGCGAGTGCAAGCCCTGCGCCCACGACGAGCGCTCTGGCTCCGTTCATGTTCCTGGTGATGTCCATGGTCGTTCCTTTCTATTCGCCGCGGGCCGTCCCCGCGATGATTGGACGAATGCTGGTGAATTGCGCGCGGTGCCGCGTCGGCTGAAAAAGCTAGTTCTCGGTTTGCTCAACCCGTACCTTGACACGTGTCGGATTGCCGTGGCTGTCGAGGGTCTTGGCATCGAGTGCCTGGATCTCGATGTACGCCTCGCCTTCTTTGATGTCGCCGGCGGGGCACGTCTCGATTGTCTTGCCGGTCTCGACCACACCGGATTCGTACATGGTCTCGTCGTTTTGGATGACGCGGAATCGCTGGGGAAATTTATTGTCTTGGACGTTTTGCACGTTGACGCGCAGCTTGCCGTTCTCCTGCAACTGAGCGACCGGCGCGACCGAAATCGTCATCATGTTGTCGCGGACGATGGCATCGAGCTCATCTTGGATTTCTTGGCGCGATTTACCCTCTGCCGTCGTGACTGAGGCGCCCGCTTCGGGCACGGGCTGCGACTGCCAGGCGTATAGCCCTACGGCGACAAGGGCGCAGACGATAGCCAGGCAGACAACGACGAGTTTCTTGCGACGCCCCAGTCCTGCAAGGCGGGGCGGCTTCTTCGCACTCATGCGGCGTCCTTGGTGGTGTAGACACGTGCGAACGTGGACGGGTCCGCTCCAAAGAGCATGTGAAGCATCAGGCGGCGCGAGTAGATGAGCTCGTCGAAGTCGTGAGGGAGCTCGATATCGTGGATACGCGCGATGTGGTGGGCGAGCGCCGAGAACGACTCGGGGTCGCAGATAACATCGGTGGTGACGTGGTAGACCGCCGTATCGGGGAACGCCTCTTCGTCGAAAGGCAGGAGATAGGGATCGTCGTCGACCTCGATGGCGACGCCGTACTGGGGCCAGTAATATGCCATGGGAACCTCCCTGCTTCTGGGACCAAAACTTCTATCGGTTTTGGCTGTCGACGCCGACCGTATCAGCCGCTACTTGACCAATTTCTGACCAAATGCTTGACGGATTGACATCTCCGCAGGTAAAAGGCAGTAAAAATTACTTCAACTTTTTTCGAGCGACATTTACGCGATCGGCGACGGCGGGGCGATATGTGTCAAAAGCATCGTCTGCCGAGGAAACCTTGCCGCTCGCCGAATTGCACGAACGTAAAAATCGCCAATTATGGAGACGGTCTCGAACACGTCGACGAAACGATGCGGTAACATCTCCCTGCAAACACTGTAGTTAGCTAAAGGGGGAGTTCGCGTGTCTGCAACCATCAAACCCTTCACCGACGAGTTCGAAGAGTATGGCCGCGATGAATCTCGCGCATCGGGCGAAGCATCGAGCATCTCGTTTCCGACAACGGAAGACGAGGTCCGTGCCATTTTGGAAACGCTCCATGCCGAGCGTGTCCCGGTAACGGTTCAGGGCGCCCGAACCGGCCTTGCCGCCGGTGCCGTGCCCCACGGTGGGCATATCCTCAATACTTCCCGTATGAATCGCTACTTGGGCCTTCGCCGCGATGAACAAGGCCAATTTCTGCTGCGCGTGGAGCCGGGCGTTGTGCTCTCGGAGCTGCGTAAGCAGCTGAGCAAGAAGGTACTGCCGACCGCTGGTTGGGACCAGGCATCGCTTGAGGCCTACGAGGAGTTCCAAGAGTCCCCCGAGCAGTTCTTTCCCACCGATCCCACCGAGGCATCTGCCTGTCTGGGCGGCATGGCGGCATGCAACGCCTCCGGCGCCCGCAGCTACGCTTACGGTCCCATGCGCCCGCATGTCACGGGACTTCACGTCGCGCTGGCTGATGGCGATTTGCTTGAGCTTCAGCGCGGCGAGGCTTTTGCCCAGGGCCGCCACCTGTCGCTCGTGACGGCAGAGGGTCATACATTCGAGCTTGATCTTCCTGACTACACCATGCCCAAGACCAAAAATGCCTCGGGGTATTTTGTTGCGGACGATATGGACGCCATCGATCTTTTTATCGGTGCGTGCGGCACGCTCGGCGTCATTACCGAGCTCGAGATCGCCCTGCAGGCGGCACCTTCGGTCGTATGGGGTGTGAGTTGCTTTTTCGATAGCGAAGACAAGGCCGTGTCCTTTACCGATTCCGTGCGTCCCGTGCTGTCCCATGCCGCCGCTATTGAGTATTTCGATGCTGGCGCCCTGGATATCCTGCGTCGCCAGCGCGAGCAGTCGACAGCGTTTGCCTCGCTGCCGGCGCTCGACGACGAGTCAAAGGTCTGTGTCTACGTGGAGCTCGACTGCGATGACGAGGCACAGGCGACCGAGGAGCTGTACCACCTGGGATGGGTGCTGGAGCTTGCGGGCGGCCGCGACGATGCGACATGGGTCGCCCGCACCGAAGTCGATCGCGAGTGCCAGCGGTTCTTCCGCCACGCGGTCCCCGAGAGTGTCAACATGCTCATTGACGAGCGTCGCCGCATCGACCCCACCATTACCAAGCTGGGATCGGATATGTCGGTGCCCAATGCACGCCTTGCCGATGTCGTTGCCCTCTATCGCCGCACGCTGGCCGAAAGCGGGCTTGAGTCTGCTGCCTGGGGACACATCGGGAACAACCATCTGCATGTGAACATCCTGCCGCGCGATGCGCAAGACTACCGTCGTGGTGGAGAGCTCTTTGCCCAGTGGGCTTCCGAGGTCACGGCCATGGGCGGTGCCGTTTCTGCCGAACACGGCGTCGGCAAGATCAAGGCGGGCTTCTTGGAGACGATGTACGGCCACGAGGCCATGGTCGAGTCGGCGCGTCTCAAACTCCAGCTCGATCCTGCCGGCCAGCTGGGTCGCGGCAACCTGTTTACGGAGAAGCTCTTGGATGAACTCGTCCAGAAAGGGGGCGCGTGAAGATGAGTGATTTCCATATGGTGGTGTGCGTCAAGGCGGTGCCCGGAAGCACCGAGGTCAAGATGGACCCCAAGACCAATACTATCGTGCGTGATGGCAAACAGGCGGTCATTAATCCCTTCGATGCAAGTGCCCTCGAATGTGCGCTAACGCTGAAGGACGACTTTATCGGCTTTGGCATGGACGTGCGTGTGACGGTGGTGTCGATGGGTATCCCCGCGACCGAATCGCTGCTGCGCGACTGCATCGCCCGCGGTGCCGACGACGCGCTGCTGCTGACCGACCGAGCCTTTGCGGGTGCCGATACCCTAGCCACCACCTATGCCCTCAAATGCGGCATCGAGGCACTCGATGAGGACTTTGACCTGCTCATCTGCGGCAAGATGGCAGTGGACGGCGATACGGCCCAGATCGGCCCCGAGCTGGCCGGCGCCTTTGAGATCCCCTGCGTGACCGACGTGAGCTGTGTGCAGAGCGCGGGATTTACGACGTGTGGCTCGCTGGCGCTCGTCCACGGCTGCGATGCCGGCGAGGAGACGGTGTACCTGGAGATGCCGTGTGCGATGACGACCGCCAAGGAGATTGGCCAGCTGCGCATGCCGAGTATTGCCGGTATTCGCGCGGCCGAGGATGCAGACGTGCGCGTGGCCAGCGCTGCCGACGTAAACGCCGATCCCTCGCGTTGCGGCCTTGCCGGATCACCGACGCAGGTCGTGCGCTCGTTTGTGCCCGACCGTGACCAAACGTGCGAGGCCGTTGAGGGAACGGCGTCCGAGCAGGCGGCAAAGCTTGCCAAGATTATCGAGGGGATGGCATAGATGAGCGGGCTGATTATCGATAGCGAAGCCTGTATCGGCTGCGGTCGCTGCGTTCGCGCCTGCGCCTCGGGCGGCATTGTGGTGGAGGGTGAGCGCCCCAATCGCTGTGCCCGCGTAACCGACGGCTGTATCCTGTGCGGTGGGTGCGTCGACGCCTGCCCCGTCAACGCCATCTCGATTGAGCGCGACGAGGCCGCCGGCGCGGCAGACCTTGACGCATATCGAGACATCTGGATCTTCGTGCAAACTGACGAGCACGACGCCGTGGCATCCGTGGCCTTCGAGCTCATGGGCAAGGGGCGCGAGCTTGCCGATGCCCGCGGCTGCCGTCTGGTGGCACTGGTCGGCATGAGCCCCGAGGGCTCACTCGGGGACCTGGAGCATCTGATTTGCGCCGGTGCGGACGAAGTTCTGGTCTGTCGTGACGAGCGCCTGCGTCAGAACGACGCGGAGGTCTACGCCCGCTTGATCTGCGATTTGGTGGCCGAGCGCAAGCCCGAGGCCATTCTGTACGGCGCGACCGCCTTTGGTCGCGAGCTGGCGCCTGGCGTTGCCGTGCGCCTGCAGACGGGCCTCACGGCTGACTGCACCGTGCTTTCGATGGATACGGAGACGGGCTTGCTGCAGCAGACGCGCCCGGCGTTTGGCGGCAACTTGATGGCCACCATCATTTGCCCCAACCACCGTCCGCAGATGGCAACGGTGCGCCCCGGTATCTTTAAGGCGCCCGAGTTTGACTATAGCCGCTCCAGCACGATCACCCAGGTGATGCTTGCGGAAGACGTTAAGGCCCGTGTCGAGATCTCGATTCCCGCCGAGGAGTGGGGACAGCAGGCCTCAATTGCCGATGCCGAGCGTCTGGTCGTGGTGGGCCGCGGTATCGGCTCCAAGAAGAATCTGCCCCTGATGCGAAAGCTCGCCGATGCCCTGGGTGCCGAGCTTGGTTGCACGCGCCCCGTGGTGGAGGCCGGCTGGCTGGAGTATCGCCACCAAATTGGCCAGACGGGTGTATCGGTCTCGCCCAAGCTCCTCGTGAGCATCGGTGTCTCGGGTGCTATCCAGCATCTCGCCGGCATCGGTGGGGCGGAGTGCATTGTCGCCATCAATGAGGACCCGGATGCCCCCATCTTTGGTGCCGCCCAGTACAAGGTCGTCGGCGATGCCGTTGAGATCGTTGAGGAGCTGCTGGTTCAGCTCGAGTGCTAAGCGCTTGCCAGCCAGCGGCGCAGCTCGTCCTTAAGGCGGCTCCAGGTTGCATGCGCGGCGGGGTCGGTAAAGGGCCGCGTAATGCCAAAGGGCGCGTCGAGCAGGCGGTAGATATCGCCCTGCTCGCGCGCCAGCGCGCGGCTTGCCGGATAGACGAGCTCAAACATAAAGCAGATAAGCCCCACCAAGAAGTCGGCGGGCTCATCGCGCTCATCGCGCGTGACGCAGCGGTGCTCGTTAAAGGCGGTAAGCGCCGGTGTCGAGAAGTGGCTGGCAAGAAACGTGTCCTCATCCACTTTGAGGATGGTGTCGACGGTGCTGTCGGCGATGGTGCGCATAATGTCGATCTTGTCGCCATCGCGCACGATATCGCAGAAGCTCCGTGTGCGCTCGTCGAGCTGTGCGGGTAGACGGAAATCGCTGTGATAGGCAATGCTCGCTCGGATGAGCTCATCTTCTGCCGGGTCATCGATAAAGTCGCGGATGCTCGTTACGGCGGGTGCATCGGCGGGATTCTCGCCAAAGAGGACCTCGACGCCCAGTGTTGCATGGCTCATGCTCTCGGCGTCCTTAAAGGTGTCCCAGCGCCGCAGCTGCTCAAAGCGGCCCATATCGTGTAGCAGGCCGCAAAGCCACGCCAAGTCAATATCTTTTGACGACCAGCCCTGCTCGCGCGCTACGGCATCGCATGCCTCGGCCACGTGGTACGTATGCTCGATTTTGAGCGCGATGCGTGGGTTGGTGGCGTCGTAGGCATCGGTGTAGCTTTTGAAGGCCGCGCGCGCCCGGTCTCGATCGATAGCTGTCATAATGACTTCCTAAAAAGTTGTGTCTTTCGATCCGGTGGCAATTGTAGGCGAACTTTATTGCCACCGGTTGATATTTCTGCTGCGTTGCGAGGCGCGATGCAGACGACTTACCAGAATGGGAGTGGCATGGTCCTTAGGATCTTTAAAATCGTCTGGCCAGTGATGCTTACCTATGTTGCAATAGGCGCGCCGTGCGGAATGATCATGGGGCAGACGGGAATGGAGCCCTGGATGGTCTTTGCTCTGAGCAGCACGTTTGTGACGGGCAGCGGCCAGTTTATGATCTGCAATCTTTGGCTGGCGGGCGTACCGGCACCTTCGATTATCGCGAGCGTCGCCGCCATCTCCTCGCGCTTCGCTCTTTATTCGGCATCGATCGCACCCCATCTGGCGGGCGCCTCGAAGCGTCAGACGCTGGCTGTTGCCGCGACGCTCACCGAGGAGGCATACGGCATCTCGCTTGCCAAGCTGGTAGAGGGGGAGGATTGGGGCCCGCGCGAATCCTTCGTGCTCAACGTGATCCTCATCGCGACATGGGGCGCTTCGTGCACGATGGGTGCCATCGTCGGTGCCGTTGTCGATGTTCCCACCGCAATTGCGAGTTTCGTCTGCACGTCGCTTTTTATCTGTCTACTCTTTTCGCAGCGGCTGTCGCGCGGCAACGTTGTCGCGGCGGTTTCGGGTGCGGTGTCCGTCGCCGTATGCAAGTTCTTGGGCCTCACGAATATTGCCGTGCCGGCAAGCGTCGTGGTCGGCATTGCCATTGCGCTGGCGTGCGATGCTGTATTTGACGGAAGAGGTGCCCGCGATGCCCGTTAACGAGTTCTTGGTTCTGTGGCTGTCGTCGTGGGCTGCTATCGTGTTCTTTCGCATCGCGCCGGCGTTCGCCTTGCGCGGGCGGACCCTGTCGCCCCGCATTACCGAGGCCCTGGGCTATATCCCGCCCGCTGCCTTTGCCGCGCTGGTCGCCAACGACTTGGTGAGTCCCGGCGCGTTCGACGCGGGGCTCTGGCCTGCCTTGGTTCCCTGGATTGCGGCTGCCGGCGTCGTGGTCGTGGCGGTCAAGACAAAATCGATGCTGTGGTGCTGCGTCTCGGGCATCGTACTCTATATCGTCTTGAGCCTTATATAGGGGTGGCGTCGCGGGCGCCGAGTCTCGTTCCATCCCAACTTGTCGAATTTTTCACCGAGCTGGTCTATTTCTTCTGGTACCATGGTCAAACTTTACTGTAGCAAAGCGTGACGTGGGCTTTTGTACCCCGTCAGCGGAAATGGGGGTTTCATGGCACAGGAAGCGACCGCCAACGAGCAAAAGAAATTCAAGGTCCCGCGCATCCCGGGCGACATCATGATCTATCCGATGATCGTCGGTCTTTTGCTCAACACCTTCTGCCCGCAGGTTTTTGAGATCGGCGGATTCTTTACGGCTGCCTGCCGCGGTGGCTCCAATACCATCGTCGCCGCGATCCTGCTGTTTGTGGGCGCCGGCATCAGCTTTAAGTCCACGCCGGGCGCTATCAAGACCGGCATCGTCGTGCTGATTCCCAAGCTGGTCGTCGCAGCGGCTCTCGGCCTGGGCGTGGCATATTTCTTTAACGACAACTTCCTGGGTCTGAGCTCCGTGTCTATCATCGGCGGCATCACGTTTTGCAACATGGCGCTCTATACGGGCATCATGGGCGAGTTCGGTGATGGGTCTGAGCAGGGCGCCGTCGGTATCCTGTTCTTTACGGCCGGCCCCGCCGTCACGATGATCATCCTCGGTGTTTCCGGCCTCGCCAACATTCCCATTGGCACCATTATCGGCTCCATCTTGCCACTCGTTATCGGCATGGTTCTGGGCAACCTGTTCCCGTTTATCAAGAACCTGCTGGTCCCCGGCGCCAATCCCGCGATCGCTGTCATCGGATTTCAGCTCGGTGCGTCCATGAGCCTGTCGAGCTTTATCACCGGCGGTATTTCCGGCATCTTGCTGGGCCTTGTCACGCTGTTTGTCGTCGGTCCCATCACCTTTGCGTTCGAGCGTCTGTGCGGCGGCAATGGCAAGGCCGCCGTGGCTTGTTCCACCATTGCCGGCACGGCTATGACCACGCCGGTTGCTCTTGCTGAGGTCGCGCCGCGCTATGCCGAGCTTGCGCCCACCGCGTATGCGCAGATCGCCACCGCTGTCATCATCACGGCAATCATGGCCCCGATTCTGACTGGCTGGGTCGATAAGAAGTTCTGCCACGGCGAAGAGGATCTGTCGGTCGAAGGCGTCGAGGCTATTGAGGAAGCCGTCGCGACCGACATCGACGGCGAGTAATCGTCGACGCGAGTCAATCAAGCCGGCGTGTGCAATTCGCGCCGTATGGGCGCCCGAACAGAAACTGTTTTGCAGTGATGTTCGGGCGCTCTGCTATTATCCCCTTTACCCCTGCGGAGTAAAGGGGTGTTTATTGCCCTGATTCGAATTGGGCGATTCTGACCACTTGGATATTGAAGGGATGGCGCTAGTGGTTAAGGCACTCAAGATTGAGATATTCGTGCTATGCATGATTGTTCTTATCGGGCTTGCCGTGCGAAGTCGTCGCTCCTTGTTCTCGAGCACCCAGCAGCTATTGTTTAGCATGCTTGGCTACACCTCTGCCGCGTACATATTATTCGATATGATCTGGACGCTTTCGGACGGTGTGGACGGCACGTTGGGCATTGCTGCCAACTGGATTTCCAACGCGGTTTCGTTTTCGCTCTTTGCTATCGCGTGTCTCATTTGGTTTATCTATTCCGAGACGGTGCAGGGTTCTCGCCTTTTGACCTCGCGCTATAGGGTGGTGCTTGTAGCGTTGCCTACGGCTCTGGTGGTCGTGCTGGCGTTTACCAGTTACTGGACGCACGCCCTGTTCTATATCGATTCGCAGGGCGTGTATCGTCGCGGCTTTGCCTATATGATCCAGCCCATCGTCAGCTACTGTTACGTTATACATACGTCCCTGCATGCGTTTGTGCAATCTCGCAGGGTCGAGAGCCTGCAGACGAAGGCCATCTATCGAACCTTGGCATTTTTCGCCATTCCGGCCCTGGTGGGCGGTACCTTTCAGGTCGTATACTCGGTGCCCGGCCTTTGTGTCGGCATAATGATTAGCATGTTGCTGCTCTACATCATCTACCAGGAGCAGCTCATCTCGACCGACCCGTTGACTGGACTTAACAATCGCAACCGTTTTGAGACCTATATGCTGTCGCTGTTCTCGGGTACTGACCAGGCCGAGGGTGTGTATCTGCTGATGATGGATGCTGACGGTTTTAAGCAGATTAACGATCACTATGGACATGTTGAGGGCGACCATGCTCTTCAGGTTGTTGCGACGGCGCTCAAGGACGTCTGCTCGCCGGCTGGTGGCTTTATCGCACGTTATGGTGGCGATGAGTTTGTGGTGCTCCAAAAGGCCGCGGCGGAACAGGACATCATAGACCTGTGTTCGGCGATTGACGACGAGCTCGCTCGTGCCGAGGTACCGTATGCATTGCGGATGTCCATCGGTTACGCGCGGTTCGGCGATAGTGTTGATACCTGGCAAGACTTACTTCGCGCTGCCGATGCAGAGCTCTATCGCGTCAAGGCCGAGAAAAAGAAAGCCGGCGTAGAAATACGCTAGAAAAGGGGCATACGACCGTGTTTGGTCGTGCGCCCCTTTTGCGTTTGTGGGGGGGCCACCGGCCATAATGCCCAGGCGCGGTGCGGCAAGACGGGCGTCTGCCGCCGCGACTCGGTACGAAATCAACGAGAACCAGTGTGCTCCATTAAGCTAAAGTATGCGAATGCCCTCCCTAAAAAGGTGAGCTCGCTAGGCTTTTTTGGGTTTGTTGACGATGATGATGCCGCCGCAGACCAACAGCAGGGCAACGATGACGGTAACGGGGCTCGTGCCCGCGCCTTCGCCGAGCAGCAGCGCGCTCAGCAGCACACCAAAGACGGGGTTCATAAACCCAAAGACCGAGACGCGGCTGACGGGGTTGACGGCAAGCAGGCGCGACCACAGCGAGTAGGCGACCGCGGAGATAAGCGCCATGTAGATGATGAGCACGATGGCGGGGACAATCGCCGTGGGGGAGAGCGCGCCACCCATCAAAAAGCCGATGGCGGTGAGGACCAGGCCGCCGACTAAAAACTGCCAGCCGGCAAGCAAAACACCGTCGTGCTTGCGCGAGAAGATGCCGATCAGGCAGGTCGAAAGAGCACCCGCGACAGTGGAGGCTAGGATAAAGCCCTCGCCATCGAGCCTGAAGCCAAAGGTGCCATCTGCGCCCGAAAGGTTGACGAGCGCGACGCCGGCAAAGCCCAGCGCACAGCCAAGCACCTTGGCCGTATTGAGCTTCTCGGTGTGAAATGCCAGGGCGGCAAAGAGGATTGCGAGGAAGTTGGCGCTGGCCTCGATGATGGAGCTCGACATGGCGCTGGCGCGCGAGAGGCCCAGATAGAAAAAGAAGTACTGCCCGATAGTCTGGAAGAGCGACAAGACAAAGATGGGCTTGATGTCGCGCGCTTGCGGTATGAGAGGGCGGCGTTGGGCCGCGCTCATCCCAACGATAACCAGGGCGCCGGCAAGCGTAAAGCGTAAACCTGCAAAGAGCAGCTGCGAAGCGCTGTCGTGCGCCGGGATACCAAAGAGTGCGTAGCCGATCTTGATGCAGGGAAAGGCCGATCCCCAGAGTGCACAGCAAACAAGACAGCCCAGGATGAGTCCGGGCAGGGTGGCGAGATGCGGCTTGCGGCTTTCCATGATGTCCTTCCTACATGCGCGAAGCAAAAAAGAACCCGCCACCGGATGTGTCGGTGGCGGGTGTTGTTACCCGAAGGGATTGTACCCGATGGGAAAGGTTTAAGCGAAGTAGGCCACGCCGCTCTCAAAGATTGGCATGAACTTATCGCCGGGGACATGCTCGGGCACGTTGCGATACAGGTTGTCGCCGCGACGCTCGGCATGGCCCATCTTGCCCAGGACGCGGCCGTCGGGGCTCGTGATGCCCTCGATGGCGAGTGCGGAGCCGTTGGGGTTGACGGAAAGATCCATGCTGGGCTTGCCGTCCTCGCCCACGTACTGCGTGGCGACCTGGCCGTTGGCGATAAGCTGGGCGAGTACCTCGTCGTTGGCGACAAAGCGGCCCTCGCCGTGGCTGATGGCGACGGTGTAGGGGTCGTCCAGGCTGCACTGCGACAGCCACGGGGACAAGTTGGACGAGATGCGGGTGCGCACCAGACGGCTCTGGTGGCGACCGATGGTGTTGAACGTCAGCGTGGGCGCATCGGGCGTGGTGTCGACGATGTCGCCGTAGGGCACCAGGCCGAGCTTGATCAGGGCCTGGAAGCCGTTGCAGATGCCCAGCATCAGGCCATCGCGGGCCTTGAGCAGGTCGCGGACTGCCTCGGTGACCTCGGGAGCGCGGAAGAACGCCGTGATGAACTTGGCGGAGCCGTCGGGCTCGTCGCCGCCCGAGAAGCCGCCGGGGATCATGACGATCTGGCTTGCGCGGATGCGGCGGGCAAGCTCGTGGGTGCTCTCGGCGACGGCCTCGGGCGTGAGGTTGTTGATCACGAAGGTGTCGGCTTCGGCGCCGGCGGCGCGGAAGGCACGGGCGCTATCGTACTCGCAGTTGTTGCCGGGGAACACGGGGATAACCACGCGCGGGCGGGCGATCTTGGCGCCGCCGTACACGTGGATGTCCTTGGCGCGGAAGTCGATGGTCTCGACCTCGGGGGTCTCGCCGGCGCTGCGGTAGGCAAAGACGCCCTCGATGCCGCTCTCCCAGGCCTCCTGGAGCTCGGAGAGCTCGATGACTTCGGAGCCGGTGTCGATGACATAGCCCTCGACGGTGGTGCCCAGGGGCTCGACGACAACGCCGTCGGCGACCTCGGGCAGCTCGGCATCCTCGGCGAGCTCGACGATAAAGCTGCCGTAGAGCGGGGTGAAGAGGCTCTCCACGTCTACATCCTCGGCAAGCTCGATACCGATCTGGTTACCGACGCACATCTTAAAGAGGCTCTCGGCGCCGCAGCCGTAGCCGGGCGTGGAGATGGCCAGGGCGTTGCCGGTAGCAGTGAGCGCCTCGACGGCGTCAAACGCGGCGAGCAGCTGCTGAGCATCGGGGCGGTAGTCCTCGCCATAGGTGGCGGGGGCGATGCGGACGACGCGGTGCGTGAGGCCCTTGAACTCGGGCGAGACGGCGCGGGCGGCCTTGCCCACGGCGACGGCGAAGCTGATCAGGGTCGGCGGAACGTTGAGCTCGCCGGCCTCGTCCTCAAACGAACCGCTCATGGAGTCCTTGCCGCCGATGGCGCCGGCACCCAGGTCGACCTGGGCCATAAGGGCACCCAGGACGGCGGCCATGGGCTTGCCCCAGCGCTCTGCCTCGGTGCGCAGGCGCTCGAAGTACTCCTGGAAGGAGAGGTAGGCGCGCTTGTGCTCAAAGCCGGCGGCAACGAGCTTGGCGATGGACTCGACCACGGACAGGTAGGCGCCCGCAAACTGGTCGGCTTCCATCAGATAGGGGTTGAAGCCCCATGCCATAGCACTCGCCGTGGTGGTCTCGCCGTCCACGGGGAACTTGGCGACCATGGCCGAGCTGGGGGTGAGCTGCGTCTTGCCGCCAAAGGGCATGAGCACGGTCGCGGCGCCGATGGTGGAGTCGAAGCGCTCGGAAAGGCCCTTGTTGGAAGCGACGTTGAGGTCGGTGACAAGCGAGGTCATGCGCTCGGCGAGCGTGGTGCCGGCCCAGCTGGGCTGCCACACGCTACGGGCGCACACGTGGGCGACCTGGTGCTTGGGTGCGCCGTTGGAGTTGAGGAACTCGCGGGACAGGTCGACGATGGCGACGCCGTTCCAGGCCATGCGCATGCGCGGCTCGGCGGTAACCTCGGCGATAACGGTCGCCTCGAGGTTCTCCTCAGCGGCGTAGCCCATGAACTCCTCGACGTCACCGTCGGCGACGGCACAGGCCATGCGCTCCTGGGACTCAGAGATAGCGAGCTCGGTGCCGTCCAGGCCGTCGTACTTCTTGGTCACGGTATCAAGGTCGACATACAGGCCGTCGGCAAGCTCGCCCACGGCGACCGAGACGCCGCCGGCGCCAAAGTCGTTGCAGCGCTTGATCAGACGGCAGGCGTCGCCGCGGCGGAACAGGCGCTGCAGCTTGCGCTCGACAGGGGCGTTGCCCTTCTGGACCTCGGCACCCGAGGTCTCGATGGACTCGGTGTTCTGGGTCTTGGAGGAGCCAGTGGCGCCACCGATGCCATCGCGGCCGGTGCGGCCGCCCAGCAGGATGATCTTGTCGGTGGGGGCGGGGCACTCGCGACGAACGTGGTTTTCCGGGGTAGCGCCCACGACGGCGCCAACCTCCATGCGCTTGGCCACGTAACCGGGGTGATAGAGTTCGTTGACCTGACCGGTGGCAAGGCCGATCTGGTTGCCGTAGCTGGAGTAGCCGGCGGCGGCAGTGGTCACGAGCTTGCGCTGCGGCAGCTTGCCCTCGAGCGTCTCGGAAACCGGGACGGTGGGGTCGCCGGCGCCGGTGACGCGCATGGCCTGGTACACATAGCTGCGGCCCGAGAGCGGGTCGCGGATGGCGCCGCCCACGCAGGTGGCGGCACCGCCGAAGGGCTCGATCTCGGTCGGGTGGTTGTGGGTCTCGTTCTTAAAGAGGAACAGCCAGTCCTGGTCCTCGCCATCGACATCGACCTTCACCTTGACGGTGCAGGCGTTGATCTCCTCGGACTCGTCGACATCGGTCATGACGCCGGTCTTCTTGAGGTACTTGGCGCCGATGGTGCCCATGTCCATGAGGCAGACGGGCTTGGCGTCGCGACCGAGTTCGTGGCGCATCTCCATGTAGCGGTCGAAGGCCTGCTGCACCACGGCGTCGTCGATCGTCACGTCGTCCAGGACGGTGCCGAAGGTGGTGTGGCGGCAGTGGTCGGACCAGTAGGTGTCGATCACACGGATCTCGGTGATGGTGGGGTCGCGGTCCTCATCGCGGAAGTACTGCTGGCAGAAGGCGATGTCCGCCTCGTCCATGGCAAGGCCGCGCTCGGAAATAAAGGCGGCAAGGCCGGCTTCGTCGAGCTCGCGGAAACCGTCGAGTACCTCGACGGGCTGGGGCTCGGGAGTCTCCATGTACAGCGTCTCGGGCAGGTCGAGCGAGGCGATGCGCGCCTCGACGGGGTTCACCACGTAGTGCTTGATGGCATCGATGGCGGCCTCGTCCAGAGCGCCCGAGATCATATAGACCTTGGCGGAGCGCACGGCGGGGCGCTCGCCCTGGCTGATGAGCTGCACGCACTCGCTGGCGGAGTCGGCGCGCTGGTCAAACTGGCCAGGCAGGAATTCGACGGCAAAGACGGCGCCATCGCTTGCGGGGAGTTCGTCGTAGGTCACATCGACCTGGGGCTCGCTAAAGACGGTCGGCACGCAGGAGCGGAAAAGCTCCTCGTCGATGCCCTCGACGTCGTAGCGGTTGATGATCCTCAGGGCCTCGATGCCCTTGATGCCGAGAATTTCGGTCAGCTCGCCCTTGAGCTGCTGAGCCTCGACGTCGAACCCGGGTTTCTTCTCCACGTAGATACGAGAGACCATTGGTTCCTGCCTTCCTGATCGGTTGGGCGTACGGTACGGTATGCGGCAGCGGTCGGTTTACGGGACAAGCCTCGCGGTCGCCTTGAGCCACATGTTTGTAAACCTCACTATGATACGACAGCTCGCGGCGCGTTGAGGACGGCGAGGGTGCTACAGTGAAGCGCAAACAAGAGAAAGGCATCACATGGCATTCGTTTCGCTCGCCATCATCGCACTCGTGGCCTTTGCGAGTCCTTTTATCGCCTCGGCGATTCCCGGAAAACCCGTTCCCGAGACGGTCTTTTTGCTCGTGCTCGGCGCGGTGCTGGGACCCCATATGCTCGGCGTCATCCATGTAGATGCCGAGGTCTCGCTTGTGTCCGAGCTGGGCCTGGCCTTCTTGTTCCTGCTTGCCGGCTTTGAGATCGACCCCAAGAGCATCACGGGCGTCGAGGGGCGCTACGGCTTGGCGACGTGGGTCGTCACGTTTGGTATCGCCTGGCTTGCCGTACGCTTTACCCCGTGGTTCTCGGTCAGTCATTTCGACGGTATCGCCGTGACGCTTGCCCTCACTTCGACTGCGCTCGGTACGCTCGTGCCCATCATGCGTGAGCGCTCGCTCACCGGCACGCGCGTGGGCGACTCGATTCTCGCGTATGGCACTTGGGGTGAGCTCGGCCCTGTGCTTGCCATGTCGGTGCTGCTGTCTGCCCGCACCGGCATCCAAACGCTTGTGATCCTTGGCTTGTTTGCGGTGGTCTGCGTGTTGCTGGCCGTGGTCCCGAGCCGCTCCAAGCGCGTCGGCAGCCGCTTCTTTGCGTTTGTCGAGGAACGCGCCGATACCACGTCGCAGACCTTCGTGCGCCTGACGGTGCTCATCCTGGTCACGCTCGTGGCGTTCTCGGCTGTCTTTGATCTCGACATCGTGTTGGGTTCTTTTGCCGCCGGCTTTGTCTTGCGCTACATCATCCCCGAGGGCAACCATACGCTCGAGACCAAGCTTGATGGCCTGGCCTACGGCTTTTTGATTCCGGTATTCTTTACCGTATCGGGCGCAAAGATCGATCTGACGGCCGTGGCGTCGCGCCCGGGTCTGCTCGTGGGCTTTATCGTGGCGTTGTTGATTATTCGTGCCGTGCCCATACTTATTTCTATGAGCATTTGTCCTGCGACGCGCGATGTGTCGGCGTATGGTCGCATTACCGTGGCCCTGTACTGCACCACGGCCCTGCCGATCATCGTTGCCGTGACAAGCGTTGCCGTCAACGCGGGCGCGCTGTCGCAAGATATTGCGTCGGTCATGGTTGCTGCCGGTGCCATCACGGTGTTCTTGATGCCGTTGCTCGCGCAGCTCTTCTACCGCGTGGTCGACGCCGCGCCGGTTGCCGCCGTGGCAGAGGTTGCCGAGCATCCATCCGATGCGCTCGACATCCTGCGCGCCCACCACGACCTAGCGAGCTTGCTCGCGCGCGAGCATGAGCTGCTGACTTCGCATGGCCATGGTCGCGTATTCGAGGGCCTGCCTACGCTCGATACGATTGCCGAGCGTCTTTCCGCCGAGGCGGCGAGCGGCCATATCGATGCCCGTATTGTGGACGCGGCGCATCTTCTTGCCGATAAGACCTATGGAGACGAGGTCGACCCGTCCGAGCTGACCCCGCGCGAGCGTCGCCGCCTGGAGCGCGCCAAGCTCGCCGTGCGCGAATACCGCCGCCGCATGCTGGAGCTCTATGCAAGAGAAGAAGCCGAGGACGACGACGGCAAGTAGTCGATACTCTCTCGGGGAAGCCGCGTCCTGCTTTGAAGGCTCGGAACGGGATGTGGTTTCCGAAACGGGGGCCGTTGGGAAACTGTGTCCCGGAATGGGCGCTCAGAGTGGGATGCAGTTTCCGCGAGAGACCCGTTGCGGAAACGGTATCCCAGAATCGGCGTTCAAAACGGGGCGCTCTTTCCGAAACATGGCCCTGAGGGAAGCTGCGTCCCGGTCTGAGTCGGAATTCCGGGACACAGCTTCCCTTTCAAACAGAAGAAGGCGCGCTGCCTGCAGTTGATGCAGACGGCGCGCCTTCTTTGTTGGACTATGTTGAGGCTGGGAGCTGAGGCTTGTGGTCCCTTAAGAGCGGGCGGCTCCGTCGACGGGGAGCACGGCGCCCGTGACATAGGAGGACATGTCGCTCGCTAGGAAAACGAAGGCGTTGGCGACGTCCTCGGGCTCGCCCATGCGGCCGAGCGGAATGGTGGCGATGATGGGCTTGATGACCTCTTCGGGAAGGTTGGCGACCATATCGGTCTTGGTCACGCCGGGAGCGACAGCGTTGACGCGAATGCCCATGGGGGCGAGCTCGCGCGAGAGCGACTGGACCATACCGTTGACGGCGAACTTGGACGTGGGATAGCCAACGCCGGAGGGCTGACCGTACTTGGCGACCATCGAGCTCGTGGTGGTGATGGTGCCGCCGTGGCCTGCCTCGGCCATAATCTTGGCAGCGGCTTGGTGGCCGTTAAAGACGGCGACGACGTTGAGGTCCATGACCTTGGCGAACTCTTCGGCCGTGTACTCCAGAAGCGGCGAGCGCTGGGAGATGCCGGCGTTGTTAACGACCGTGTCCAGGCCACCCATGTCGGCGGCTGCCTCGGTAAAGGCCTCGGTTACGGCCTCGAGCGAGGTGAGGTCGCAGGTGCGGCCCCAGACCTTGGCCTCGGGATAGGCTGCGGCCAGCTTTTCAACGGCGGCGTCGGCAGTCTCCTGACGCGAGCCAAAGACCGTGACGGCGGCGCCCTCCTCGATAAAGCGACAGGCGATGGCATAGCCGATACCGCGCGTGCCTCCGGTGATGATTGCTTTCTTGCCCTCGAGCAACATGGTGCTTCCTCTCATCGCGGGCGGACATTCGCAGCACAGCGTAGCGGTAGCCGGAATCGGTCGCGTCTGCATATCGGTGAACGGTAGCCCGCGTTACCGATGAGCGGTTCGCGCAAATGTACTCTGCCGTTGTGCTTGGGGCAGGAGACAAAAGGGCTCCCGTCCCACATCGGACGGGAGCCCTCAAAGCGTGTATTGCTAGGCAAGCGTTGGATTAGTTGGCCATAACACCTTCGGTCCAGGCCTCGACGTCCTCGATACGCAGGACGTTGGCGACCTCGGCCACGCAGTCGACACTGGCAAGCTCGGCGGCGGCAGCCTGGACGTCCTTCTCGAGTGCGCGGTGCGTCAGGAAGATGACCGAGCAGGCATCGCTGACGCCCGATTTGCCGTCCTCGACCTGGTTGATGAGCGAGATCGAGATGTTGTGCTTGGCAAAGATGTCGACCGTCTCGGACAGGGCGCCCACGCGGTCGGCGACCTTCAGGCGCACATAGTACTTGGTCTGGAGCTCGTCCATGGGCTTAAAGGCGAGGTTGTGGCCATAGGGCTCAATCTCGGGCAGCGGAGCCACGCCGCGGCTGATCTGCTCGGAGAGCGACAGGATGTCGCCCACGACGGCACTCGCGGTGGGGAAGGAGCCTGCGCCGGCACCGTAGAACATGGTCTCGCCCACGGCGTCGCCTACCACGTAGACAGCGTTCATGGCGCCGTTGACCTTGGCAAGCATGTGGTCGGCGGGGATCAGCGTGGGGTGCACGCGGACGTCGACGCCGGCGTCGGTGTTGCGTGCGATGCCCAGCAGCTTGATGGTGTAGCCGAGCTCGCGGGCCTGGGCAATGTCCTCGGCGCCGATGGTGCGGATACCCTGCTGGTAGACATCGTCGGTGGTCACACGGGTGCCAAAGCCGATGGAAGCGAGGATTGCCGTCTTGCTGGCGGCGTCGAAGCCGTCGACGTCGGCGGACGGGTCGGCCTCGGCATAGCCCTTTGCCTGGGCGTCGGCGAGCACGTCAGCGTAATCGGCGCCCTCGGCGTCCATGCGCGACAGGATGTAGTTGGTGGTGCCGTTAAGGATACCGGCGATGGTCAGGATCTTGTTGCCCACCAGGTCGTGCTCGAGCGTGCTGACAATGGGGATGCCACCGCCGCAGCTGGCCTCGCACTTAATCTGCACGCCGCACGCGCGCGCCTTCTCGGCGAGCGTCTCGACATGACGGCCCAGCAGGGCCTTGTTGGCAGAGACGACGTGCTTGCCGTTCTCGAAGGCGGTGGTGAATATCTCGGTTGCGGGATGCTCGCCGCCGATCAGCTCGACGACGATGTCGACGGCGGGGTCTGTGACGACGTCGTGCCAGTCACTCGTAAAGGCCTCGCGCTCAATGCCTGCCGCCTCGGCCTGCTCCCAAGCAAGCGCGCAGGCGCGGGTCAGCTTAAGGTCGATGCCGTAGGCTGCCAGGTACTCATCGTGGTGGCTCTTGATCAGACGGGCCACGCCGCCGCCGACGGTTCCCAGACCGATCAGACCGACGTTCACGGTGCGCAGGGGTTCGCTCATAGATAGCTCCTTCGTGCATCTTATGGATGGATTAACCACTTAAAGGTTGAGTGCATTCTAGCGTGAACAGAGGGCGCGTGCTCGCCAGGCAACAGGAGTCGCACAAAACGGCACCCCCGAAACGCTGCGGAAACATTGGAAACATGCTCGCTACAAACGGAACTCCGTAACAAACTGTCAACGTTTGCACCATAAGGTTTGCTTTACCGATCCCGCCATGGGCGCCAGTGCCACGAAGTTCTTGGCCGAGAAGTACGCGGATGCCAAGATCGCCCTGTTCTATAACGATGGCGACACGTACAGCTCAGGCGCCGCCGATACCTTCGCCGAGCAGGCCAAGGCGTCCAAGCTTGATATCGTCGATACCGAGACCTTTAAGGACGATTCTTCCACGAGCTTTACCAACCAGCCCACCAAGGTCATGCGCAAGATCAAGATCGAGGGCCTGACGGGCGAGCTGACGTGGAATGACGAGGGCCAGGTCGAAAAGCCCGCCACAGCCTATGTGATCCAGGACGGCAAGTACATCGCCGCCTAAGTGCGCATAAAGCGCGACCAGTGAGGCCGTTTTATTCAGGGCAGGGACGCCTGTAACAGAACGGAAACATTACTTTCACACAATAAAGTGGCATTACTGCATAAAGTAATAGAAATACGCAGAATTATGGATAAATGAACAAATCCAAAGAAAAGTTGAAATAATCGCCACTTTCCTTAACTAAAGCGTCTAGTATTTTGCGAACGCCGAACACGGCGAAGGATGGCCTGTCGGGTAACCGAAACCCGACGAGATTTGAGAGGAGAGCCGCATGTCGAGCCTCACCGGTAAGTCATTGAACCCTGTTATGAATCGCAGGAGCGTTATCGCGAGCGCAGCAGGTCTGGGGGCGATGTCCATTCTAGCTGGCTGCTCCTCCAACGGCGGCGACAGCGGTTCCGCTTCGAGCGACGCTTCGTTTAAGATCGGCACCATCGGCCCGCTGACCGGCGCCAACGCGTCCTACGGCAAGTCCGTTACCCAGGGTGTCGAGCTTGGCTGCAAGGATTTCTCGACCAAGGAGCTGCCGCTTGCCAGCAAGGCCGAGGATGACCAGGCCGACGGCGAGAAGGCCGTCAACGCCTTCAACACCCTGCTCGACTGGGGCATGCAGGCCCTTGTCGGCCCGACCACCACGGGTGCGTCGGTTGCCGTTGCCGCCGAGTGCGGTAACGACCCCAAGACGTTCATGATCACCCCGTCCGCGTCCTCCGAGGACGTCACCGACGGCAAGGATTGCGTCTTCCAGGTTTGCTTCACCGACCCCAACCAGGGTGTCAACGCTGCCAAGTTCCTGGCGCAGAAGTATGCGGACGAGAAGTTCGTGCTGTTCTATAACTCCGGCGACGCCTATTCTTCGGGCATCGCAGATTCCTTTAAGGCCCAGGCCGCTGAGTCCAAGCTCGAGATTGTTGACGAGGAGACCTTTAAGGACGACTCCGCCACGAGCTTTACCAACCAGCTGACCAAGGCCAAGCAGGCCGGCGCCACCATGATCTTTGCGCCGATCTACTACACGCCGGCGTCCGTCCTGCTCAAGAACGCCAAGGACATGGGCTACGACGTCAAGATGATGGGCTGCGACGGCATGGACGGCATCCTGGGCGTTGAGGGCTTCGATACCTCTCTTGCTGAGGGTCTGCTGCTCATGACCCCGTTCTCCGCCGACGACGAGAAGAACGCCGACTTCGTTAACGCTTACAAGGATAAGTACGGCGATACCCCCGACCAGTTTGCCGCCGACGCCTACGACGGCGTGCACGCGGTGGCCGAGGCCGTCAAGGAGGCCGGTCTTGGTGTCGACGCCGATCCGACCGAGGCTGCCGAGAAGCTGTCCAAGGCTATGCTCAAGATTACCGTTGACGGTCTGACCGGCAAGCTCACCTGGAACGATAAGGGCCAGGTCCAGAAGGAGCCCACGGCGTACGTCATCACCGACGGCAAGTACGTACAGGCCTAATTGGCCGCCTTACATAGAGCGGTTTTGATCCCAAGCAGGGGAGGTTTTGGCCTTCCCTGCTTGCTTGGTATCTAGGGACAGTGTAACGTCCCTGTTTCATACATTAACTGGAAACCTATTCGAAAGGGGGATGTGGAACATGACGGTCTTTATCCAATACCTGGTCAACGGCCTGTCCATGGGCAGCGTCTACGCCATCATCGCGTTGGGCTACACCATGGTCTACGGTATCGCCAAGATGCTCAACTTCGCTCACGGCGATGTCATCATGGTCGGTGCCTATGTCTCGTTCTGCGCCACGTCGTATCTCGGCCTCCCGGGCTGGGCATCTGTAGTTCTCTCTTGTGTGGTCTGCACGGTTCTCGGTGTTCTCATTGAGGGTCTGGCCTATAAGCCGCTGCGCCAAGCAGGCCCGCTGGCCGTTCTGATCACGGCCATCGGCGTGTCTTACTTCCTGCAGAACGCCGCGCAGCTTCTGTGGGGCGCCACGCCCAAGAACTTTACTTCGCTCGTCACCTTCCCGGTGCCGGAGTTCTTGGCCAAGTTTAACGTAAGCGCCGTCTCGCTCGTCACCATCGTCGCCTGCTTGGTTATCATGGCCGGCCTGATGTTCTTTACAGGTAAGACCAAGATGGGCAAGGCCATGCGCGCCGTGTCCGAGGACAAGGCCGCCGCTCAGCTCATGGGCATCAACGTCAACCGCACCATCTCGATGACGTTCGCCATCGGCTCCGCCCTTGCCGCCATCGCCGGCGTGCTCCTGTGCTCCTACTCGCCGGTCCTGCAGCCCACCACGGGCGCCATGCCTGGCATCAAGGCCTTCGACGCTGCCGTTTTCGGCGGCATCGGCTCCATCCCCGGTGCCTTTGTCGGCGGCATTCTCATCGGCATCATCGAGGCGATGGCGCAGGCTTACATTTCCACGAGCCTTGCCAACTCCATCGTCTTTGGTGTTTTGATCATCGTCCTGCTCGTCAAGCCTGCCGGCCTCTTGGGCAAGTACGTCCCCGAGAAGGTGTAGGTGAGCGTTATGAAGTTTCTTAAAGACAAGCAGACGCGTCACGACTTTGTCACGTACGCCATGTGCGTTGTGGCGTTCGCCATCGTGTTCTTTATGCAGTCCAACCACATGATCCCGCGCATGATCGCCGGTCAGCTGGTTCCCATCACGGCCTATATCGTCATGGCCATCTCCCTTAACCTCGTCGTCGGCATCGCGGGCGACTTGTCGCTGGGCCACGCGGGCTTTATGAGCGTCGGTGCCTATACGGGCATCGTCACTGCCGTCGCGCTGGAGAGCACCGTTCCGTCCGATCCGATGCGTCTGATCATCAGCATTGTGGTCGGCGCTATCGCCGCTGCCATCTTGGGCTTCTTGATCGGTATCCCGGTCCTGCGCCTGAGCGGCGACTATCTGGCCATTGTGACCCTGGCTTTTGGCGAGATCATCAAAGAGGTCGTCACCTGCCTCATTGTGGGCGTCGATTCCCGCGGCCTGCATGTGATCTTTAACATCACGGGTAACTCTACGATCGACGACCTGCACCTGCTCGAGGACGGCACCGCCATCATCAAGGGCGCGCAGGGCGCATCGGGCGTGTCGACCTATTCGACCTTCCTTGCCGGCGCAATCCTGGTTATGGTCGCGCTCGTGATTGTGCTCAACCTGGTTCGCAGCCGTACCGGTCGTGCCATTATTGCCGTGCGCGACAACAAGATCGCTGCCGAGTCTGTGGGCATCTCCGTCACCCAGTACCGCATGATCGCCTTCGTGGTTTCCGCTGCCCTCGCCGGTGCTGCTGGAGCCCTGTTCGGCGGTAACTTCTCGCAGCTTTCCGCCACTAAGTTCGACTTCAATACGTCCATCCTCATTCTGGTGTTCGTGGTCCTGGGCGGCCTGGGCAACATGCGCGGCTCCGTTATCGCCGCGGCGCTGCTCACGGTGCTCCCCGAGCTGCTCCGTCAGTTCTCGGACTACCGCATGCTCATCTACGCCATCGTGTTGATTCTGGTCATGGTCTTTACTAACAACCCACAGCTCAAGGCGTTCTTCGCACGCATTAAGGATCGCTTTGCTTCCAAGAAGGAGGTGGCAGCCGATGCCCAGTAAGTTTGAGTTCAACAAGGGCAAGATGGTCCCGTATCCTTCTGGCGCCATCGTTCCCGACCGCGACCTGGGCCAGCGCCCGGCGCTCGAGTGCATTCACCTGGGCATTGAATTCGGCGGCCTTAAGGCGGTCGACGACTTTAGCCTAACCATCGGCAAGACCGAGATTGCCGGTCTCATCGGCCCCAACGGTGCCGGCAAGACCACGGTCTTCAACCTGCTCACCAAGGTGTACCAGCCTACGCACGGCACCATCCTGCTCGACGGTGAGGACACTTCGGGCAAGTCGGTCTACCAGGTCAACCGCATGGGTATTGCCCGTACGTTCCAGAACATTCGCCTGTTCAACACCATGACGGTGGAGGACAATGTTAAGGTCGGCCTGCACAACCAGGAGCGCTACTCCGGCTTTGAGGGCGTGCTGCGCCTGCCGACGTATTGGAAGCACGAGAAGGCCGCCCACGAGCGCGCCATGGAGCTACTGTCCATTTTTGACATGGAGCACCTGGCAAATGAACAGGCCGGATCGCTGCCTTACGGCGCCCAGCGTCGTCTGGAGATCGTCCGCGCGCTTGCCACCAACCCCAAGCTGCTGTTGCTCGACGAACCTGCCGCCGGCATGAACCCGTCCGAGACCGCAGAGCTCATGGCGAACATCGTCAAGATTCGCGACACCTTTGGCATTGCCATCATGCTTATCGAGCATGATATGTCGCTCGTTATGAACATCTGCGAGGGCATCTGCGTGCTTAACTTTGGCAAGGTCATCGCCAAGGGCACGGCAGAGGAAATCCAGAACAACGACGCCGTTATCGAGGCGTATCTGGGTAAGCAGGATAAGGGGGAGAACTAAATGGCAGAGCCGATGCTTTCCGTCTACAACATCAACGTCTGGTACGGCGCCATCCACGCCATCAAGGACATCTCCTTTAACGTTAATGAGGGCGAGATCGTGGCCTTGATTGGTGCCAACGGTGCCGGCAAGTCCACAACGCTCAAGACCGTCTCGGGCCTGCTACGCTCCAAGACCGGCTCCATCAAGTTTATGGGCGAGGACATTACCCATACGCCCGCTGATAAGCTGGTTGGTAAGGGCCTGGCTCAAGTTCCCGAGGGTCGTCGCGCCTTTTTGCAGATGACGGTCGAGGAGAACCTGGAGATGGGTGCCTATACGCAGCCCAAGTCCACGGTGGCTCCGGGCCTGGAGCGCGTCTACGAGCAGTTCCCGCGCCTGAAGGAACGTCGTCGCCAGGTCGCCGGTACCCTTTCAGGCGGCGAGCAGCAGATGCTCGTTATGGGGCGCGCCCTTATGAGTAACCCCAAACTGCTTATGCTCGACGAACCTTCCATGGGTCTGGCGCCGATTCTGATCGAACAGATCTTCCAGATTGTCGAGGACCTGCACAAGGCCGGCACCACGGTGCTTCTGGTCGAGCAAAACGCGCAGATGGCGCTTTCCATTGCCACACGCGGTTACGTGCTCGAGACCGGCAAGATCACCATGACCGGCACGGGCCAAGAGCTCCTGCATGACGACAACGTCCGCAAAGCCTACCTCGGAGGCTAACCCACCTAACAAAAGGGGCGCTGACTATCTCAGTCAGCGCCCCTTTTTAAGTTGCGGTGAAATAGGGACTGAATACGGGCTCCAGAGGCCAAAAGAGTCCCTATTCCACCGCAACTTCATGGGGATGTGTGACAATGCCCGTCGGAAAACATCTGCTGTCTTTGGGGGTCTATCTATGCTGTACGAGTTTTGTGCCGAGAACTTTGAGCGGGTGCCGGCGGCTATCGATGCCGGTGCAAGGCGTATCGAGCTGTGCGACAACCTTGCCGTTGGTGGCACCACGCCTTCGGCCGGCGTTATCAGCGCTACGACCAACTATGCACACGAGCACGATGCGCGGGTGATGTGCATGATTCGCCCGCGTGGCGGCGACTTTCACTACAACCAGGACGAGTTGCGTATGATGGAGATGGACCTGGGCCTTGCCGTGAGCGCCGGCGTTGACGGCTTGGTCTTTGGCTGCTGCAAGCCCTGCGCTGGCGGATGGGCACTCGACGAGCTTACGTTGGGCGCTCTCGTGATGGCCGCGGGCTGCGCGACCGAGGAATGCAAGCGTGAGCCCATCGACATCACCTTCCACATGGCGTTTGATCAGCTCTCGCCCGAGGCTCAGCTCGACGCGATTGACATACTCGCCGACTGCGGCATCACACGCATCCTGACGCATGGTGGCGCTGCCGGTACGCCGATCGAGGACAACTTCGAAAACCTGGCCCGCTTGATCGAGTATGCGGGCGACCGCTTGACCATCCTTCCCGGCGGCGGCATTTCCACGGTCAACCGCGATACCGTGGCGGCGGCACTGGGCGTCTCCGAGCTCCATGGCACCAAGATTGTGCCGCTGGAGGTATAACCCATGACGCTGGTATTTGACGTTCAGCAGGCGAACGGTAAGCCCGACGACAACCGTCGTCCCGGCACCGCGTGCCCCTTTTGCGATACCGAAGGGCTCACCGACATCATTCGCCGTGATGGCGATTGCATTTGGCTCGAGAATAAGTTCAAGACCCTGCGCGCCACCCGTCAAACCGTGCTGATCGAGTCGGCCGATCACGATGCCGACCTGGTGATCTATGAGCCGGATGAACTCCACCATGTGATGCGGTTTGCCCTGGGTTGCTGGCAGCAGATGATCGATTCACAGCAGTATCGAAGCGTGCTCATGTACAAGAACAAGGGTCCGCTCTCGGGCGGTAGCCTCGTTCATCCGCACATGCAGATTGTGGGTTTGGAGCAGGAAGACGGCTATGCTTCGCTGGCTTCCGCCAATTTCGAAGGCATCAATGTCTGGCAACAGGGGAGGATCTCGGCCAACATCTCAACCGAACCCATCATGGGGTTCTTTGAGATCAACGTTTCAGCCCCGCAGGGAATCGCCGCCAGCGATGACACGAGAGATCAAGCCGAGGCGGATCTCTTCGCCGATGCAATCCAGGTAGCTCTGCGCTATATCCTGAACGAGCACCACGGTGGTCGCGCAGAGTCGTATAACCTGTTCTTCTATCACCTGGGCGGTCGGACCATTGCCAAGGCGCTGCCGCGTTGGGTGGTTTCGCCCTACTTTGTCGGCTATCGTTTGGCCCAGGTCAATGCTGAGACAACGCTCGATATCGATGCTGAGCGCCTGCGTGCGCATCTGGAAACGCTCGTATAGCAAGACTAACACCCGCGTAATGCGGACAGTCTAGCGTGCCATGGCGTCGCGGCCGGCTTCGACGCGCTTGCGCTGGGCGGCGCGCTCCTCGCCGGTCAGACGCTCAAAGAGATGCCCGATAAGCGAGGCGAGTACCTGCTGAAACAGCGTTCCGCACATGACGGGAAACACGACTTCGCCCGGAAAGTACTGCGTGGCGATGACGGCGCCCGAAGAGATGTTACGCATGCCGCAGGTAAAGCACATGGTGGTCGTCTCGCTATATGGCAGATGCAGCGCATGGGCGACCAGAAAACCGACGACAAAGCCACTGATGGCGAAGACCAAAATAAAGAGGGCGACTTCCAGGCGCACCGCGTTCATGTGCAGCACGTACTCGCTCATGGCGGTGGAGTTGGAGGCGATAACGCCCATCATCATGAATTTGCAGGCGGGCGAGAGCACGGGGGAGAGCTTCTCGTGTCCCCATCCACGCGTGAGCTCGTTGATCACGATGCCGAGCACGGCGGGGATGGCGATCATAAAGGCCATGTCTTGCATCATGCTCGGCACATCGATCGAGACGGTGGCACCCAGCAAGAGCTTAAGCGTGAGCGGAATCGTCACAGGGGAGATAACCGAGGACGTCAGGATGATGGTGAGCGCGAGCGGGCCGTTGCCGCCGAACATGCTGATCCACATAAAAGCGGTGACGGCCACGGGTACGCTGTACTCGAGCACGATGCCGCAGACAAGGTTGGGGTTGGAGCCAAAGAAGAGTGACCCTATGGCATACGCCGCGATGGGAATAAGCACTGCCGAGACCAGCAGCGCCAGAATCAGGTGCAGCGGACGGTGGAACACCTCGGCTACCTGGTGAAAAGTGTTGCTGAGCGCGCCCTGAAACGTCATAAAGGCGAAGAGGGCGGGAACAATGGGCTTGAGCACGCCGATCTGCTGGGGAAAGAGCACGCCGAGCGCCACGCAAATCGGAACGATGATCTGCATATGCCCCGCGAGGAACTTTCCCAGTCCAGCCCATTGCTTCATATGTCCCGTGACTCCCTTTATCCGCGAACTCGTTTGTATGGATATGCTAGACGCTCGTATGCGTCCGTGCGGCTGAAACGCTCGATTATTTCGAGACTATTACCGCTTCGAGCTGTTCCCAAGCCCCTGACCTGTTGTCGAACGTTCGAACACGTTGGCAGCGCAACCCATCGGCAACCATTACGCCGCTATCGCTCGGATAACCAGTGTTTTCGATGGATGGGGGTTGCAAGTTTTCAATGATGCGAAACAGGGGGTTCCATATATAACCCCCGCGCATTGTTGGAAACTGGCAACCCCCAGCTG
This sequence comes from uncultured Collinsella sp., assembly GCA_902493375.1. GTDB lineage: Bacteria > Actinomycetota > Coriobacteriia > Coriobacteriales > Coriobacteriaceae > Collinsella. The sequence continues at coordinate 58,756 of CABUPH010000010.1, forward strand.
TCGATAACGCGGCTCTGGCATGGTTCCCTTGGCTTTTCAGAAAAATCTAGAATAGTGCTTGCAACAGTCGCTGAATGTCGGTATTATTCATTTAAGGCAACAGTCAGTGACTGTTGCAAGCATTTGGCGAATGCCGTACTGACTGAAAGGAATTAAAATGACTACCGCCGTCCAAAAAGCCCCCATGAAAATCGCTCGCGAATGTCTTGTGCTGTTTCAGGATGCACGCCGCGCCGCCGTTGTCGATAACGTTTCTTGTAATCCCTCCGATAGCACGGGGCTGGCTTACTGCTTCGACCGTTACGACCAGTTCAAAGACGATGGCGGGCGCGTCCTGTTCCCCGTGTTGATGGCGCTGCCGCCTAGTCGTTTCGACATTCCCAAGCGCTTCGATTGCGATATTCGCTACAATACGACCCTCACGGGTGCCGAACTTCTTCGCCGTCTCGAAGCATTCCGCGATGAATTATCGGAACTCCCCGCTTTCAATTTGGGTTGCAGGAAGGTCTATAAGAACTGGGCTGTTCGCGTGGCTCTTCGTGCAGGCTATGCGCTCTCGCATGAGAAAGATTTCCGCGATGTTTTGATTGTCTCTGGCACCAATGCCGAGGACGCGCCCGCCGCATTTGACCCGTCCATCTTCGATGACCTGTATCCCAACGGCACCAATGCCCCCAACGGCACCAATGCCGATAGTGAGATGTTTTAAATGCTTTTGCGCCATGACCCCGCCCCGCTCGCGCATGTTCTAGATGATTTCGAGGGCGATTCTACCGAGCGGCTTACGGGCTTCACGGCTCCCGCCGTGGCAGACCCCGACCCCGACGATGTACTCCTGTATATATACGCTTTTGCGGTACGCCGCCGTCCTCCCAAGAACTGCGACCCCGCTTTGCTTCTTTCCTATGATGGAAAGCCCCATAGCCCTCTATTCTGGGTAAAGGCGGGCAACCGCTGGCATGTCGCGCGGCTGGAAACAGACCGCAAACGCCTGTTATCCCGTGCGGGTCGCTGTGTGCGGGTGGAGCGCAATAGGGACGGTTTCCAGTTCTTTGTCCGCGTCTACCATTTGCGCAGATGGGTTTCGCTCCTGCCTTTGGCGTTTTGCGTTTTGCTGCTGGCGCTCTCGCTCACGCTTTGCGGCTCGGGGCGCTCGGGTATCGCTTTTTTTGAAGGTCAAAGCAGGACTTCGTCCGAGCGCACTAAGCCAATACAGCAAACAGATTTCGCGTCCTACACGGCTACGCCCGACACGGTGACGTGGCGGGCGGGAGAGACACGACAGGATATATCCCTCTCATTGCCTGCTAATTGTTCAGTGGACGGCAAAGACGGGGGCAACCCCGTTTGTTCGACTGTTGCCATAGCCTGCGACCTCGATTCAAATGGAAAGTTTGAAGATTCTGAAATTGTTTGGTCTGCGACCGACCGCGATTCGGGTTCACCCCTCTACATCAGACCGGGCTTCGGAATCAATCATATCGACCTTTCAAAGCCCCTCGCCGCAGGTGAGTACCGCGCGAGGACTATCTGTCGAAGCGTGCTCTTGGACGCTCCGTCTACGTCTGCGGGGTCTGCGTCCTTTGACTGGCTGCTAAAGGTGGTCGAATAGCGTTCGTTGAATCCGTCTTGATCATTTTCGATGCCCGAGACGTGTTCATATAGAAGCCCCGCGCCGTGCGGGGGAAACTTCTCTGAAGGGAGAAAAACATGTTGGTAAAGAAATCGTTTATGGCTGCTACAGCCGCCCTTGCGGTAGCCGCCGCCCTCGGTACGCCGCTGGGAGCCTTTGCCGAAGCCGCGCCCATCACGGGTGAGCCTGCGAATGAGGTGCAGTCTGCTACCTCTGCCGACGATACGCTGAAGGAGAAGGCGACCGCGAACGTCGCTACGCTTATCGACACCACGGGCGGTACTTGGTCTGATGGCAAGACCACACATCCTAACGGCACCTATGTGGTGACTGTTCCCACGCGAGTCGGCTATAAAAACGTCAACGTCGGCAAGGTTGACCTTACCGCCACTTATGACGTGAATGTTAAGGGCGTTATCGGCACGGGCGATAACATCACCTGCACCGTCTCATACAACAAGGTCATGAACGGCGCTCTGCGTGGTGCCGACGGCGGTTTGCTCGGCGGTGTAGGACCCTACGATTCGGTTGACGGCGGCAAGCTGAATGCCGAGCTTACGCAGGGAAAAACCGTCTGGAGCGGCGAAGAGGTATCAAAGCTCGCCGATGATGGCAATACCGTTGTCGGTACCTCTGGCACCGACAGTCTGCACTTCACTGGTTCCGTTCGCTCCGCTACCCAGTTTGCGGACTCCCTCAATTACTCCTTCAGTACAGGCTACGCCAATATCGGGGCTGCACTGAACAAGGTTCACGGCACCTCCAGCGACAATCATTAACTAACTCTAACGAAAGGACTATCTATCATGGCTAATATTTACCCCTCCGATGTGTCGGGCGCAAAGTGGTATCTCGCCGAAAATAAGCTTAGTTACCCGTATGTCGACGGTGAGCGGGCTGCCACCCCTAACGGCATAAAGTACAGCGTCGTTGATGCTAAGAACGCTTACTGCCCTATTACCGTGACTATTGAGGGTTCGACTTCCCTGCTATTTGATACCGAGAACGGCGCGGAGATTCCCGATATGTGCGAAGTCCAGTTTAGCGGGCTTGTCGTGCGTCCGTATGTCTCCAGCGCCACGAAGCGAATTGCCTACAGCGCGAAAGCCACTGGTATTCGTCTCGTGAACCAGCCGCGAGTCAAGGAGTAGCGGCTCCCTAGCCGCTGCCGATTCCAGCCGCCCTGCGTCCCAAAACGCCAATCCCGAGATGCGGGGCGGCTCTCTTTACAATCGAACCGTTACGATTAAGGAGCCATTGTGCTTTATTTTATTCAAGTTTTGAGGGGAATTATCGAGAACGCGCGTTTTCACGCCGATTCGTTCAGTGATTTTCGCTATCGTCACCCCGCCATAGCCCGCGACCTCGGCGCTTTCGTTCTCGTTCTCCTGCTCGCCGCTGTCATTTGGGCGCTCTCGGCTGCTTCGGGCAACCCCTCGCCGTTCGGCTACTAGGGGGGGTGCGCTATGCCCAAGCCCCTGCGCATGTTTTTCGTCTCGGTGGCGGTAGCTGCCGCCCTCGTCCTAGGCTGGCTCGTTTTCGAGACTGCCCGTATCGCCGCCGCCGTCCCTCCAGCCCTGCCGCCCTTCGAGTGCTGCACCCCGTACCTTCGGGGTAGCGCCGCCGTCCCGCTCAACGCCAAGGAGTTTGACCGTTTCGACCTCCAAGACGGCTCTATGCTTTCGCTGCGTTTAGTCCCCTCTGACGGCAAGACCCCCGCTCTGCTCTTTGCCGTCCTTACCTCGCCCGATGCCGCCGCGCTGACCGTCAACTCGGCTTCGCTCGGTTCCCGTCCCGTTCTGGGGTCGTTCGCGGGTCATGGTGCCGATGTGGGCTACCGTGGCGAACCCGTAGCCCTCTGGTGCGCTTTCGAGGTGGCTCCACCTCTCCAAGACCCCTCGCCGCTTTCCGTTTCAGTGACCGCTATTAACTCTGACGGCTCCCGTTCCGTTTTCTCTCGTAAGGGGGTTCTCTCTCATGCTCTCTGATTCCCTTCGTTCCCTGCCTGTGTTCGAGAAAGCCCGAAAGCGTCTCGATGCCCGCGATTCCGAGTTGCTTAGGAAGGGCGTTGACGTTTCCCTGACCTCGCCCGCGTCCTCGGGTTCGTTCAAGGTCGTTTTCGTCCTTTTCTCGGCTGGGCTGTCATTCGTCCTCGGCTTCAACCTGCTTATGCTCTGCGAGCGCTCGCTTTTCACCCTGCCGTTGCTGCTCCCCGCTGTGGCGCTGCTGGCGCTCTCGCTCTGGCTCGTCCTGTATGTCGCGCTGTTCGGCTCCCGCTTCGTGCCGTGCGGCTCGACCGTACGCAACTTGGAGCGGTTCCTCTATGCGAACAAGCTCTACGTCTCGCATGAGGACACGCTCTCGAATGGCACCAAACGCGAGCGTATAGATTCCTCGCTCCGTCTCCGCGTTCTCGTGAGCGGCAATATGCTGACAGTGCGCGTGTTTGATGACGGCAATGGTTACACTTCCAAGCTCTCCAAACTTGAGGACATGGGGCTTTGCTCCGTGATAGGTCGCCCGCTCGATTCCAAGTCGGCTGGCGTTGGCGCTACCGACTACGTTTTCCGTCTGCGCGATGATGTGCGCTTGCAGGCTGTTCCCCGCCTGCTGTCCTCCGAGCCTACGGGTCGGCTCGATGCGATACCGCTCACTGGCGAGCTGTCGTGGAACTTCGCCCACCTGCCCCATATGCTCATAGCTGGCGGCACGGGCGGGGGCAAATCAACATTTCTCTATTTTTTGATAGCAGAAGCCCTGCGGCTCGGGGACTCCAACGGTTTTGCGGGTGAGGTCTATATCTGCGACCCCAAGAACGCCGAGCTTGCATCGCTCTCGCATGTCATAGGCTCCGACCGCGTTGGCGTATCGCCCGCCCAGATTGCCAAGGTGGTTCGGCTTTGTAGGGAAATGATGGACAGGCGCTATCAATTTATGCAGAACCCGGAGCGTTTCCGTTTCGGTGCCAACGCCTTTACCTATGGTCTGAACCCCGTGTTCCTGATATTCGACGAGGTGGCGGCGTTCAAGGCGGCTGCGGATAAGAAAACTTTTAATGAGGTCTGGGACAACCTGACCCAGCTGGTGTTGAAAGCCCGCGCCGCCAACGTGTTCGTTATCCTCGCCATGCAGCAGCCCCGCGCCGATACCATATCGACCGACATACGCGACAACTTGGGCGCTCGCGTGTCCCTGGGTTCGCTCTCGGACGAGGGCTACCGTATGACCTTCGGCGGCTCATTCGACTTCCTGCCCATCGAGGAACGCGGCACGGGCTATATCATGCTCGACGGCTGGGACGCTCCAAGACCTTTTAAAGCCCCGTTTGCGGACTACTCGAAGGTCGATTACCCGAAAGAGCTGAAACGGCTTTATATCGCCGCTCAACGCCGTAACGGGGTATCTGCGGACAACGCCGAGAAGGAAGAAAGCGCCGAAAGCGTGACGGATTAGGAAGTAAAGCCCCTGCCGCTGGGCGAACGCTCGGGGCGGGAAAGGGGGCGGCGGGCGCGGAGCGCCCAGCCGAGCGGAGCGACCCCCCGCCCCGAGCGGGCGCACGGCGGCATACTTGATTTAAATTTATAGGACATCATCTTTCCGCGGAAGTTCGCCCGATTTGGGCGGTTCCCGCTGGTGAAACCCAGTTTTCCGCGGATGTGCCGAAGGTGGTATGTACCAGTGCGGCTCGAATGGGTCAAGACCATCGAGACACCCGCAACGATTGAGGTTTGGGAGTATTCCGCGCCCGCTGGGCGCATGTATCCCGAGAACCGCCGCGATGATGATTCGGAAGATGAAAGCGAACGCGGGCGCAAGCCCGATGCGGCAGCTTACTACGATGCCGCGAGACGGCGGCAAAGGCACTACAGTGCCGTCCGTTGGGAGATAGCCCGCCTTATCGACTGCAATTTCGATGATGCTACGAAGTTCCTCACGCTCACGTTCGCCGATAACGTAACCGATATTAAATACTGCAACCGCGAGTTCTCCAAGTTCGTTAGGCGTTTGAACAGGCGCGTCTATAAGTCCGACGTTATGCAGGTGCGCTATCTTGCGGTATGGGAAGCCCAGAAGCGCGGTGCTATCCACTACCACGTCGTGCTGTTCAGGTTCCCGTATATCAGGGCTAAAGACCTTCGCGAGATATGGGGGCATGGTTTCGTCAAGATAAACCGTATCGACGTTGACGAACGTCAAAACGTCGGGCGCTATATCTCCAAGTATTTCAGCAAGGACGTTGACGAGGGTTCCTACAAGCAGAAGAAGTTCTTCCGCTCGCAGAACCTGATACAGCCCATTGAGGAACGCTTTACGACTACTGAACGGCTCTCGTTCGATGGTTTCGATGTGTCTTATACGAAAGAGTACGAACAGCAGGTGCCGAACTTCGGCGATGCGGGCGGCTATGCCCCTCGCACGGTTCGTTACACCAAGATATGCAAGGAACTAGGTAAGGAGTGTGTTGGTAATGGCAACATGTGTGATGGTCGATAAGGCTGACGTTCAGGCGCTGGGTTTCAGCGCGTCCAAGTCTGCTGACATTATCAGGGCTGCTAAAGCTCTGATGGTTTCCAAGGGGTTCGGGTTCTACGGCTCCCGCAAGGTCGGGCGCGTCCCCGCGTCCGCTGTTGCCGAGATAATCGGCGTTGACCCCGTGGGGGCGCATGATGCCAAAGACCAGTAACGTATACCGCGACAAACGCAACGGGTCGTGGTATTTCGTGGCGAACCTCGGCACCGATGCCGAGGGCAAGCGCGTACGCCATTGGGGTCGCGGCTACAAGACCCAGAAGGACGCGAAAGCCGCCTACGATGCGTATATGGCTGACTTCTCCAAGACCGCCGTTCGCGGCAACTCCACCATGTCATTTGGCGAGTTCTACCGCTCCTATTGGGAGCCTGACTATAGGGCGCGTGTCCGTGAAAGCACCTTCTATGCCCGCGCCGCGATTGCTCGAAAGCATTTCGGCGCTTTCGATCGCCTGCGGCTGCGGGACATTGCCCCGCCGATGGTGAAGCGGTGGCAGAACGGGCTTCTGGAGGGTCACGCGCCCTCCTACGTGCGTCTCGTGTTCGGTCATTTCGCTACGGTTCTCGATATGGCGGTGCAGTTGGGGCTTTTGCAGCGCAACCCCGCGCGGCAGGTCGGCAATATCCCCAAACGGCACCGTGAGGTTGATTTCTGGACGCGGGACGAGTTCGAGCGTGTAGTTGCTACCTTTGACACGTCCGAGTATTACGGGCTTTATGGCTTCACGTGCCTTTGGCTGCTCTACATGACGGGGCTTCGGTTGGGTGAAGCCCAAGCCCTGAAATGGTCTGCTATCGACTTCGGCGAGGGTGTCCTGTCGGTGGATTGCTCGATGTATTACCGTAATGTCCGCGAGTGGAAACTGACCCCGCCAAAAACGAAAGCTGGCAAACGTGCGATAGCCCTCGATGCGCTCACGCTTGAATATCTCGAACGCTGGCGCGGCGTGCAGCGCCGTAACGTTGTGACGGACTTTGTCCTTAGCTGGAACGGTGACCCGTTCGCTAGGGATACCATTGGGCGTATCATCGACCGCCATGCGCCTATGGCTGGCGTTCATCGGATACGCCCGCACGGTCTGCGGCACAGCCATGTTGCCCTGCTCATCGCCCTTGGTGTGAATGTCTTGTCTATTGCTAACCGTCTCGGACACCGTGACGTGAGCTTGACCCTTAACGTATATGGACACCTGATGCATGATGCCCGCCGCGAGGTTGCCCTCCGTCTCGATGATGCGTTCTCCGCACCATCGGGCGGGCAACCGATTTGCAACCTTTCCAGCCCGAGCGACCCGCCCGAACCCGCGCGAAACGGCACCGATAGCGCCTAAAGGCGCAGGTCAAGCGTTATCGAACTCTGATTCCTTATTTCGAGACCATTACCGCCATCGTTTGCCGAAACCGCGGCGCACCGCGGCGTTTTGCGTCCGCGCTGCACGGTATAATAAATCCGTTCAACAGATCTGCCTGCCGAAGCGGGCATACACAGAGGACTCATCGCTATGAACCGTGAGAGGTATCGCGGCGACCTGCCCCTATCAGGGGTGGGTGCCTATGTCATCGCTTAAGACGACGCATCGCTGGGCGGTCGCTCAGCAAAACCCCGAGCTCGAAAAGGAGCTTTCGGCTGGTCTGGGCATTCCCGGGCTGGTGGCGCGCATTATGGTCGCGCACGGCATTGGCTCCATCAAAGAGGGCCAATTGTTTTTGACGCCTTCGCTCGATCGCGACTGGGCCGACCCACTCATTATCCCGGGCATGTCGGTCGTTGCCGACCGCGTCGAGCGTGCTATTCGCAACCACGAGCACATTGCGGTCTTTGGCGATTTTGACGTTGACGGCATTACGTCGACCTGCCTGTTGACCGAGGCGCTGCGCACGTTTGGCGCCGATGTCACGCCGTTTATTCCGCATCGCTTTGATGAGGGCTACGGTCTTTCGCGCGCGGCACTCGACCGCGTTAACGAGCTCGCTCGCCCCCAGCTGATCGTGACCGTCGATAACGGCATTGCCGCCAAGGAAGAGGTTTCCTATCTGGAGAGCCTGGGGATCGATTTGGTGGTCACGGACCATCACGAGCCCTCCGACCAGGTGCCGCAGGGTGTGCCCCTGACCGACCCCAAGCTCGAAGACGAGGGCCCCTCGCGCGAGCTTGCCGGTGCTGGTGTGGCGCTCAAGCTGGTGCAAGTCCTGGGTGAGCGCCTGGGCAAGCCGTCGTATTGGCGTTCGCTAATCGAGGTCGCGGCGCTGGGCACCGTGTCCGACATGATGCCGCTCACGCCCGAGAACCGCGCGCTGGTTGCCGAGGGCATCCAGCAGATGCGCGTGACGGCCCGCCCCGGCTATATCGCGCTTGCCTCGCTCGCCAAGGCGGACCTTTCGAGCATTACGGCGGATGGCCTGTCATTCTCGCTCATTCCCCGCTTAAACGCTGCCGGTCGCATGGCCGATCCCAAGCTGGCGCTCGACCTGCTGCTTGCCCACAATCCCATCGAAGCAAGCGCGCTGGCGGCTGAGCTCGAGGAAATCAACCGCCAGCGCCGTGAGATCGAGGCGGAGCTCACGCGCGATGCTATGGCAAAGGTCGAGGAGACCTATGACGGCGGACGCGCGATCGTCGTGGGCGGTGAAGGCTGGCACGAGGGTGTCAAGGGCATCGTGGCAAGCCGTCTGACCAACCGCTATCACGTGCCGGCACTGCTGTTCTCGATCGAGGACGGTATCGCGCGCGGCTCTGGTCGCTCGGTGGGCAAAGTTAACCTGTTTGACGCTGTCGAGCGCTGTTCCGACCTGCTGATTCGTCGCGGCGGACATGCCGGTGCGGTGGGAGTGACCATCGAGGCATCCAAGCTCGATGAATTCCGTCGTCGCCTTTCCGCCGTGCTATCGGAGATTCCCGTCGAGGACTTTGAAGACATCGACGAGGTTGCCGCCACGGTCGACCTTTCCGAGCTGAATATTGAGACCATCGAGCAGATTTCCCGTCTTGAGCCGTTTGGCCAGGGCAACAAGGTGCCGCTGCTGGCCGCCGAGGGCGTGACGATGTGCGATCGCGCCGTGGTGGGCAAAACCGGCGAGCACATGCGCTTTGTGGCGACCGATGGCGCCGCGAGTGTGCCGGCCATTATGTTCCGCGTGCCGCAAATCGATAAGCTCATCAACTGCGATAGCGCTGTCGACTTGGTGTTCGAGGCCGTTGCCGAGCATTGGCAGGGGCGTGTGAAGCCCAAGCTCATGATCAAGGATGTTCTGGTCCGCGATACCACGCTGCCCAGCGTCGACGATCCGGCATGCGAGCTTCGTCGTGGCGTGCAGCCGGCGGATTCCGGCCTGCGCCTGGAGTCGCGTAAGCGCGAGACGCTCGCCCAGCTTTCCTATACCGAGCTCACGCGCTCGCTTATCCATAGCTTTATCGGCTCGAACCAGCCGCACCGCGCGCAGGTCGAGGCGCTCGATGCCCTGGCCGATCACCAAAGTGTTCTGGCCGTTATGGGAACGGGGCGCGGCAAGTCGCTCATCTTCCATGTGCATGCCGCGCGCGAGGCGGTCCTTCGCGGGCGTGCGAGCATCTTTGTCTATCCGCTGCGTGCGCTCGTTGCCGACCAGGCCTATCACCTCTCGTCGACGATGGCAGCGCTCGGTATTGGCATTGGCGTGCTGACCGGCGAGACCGTGGAGGCCGCACGCGATGACGTGTTCGCCGGTCTAGCTTCGGGTCGCACCGGTATCGTGCTCACGACGCCCGAGTTCCTGTCTATCCACCGTGACCGTTTCGCGCGTTCGGGCCGCATCGGCTTTGTCGTTATCGATGAGGCGCACCACGTCGGCCTTGCCAAGGGCGGCGACCGTAGCGCCTATCTTGACATGCCCGATATCCTCAAAGCCCTGGGCGATCCGGTCGTTATGGCTGCGACGGCCACCGCGACGGCTCCGGTCGTGGCCGAGCTTGCCCGCATGTTGCCGATCACTCGCACGGTGGTCGACGAGACGGTGCGCGAGAACCTGCAGCTCGAGGACGACCGCGACCTTGCGAGCCGCGAGAACCGTTTGGTGTCGATCGTGGCGACGGGGGAGAAGACCGTCATTTACGTCAATTCGCGCGACCAGTCCGTGGCGCTCGCCAAGACGTTGCGCAAGCGTGTGCCCGATTGCGCAACCCATATCGCGTTCTATAACGCGGGGCTTGCGCGTTCCGATCGCCGTCGCGTGGAGGAAGCATTCCGAGACGGAAGCCTCAGCTGCATCGTTTCGACCTCCGCCTTTGGCGAGGGTGTCAACCTGCCCGATATCCGCCATGTCGTGCTCTACCACATGCCGTTTGGCGCCATCGAGTTCAACCAGATGAGCGGACGTGCCGGCCGCGATGGCCAGCCCGCCGTGATCCATCTGCTCTATTCGTCGCGCGACGCCCGCATTAACGAGCGCCTGCTCGACTGCTATGCGCCCGAGCGCGACGAGCTCGTCACGCTCTATCGCGCGCTGCAGACCATGTGGCGCTCCAACCGCGGCAAAACCGGGGACGATTCCTTTAGCGCGAGCGATATCGACATCGCGCAGATGTGCCTTGCCATCGATGCTCGCACACCGGTCGACGAGCGTTCGGTGGAAAGCGGCCTGGGAATCTTCGAAGAGCTTGGTTTCTGTCGAGTTTCGGGGTTTGACGACACTCGTCGCATCGCGATGGCCGAAAACCCCGGCCGCGTGCAATTGAGCAGGTCAATTCGCTATTTGGAGGGCTTGCGCTCGCGCATGGAGTTTTCGGCTTTCCGGAGCTGGGCGCTCGATTCGTGCGCTTCTGATATGCTAGCCAAAGTTAACCGCCCGATCGTACCGCGGGCCTAGGGGAAGGGGACCTCGATGGACGCCGCAGCCCGTACCGCCCATGATTCCACCCTCCAGCCGTTTTCGGAGATGGAGCACTATAAGCATGCCGATGAGCTGCCGCCCGAGATTATGGCGGACAGCTACGACAAACTGGAGCGCCTGTGCCTCAAATATATGAATGAGGACGACTTTTCTAAGGTTGAGCAGGCCTACTGCTTTGCCGCCGAGAAGCACTGCAACCAAAAGCGCCGCTCGGGCGAGATGTACATTAACCATCCCGTCGAGGTTGCCATCATTTTGGCCGATCTCAAGATGGACTGCGATGTGGTGTGCGCCGCGCTGCTGCACGATACCGTCGAGGATACTGAGACCTCGCTCGCCGATGTTTCCGGCCTGTTTGGCGATACGGTGGCCGAGCTCGTCGATGGCGTGACCAAGCTCACCAACATCGAAGTCGACAGCATGGACGAGAAGCAGGCGCTCACGCTGCGCAAGATGTTCCTCGCCATGTCCAAGGACATTCGCGTCATCATCGTTAAACTTGCCGACCGCTTGCACAACATGCGTACGCTTGCAGCCCTGCGCGAGGATCGTCGCCTGTTTAAGGCTCGCGAGACCATGGACGTGTACGCGCCCTTGGCCGACCGCCTGGGCATGAGCTCTATTAAGTGGGAGCTCGAGGACCTGTCCTTCTTCTACCTGGAGCCCGATGCCTACCAGCGCATCGCGCGCATGGTGGCTGAGTCGCGCGAGGTCCGCGAGCGCTACCTTACCGAGACCATCAAGACGCTTACCGATGAGCTCAACCGCATTGGTCTGGAGGACTTCCAGATCAACGGCCGTTCCAAGCACTATTGGTCCATCTACCAAAAGATGAAGCGCAAGGGCAAGGAGTTCTCCGAGATTTACGACCTGGTGGCGCTGCGCGTTATTACCCATTCGGTGCGCGATTGCTACTCCACGCTCGGTGCTGTGCATACGCTGTGGCACCCCATGCCTGGTCGCTTTAAAGACTATATCGCCATGCCCAAGGTCAATAACTACCAGTCGCTCCACACGACGGTTATCGGCCCCACGGCCCGTCCGCTCGAGATTCAGATTCGAACCTACGAGATGCATGAGCAGGCCGAGTACGGCATTGCCGCCCACTGGCTGTATAAGAAATCGGGCGGATCGTCTGCTTCTAAGACCAATGATGCTCAACGTTTGGACGACCAGATCAACTGGCTCAAACATTCGCTCGATTGGGCGGCTTCCGACGAGATCACCGATGCCAAGGAATACCTGCACTCGCTGAAGGTCGATCTGTTCGATCAGGAGATCTTTGTCTTCACGCCCAAAGGCGAGGTCATGGCGCTTCGTGCCGGCTCCACGCCGCTCGACTTTGCCTATGCCGTTCACACCGAGGTGGGAAACCACTGCGTCGGCGCCAAAATCAACGGTGCGGTGGCTCCGCTCACACACGAGATCAAGACGGGCGACCGCGTTGAAATCCTGACTAACAAGAGTTCCAAGCCGTCGCGCGATTGGCTCAAGATCGTTAAGACACCTTCCGCCAAGTCAAAGATCCGCCGCTATTTTGCCGCTGCGACCAAGGACGACGACGCTGCCGCCGGTCGCGATATGCTGGCCAAGGACCTGCGTAAGCGTGGCTATGGCATTTCTACGCCGCGTTCGACGCGTGCGCTCAACGCCGTGGCGGAGCAGTTTAACTTCAAGCAGCTCGAGGACCTGTTTGCCGCCGTCGGCGCCGGCAAGGTTGCCCCGCGCGCTGTGGGCAATAAGGTTGAGCAAATCTTGGACCCCAAGCCCGAGGAACAGCTCACCAAGGCCGAGGCTATCGCCGAGGTCGTGAAGCAGCCTGCCCGCGGCTCCAACCGCAAGCCGCAAAAACGCGGCAAGAGCGCCAGTAACGGCATTATCGTTAAGGGCGAGAGCAACAGCGGCCTGCTGGTCCGTCTGGCTCATTGCTGCAACCCCGTGACGGGCGACGACATCGTCGGCTTCATCACGCGCGGTCGTGGCGTTTCGGTGCATCGCGCCAACTGCCCTAACGTCAAGGGTCTTATGGAACATCCCGAGCGCATGATCGATGTGGAGTGGGACGGCGCTGCCGACACCCTCTTCCAGGTCGAGATCGTGGTCGAGTGCCTGGACCGCATGGGCCTGCTCAAGGATGTCACCATTGCCATTGGCGATGCGGGCGGCAATATCCTTTCTGCCGCCACGTCGACCAACCGCGAGGGTATTGCAACCCTGCGCTTTATGGTCGAGATCTCGGACGCGAGTGGTCTGGATCCGCTGCTTGCTTCCATCAGCAGTGTCGATTCGGTCTACGACGCTCGCCGTCTTATGCCCGGCGAAGGCGGAGCTCAGCTCAAGCGCCGTGTGTAGGTGCGAGAGCCTCTCGGCATCATAGATATTGGTTACGTTCGAGGCATCGTTTGGTGCCTCGAACGTATTTTAGAAGGAGGGTATGCGCATGGGCGATATGACTTTGGACCTGACACCCCGAGGCACGGCTTCGATTGAGGCACTCGTCAACGGCCCGATTCAGACCAACAGTTACGCCGTGATTTCGAATGACGAGTGCTTAATCGTCGATCCGGCGTGGGAGGGCGAGCGTCTTGTGGAGCATATCCGCACCGCGCATCCCGAGGTGCGCGTACTCGGCTCTGTCTGCACGCACGGTCATGCCGACCATGTTGGCGGGGTCGCCGGGGTTCGAGCTGTTGTTGGCGACGGCGCACTATATGAGTTGTGCGATAAGGACGTGACGGTACCTCGCGCAAATATCGAGGAGCAGCGCGCCATGTGGGGTATTGAGACGCCCGATCCGGGTGAGCCGACGCGCTTGCTTGCCGAGGGCGATACAATCGAGGTGGGCGACGTCTGTCTGCAGGTGATCGAGACGCCGGGGCATACGCCGGGCGGCATCGTCCTGTTCGCCGCGACCGAGCAGGGGAACATCGCCTTTGTGGGCGACACGCTTTTCCCGGGCAGCCACGGTCGTACCGATCTTTCCGGCGGTGACGAGGCGGCGATTATGTGCTCGCTCTCCAAACTTGCCAAGACGCTTCCGCCCGATACCGTTTGCTTGACGGGCCATGGCGATTCGACCACGATGGCGCGCGAACTTATGCAGAATCCGTTTATGCAGATGTAGGCTCGAAGCCGTCTTTCGAACCACGAAGACCGCTCAATCGTCAAGCTATTTTCCCCAGTGGGTCGATTCTGTGGGGCAAACGGTCAAAATTTGTCCAATCGGATGGTATTCGTGAACAAACGAACGTTTATGCTCGGGTATGTCGTGGTAAAATCTCAGGCGTTATCGGAGCAACCTTACAGGAGGTTTCTTTTATGCTCGTCAACGCAGCAGACATGCTCAAGAAGGCCGAGGCCGGCAAGTACGCTCTCGGTGCCTTCAACACCAACAACCTCGAGTGGACCCTGGCTATTCTCCAGGCCGCCGAGGAGGCCAAGTCTCCGCTGATCCTTCAGTGCACCGCTGGTGCCGCTAAGTGGATGGGCGGTTTCAAGGTCTGCGCCGACATGGTCAAGGCTGCCGTCGAGGCCACGGGCGTTACCGTTCCCGTCGCCCTTCACCTCGATCACGGTTCTTACGAGGACTGCTTCAAGTGCATCGAGGCCGGCTTTACGTCCATCATGTATGACGGCTCTCACGAGGAGACCTTCCAGCTTAACCTCGACCGCACCAAGGAGCTCGTTGAGCTTGCCCACTCCAAGGGCATGTCCATCGAGGCCGAGGTCGGCGGTATCGGCGGCACCGAGGACGGCGTGACCTCCAACGGCGAGCTCGCTGATCCTGCTGAGTGCAAGCAGATTGCTGACCTGGGCGTCGACTTCCTCGCATGCGGTATCGGCAACATCCACGGCGTGTATCCCGCCGACTGGGCTGGCCTTTCCTTCGAGCGTCTGGGCGAGATCAAGGCCAAGACCGGCGACCTGCCCCTCGTTCTGCACGGTGGCACCGGCATCCCCGAGGATCAGATCAAGAAGGCCATCTCCCTGGGTATCTCCAAGATCAACGTCAACACCGACCTGCAGCTCGTCTTCGCCAAGGGCGTTCGCGAGTACATCGAGGCTGGCAAGGATCAGCAGGGCAAGGGCTTCGACCCCCGCAAGCTCCTCAAGCCTGGTCGCGACAACATCGTTGCTCGCACCAAGGAGCTCATGGAGGAGTTTGGCTCCGTCAACAAGGCGTAAGCGTCGCTAAACTTCCCACCGGAAGCCCCGTCTCCCTACACTGTTTCCTTTGCGCTCACCTGGCTTCGCCAGAAGTCGCGCCAAGGAAACAGTTCCGGGGGATGGGGCTTCCTTTGTTTAACGCCGCAGGGTTACAAGTCTGAATTAAGATGACTACTGGCTTTGCCAGAAGTCGCGCAATGGGAAAAGCTTCGGGTGAACGGGGCCTCCTTCGTTAACTCGCTACAGGGTTACTGGGCTGAATTCATTTTTTGACTACCGCTCGGCGGTGTTGATGGCTCCCTTGTTGGGGCTTTCTTTTTTGTCTCGCTACAATGGGCTTCAAGAGTTCTAATGACTTGGAGTTTGGTATGGCTGTTATTAATGTACTGCCTTCGGATGGGAAGGTTATTGACGAGGGTCCTGTTGGTTGCTCTGTTGATGTTTGCAATGATGACTTCCGTTTTCTAGATGTTGGCTTGCCACCCGAGATTCTGCGTTTAAAGGACGCGGGGTATCTTTCGCAGGCTATTGAGGCCTGCGACCGTCTACTTGCCCAAAATCCCGATCCCTCGCTCGCTGCCTGCGTCCGTGCCGAGCGGTATCGCATGCTTGAGACGCCGCTTCATTTTTCGGTGTCGCGCGATCGAGCTATTGCGATGATTCGCGAGGAGTGGCCTGAGTTTACCGAGGAGCAGTTTAACGATCTGATTGACCGTAAGCGTATTGACTGGCGCTTTATCGACGGCGAGCTGTTCGTTCTCGACAACTTCCTCGATTCGCTTCGCGTATATCCCAAAGAGGTCCCCGGCATGCGTCCCGATCCTACGGACGGAATTGCACTGCGCAACGAGATGCTCAAGGAGATGGAGTTGCAAAATGGATTGGCTCGCGTCATTACGCTTAAAGCATCTGTGTCTGTCCCCGGCGCTCTAGAGGGGGAGACCGTTCGCGCTTGGCTTCCCGTTGCCGCCACCTGCCACCAGCAGTCTCGGGTCGAGATTCTCGACATGACGCCGGAGGGTGCTGTTGCTCCCGCGAACGCTTCGGCGCGTACCGCCTCGTGGTCTTCTTCGAGTGAACGCTCATTCTCGGTGACCTATCGTTATCACATCGATGCTGCTTATTGTGATGTCTACGGTGGCACACTTCCGGTTCATCCGCGTATGGACGCGCCTCTGCCCGAGGATATTTCCGAGGATCGTCCGCACATTGCATTTACGCCGTATCTGCAGCAGCTGACGGCCGGTGTTGTTGACGGACTCGAGGATCCGCTCGATCGCGCCCGTGCTATCTATGATTACCTGACGCAGCATATCGACTATCGCTATCAGCCGCCGTACTTGCTTTTGGGATCTATTGCCGATGACTGCGCGCATTCGCTCCGCGGCGATTGCGGCGTTATGGCGCTCGCGTTTATCACCATGTGCCGTATCGCGGGCGTGCCTGCCCGTTGGCAGAGCGGCCTGTACGTTGCGCCCGATTCGGTGGGGTCGCACGACTGGGCAGAGTTTTATACGCCGCAGACCGGTTGGCTCAACGCCGACGTGTCATTTGGATCTTCTGCTCGCAGGATGGGGGAGGAGTGGCGCCGCCGTCACTACTTTGGCAATCTCGACCCGTGGCGTATGGTGGCCAACAATCGATTCCAGGCAGAGTTTGAGCCCTCTTTCGACGGCATGCGCGAGGACCCTTACGATAACCAGATGGGTGAGGCTTCGGTCGACGGTCGCGGATGCCGTCAGCGCGAGATGCTCCGCACGGTCGAACTCATCGAAATGCTCGAAGTTCCATTTTCGGACTAATCGGTAGAAAGCTGTGATAAACTAACTCACGCATTGCGTGCCCGAGTGGCGGAATTGGCAGACGCAGTGGACTCAAAATCCACCGTTGGCAACAACGTGCGAGTTCGAGTCTCGCCTCGGGCACCATACATGCAAGTGAGCGTTCAAGGGGGTTGCGGCCCCCTTTTTCGTGCCGAACTCGCGTGAGCGCGCGAAGCGTTAAGCAAACAGGCCTGTGGCCTGTTTGTAGCGGAGCGTGGCGAGGGCGCCACGCGCCCGAAGCCCGGGGCTTCGTGAAGCGAAGGCCCTTCGAGTCTCGCCTCGGGCACCATACATGCAAGTGAGCGTTAAAGGGGGTCAAGGCCCCTTTTTCGTGTACGTAATGTGATAACGCGCTGTACGTGTTATTATTCGCAAGGCGTTGTTCCCGCAATGCCCTAAAGAGGAACCCGAGGGCTCCCACCTTTTGGCGCCAATGAGCAGCTGACTGGTCATACAACTTAGATTCCCTTCCTCAAATCGAGGAAATCTATGTGTACGACCTGGTTGCTGAGAAGCGCCGGGTTATTTTTTTATGAATGGAGGTAGGGAAAATAGCTAAGTCTGATGACACCCGCATCAACGACGAGATCACTGCATCTTCGTGCCGTTTGATTGGCGTCGATGGCTCTCAGCTCGGCCTGTTCGCCATCCGCGATGCCCAGCGCGTCGCCGACGATCAGGGTCTCGACCTGGTCGAGATCGCTCCCAACGCGGAGCCGCCGGTCTGCAAGGTCATGGACTACGGTAAGTTCAAGTACCAGCAGGCCATGAAGGCCAAGGCTGCTCGTAAGAATCAGTCCAAGGTCGAGGTCAAGGAAATGAAGTTCCGACCCAAGATCGACGTTGGCGACTACGAGACCAAGAAGGGCCACGTTCTGCGTTTCCTCAAGAAGGGCGCACGCGTTAAGATCACCATCATGTTCCGCGGCCGTGAGATGGCTCACCCGGAGCAGGGCCTTAACGTTCTCGAGCGTCTCGCCGAGGATCTCAAGCCTTACGCTACGGTCGAGTCCAAGCCTAAGATGGAAGGCCGTAACATGCTTATGCTGCTCGCCCCGATTAAGGGCGCCTTCGATGAGGATAAAGCGGCAAGCGATACCAAGTAACTAGTGTTCTGTAACCGATTAAGGAGTATTTCATGCCTAAGATGAAGTCCCACAGCGGCACCAAGAAGCGTTTCCGCAAGACTGGTACCGGCAAGCTTATGCGCGCCAAGGCTTTCAAGAGCCACATCCTGAGCAAGAAGTCCACCAAGCGTAAGCGTGGCTTCCGTCAGGAGACCGAGATCGCCGCTGCCGACCGCAAGGTCATCAAGTCGCGTCTCGCCTAAGTTCGCGTTCCCGTTTTTCGTTTTACCGTCTAGGAGTTGATAGAACATGGCACGTATTAAGCGCGCTGTTGCCGCCAAGAAGAAGCGCCGTACCGTTATGCACCGTGCGAAGGGTTACTACGGTGCCGCTTCGCGTACTTACAAGCATGCTAAAGAGCAGGTCCAGCACTCCCTGCAGTATCAGTATCGTGATCGCCGCAACAAGAAGCGCGAGATCCGTTCTCTCTGGATCACTCGTATCAACGCTGCTGCTCGCCTGAACGACATCTCTTACTCTCAGTTCATGCACGGCCTGAAGGTTGCCGGCATCGAGCTCGACCGCAAGGTCCTGGCTCAGATGGCTTACGAGGACATCGAGTCCTTCAACGAGCTGGCTACCATCGCCAAGAAGGCTCTCGAGGCCTAATAGATTCTCTTGAATCGCTAGGGGAGTGTCGCGTTGTGCGCGGCGCTCCCTCTTTTTATCTGAGGCGCTGGTTTATATAGCAAAAGCGCGGGTAGATAGACACTTACAGGTGACCGATCTTTATATATCTCTTAACCGAAGGGTCATCATCTGATACGTGCAGTATTTCTGCACCAGCCTTTCTATAACTTATATAGGAAGCGATGTATTGTGTAGGACTTGTGAAGAGTGGAATTCCCGCCCACGGGGCCCCTCCGGTCTGGCAATATATCTCCTTGCCGCGCGGCCCGGTCGGACCGGATGAGCCGCAAAGCGTGCACCTTGAGAACCGGATACTGCGAGGATGGACACTAACTTC
>CABUPH010000011.1 GCA_902493375.1 uncultured Collinsella sp.
GGCATCGACCTGCGCCGATGCCCCCAACATGGACACACATTTTGTCCTATAAGCCGACAATACAGACGCGTAGGTCCTTCGGCGTGCCGCTTGAGTTCTTCACGACCTCAAGGCCCTTGCTCAATGTGTCCTGAAATACATACTCATACTTATTGAACGTAGCGATGTTACTAGCAACGTGGCCAGTCAGTTTATATTCGACCTCCTCGCCAATATACGAGTCGCTTACCTTTCCCCATTTCCCGCCCTCGAGGACATCCTTCTCAACGGTAGGAATGCTGGTTTTCTCGGTAACCACCACATCGCCGGCGCCCACAACGGCATAAATCGGAGAAGTGGCAGTATTCTTGCTGCTGGCAGCCCCATCCGGAGCCAAAGTGTTCGCATCAGTCAGAAACAGGTAATAACCGGATTTGGCGAAAGAAACCTTGGTGCCTGCTGCAAACGAAGCATCCGTAGCGTCCTTCGGAGTGGTCGGATTGACCTTCTTCGCAACCAGTCCAGCAAGCGTATTGAGCAAGTCGGTGTCTTTGAGAACCGTTGTACTTGTGTTCCCGGAAATGTTGGCAGCCAGCCAATCGGCAACATCCTGTGCACTGGCACCAGTCTTCAGCGCACCGGGCGTATTGGTATTGATAGCTTTGATGATGGCATCCTGGGTATCAGTGTCATTAAATGCCCAATTAACATTCGAAACGACCTTATCCGTCTTTCCGTCCTCATCCACGACATCGGCCTCAAAGATCTGATAAGCCTTGTACTTCACATCGCCATTCGTATTGTTCTTATTGATGGTGATGCTGTTGGTCGTGGTAGCCGCATCCTCAGCAAACGCCATGGTCACCGGGGCCATCACACCGCCGAAGCTCAGCGCTGCTGTGAGGCCGGCCGTTACTGCCAGGCGTGCGATGTTCTTGCTCATGCTCGTCTTCTTTTCCTCCATTTTCCGTTTGATTCTCATTCGATCGGTCATCATCTGTCTGTATCTTAGCATCTACTTCGCTACGTCTCGCCCCGCTCTCTGTGGGGCTGCCAGCTACTCTTTATGGCTGCCACCTCCCCGCTTGACCAGGAGCGCGACCACGATGAGCGCGGCTCCGGCGACCGCTGCGGCGGCCGCGGCGTACATTGCCATATCGCCAGTCGAGGGCATAAAGCCTCCGGTGGTAATGCTAGGGGGTGTGCCGGTGGGCGTGTTGATGAGCGACGCCTCCAGGCTGCCCGTCGACCCGTCCGCGCTGTCGGCGCGCAGGGGCGACTCGGCCGTGATGGTGAGCTTGGGCTTGGCGGCAGCAACCTGGTCGACGTCCAGGCCCTCGGCCTTGACCGTCACGGAGCGTGTGCCCTCAAAGGCAGTGTAGCCCTTGGGCGCCTTGAGCTCGCGGACCTCCAGCTTGCCCGAGTCCACGCCCGAGACGGTCACGCGGCCGTCCTCGCCCGTGGTGACGGTGGCCTTGCCCTCCGCATCCCACGTGCCGTCGGCCGCTAGCGTGCGACCGCGGTCGTCGGTGATGCTCAGGACCGCCCCGGCAAGCGGCTTGTCGCCGTCGCTGCCGCGCTTGGTGAGCGCGAGATCCCAGGTGTAGGCGCACGCATCGTCGCTCGGCGTGCGGGTAAAGCCGGCGTCGCCGGACTGGTCGGCAAAGGGAGAGCGCGGGTAGCGCAGGTAGACCTCGTTGGGGTTGCCCTTCGCGATGCCGTGGTTGCATGCGCTGTTGAGCGGCGCGTTGTACACGGCGACCACGCGGGCGCCCGCGGTGAAGGCGTCGGCCCCGCCGAGTGCGGCAATCAGGTCGCCGGTGCGCACGGTGAAGGTCTTGCCGTCGGCCGCTACCTTGGTGGCGCACTGGGCCGTGATGTCGGTCCAGCCCTTCGCGGGCTCGGTGCCGACGCGACCATCCTTGCCGGTCGAGACGGCGTCGAAGCCGCCGTCCGCGCCCGCCGCCACGTACACATGCATGCTCGCGGCGACCTTGGAGGGATCGAGCCCCGCGCCCATGGTGTCGACGAACCGCACCGTATAGGTGTCGTAGGCGGTGAGGCCGGCCGGGACCGTGGCAGAGAGGCGCCAGTACAGGTCGTCGGCGGCCGTGGCGTCGGCGGCCTTCTGCCAGGCGGAGGTGCCGTCCTCCAGCACGTGCTTGGACACCTTGGGCGTCGCGGCCTTGGGCTTGACGGTGACGGCGCTGCCGCCCACCAGGGCCATGACCGGCGCGGTGCCGGCCTCGTTCTGGGAAATGGCGTCGTCGTCGGCGACGATGAGCCAGTAGCCGCAGGGCAGCTCGGCCGCCGTGCCCGCGTTAAGGGTCACGGGCACGGCGCCAGAGCTCTGGAGGGAACGAGCGAGCTGTGCGCTCAGCGCGCTCGTAAGGTGGGAATCGGTGTTGAGCCACTCGGCAGCTTCCTGCGCGGTGGTCTGGGAATTGGGCATGCCGGCGCTGTGCAGCACAGGCAGCGCGGCGTCGCGCACGGCGTCGCTTGCCCAGGCGAGCTCGGTGGCGATCTTGGCGTCGTTGTCGCCGTCGACGACGTTGGCGCTAAAGATCTGGTAGGCGTCGTAGCTGCGCGCCACGGTGCCGCTCACCGTGATGGAACCGGTCGAGGTCGGCGCGGCCTGCGCGGAAGCGGGGAACACAACCGCGCAGGTGCCGACCACGAGGGCAAGCAGCGCAAACAAGATCGGGAAGGAGCAAACTTTCTTATTCACGACGCTCACCTCCCTTCGCATTCGCCTTGCGACGAATGTGCATCCAGGCTGCAGCAGCGCAAAGCACCGCCGCGCCGGCAAGGTACGTCAGAGTGACGCCCGACATACCAGAAAGGGGCAAAGAGGTGGAGTAGGTGTTGGTGAAGGTGGGGGTGGAGGTGTTGGTGAGGTCGTGGTCTTCGCTATTAACGTCTTCCACCCACTTGCCATCGGAGTCGACGGTTCCCTTCCTGTAGGTCACCTTGCAGTTGATGGTTCCCTCGGTATTGTCCGTTGCAACAACCGTGAACTTATAGACCGACTGATCGAACTTGTAATGCGAGGAAATCGAGCTATCGTTCTTCTCACGCACGTAGTACGTGAAGGTCTTGGAAGCACCGTGTTTGGTGGTATCCCCACCCTCGAGTTTGCTCAAGTCATAGCTGATGGGATCAAAGATCAACGTTTGAGGATTCGTGCCCGTCGCAGAGGTCGTCACAGTCTTGAGACTATCTCCTTTGAACTTTGTATTATCCGCAAACTCGAGCGTAAACCCCTTCATCTCGCCGCCCTCAACGACCTTGGTCGCCATGGGCTTCCAAGAGCCGTTGGAGGTGTACGGAGTGTACTTGTTGGTGAAGGTCTTTGATCCATCGGAGCAACCAATTGAATAGTAGCCGTCTTCACCCGGCTGCACCCCACCCAGCGGGCTGCTTTGATCCTCGGAGTGCCTGGTCACGCTCACGCTTGCGATCGTGCAGTTATGAACGTAAAGCTCCACGTTATCGTTCGGATCATCCTTTTTCGGCACCTTCATGAGCAAAGTTTTGTTGTCCGTGAGCTGCACCTCGATCTCGTACACAGTGTGGTCGTACTCAATGCCAGAGACTCCACCGGTCTGTTCGACCAAGTAGTATGTAATCTTGTTAGCCTCAACAGTCTTATCAATGAACTGTTCGCCAAGGTCAAACGTGATGTTGCCGTCAGCTTCATTCTTGGCAGTTCCGACCAAGGTGCAGCCGCCATTGTTGAATTCATCTTTGTTCCAAGAGGGCATCGTCGCAGTGGCCGAATCCCTGCGATAGACAGCGAAGGAGAACTGATCTTTGGCGAGCGTTTCTTCTACTCCGGTTTGCTTATTTTTCAGCGCCTTTGACGCCTTCAGTTTAAGGCTCGGATAGACGTATGTATCCGCAGGCTGACCCAGGTACAGGTCGCCATTCGACATGATGCCACCGCCATGGTCCCAGGAATAGTTGCCCGTGATGAAAGTTGTAGCGGCATCCTGTGCTTTATTCGCTTCATCACTTCCAACTTCGACATCCGAAGTCAGACCGACGCTCCGATAAATCTTCACGCCGCCATTGGCAGGGATAGTGATAGCCTCATAGAGTTCGTCGTTATCACTGGGTTCTTTGTTATCACTGCGCTCTTTGCTTCCCCGATACTTGGCATCTTCGCCGCCGAGCATCTTGCCGATTATTGCCGCAAGCGGTTCCTTATGGCCAGCCTTTGCCACAAGGAAGAAATCGGCATGGCCGTTCTCGCGAAACACCTTCGAATTGTATGCATCTTGATCTTCAGTCTTATCAAAACCCTCAGCACCACCAGCTGAAAGATGGGGCGTACCATTATTATACTTGCCATCTGCCGGCTTATAATCGATGGCATTTTGCTCACTGCCAGCAGACGAATTGCCAAAGATTGCCGTGCCGTTAGTGTTCGTTACCAACGTCTTGCCCGTGGGGCAGACTGCTACGCCGCCGCCATAGCCACCAGCGGTATTGCTGCTAATGTACGAGTTGTATACAAATAATCTACCAGCGGTCTTTTCCTTACCCGCATCCGAGTTTCCCTGGACGAAGATACCGCCACCGCCCCAGTCAAAGCGAGACATGCAATGGTTATTCGTAATGTAGACCTTGCTGCTCGTAGCGTCGCCAATCATCGCGTCAACCATCTGGCCCACGCGAATGCCGGCACCTTCAGATTGATAGCTTACATTAGAGGCAATAATCCCTCCCGTGATATGCAGCCACGCCATTCCCGTACGAGGCTTGTCATTTCGACCCACATCGGTAACGTAAACGCCGCCACCGGCTTCCTCGGAATAATTGCCAGTAATCTGGCCACCGAAAATGCTGACATGGGCGCCGTTATTGGCAGCAAGCCCGCCGCCGCCATGGCAACCCCAGCCATCATTACCGCAGAACTTAGCCATTCTATTATTCGTGATATAGCCGCCCGAAACGGTTACGCTGCCGCCTACGGCCATAATGCCGCCACCATAGCCAGGCTGGTCGCTTTCCCCATTGAACGTCGCATTACCCGAAATAACCGCGTCCTTCGAAATGGAAACGTTCGAGCCATTCGAGTACACGCCGGCACCTTTGGGAGCGTAGTTTGCAGCGATAACACCGCCGATCAGACTGAGGGTCGATACATTGCCGTTTGTATTAACCATAATGCCCGCACCGGTACCCGAAGTTCCCGTAGAGGCACCGCATACGTAGCCACCGCTCATATTGACGGTAGAACCGTTCTCGGCATAGATGAGGCTGCCGACATTGCAGTCCTCTTTCTGCGTAAGCGTACCGCCCTGAAGGTTAAACGTGCCGCCCTGGTAAACGTTAATGAGCTTCATCGTGGAGTTCTTGGTGACTCCAACGATTGCGCCCTGAATAGTCGCTTTGTGCTCATAGATCTTCTCAGTGGTACCTACACCACTTGCAGTCGATTCGGTTACGTAATAGATAAGGCCAGTCGGAATGCCATTCTTGTCATAAGTCATCTTTGCCGTCTTGCCATAATTTTCAGGTGTCAGATGCTCGTCCTTATCTTGCAGCTGCTGGCCGTCGTCAACATCCTCCTGAATGTGCCCAGAGTCCACGTCGTCCACGACCGTAAGCGTCGCGCCCTTAGCAATATCAAACAGAGGCTTGCCATTACTATCATCGTGCTTAATCTTGTGACCATTTAAGTTCAAGGTGATATTGATGAGATTGTCGCTGGACTGTTCGAGCCTAATCTCATCGTCATAGTCGATATCGGCCATAAGCTTAAAAGTAGCAGTGCCGGCTCCATCACGCAGTTTATTGTTAAGGAGCTTTGAGCTCAGCTCTGCCCCGTTGCGAATTTCATAATCTGATTCATTCTCCGCAGCAGGCGCGATTGCGTCTTCACCATTAGTGTCGTCTTCGGCAGGCTGCTCAGCACTTTTTGCTTCCGTGTCATCGGGCGACAGGCCCGTCGCGACAGCGCCACCAGAGGTCTCGTCGCCCTCGGTCTCGTCACTATTCTGGTTTTCGGTATCCCCGTTGTTGATGTTGCCTACATCAGTAGACTCACTTGAAGAATCAGCCGCCGCCACAGTTTTCTCGGCTGCACCCGCCTGGGCATCGTTTGCAATGGCCTGCGAGATCGGAGGCATGACGAGCGACAGCACCAGGCTCAAAACGGATGCTCCGCACAAAACGCCTGCCAGTACACGGCGCGTCGCTTTATTACTCTGCTTAGATTTGTCTGAATTCGCTTTCATCGATGTCTCCTCCCCAAGAGACCGCGATCTTGCTCTTTCCCTATCAAACGTATCTGCGCAATCTGTAATTGCGCTCGCGTAGTAATACTATTTTAACGATTGTTTGAACATCTAAGCAAAAAAGCCGATAGTTTTGTAGCGAATTCTCAATTCTCTTGACATTTGCTCGGATTTACCTTCGTTTATTCGCTATAAAATATCTATTTCTACTGGTAATTAAGCTAGTTATCATTTTTTTAATAGCATTTTATTTATTTGCACAACATTTTGCTCAAGAGCGTACATCCTGTGAACGGTCGAAAATCGACCGTGAGCGGTAGGTCATTAACCGGGAGGAATAGACTACCAAATTGATGGGAATATCTTTAACCCATCGGTGGTTAGAGGCGAGATGTTCATATAACCAAATTTGAATTTGCGCGCAGTTTTTAGGCATCAATTCGCCCGAATCGCCTGAGGCCACCGCAAAAGGCGCCTGTCCCCTTTTGCGGTGGTTCTCCCCCTGCGCTATAGCAGATGTTCCTCGATAAAGATCGCGATGCCGTCTTTGTCGTTGCTGGCGGTTACAAAATCGGCGGCGGCACGGGTGGCATCGCTGCCATTTGCCATGGCCACGCCCACGCCGGCGTCAGCCACCATGCAGGTGTCGTTGTCCGCATCGCCAAACACGCAGATGTCCTGGAGCTCCATGTCGTTGAGCTCCGCCACGCGCACAAGGCCGCGCGTCTTGGACACGCGCGGATCCATGAACTCGTAGAGCCGCTGCGTGGTTTGCAGAGCCGCCGCCTTAACAGTGTCATCGGCAAACGTCGACGCCCGCTCAATCACCCGCGGCATCACCTCGGGCGCCATGGTAAACATCACCTTGGGCTGCGGCTCGCGCAAGAACTCGGCAAAATCGACCACCTGGTAGGGCACGCCGTCGACGCGCGACAGGTGCTCGACGCACGCGTTGCTCTCGGGCACGTAGAACACGCCGTCTCGGGGGCAGACGGGCGTTGCCGGAAGGTCCGCCATGTGCTCGCAGATACGCGCGATGGTCTCACCCGGCAGCGGATAGCTCAGCTCGTTGATGTCGTGCGCACGGTCGATGACCTCGGCGCCACCGCAGCCCACCATCACGTCTACCAGGCCTTCGATGCCCCAGAGCTCGTACATGGCCTCGGTCGCGTGGGCGTCGCGCCCGGTGCACAGGCCAAAGAGCACACCGCGCTCGCGCAGGGCGCGGATCGCCGCCACGGTGCGCGGGGACACCGTGTGCTGGCTCGTGAGCAGCGTGCCGTCGATATCGCAGAACACGGCTTTGATGTGGCTGAAGGTGGTGTCCATGGGGGCCTTTCTGGGTTGTGCGGCGGTGTGGGGTGTATTCGTGAACGGCGTACATGGTATACCAAGGCACAGGCGCGGCCCGTCAAAGCAAAAACCACCACAAAGGTGCCTGGCCCCTTTGTGGTGGCCTGGCCGGAACGCAAACCATCACAACATTCGACGTTATTCGGCAAAATCGCGATTTTCATCGAATGTTGTGATGGTTTTTACTGCTTTGCGGCACGATCAAAATGCCGGCGTCCAAACAACAGCAACGCCGCGGGAACTGCCGTCACGACCATGCCCGCACCAACAAGCGTCTGCTGCACGCCAAACGTCGCCGCCAGCCACGGGGCAATCGCCAGCGGGGCCACGCCGGCGAACATATTGCCAAAACCCATGACCGAGTTGATGCGACCGAGCTGCTCGAGCGGAGCCGCCGTTTGCACGATAGTGTTGTGGAGCGGGTTAACGACGCCCCAGGCCACGCCCAGGGCAATCTGGCCGACAAGGGCTACGCCCACGTACGACGTTCCCACGTAGAGCAGGCTTCCCAGACCCACGGACATAAGCGCCACGAGCAGCGTTTTAAGGTTGACCAGGTGCGGCGGCAAACGGAGCGCAACGACGGCGCCCAGCACCGCGCCCACGCCCGAGGCGGACGAGAGCCAGCCCATCCACTCAACGCCAACGCGTAGGACATCGCGATAGAAAAACGACTCGAGCGGATCGAAGGCTCCGTAGCCAAAGTTCGAAAGGAAAATAATGCAGAAAAGTAGCGCGAGGACGCTGTTGGTGAAGACTGTCTTGATGCTGGTCGCGAAGGTTGCGCGGGCGGACGTGCTGGAGTTGGAGCTTTGTCCCGCACGCTCCCCTTCCTCTGCCGAATCGGCATCCGCATGCCCGGCGACATGGCTGGTCTGCGGCTTAAAGCCCCAACCGGCAACGAGCGCCAGCACGGTAAAGAGCATCATGAGCACGAACACCGCGCGCGACGACGCAGCCGCCGCGACAAAGCCGCCCAGCGTGGGGCCAACGATGATACTCACGTTTGAAAACATGGCGATGGCGGAGTTGACGTCTTTGAGCTCGACGGGGTCGTCGGTGAGATACGCCGGATAGGATGTGGCGATGGGCTGGGCGAACCCCATCACAAAGCCCAGGAGTACCGCGCCGGCAAGGACTGTTCCGGTCGCGCTGCCAAAGGCAATGATCGCCGCGCCGGTTGCCAGCGTGCCCACGATGCTCAGCAAGAAATGACGGCGCGGGCCCCAGGCGTCGAGCGCCGCGCCGCCCGCAAAGGATCCCAGGATCACGAAAACATTCATAAAAAGGACGGCCAGCGATGTCGCCACGACCGAGGCATCGTCTGCATAGGTGAGCGTTCCGATGACGCCGATAAAGTAGCTGGTCTGAAAACCGGTGTAGATAAGAAAGCGCATCGCCACCAGGCGCTTGGCCTGCACGGACAGCGATGATTGAGGCTTTGAGAAAAGAGAGGCGAGCATGGAGACTCCTTGTTTCATACGAATGCGGACGGCGGGCATTCGCCACCGTCTGTCAAATCAATCTATCCGCATGAAACATTAAGGACGCATCAAGCCCCTTCTCTCCGTTTTTCGCCCGTCATGAACTACTTGGTAGATTGTAAGGCATATCCCAACCATCCACCAAAGCAAAAACCACCACAAAGGTGCCTGGCCCCTTTGTGGTGGAAATGACGTTTGCCCAGATAAAACCTGCTAAAACAAACCTGTCCCTTTTTGGCAGGTTTTAGGCCAGATGATCTTGGATAAGATCGCAGATGGCTCGGGCGTCGTTGATGTTGATGGCTCGGGTCGCAAAGCCGGCGTCGAAGGCCTGACGTGCCAGGGCCTCGTTGCAGGCAAGGGCCAGCGTGTGACCGTCGACCAGGTCGAGCGAGCTCTTGCCGCGCAGACGGTCAACACCGGAGCGCGCGACGACGATGTTGTCGAAGCCCTCGGTCTTGTAGCCCTCGATGATTACCACGTCGACATCGTTGTAGCGCGACAGCAGCTCGCGCGCGGGCATCTCGTCCTCCTCGCGCGTGTCGGCGTACTCCGCCCAGCGCGTGGCGCAGATGAGGCCCACGTGCTTGGATCCGGCCTGGTGATGGCGCCACGTATCCTTAGCGGGCACATCGATATCAAAGCCGTGATGCCCGTGATGCTTGAGCGAACCCACGCGCAGGCCGCGGCGGGTGAGCTCGGCAATGACCTTCTCGACGAGCGTGGTCTTGCCCGAGTTCTGGTAGCCGATAAACGCGATCGCAGGGACGGCCGGGGCCGGAACTGCGGGCGCGACGACGACGGGTGCGCTCGCGGGCGCGGCACCGTCAGCGGCCACGGACTCAACAGCAGCGGCCTGACGCTCTGCACGATCCCACACGCCCGAGCGGCCGCCCTCCTTGTGCAACAGGCGCACGTCGACGATCTCCATGCCGCGATCGACCGCCTTGCACATGTCATAGATGGTCAGACACGCGGCACTCGCGCCGGTCAGAGCCTCCATCTCGATACCCGTCTTGCCCGTCACGCCGGCCGTGACCAGCACGTGAAAGCCAACCTGCCCGTCCGCACGCGCCGGTGCCCAGCCCTCGGGCACGTCCTCGGCCGGCGTCCCCGCCGCAGCGATGGGCGCAATGTCGCACTTGCTCTTGGTAATGAGCAACGGATGGCACATGGGAATGATGTCGCTCGTGCGTTTGATGGCCATGATGCCCGCCACACGCGCGCAAGCGAGCACGTCGCCCTTTTTGGCGCGGTCCTGCAGCACCATGGCCTGCGTCTCGGGGTGCATGAGGATGGTGCCCTCGGCGATGGCGATGCGATGGGTCTCGGCCTTGTCGGACACGTCGACCATGCGCACCTCGCCCTTGGCGTCCACGTGCGTCAGCTCGTCGCGACGGGCGTCGCGGGCGGGCTCGGCGACAGCGCTGGCAGTCGGCTGTGCGGACGCGTCGGCGTTGCCAGCCGCAGCCGTGACTTTGTGGGCAGACATCGCGGCCCTGCGAGCGGCCTTGGTGGCATCGGCGTACCTGCTCTTGGCCATATGATCATCCTCCGATTTGGGACATAAATCGTTGCGTGCCCTCAATTATCGCGTGTTCCTGCGGTTTGTGGGCCACGGCATCGCGCCAAATCGAAAGTACCTGCATATCATCACCACGACGCAGGGCGTCGCGCACCGAATACTCGGCATCGTTGAACAGGCACGGACGCACGTTGCCATCGGCCGTCAGGCGCAAACGGTTGCAATTCGCACAAAAATGGTTGGACATGGCGCTAATGAAGCCGACCGTTCCCGCCGCACCCGGAAAGTGCCAATAGCGCGCAGGGCCCGCGCCGGCAGGAGCGTCGGTATTGTCAAGCGGTTCGAGCTCGCCCAATCCCGCCGCGGCAGCCCCGGCATTGATGCGCGCCCGCAGCTCGTCGCTCGGCACGGTATCACTCGCGTCCCACAGCTCGGGATTGAGCGCGGGCGCATGCGGGTCCACAGCGCAATGCGAGCTCGTGCGCTCGTCGCCGATGGGCATGTATTCGATAAAGCGCAGGTGGATGGGGCGGTCGACGGTCAGTCGTGCGAGGGCCGCCACATCCTGGTTGAGCCGGCGCACAACAACGCAGTTGACCTTAACGGGCTCAAAGCCCCAAGCCAGCGCGGCGTCGATGCCATCCATGGTCTGCTCGAGTCGACCCAGGCGCGTGATCTTTCCAAACAGCGTAGGGTCGAGCGTGTCGAGCGAAATGTTGACGCGGTTAAGCCCGGCATCTTTGAGCTGCGGCGCTAGCTTGGGCAGCAGGGCGCCGTTGGTGGTAAGCGAGATATCCTCGATCTGCGAAATCGCGCGGATGTCGCGAATGAGCGGGATGATACGGCGGCTGACCAGCGGCTCACCACCCGTCAGGCGCACGCGGCGAATGCCCTCCCCAGCCACCAGGCGCACAAAGCGGGCGATTTCCTCGGCGCTGAGTAGCTCGTCGTGTGCACGGGGCGCCACGCCATCGGCCGGCATGCAGTAAATGCAGCGGAAATTGCACTTGTCGGTAACGGCAATGCGCAGGTAGTTGATATCGCGGCCAAAGCCGTCATGTTGCACGCGCCCGTCCACGCAGCCCTCCCCTCACGCGGCGTTTTATTCTTCGGAAAACATAATACCCCACGGGAGAATCATGCCGACACCCGTACGACAGGACAGGTCGCCTCGAGCAAGACGGACTTTCCAAGCCCATCCTCAGCACTCAAACCATCACAACATTCGATGCTTTTCCCGTTTTTGGCGAAAAACGTCGAATGTTGTGATGGTTTGCCTGCCCACAGCACCCCGTAGAAGGGCCGAAACGCCCCTAAAGGCCGCCGTCCCAGTGTCGAATCACGAATTCTCGCAGATCGTTCTGCCGCTTTTGGAACGCTTCGCTTCGGTCGCACTTAAGGCCCATAGCGAGTGCGATGGCGTTCATAGCCCGGTGCAATTGCAACTGATGGGCAAACTGAGTCCCGGTGAGGACGATCATCCTAAAGCCCAGCGCGCTCAGCACGGTCATACGCTCCGCGTCCGACGCGCTGCGCTGTTTATCAAGATGGTCCGAGCCGTTGTATTCAATCCCCGTACCGCTCGCAGGCGCATATACGTCGATCTCGAAATACCCGGCCTTAGCGAGATACTTGAACTCGTTGGGAACATCGACCCGATGGTTGAGCTCGATCTTGGCGTATCCCAGCCCGCCCTGGGAACGTTTTGCTACGACCATGATTGCGGTAGCCGTCTCCATGGGCGATCGCGCGCCATCGTGTACGCGCTTGATCACGGCGGCCGCGCGTATGGCCCCCTGACGAGATCGGTTCTCATTGCAATAGGCAATCAAATCGGCAACGGTATACCTCTGCCCCATCTCGATATAATCGCCTGTCGACAGATGATTCAAATGGTATCGGGCACAGATTTCGTAGCCATATTCCAGCTGTTCGGGCTCGCTCATCCACGAACCCGCTTGGACAAAGCACATGGCCTCATCAACCACCAGAAGGCCCTCTGCCACCTCGATAAGATGGCCTGGAGGTACCGGCGCCCCAAACACGTGGCACCTAAATCCAGCCGGCGTCGAGCGCTCAAAATCAAAGTTGACGAGCGTGTCGATATGATCGAGCTCTTCTCGTGGAATACCGAGCGAAACCAGATAGTCAGTAACGATCCCAACTGCCGCTGAAGCCCTCAGCCCCTTGGCATCGAGCCCCAATTTGGGCAGGTCCGCAGTCGGCTCCGCCTCGTTGGCAAGCGAGTCCTCATCGTATAGGCTGCTTGCTCGCGAGAGCGGCTCGGACGGGCGCGCCACGTTGTGGTACAGCCAGGCAGTTTTATGGGACAGGACGATCGGCAGGTCCATGAGCCCTCCAATGGAGTCGGATAACCAACCTTATTCCCCTGCCCACGGGTCCGCACACCTTCGTGCACAAGAAAGCGATTCCACCCGATCGAGCGGCAGAAAAACCATCACAACATTCGATGCTTTTCCCGATTTTGGCAAAAAACGTCGAATGTTGAGATGGTTTGAGGCGAGTTGAGGGGCATGGAGGGACCAAAGCATCGTGCTCGAACAGATTAATCCAACTCTTTTAAGCCATGCGCCAGCTGCCAGTACTCGCCGTGCTGGGCGAGCAGTTCTTCGTGCGTGCCGCGCTCGATGATGCGGCCGTGTTCGAGGACCATGATGGCATCGGCGTCGCGGACGGTGGATAGGCGGTGCGCGATCATAAACGTGGTGCGTCCGCGCATGATGCGGTCCATACCGCGCTCGATGAGCTTTTCGGTGCGCGTGTCAATGGAGCTCGTGGCCTCGTCCAGGATGAGCACCGGCGGATCGGCCACGGCAACGCGCGCGATGGCGAGCAGCTGGCGCTGGCCCTGCGACAGGTTGGCGCCATCGGCCGTAACCGGCGTGTCGTAGCCTCTAGGCAGGCGGCGGATAAACGAATCCGCGCAGGCGGCCTCGGCAGCGGCGCGCACCTCCTCGTCGGTCGCGTCGAGCTTGCCAAAGCGGATGTTCTGCGCAATGGTGCCGCTAAACAGGTGCGTGTCCTGCAGCACAATGCCGAGCGACCCGCGCAAGCTGGCCTTGGCAATGTGCTTTACGTCGATGCCGTCGTACGTGATCTCGCCGTCATCGACTTCGTAGAAGCGGTTGATGAGGTTGGTGATGGTCGTCTTTCCGGCGCCCGTCGAGCCCACAAACGCGATCTTTTGCCCCGGCTTGGCAAACAGGTTGAGGTCCGTGAGCACACGGGTGCCCGGTACGTAGGAAAAGTCCACGGCATGGAAGCGCACGTCGCCTGCAAGCGGGACCAAGCCGCACGTGAGCTCGGTACCGTCGGCGGCCACCGCACGGCCCGACTCATCAACGGCAGCCACATCATGCAAGTGCCCGTAGGCGCCCACGCCCTTGCCCTCGGGAATCTTCCATGCCCACGCGGCGTCGCCCGTCTGCACCAGCTCCACGCAGCCCTCGTCCACCTCGGGCTTAAGGTCCATGGCGGCAAACAGGCGCTCGGCGCCGGCCAACGCATTGAGTAAGAAATTACCCAGCTGCGTAAACTGGTTGATGGGCATGGCCGCCTGGCGCACAAAGACCAGGTAGCTCGCGAGCGCACCTACGTCGGCGAGTCCCTTGATGCAGAGCATGCCGCCCGCCACGGCGACGATGGCATAGTTGACGTAGCCAATCACGACAGTCATGGGCACCATGGAGTTGGCATAGCTCACGGCGGCGGTGCCCGTGCGGCGAAGCTCGTCGTTGCGGCAGGTGAAGCCGGCGACATTCGCTGCCTCGCGGTTAAAGACCTTGATGACCTTTTGGCCCGAGACCATCTCTTCGATATATCCGTCCAGGTCGCCAAGCGATGCCTGCTGGGCGGCAAAGAAGCGCTTAGAGCGCGCACCCGAGTAGCGCGCGTACAGCACAATGGCCACATCGCACACGAGCGTGATAATCGTGAGCTGCCAGTTAAGGATGATGAGCATGGCCGTTGTGCCCACAACCTGAATGGCGGCCTGAATCACGTTGGCAAAGCTGTTGTTGAGCGCCTCGGAGACGGTGTCGACGTCGTTGGTGAAAAAGCTCATGATGTCGCCCGAGCGCGTGCTGTCAAAATAACTGAGCGGCAGCATCTGGATGTGCGCGAACAGGTCGCGGCGAATATCGGACACCACGCGTTGGGCCGCGCGCACCATGATCTGTGAGTAGCCCAGGGCCGAAAGCACGCCCGCGGCGTAGATGATCGCCGTCAGGATGACCTGCTTGGCGAGCAGTTCCTCCCCGCCCGTGGCCAAACCGTTAACGATAGGGCGCACCATGTAGGTGCCGGCGAGGCTCGCGATGGCGGCGACAGAGGCAAGCACACCCACTGCGAGCAGCGATAACTTGGCGTGACCCATGTAGGAGAGCAAGCGGCGCACCGTGCGCTTGAGGTCGGCCGGGCGTGCTTGGGCTGCGGTCTTAGGCATGGCGCTCACTCCCTTCCAAGGGTGATCCGCTGGGGACGGAGGAAAACGGATCATTCGCGCAGCCATCGTCACTGCCCTCGCCGGTGTCCGCGGTCCCCGCAAACTCCATCTGCGAGGCGTAAATCTCCTGGTAGATGTTGTCGCCCGCCAGCAGTCCCTCGTGCGTGCCCACGCCGTGGACACGACCGTCGTCCAACACCACAATGCAATCGGCATCCATGACACTTGCGATGCGCTGGGCGATGATGAGCACGGTCGTATTGGGAATCCGAGCGATGTGCTCGCGAATCTTAGCGTCGGTCGCCATGTCGACCGCGCTGGTGGAGTCATCAAAAATGAGCACGCGCGGATGCTTGAGCAGCGTGCGCGCGATGCACAGGCGTTGCTTCTGGCCGCCCGAAACACCGGCGCCGCCTTGGCCTAACTCGCCGTCCAGCCCGCCGATGCGATCCAGGAACTCGTCCACGCATGCCGCGCGGCAAGCCGCGAGGAGCTCATCGTCCGACGCCTGCGGATTGCCCCACTGCAAGTTCTCGCGCACGGTGCCCGTGAACAGCACATTCTTTTGCAGCACAATGCCCACGGCGTCACGTAGGGTCGCGAGGTCGTAGTCGCGCACGTCGTGTCCGCCCACAAGCACGGCGCCCTCGGTGGCGTCGTACAGGCGCGCAATCAGCTGCACAAGCGAGCTCTTGCCCGAGCCCGTGCCACCGAGGATGCCCACCGTCGAGCCGTTCTCGATGCGAAGGTCGATATGCTCGAGCACATCCTCGGCTGCATCCGCACGGTATTTAAAGGAAACGTCGCGAAACTCGATGCTGCCGTCCGCTGGCGCCGCAGTCGCGAGGTCTCCCGCAGGGTTGGTGATAAAGGGCTCCTCATCGAGCACCTCTGCGATACGGCCCACACTCGTGAGAGCGCGCGTGAGCAGCAAAAACACGTTGGAAATCATCATGAGCGAGTTCATGATCAGCAGCACATAGCTCATAAAGCCCGTGAGCGAGCCCACGCCGAGCTCGCCGGCAAGAATCATGCGCCCGCCGATCCACAGAATGGAAAGCGCCGCCACGTACATCGACAGCTGAAACACCGGCAGGTTGAGCACGGCGTTGCCAAAGGTCTTCGTCGCGGTGCGCGCAAGCTCGGTATTGACGGCATCGAACTTGGCCTCCTCGTGCTCGGCACGCACGTACGCCTTGACGGCGCGCACGGCGGTGAGGTCCTCCTGCACCACACCGTTGAGATGGTCCATCGAGGTCTGCAGCTGGCGGTAGAGCGGACTGACGCGATAGGTGATAACGCCCAGCACGATCGCCAGCACCGGCAGGATGATCGCGAAAACGGTGGCGAGCGGACGCGACAGCACCAGCGCATAGACCAAGCCGACGATGAGCGTCACGGGACCGCGCACCATGGGGCGAAAGCCATTGCCGATGGCATTTTGGATGACGGTGATATCGGTAGTCATGCGGGTGACGAGCGAGCTGGCGTCGTAGTTATCCAGATTGCCAAAAGCGAGCGTCTGGATCTTGCGGTACTCCGCCTCGCGCAAGTTAGCGCCCAGCCCCGAGGCGACGCGAGCAGACGTGCGTGCATAGCCCAAGCCAAGTACCAGCGAACATGCGGCGCATACCAACATATACGTGCCCTGCAACAGCATGTAGTTGATGTCGCCCGCGGGCACGCCCACATCGATGATATTTGCCATGATGACCGGGATAAACAGCTCGAGCGCCGTCTCGGCCGTCACAAAGAGCACGCCGAGCATGGCATCGCGGCGGTATGCCCCCAGATAGGAAAACAAAATCTTGAGATTGCGCACGCAGGTTCATCCCCCATCAAACGTTGTTCGCAAACCCACGTATTATGGCGCGCCGTGCGGCGGTGTCAAGTGCTCCGAAATCGATTTCTGCAAGGCTAGTGCAGGCGCCATGCTCACAGGGCGCATGTCCGTATTCAATTGGAAATGAACGCGTGCGTGACTTTTTCGCCCCGCCGCCAACACAAACCTTGACTCTACAATCGTTGTAGGGTTTTCACTACACTGGTACGTAAACAGACCAAGCCAGAAAGCCCCGCCCATGGAACACGACCTCACACGCGGCAATGTCCTTAAGACCATCGCGGTCTTTGCCCTGCCTTATATGCTCTCGTACTTTTTGCAGATGCTCTACGGCATGGCCGACCTGTACATGATGGGGCAGTTTAGCGGCGCCGCCGGCATCACCGCCGTGGGTAATGGCGCGCAGACGCTCTATATCATTACCGTGACGCTCGTGGGCCTGGCCATGGGAACGACGGTCATCGTCGGCCACGCCGTGGGCTCGCGCCGCTTCGACCGCGCCGAGACCGCCATCGGCAATACCATCACGCTGTTTATGGGCGTCTCGGTGGTGCTGGCCGCTGTCCTGCTCGCACTGTGCCCGCAAATCGTGGCGCTCATTGGCACGCCGCCCGAAGCGGTCGAAGGCACCGCCGCCTACCTGCGCATCTGTTTTGTCGGCATTCCGTTTATCGCCGCGTATAATATCCTCTCTGCCATCTTTCGTGGCCTGGGCGATTCGCGCTCGCCCATGTACGTGATCGGCGTGGCGTGCATCATTAATATCGCGCTCGACTTTCTGTTTATCGGCCACATGGGGCTCGGCCCCGTGGGCGCGGCGCTCGGCACGGTAACCGCCCAGACGGCAAGCGTTGCCCTCGCGCTCGTGTGGCTCAAGAGCCGTCGCACGAACATCCACGTTAAGCGCAGCGACCTGCGCCCCCAGCCCGAAGTGCTCGGTAGCATCCTTAAGATCGGCGTGCCCGTGGCCGTGCAGGACGGCTGCATCCAGGTGGCGTTTATGTTTATCACCGTCATCGCCAACCATCGCGGCCTGGTCGACGCCGCCGCCGTGGGCCTGGTCGAGAAGATGATCAGCTTTTTGTTTATCGTGCCGAGTTCCATGGGCGCTACCGTCAGCGCACTCACGGCGCAAAACGCCGGCGCGGGCAAGGGCGACCGCGCGCGTCAGGTACTCAAGGACGCCATGACCATCTCGGTCGTGTACGGCTGCCTCATCACGGTGCTGATGTGGCTGGTGGCGCCGGCGTTTATCGGCTTTTTTGCCAAGGACGCCGCAGTGGTCGCGGCCGGCGCCGGCTATATGCGCAGCTATATTTTCGATGCGATCTTTGCCGGCATCCACATTTGCTTTAGCGGCTTTTTCGCTGCGTATGGCAAGAGCTACATCGGCTTTGCGCACAACGTGCTGGCCGTGGTGCTCATTCGCGTGCCCGGTGCATGGCTGCTGTCGAACGCCTATTCCGACACGCTGTTCCCCATGGGTATCGCCTCGCCGTGCGGATCGATTCTGTCGGCGGTCATCTGCGTGATTGCCTTTACCGTGCTCAACCGCCGCGGAACTTTTGACAAGTTGGTGGCGTAGCGGGGCGACGCAGGCCTAGCGCCTCTCCCCTGTTTTTACCGAAAGGAGCGGTCCTGTGACCGACCTGCCAAGCGAACACACCGAGGGCCTGCTCCGCATTGGCGAGGTGGCGCGCCTGCTCAATTTGAGCGTGGGCACACTGCGTCATTACGAGCAGATGGGGCTGTTAGAGCCGGCATATGTCGATCCGGCGAGTGGGTACCGCTACTACGGATCGCGACAGCTCTCCACCCTCAACACCATCGGCAACCTGCGCGTTCTCGACCTGCCGCTGGCGCAAATTCGCGAGTTTGTCACTACGCGCGATATGGATTTGATGCAACGGCAACTGACCAAGCAACAGGAGTTAATT
This sequence comes from uncultured Collinsella sp., assembly GCA_902493375.1. Taxonomy (GTDB): domain Bacteria; phylum Actinomycetota; class Coriobacteriia; order Coriobacteriales; family Coriobacteriaceae; genus Collinsella. The sequence goes on from CABUPH010000011.1 coordinate 18,832, forward strand.
GAGCGCAAGCGGCGTGAGCTGGAGCGCATGTCGCGCAAGATTGACCAGCGGCTTGCCTTGCTTCATGGCGCTTTGAATGCTGATCTCGACACCATTAGCGAAATCGAGGAACCTGAACTTCGCTGCGCCGCGCTGCACGAGCGCGTCAATCCCACCGACGCCTATTCGCTGGGATGGCATATCCGCCAGCTTCAGCAGGGGCAGCACGAAACCTTTGCCTATCTTGGCAATCTGGGTGTGGGCATCGCGCCCGAACGCCTGGCCGCCGGTGACTTTGATGGCTACGACGAGGTCTTTCTGCTGCTCGATGACACCGATGAGTACCTGGGTGATGTTGAGACGCGACCTGCCGCGCGCTGCCTGACCATAAGCTTCCGCGGCACGCACGGGCAAGCAGCCCCACGCTACGAGCAGCTGCTCGGCTACATGCACGAACACAACCTGACGCCCGCCGGCCCCTCGCGCGAGATCGCCCTGATCGACGACATCATCAGCGATGATCCGGCAACCTACGTGACGCAGATCACGGTGCCCGTTGCCCCAACAAAGTAAGAACCGCCCGGAAAGCGGTAAGCTCTCCGGGCGGTTCTCCTATCTGGTTATCAATGCCTTACGCCTCCGGCACCTGACCAGTAGCGAGAATCTGCTCGAGCGCATCCTCGTCCAGCACAGGTACGCCCAGCTGCTCGGCCTTGGTGAGCTTGGAACCCGCCTTGGGGCCGGCGATCAGATAGCTCGTCTTCTTCGACACACTGCCCGAAACCTTGGCGCCGAGCACCTTGAGCGCCGCGCCCGCCTCGTCGCGAGTGCGGTTGACGAGCGTGCCCGTGAGTACAAAGGTCAGACCCGCGAGCGGTTGTGCATCGGCGAGCTCGCCCGCCACGCCCGCGTCGGCTGCGGCTTGTGCATGCGCGGCGCCCAAGTCGACCTCGAGTGACAGGCCCGCCTGGCGCAGGCGCTCCAGCACGGCAAGGTTTTCGGGCACGGCCAGGAACTGCTTGACGCTCGCCGCAATCTTGGGACCGATGCCCTCGCACTCGGCGATATCCTCTTCGCTCGCCAAGATGAGCTTGTCAATCGACAGGAATCGCTCGGCAATAACCTCGCCCACACTCTTGCCCACGTGGCGGATGCCCAGGGCAAACAGCACGCGACCGAGCGGCTGGCTCTTGGACTTGTTGAGCTCGGCGATGATTTTCTCGGCCGTCTTGAGGCCTACCGGAATGGGGTCGCCCTTCTTGACGCCCTTTTTGCTATTGGAGCTGGCATAGGTGCGCCCCGTGTCCAGTCCGGCGATGTCGTCGACCGTGAGCTGGTAGAAGTCCGCGACATCGTGGATAAGGCCGGCGGCGATCATCTTGTCAACGATTTCGTCGCCCAAGCCGTCCACGTCCATGCAACCGCGGCTCACCCAGTGGAGTAGGCGCTCCTTGAGCTGCGCGGGGCAGTCGATGGACACGCAGCGGTAGGCCACCTCACCGTCCTCGTGGACCACGGGGCTACCGCACACGGGGCAGACCTCGGGCATCTGCCAGTCAACGCTGTCGGCCGGGCGCTTGTCGAGCACGGGACCCACGACCTCGGGGATCACGTCGCCCGCCTTGTGCACGATGATAGTGTCGCCCTCGCGCACGTTTTTGCGACGGATCTCGTCGATGTTGTGCAGCGTGGCGCGCGCGATGGTGGAGCCGGCAACTGTGACCGGATTGAACTCAGCGACCGGCGTGAGCACACCGGTGCGGCCCACCTGGATGCGAATTTCGCGCAGGACGGTCTGCTTTTCCTCGGGCGGGAACTTAAAGGCAATGGCCCAGCGCGGCGCGCGGGCGGTAAAGCCCAAGTCAAGCTGCTGCTGGAAGCTGTCAACCTTTACGACCACGCCATCGATGTCGTAGTCCAGGTCACCGCGATGCTCGAGGGCCTGGGCGCAGAACTCGTGGACCTCGGCCGGCGTGGCGCAGCGTGCCACGTTGGGGTTGACGCTAAAGCCGGCGCTGCGCAGCCAGTCGAGAAATTCGCGCTGGCTGTGGACGTGCAGCGGGTCGGTATCGGCAATGGCGTAGATAAAGGTGGCCAAGTCGCGGCGCGCCGTAACCTTTGGATCCTTTTGGCGTAAGGATCCTGCGGCAGCGTTGCGCGGGTTGGCGAAGGGATCGCGGCCCTCGGCATCGGCTTCTTCATTTAGGCGCACGAAGCTGCCCTTGGGCATGTAGACCTCACCGCGCACTTCGATGGTACGCTCGCGGTCGGCGCCCATGTGGGCGAGCGCCGCCTCGGACAGATGCATGGGCACATCCTTGATGGTGCGCACGTTGAGCGATACATCCTCGCCCGTGGTGCCGTCGCCGCGCGTGGCGGCGCGCACAAAGGTGCCGTTTTGGTAGGTAAGCGCCACACCCAGACCGTCGATCTTAAGCTCGCAGGTATAGGTGACGCTGCCGGCACCGAGCGCATCCTCGGCACGCTGGAGCCACGCGTCAAGTTCGTCCAGATCCATGGCATCGTCCATGGAATACATGCGCGCCATATGCGTGACCGGCGTAAACTGCTCGCTCACGTAGCCGCCCACGCGCTGGGTATAGCTGTCGGGCGTCACCAGGTCGGGGTAGGTCGCCTCGATCTCCTGCAGCTCAACGAGCATTTTGTCGAAAGCGGCGTCCGTAATCTCGGGTGCGTCAAGCATGTAGTAGCGGTACGCGTGGTAATCGAGCTCATGGCGCAGCTCGGCCGCGCGCGCTGCCGCCTGGGCATGGGCGTCGGTCGGTGCGGCGGCATCCGCGCTCGCGGGCGTTTTGGTATCGATATCCACACCGTCACCAAACAGGCTCGATTGCTCCATAGCGGCACTCCTTCGCTCGATTTCAAACGGCTACTAGAGTACCACCGGCCACGACGAGGCCGAATAACCCTTTCAAACCGCACCGAATCGGCAGCCGCCAGACCGGAGTGGATCGCGCGATCAAACCATGCCCTTGCCATTTCTAAATGATCCGTTTTCCTCCGCCTCCAACGGATCAACAAGAAAAGAGGGGGCTGTCCCGCGTTGGCGGGACAGCCCCCTCTGGCATCGGTATGTGCGATACGGCTCGTTAGTAACCCTGGCCGTAGCCCCGACCCTGGCCCTGCTGGCCGAGCAGCTCCTCCAGGTACTGGCGCAGCTGCTCGTCGGTAATACCGCCGTTGCCGGTGTCGGTCGAACTGTCGTCCTGCTGCTGGTTCTGCAGCTCCTCGTCAGAGCCCAGCTCGACAGTGACTTTCTTCTCCTCCTTGCCGCGCATGAGCGTAATCTCGACCTTCTCGCCCACCTCGTGGCTGCGCAGCGCGATGATCAGGCCATCGGCGCTCGTAATCTCGTCATCGCCCAGCTTGGTAATGACATCGCCCTCCTGGATACCGGCCTTAGCGGCGGGGCCGTCCTCGACGACGCTTGCCACATAGGCACCGCTATCGGTGCTCAGCTTGTTGGTACGGGCATTGAGCGCGTTGACGCTCGAAAGCGTGGCGCCCAGGTACGGGTGAACCGGCGTCTTACCGTCGATAATCTGGTCGGCAATGTTCTTGGCGTAGTTAACCGGAATGGCAAAGCCCACGCCCGAGCTGGAGCCCGAATAGCTCTCGATGAGCGAGTTGATACCCACGAGCTCGCCGTTGTCGTTAACGAGCGCGCCGCCGGAGTTGCCCGGGTTGATGGCGGCATCGGTCTGGATCATGTTGGCATAGATGGTGTTACCGTTGGTAGAGCTCATGGCCGTGGAGCGATACAGCGCCGACACGATGCCCGTGGATACAGATTGCTCGTTGCCGAACGGCGAGCCGATCGCCATGACCCACTCGCCCACGTTGAGCTTGGAGGAGTCCCCGATCTCGATCGGGGTGAGCTTGGAGGCGTCGGCGTCCTTGAGCTTGATGACGGCAAGGTCGCTCGAGGCATCGTTGCCCACGAACTCGGCCTCGTAGGTGGTGCCGTCGTCCATGGTCACCACGTACTGATCGTAGCCATCGACCACGTGGTTGTTGGTGAGGATATGGCCCTCGGTATCGAGCACAACGCCCGAACCAACGCTGCCCGAGTTGTCCGACTCGTCGGCAGACTGCGAAAGCGAGCCATTCTGGCTACCGCTCGAAGTGGCGGTAATGGAGACCACGGAGGGCAGCGCCTTGGCAGATACGGCCTCGGCCAGCGTGGTGTCCTCGGAGTCGATCGTGATCTTTTGCGTCGACGAACCCGAAGCACCCGCCGTCACGGCATTCTTGCCGCCACCGATATTGAGCGTACCGCTCATAATGAGTGCAATGACCAGCAGGGCGCCGCAGGCGCAGCCGGCGAGCGCCGTAATAAAGATCGGCAGCTTTTTGGTCTTGGTCTTGACCACCGTGTGTTTGTTCACAACCTGCTGGCCGCCCAGCGGCTGGCCGGTCTGCGTGTCGTAGGCCTGCACGTAGGGAATGTTGTTGCCGTCGGCAGGCGTCGACTCCACCTGCACGCGCGGCTGCTGCTGGGTCTCGCCGGCATTGCCCGCATCCTGGGGACGCTGGGAATCGTTCTCGCTCATAGCTGCGATCCTTTCGTCAAATAACCAAAGGCCCGCCAAACATGTGGCGGGCCATCATTGTTCACGTTGAGTTGTACCCCAATATGCGGGCGTACGTGTACGAGAACGCAATCTTTTAGGAAGGCTTAAGTTCTGTTGCAGATTCGAGAGGGACCCGCACCTGCGTCAAAACCACCACAAAGGTGCCTGTCCCCTTTGTGGTGGAAATCTAGTCCTTAAATAGATAGCCCACGCCGCGAACGGTGGTGATGTGCGCCGCGATCTGCGGGCCCACCTTGGAGCGGATGCGTCGGATGTGCACGTCGACGGTACGCGTACCGCCGCAGTACTCAAAGCCCCACACGCGGTGCAGCAGCACCTCGCGGCTGTAGGCACGGTTGGGATGCGTGGCCAAAAAGCTCAGCAGCGAGTACTCCATCAGCGTCAGGTCGATGGGCTCGTTATCGAGTGTCACCTGGTAGGTGGCCAGGTTGATCTCGAGGTTATCGATGTTGAGCACATCGTCGGCGGTGACGGTCTCCTCCTCGCCCATCAGGCGCTGCGCGCGAGCCTTGAGCTCGTTGGGCGTCGCCGTGGGGCACACAAAGTCGGCATGCGCGTGATTGGGCAGACGCAAGGTGCCGAGCGCCTCGTCGTCAACGATCACCAGCATGGGGACACCGCCGCGATCGTCAAGCCACTTGGCAATCTGATCGATGCGGTCGCTGCGGATGCCATCGGAATCGAGGATCAGCAGGTCGAAGTCGTGCGCCGCAGTCGGCGAATCGGGTGTGGCAAGGCTCACCTCGACACCCAGGGTGGTCGTCAAGCTGCGGGCAAACTCGTGGAAGCGCGTCGTGCGCGCCATGAACAGGGCACTCTTTTCGGACATATCGGCCTCCAAAGAAATGAGCTCAATCGTACTGGAACAAGCCAGCGCGATTAGGAGTTCGCCAGGTAGTGCTTGATCTCCCACTCGGTGATCGTAGACTCAAACTTATGCCACTCGTCGCGCTTCTTTTTGAGGAAGAAGCTGTGGATGTGCTCGCCGAGGGCATCCTTCATAAACTGCGAGTCCTCAAACACGTCGAGCGCCTCTTTGAGCGAGCGCGGCAGCGGCGTGTAGCCGGCCTCGACCATCTGACGGTCGGTAAGCTTGAGCGTCTCGGCCGTGGCCTCGGGCGGGAGCTCCAGCTTGCGCTCGATACCGTCGAGACCAGCCGCCAGCGTGACGGCGTTGACCAGGTACGGGTTGGCCATGGGGTCGGGGCTGCGCAACTCGATACGCGTGGACAGCTGCTTGCCGGGCTTGTAGACCGGGATGCGGACCATACTCGCGCGGTTGCGCAGGCCCCACGTGGCGTACTGCGGCACGGAGTCGCCGCCCGTGGTGATGCGCTTGTACGAGTTGACCGTGGGGTTGGTGATGGCGCTGATCTCGCGCGCGTGCGCCAAGATGCCGGCCATGTAGTGCTTGGCGATTTCGGAGAGGTGGTACTTCTCGTCGTCCTCGCCCCAAAAGACGTTGTTGCCGTCGTGGTCGAACAGCGACTGATGCAAAAACATGGCGCTGCCGTCCTCGCCCGCCAACGGCTTGGGCATAAAGGAAGCGTGGCAACCGCTCTCGTAGGCCTGCTGCTTAATGATGAGCTTGGCCGTGGTGACGGCGTCGGACATGCTCAGGGCCTCGGCGTGACGCAGGCTCATGCCGTGCTGCGAGCGGCCGGCGGCGTGGAAGGTGTACTCCACGGGCACGGACATCTTCTCGAGCGTGAGGACCGTGTTGCGACGCAGGTCGCGGGCGGCATCGCTCACCGAAAGATCGAAGTAGCCCACGTTGTCAAGCGGCTCGGGGGTATGCTCGTCGGGGAAGTAGTAATACTCCAGCTCGGCGCCCACGTTGAGCAGATAGCCGGCCTTCTCGGCCTTGCGGAACATGCGACGCAGGGCATCGCGCGGGTCGCCGGCAAACGGCTTGCGATCGGGAGTGCACACGTCGCAGAACACGCGGGCGACGCCATTGTGGCTCGGGCGCCACGGCAAAATCTGGAAGGTCGAAGCATCGGGAAACGCCAGCATGTCGGCTTCCTCGGGCGTGGCAAAACCCTCGATGGCGGAGCCGTCAAAGCCAATACCCTCCTCAAAAGCGACCTCGAGGTCCTCGGGGCTAATGGCAAAGTTCTTGAGGCGGCCGAGAATGTCGACAAACCACAGACGCACAAAGCGGATGTCACGCTGCTCTACGGAGCGGAGTACGTAATCGATGTTCTGCTGGTTCATGTCGCTCCCCTTTCTTTCGGGCGGGTTTCGACTGGTCTATATCGCAGATACTATCGCAGAAAAATGTTTCCGCAGGGTTAAAGCGTATCAAGCGCTCAAAAAACGTGCGCGAACAGGCCGTCTGACTTACGCGCGATCATAAAGGATCACTCCTTCGCGCTCGATTACCGCGGCAAGATCGCCATCAAGATGGTCGCTCGAGACGAGGTCAACCTGCCTCCCAGTTTCTTTGCGTACCGCCTCGCCGAATGCCGACAACGCGAAAAGACCAAAGCCCTGATCGCGATCGACTTCGAGACGTAAGTCGATATCGCTATCGGCACGCGCTTCGCCACGGGCATACGAGCCAAATAGAATCACGGTTTTGATGGCGGGAATCGGGCTGGCCGCCTCACGGACGGCTGACTCAATCTGAGCAGTATCCAAAATGCCCGCCGCAGCGCTTTCGCTCGCAGAGCTTTTACCGAGTGAAGGAACAAACGGCAGCGAGCGCTCGCGCAGCATCTGTCTCATAAACATATTGACCGCAACAGACGAAGTCATGCCAAGTTCTTCGCACAGCTCGGCAAATGAATCTTTAATTGACGAGTCCACTCGCACACTCAGCACAGACGCAGCCATGGGCACCTCCTGTATGACATTGTCTATATAATATCACACAGGCTAGCGCGAGGTCGAAGCGCGGTGTTCGATGTGGCCGGGGACCTCGACGCGCTTGGGGGCGAGCTTTGCGGCATCGCCCACCGTAGTGGTAACGATGTCGATGCGCTCGGACAGGCGCTCGACCACGCGCTCGGCAATGGTGAGGGTGTCCTGCGCGGCCGTGGTCACGCCGCCAAAGAGCACGTGGTTCCAAGGGTAATCGTCAAATGTCGCGATCTTGAGCCCAGCCGGCAACGAAGGTCCCAGCTGCGCTAATGCCTCGGTCAGGCGCAGGAAGACCAGACCGTTGACGGCAATGAGGCCGAGCTTTTTACCCGCATAGTCGCGGATGGTCTCGTCCAGGCGACTGACACCCGTGGCGCCACCGTCGGCCAGGGTGACGACCTCGCCCGCAAGGCCGCGTCGCGAAAGCTCGTCGACAAAGGCCTCGGCGCGCTCGCGACGCACGGGGCTGCCGTCGCTTGCCTCGGTGAGCAGGCACAGGCGCTCGCTGCCAGCAGCGGCCAAGGCGTCTACCAGGCCGGCAACCAGCTCACGGTTGTTAGAGGTCACCAGATCGATGCCACCGTCGGCAACATCGCGGTCGAGCAGCACAACGGGCAGGCGCCCCGCGGCCGCGGCGATCGCCTTGTCGTTGCCTCCGCAGGTATTGACGACCAGGCCGTCCACGCCGGCATCGATAAGTCTGGTGAGCGACTCTGCCTCCTTGGCGGGGTCGTTGCCGCTAATGGCGGTCATGAGCGAGCAGCCGCGCGCGGCGGCGCTGGCGGAAAGGCCCTCGAGCATGGCGCTCGAGAACGGGTTAGCAATGTCGGCCAAGATCACGCCGATGAGGTTGGTGCGCGAGCTGCGCAGATTGCGCGCGGCGGCACGTGGGCGATAGCCGGTGCGCTCGATAACTGCCGCGATGCGAGCACGGGTTTCCTCGGTCATTTGCCCGGGGCGGTTGTTGAGATAGCGCGAGACCGTGGCCGGGCTCACGCCCGCCTCGGCGGCAATGTCCTTGATTCTCATCTGCGCCATAGCGCACCCCGTTTCCCAATTGTCGGCAGTCTGAGCCATTTTAGGCATTTTTAAAAAACTCGCTTGCAAAACGTTGTAGGTGAGCAGCATCGTTTTTGCGTCTCGAGCAGATGCGGTGATGGGCTAGATAGACAAGTCTTTGGAAAGCTCGAAATAGTCGGGATGCAAGGCGATAACCGGGCCCTGCTCCTCGGGCATCAGGTGCAAGTGCGTCTCGGCAAGATAGCTCGCCGTGTCGGTATCGCCCCTCTTAATGGCCTCGAGAATCCGACGATGTTGTCGACGAATCGGCTCCCAATCCAGATCCTGCGACACCATACGCAACCAGTTGTATCGCTCAAAATGCGTATTGATGCTCTTCATCCAATCCCACAACATGTGACGGCCGGCAATCACAAAACACGTCTCATGAAACAGGTTATCCAAGTCGAAAAAGCGACGCGTTTCGCGATGGTCGAGCGATTCGGACTCGGCAAGAATCTGCTCAAGCCGATGCTTCTGCTCGGACGTGGCTGCCGAGCAGCATTTAATGAGTACGCTTCTTTCGAGTTTCTCGCGCAAGAAACAGGCGTTCTCGGCGCGCTCCATGCTGATTTTTGAGACATAGGTGCCGCTTTTGGGACGCGTTTCCACTAGCTCCTGCTCACGCAGACGCACAAAGGACTCGCGAATGGGCGTGCGCCCGATTCCCGTCTCCTTTTCCAGACCAATCGCCGAAAGGCGCGTGCCGGGCTTGAGCTCGGCATAGATGATCTTGGAGCGCAATGCGTTGTATGCCTGATCTTGCAGGCTCTGATAATGCTGGTGTTGTTCCATAAAGCCCTCGAATGAAGCTCACGGTTTGTCGAATATCACCACGTAATACTATCGCATCCCCCATCCCCTCAATTGCGGTGAAAGAGGGAGTGCTCACGTCGCCAGCACCGCAAGAGCAAGCGGTGGCATCCCGAAACCCGGGACACCACCGCTATTTTGCTATCGGATGGCGCAGAGACGCCCCTCCTCATGCACCAAGGGGTTGACTAGAGTTCGCAGGCAACCTTGTAGCCATCCCCGATGGCATCGCGGATGTTGCCGCACTTGTTGGCATCACCCAGCACGTGGGTGGCAACGCCGGCAGCGGTAAGGTCGTCGGCCAGCTTGGTGTTGGGACGATAGCCCATGGCAAGCACCAGCGTATCGGCATCGGCGATGGTGTGGGCCTCGCCGTCCTTTTCGTAGCTGATGGCGTCCTCGGTGATTTCGGTCACCTTGGCCTCGGTCAGCACATGGACGCCCTTGGAGAGCATGCGCGTGATGAGCACCGCGCGACCGGCACCGCCCTCGTTGGCGGCAAGCGTCTTGGTCATCTCGATAACGGTGACATCGCGATTGGCCGGCGAAAGGTCGTTGACCAACGGGGCCAGGTAATCGGCCGTCTCGCAGCCAACGGTGCCGCCGCCCACAATGACGATCTTCTTACCCGGGAAAGCCTTGCCACCCAGCAGGTCGTCAGCCGTCATAACCTGCTTAAAGCCCTGCATGAATGCCGGAGCGATGGGCTCGGCGCCGTAGGCCAGGACAACCTCGTAGCCCGCGTAGTCGCGCTGAATGTCCTCGGCAGTAAGCTCGGTGCCAAATACGCACTTCACGCCGGCCTCGGCCAGGCGACGGTACTGATACTTGATCACGCGGGTGAGCTCCTGCTTTGCCGGCGGAACGGCCGCGATGCGCATCTCGCCACCCGGCTCGTCCTGCTTGTCCACGAGCACCACGTTATGGCCGCGCTTGGTGGCAATGTAGGCTGCCTCCATGCCCGCAGGACCGGCACCCACAACGAGCACGTTCTTTGCCTCGGCGGCAGGCTCGTAGCCGGCCTCGTCGCGTTCCACGTCCGGGTTGACGGTGCAGGAGATGCGCTTGCCAAACATGATGCCGTTCAGGCAGCGCAGGCAACCGATGCAGGGACGGATATCATCGGCATTGCCGGCAGCGGCCTTGTTGCAGAACTCGGCATCGCACAGATTGGCGCGGCCCATCATGCAGATGTCGGCAGCGCCGTCCTCGATCAGCTCCTCGGCAATCCATGCCTCATTGATGCGGCCGACCGTGGCGACGGGAATGTTCACATGCTTTTTGATCTCGCGCGAGCAGGCGGCGTGCGAGGCCTGCTGCGTACCGGCGGCGGGAATCGCGGAGCCGCGCTTGATGGTAGTGCCGCCCGACACGTGGATCATGTCGACGCCAGCCTTCTCCAGGCGACGCGAGACGTAGATCATGTCGTTGAGGGTCAGACCGCCATCGGTGTACTCGTCGCCCGAGATACGGACGTCGATGATGAAGTCCTTGCCGCAGCGCTCGCGAATCTCGGCGATGACCTCGAGCAAGAAGCGCATGCGGGCATCGAGCGAGCCACCGTACTCGTCGGTACGCTTGTTATAGAGCGGGGTCAAAAAGCCGCCGAGCATGCCGTGGGCGTGCGCCGCATGGACCTCGACGCCGTCGACACCGGCCTTCTGCATGCGCACGGCAGCGTCGCCAAACTGATGCGTGAGCTCGTGGATCTCATCGACCGTGATAGGGCGCGGCGCCTCGCGGGCATAGGACGGGCCCACAAAGGACGGGGCGACGAGGCGCGGCGTGCCCGGAATGTTAAAGGCCATGTAGGCGGGGTGGAAGAGCTGCGGCATGATCTTGCAGCCATACTCGTGGACGGCCGCGGCGAGCTTTTCCCAGCCAGGGATAAACGTGTCGTCGTAGCAGCACATGTCACCCGGCAGGTAGGTATAGGTAGGCTCGACCGTCACGACCTCGGTGATGATGAGGCCCACGCCGCCCTTGGCACGGGCACGGTAATGATCGACCAAGTCGTCGGTCACATAGCCATGATCGGCCAGGTTGGTGGACACCGGCGGCATAAAGACGCGGTTCTTGACCTCGGTCGTACCGACCTTGATCGGACTAAAGAGCATCGGGTAGGCGGAGGACTCCATACAGGGTTCCTTTCGTTTGGGCCGCTCGGCGGCAGTTGCTAACGTACTTATCGTATCAGCAACTGCCGTATCCGAAGTCATGCATTCCCAAACGCTGGTCGGCTAATGAATACCGCGGCTCAAATCTTCGGCAATTTTGTCCACGCCCTTAAGCGCGGCGCACGTCTTTTTGTTGGAGCAATGTCCCGTGCAAACGCCACCTTGAGCGCAGTCGGCGCAGGTGCCCTTGCGATAAATGCGCACGCACACGGCGACAAACGCAATGCCGATAACAGCCAGTACAACAATATCGATAGGTGCCATAGCAAGCCTCCTCTAGTTAACCACCACTTACTTTACCCCATTCTCCACCTACCAAAAAGGGACAGGTTTATTTTGGTCGGTTTTATCTGCGGAAACGCCACATCTCCCCCACCAAAAAGCCCGAGTGTCGCTGGGACACCCGGGCTCGTGGAAAGGGGCTAATCCTTATTCGGACTTAAGCGGAAACTGCGGCGGAAGCGGTGTTGGTCTCATCCTCGTCGGTCCAAGCGTGCTTGGGCATGGGACGGAAGATCTGGAAGAGCATCGCAACCAGCAGCACGATGGCCACAACCGTCCAGATACCAAACTGGCCAAGGACAAGCAGGTTGTAGAACTGGTTGATGAACAGGCCGATCACCCAGGCAAAGGCGCACTCGTAGCCGATGGCAATCGCGGTCCACTTGCCGGAGTCCATCTGATTGCGGATAGTGCCCATGGCGGCAAAGCACGGGGCGCACAGCAGGTTGAAAGCGCCGAAGGCAACGCAGGCGCCCATAGTCGGGAACATGCCGGCAAACGCGGTCCACAGGCTCGGGTCGGTCTCGGCGGCGTCAGCAACCGACAGCAGCGAGCCGGCGGTGGCGACGACGTTCTCCTTGGCGACAAGGCCAGAGACAGTCAGCGCAGTTGCCTGCCAGGTGCTAAAGCCGAGCGGGGCGAAGATCCAAGCGACCAGGTTGCCGAGCATGGCAAGCACGGAGTAGTCCATAAACTCCTCGGGGATGCCGTCCATCGCAGGCAGGAAGCCAAAGGAACCGTTATAGCTACCAAAGTTGGAGAGGAACCAAACGACGACGGTGGACGCGAAGATGACCGTGCCGGCCTTCTTGATAAAGGCCCAGCAGCGTTCCCACACGTGCAGCGCCCAAGAGCGGATCGCCGGGAAGTGGTAGGCAGGAAGCTCCATAACGAACGGCGTCGGACGGCCGGCGAAGAGCTTGGTCTTCTTGAGCATGAGGCCCGAGGCGATGACGGCAAAGACGCCCAGGAAGTAGAAGAGCGGGCTGATCCATGCGGCGGTGGTGGAAGAATCGCCGATGATGGAGCCCATGAGCAGGGCGATGATCGGCAGCTTGGCGCCACAGGGAATGAACGTGGTGGTCATGACCGTCATGCGGCGGTCCTTCTCGTTCTCGATGGTCTTGGTGGCCATGACGCCGGGGACGCCGCAGCCCGAGGACACGAGCATGGGGATAAAGGACTTACCGGACAGGCCAAAGCGGCGGAACACGCGGTCCATGATGAAGGCGACGCGGGCCATGTAGCCGCAGTCCTCCAGGAAAGACAACATCACAAAGAGCAGGAACATCTGCGGCACAAAGCCGAAGATGGCGCCCAGGCCGCCGACGATGCCGTCGCAGACCAGCGAATCGACCAGGCCACCGTCCTCGGTGCCGCCCGCCACAAGGGCGTCGTGCACCACGGTGGTGATACCCGGGACATAGGGGCCGTACTGCGCCGGGTCGACCGAGTCGGCGTTGTCGCCCGCAGCCTCAACAGCTGCGTCATAGGCGTCGCGACCCTGACCGAGCACGTACCAGCCGTCGGTGCCGAAGAGTTGGTCGTTGGTGAAGTCGGTCACCGTGCCGCCGAGGGTAGAAACGGCGATGTAGTACACGCAGAACATGATGACCACAAAGATCGGCAGGCCCAGGATGCGGTTGGTAACCACACGGTCGATCTTCTCGGAAGTGCTCATCTTGGCCGGAGCCTTGGTGAGGCACTCGTCGATGATGTGGGCAATCACGCCGTAGCGCTCGCCGGTGATGATGGACTCGGCGTCGTCGTCGCAGTCCTGTTCGCACTGGGCGACCAGCTGCTCCACGCGAGCGGCCTTCTCCTTAGTGAGGTTGATGAGCTTGCAGGCGTCCGCGTCGCGCTCGAACAGCTTGACCGCGTAGTAGCGACGCTTGTTGGCGGGAACGCTCGCCGGCAGGTTGTTCTCGATGTGGTCCAGAACGTCCTCGATGGAGGAATCGAACTTGTGCTCCGGCACCTGGCCCTTGGAAGCAGCGGACTTCTTGACCTGCTCGAACAGCTCCGTGATGCCCTTGTTCTTAAGAGCCGAGATCATCATGACCGGGCAGCCGAGCTTCTTGGAGAGCTTGTTCGTGTCGATCTTATCGCCGTTCTTCTCGACCAAGTCGGCCATGTTGAGGGCGACGACCACGGGCAGGCCGGTCTCGATAACCTGAAGCGCCAGGTACAGGTTGCGCTCGAGGTTGGTGGCATCAACCACCTGGACGACGACATCGGGCTCGCCGCTCATGAGGTAGTCGCGCGAGCACTGCTCCTCAGGGCTGTAGGGGGAAAGCGAGTAGATGCCGGGAAGGTCCGTAATCGTGACGTTCTTGTCGCTTAGGAGCTTGGCTTCCTTTTTCTCAACCGTGACGCCGGGCCAGTTGCCAACGTAGCCGTTGGCGCCGGTGATCAGGTTGAAAAGCGTGGTCTTGCCGCAGTTGGGGTTACCCGCCAGCGCGACATGGATCTGAGAATCCGCCATTCAATCCTTCTTCCTTGTGTGCCCGCGCTGCTTTCTCCGCGCAGGCTGGATAATGTGCTTGAAAGATGCTGCATTAAGTTAGAAAAACCTAACTTTATCTGCAGAAATATGTGCCGCCGGCCCTTACTGGACCTCGACGACGGCAGCCTCCTCCTTGCGGATGGAGAGCTCGTAGCCACGCACGTTGATCTCGACCGGATCTCCGAGCGGTGCAACCTTTACGACCTTGAACGAAGTGCCCTTGATGAGCCCCAGGTCCATAAGGTGGCGGCGAAGTGCACCCTCACCGTGAAGCTTGACGATGGTGGAGCTCTCGCCCACCTTAACGTCACCCAACGTCTTCATTTACTTGTCCCCCTTTCGGTTTTTTAAATGCTGCGGACTAACTGACGGTCATGATGTGCATGGCAACCTTGGAATCGATACCAAAGCGTGCGCCCAGCACCGTGACGATGATATTGGCGCCACTCGAGCTCACCACGTGAATTTCGCTGCCCTCGACAAAGCCGAGGTCCTTGAGGTGGTGCTTCATATCCTCATTGCCCTTTACACGAGACACGCGCACGGTTTCGCCCGCTTTTACCATCGAAAGCGGCATTGCCGGCATCTGCGGTCCGCAAGACATGAGTGGCTCCTAACGTCAGTTCGTCCTCAACATCGACGCGGTAAAAGTTAACCACATCTATGTTCGCTTTAGTAAACTAGCACGTGGTTAACTTTTTGGAAAGGGTCCCCATTTAGATTCCGAAAAAGTTTCCTATACGAAACAAAAAGGCGCGGCAAAGAGCTGTCCTTTGCCGCGCCCTGTCATGCTTAGAGCGAGAGGTTTCTGATCGACGTGACGCAGGAAGCCTCGTCTACGCCCGAAACGCGGAAGATGATGTCCTCGCCGCACTCGCCGTAGAGAGCCATGAGCCCCATTACATCGCGGCCGTCGGTATGGCGATCGCCGATACTGACCGATACGTTGCTACGATGCTTGGCAATGATGTCGTAAAGCAGCGCAACCGGGCGGGCATGCAGTCCCAACGGATCTTTAATCGTCTTTGTAAACTCGACCATGTCCCCTCCCGCGGCATCGCACATTCGGCCGGCAAACCCAGCCACGTGGTAGTTATTGTAGCGTTAGATGCTTGTCGAGAGCTCCTCTGAACACCTCGTGGGCAAAAAGTGGCAAATATGAGTACTGTCACCAATTTAGTAGCAGCAAAATCGAGAGCAAAGTGCCTACTTTGAGCGATTCGAAGAGGTTGAAAGCCGTCAAACGCCCTTTAAAGGGGGTTAGATAAATTGATTTTGAGCCCATTTTCGCTCAGAACGGGCCGAAAAATATGACACCTATTTTGCAACAGTACTCATATTTGGCATTTTTTGACCACGGAGTCCAAAACCATGTCCCAAAACACAAAAGGAGGGGCCTCGTAAGGCCCCTCCTTAGGAAAGGGAATCGATTTATTCCACAGCCGCAGATTAATCCTAGCCGCTACTCCATCATGTCGAGGACGGAGGGGCGAAGCTCGCTCTCGGCAGCCTCGGGATCGGTCTCGCGCAGGCGGTTGATGTAGCGGTTGTACCACATCACGGCAAGGCCCAGGAAGATAACTACACCGCCAACGTTGTAGACCAGTGTCAGCCACAGAGGCTGATCGAGCGGGATGGTGCCGCAGATAAGCACGAAGCAGAAGACCACAAGCAGGAATGCAGCAATGGCCAGGCCAAAGGTACGCGAACCCATGCGGAAGCCACGGGGAGCAGCGTCGAAGTTCTTGCGCAGCATAAAGTAGGCAAGCAGGATCAGCAGCGGCGGGAGCAGAGCGGTGGCAGCCGTCATGTTGGTGACGATCATGAGCAGGTCGTCTAGGTTGCCGGAGCCCAGGGCCGGGATGATCAGGATGGGGACGACGATGGCAAACTGCAGCCAGGCAGCGCGGGCAGGAATGCCGTGCTCGTTGAGCTCGACGATCTTGCTACCAAAGACGCCCTTGGGGATCTCGGTGAAGAAGACCTTGATGGGAGCAGAGGTCCACATCATGAGGGAGCCCAGCGTGGCAGCGAGAAGGATCAGGCCAATGACGCGCGTGGACACTTCCATGGGAATGCCAAAGTGGGCAAAGACAGCGCCGAATACGTCGAAGATACCGGTGGAGATGGCAACGCCGCCCTCGGGAATGAACAGGTTGACCAGCAGCGAAGCGCCTGCATACAGAAGGCCGATGGTCAGGCCGGCGATAACGACGGTGCGCACGAAGGCCTTGACGCCACCCTTAAGGTCGTTAAGGAACACGCCGACAGACTCAGCGCCGCCAACGCCCTGGATGATCCAGGCAAGCGTACCGAAGAAGCCCCACATAGTTGCGAAGTTGGTCGTGTCGGGAGCCATGTTAGCGGGGGTAGGAGCCGTAGCGAACTCGACGCCGCCAAAGGCAGCAGCCAGGGACAGCAAGATGAACACGGCAGTCAGGCCGAGAGCCGCGGTCGAGCCGAAGGAGGAAATGGAGCCGATCCACTTAGCGCCCTTGGTCGAAACCCACGTGGCGATAGCAAAGACGACGATCTCGATAATGGTGATCCACAGCTGCGAGAGCTCGGCATTGGCACCAAAGAACACGTAGCTCGCGTAAATGATGACGTTAGGCAGGACGGACGCAAAGTAGAACAGGTTAACGAACCAGTAGCTAAACGCCGTCAGGAATGCCCAGCGGCCGCCCATCGAGGTCTTGACCCAGGCGTACACGCCCGACTCGGAGTCCTTGTTAAGGCCGACGAACTCGGCGGTAACCAGGGTATAGGGGACAAAGTACAAAAGCGTGGCGAAGAAGAACGACGGCGCAGCTGCCAAGCCGATGGCCGCGTTGTTGTTGATGATGTTCTTGATACCGAACACGGCGGCGACCGTCATGCCCAGCAGAGCGAACGAACCAATCGTTCCTCGTTTTTCAGAGCTCATAAGCCCTCCCAATCATCCGTTATATCTCATCTAAAACCGTCCGGACTGCAAGCGCAATCGTGGACGGCGCACCTGCTAAGGGGAATGGGGAAAAGGGAGTCAACAAAGCCATCCCCCTTAACGGCGCTAAGCAAACGCCCAAACGGACGAATACTACTTGTTGGGGAAGGAATAACCTTCAACCGTCACGTGCAGTACCACGACGCGGGAATCCGCGACATCGGCCACGACACGGTAGGCCTCGTCAATTTCGACGACGGCAACGCCGCCGGCGGGAATCGTCACGGTCTCCCCCATACCCTCAAAGCGCTCGCGATCGTCGATATCGCTGTAAGTGCGCGTGCAGGTAAGATCCGCCTTGGAAGCCACCTCGACGGTCAGGTCGCCGTCGAGCGGAGCGAGCACGGCATGGTAGCGACGGTGACCGACCAGATCGGCGGTAGCGGCCTCGCGGGCATAGACCCACCAGTACACCAACGAGTCGCCGATGGAGTAAGCCACGTCGTGCTGCAGGTCGGCAACGCCATCGAGCGCCTGACCGGTGCGCATCCACTTCTTGACGGACTTCATCTGAGCGTCGAAATCGACGCGCGAGTTAAAGACATGCATGACTTATGCCTCCTTAATGGGTGCCAGCGCCTGAGCCAGATCGGCAGACGTCAGCGGTCGCAGGGACACCTCAAAGCTGAAGCTCTCAAAACGGGTGCGGTAGGAATCGAGCACCTCGGAACCCCAAGAGTTCGAACCAAGGCCGAGCAGCTGGTCGTTGATATTGACCGTAACCGTGTCGCCCTTGACAAGGTCGTAGACGTGCTTGGCGTTATCGATGGCCTCGCAGCTATAGGGCCATGCCGAGAACGAGAACGGGTTGGAAGCGGCGTCGCTCGGACGCGTCACGACCAGACCGTCACCGTGGCTAGAGCGCAGGGCGACCCAACGGGTGCCCTCGCGGTTAGCGCAATCCTGAGGCATAACGTAGGGCGTGAACATGTCGTCGACCGTAGTGCGGTAATGACCGACCGGGTTGGCGCGCAGCGAGTCCGGATAGTTCTCGCCCGGGCCGTGGCCATACCACTCGACGGCACGATCGCAACCGGGGACCTCGAAGGAGATGCCGATGCGCGGGATGATATCCGAGTAATCGCCGTAGGGCTCGCCGGAAACCTTGAGGTCGACGCGACCGCTCGGAAGCACGGTGTAGACGAGCTCGACGCGCATGCCGAACGCGCGGACGGGAGGAGCGATACGCTGGCTCACGGTAACGACGACCGCATTGCCATCCTGCTTCCAAGAAACCTTGCGGGTAGACGTCTGCATCACATCGATGAAGTTGTCCTTCCACAGTGAGTCATACTCCTGGGCATGGTTATCGACGAGCGGATGCCAAAAACCAACCTGGGGACCAGAGGCCATTACGTCGCGGCCGGATGCCTTCCACTCGCTCACGGTACCGTTGACTTTGCTGAAGGTCAGCTCGCCGTTGAGGGAGTGGATGCGGATCTCCTGCTCGGTCTCCTCAACCGTAAGCTCAGGACGAGCGGGGGGCACGATGGCCGGCGCCGGATGGTTTGCGATGGCAAACTGGCTTGCGCCCAGCTGGAACATCGGCTCGCACCAGACGTGAGCGGCCATGGTGTAGGCGCGCACGGTCAGCAGGGTCTCGCCCACTGCGGCCTCGCGAATCACCAGCGGCAGCTGGACGGACTCGCCGGGGGCAACCGCGCCGGGCATGAGCGTCTTGCGGCAGGCCACGTCGCCGTCCACCAGGGTCTCGGCCGACAGGCAGACATCCTCGAGGGTGGTGAACCAACGCTTGTTGGTGACGGTCAGCTCGCCTGCCTCGGCGTCATAAGCCATGCGGACCGGGCAGATGACCTGGCCGTACTCGGTAAGGCCCGGGCTCGGCTGCTGCCAGGGGAACACCATGCCATCGATGCAGAAGTTGCTGTTGTTGGGGTAATCGCCGTTGTCGCCACCATACATATCGTAGGCAACGCCGTCCTCGGTCACAGCAGCCAAACCGT
Organism: uncultured Collinsella sp.; assembly: GCA_902493375.1. GTDB lineage: Bacteria > Actinomycetota > Coriobacteriia > Coriobacteriales > Coriobacteriaceae > Collinsella. Next base: position 38,079 of record CABUPH010000011.1, read on the forward strand.
GGTCGCACCATTCCCAGATAAACTGGCCTTGGATGCAATCCCAGCGATCGAAGACCTCCTGGTACTCGGACAGGCCTCCGGGACCGTTGCCCATGGAGTGACCGTACTCGCAGTTGATGCGCGGCTTGGGGAACGGATGCTCACCAAAGTCGTTCATCTGCGAAACACGGGAGTACATCGTGGAAATGACGTCGACGGTATCGGCGTTGCGGTCCTCCTCGTAATGGACCGGACGATCATCGAGCTCGTGAGCCTTGGCGTACATCGCGCGGATGTTGCAGCCATAGCCGCTCTCGTTGCCCATCGACCACATAATGATGCAGGCATGGTTGCGTTCCTGCATCACCAGGCGCTCAATGCGGTCGACGTAGGCCGGCTCCCATGCCGGGTCGTCGGTGACCAGGGCGATATTGCCGATATTCTCGAAGCCGTGGCTCTCCATATCGGTCTCGGCGACCAGCATGATGCCATACTCATCACACAGCTCGTAGAAGCGCGGGTCATTGGCATAGTGAGAGGTGCGCACCGCGTTGATGTTGTGCCGCTTCATGAGCTCCAGGTCGCGGCGCATGCGATCGAGGCCCACGGCGCGACCCTTGTGATCGTCGTGATCGTGGCGGTTGACGCCATGCATCTTAAAGTAAGTGCCGTTGAGGTAGATATGATTGCCCTCGACCGTCACCTCGGCAAGTCCCTGGTGATGCGGAACGTACTCGCTGACCTCGTCGCCGTCGTAGACCTCAAACGTAAGGTCATAGAGGAAGGGGTCCTCGGGGTTCCAGAAGTGGGCATCGGCAACGCTGCACTCGGCATGGCCATCGACGCACTCGCCCGTAGCGACCACGTTCTCGCCATCGCTGAGCGTAAACACGACGCGGGAAGCGCCCTCGGCCACCGTATCGAGCGTGATCAGAGCGGCATCGCCCTCGCGGTGCGTGCGGAACCTAAAGTCGACCAGGTGCGCGGCGGGACGCTGCATAAGGTACACATCGCGGAAGATGCCCGAGGCCCACCACATGTCCTGATCCTCGATATAGCTGCCATCGCTGTACTGCAGGACCTTGACCGCAAACAGGTTGTCGCCCTCGACGAGCGCGTCGGTCACGTCGAACTCGGCAGACAGGCGCGAGCCCTTGGTCATGCCGATAAACTGACCGTTGACGTACAGCTCACCATAGCTCTCGATGCCGTCAAAGCGAATGATCTCGCGAGCGCCGGCAGGCACGGCGGGAAGGTTGACGATGCGCTGGTAGACGCCCGTGGGGTCGTCGGAGGGAACGAACGGCTGATCCACCGGGAACGGGAAACCCTCGTCGGTGTAGGCAAGGTTGCCATAGCCATCCACCTGCCACAGGTGCGGAACCTCCACGTGATCCCACTCGGGCTCGTACGTAGAGAGCTCCTCGTTGGAAACGGCAGCAGGCCCCTCAAAGAGGCGGAACTGCCACGAGCCGGACAGCTGGACAAACCCGCGCGACAGCTCGCGGCTGTACGTAGCGGCGAGATCGGCGGTCTCGTAACCCATAAAGTACGCATGGGGTGCCAGGCGGTTCCTGTGGGTGAGCGCTTGGTTTTCCCAATCGTTAATGGCGTCCATGGTGATGCTCCTTCGTCATCGTAGTGATTCTTGTGCAACCGGTTGTCCTTATCTTACGGGCGATGCCAAACCCTGTGCAACCGGTTGTCCGCTGAACGGTCGATTCTGCCGGATTAACGGTGCAACCGGTTGTACAACCGCCTCACTTATGTCACCCTGAGTATCGAAACTCAGCGCAAAACATCATTCTTAAGCTCGTAGGCAACCGCCACGCCCGCTGATATCTCACCCACACGAGACGTATTCGATTGCGGCTTGGTTGCAAAACGACACCTGTCACCGGATATCATGAACGCTGTTCAGGTGCACTATAGTAAGCTGTATCCGCACCAGCCCGTATCAGTGACAACATCGACCGCATTTTCCAGGAGACGCCATGACCCAACCAGTTCGCACCGCACCTACGCTTGCCGAGGTTGCCGCAGCTGCCGGCGTGTCGCGCTCCACGGCATCGCGCGCCCTCAACGATTCGCCCCGCATTAGCGAGGAAACCAAAAAGCGCGTCCGCGCGGCGGCCAAGGAAGTCAATTTTGTCCCCAATGCCCGTGGCCGAGCGCTCGCTGTCGGGCGCACGGAAATCATCGCCGTGCTCGTGACCGAGCCCCTGAGTGAACTCTTCAGCGACCCCACCTATAGCGAGTTTTTGAGCGGCATTACCGAGGAACTGTCGGAGTCGTCCTATCTGCCCGTTATCTTGCAGGCGTCTTCTACGCATGAGCGCAACCGCGCACGCGAGCACTTTGAGCGCCGCTCGTTCGACGCCGTGATCGACGTCTCCCCTTACAAGGGCAGCGAGCTGCTCGAGGTGCTGCGCGAGCTGGGCGTACCCACCGTGTTGTGCGGCCAGCTCGAGGGCCACCCCTATCGCGACGTGTTCTCGACAGTCTACTCTGACGACGAAGAGGGTGGACGCTTTGCGGCACTCGCTATGAAAGAGCGCGGGCGCAAAGATATCGTCGCCGTGTTGGGACCGCAAGACAACCCCGCTGTTGTCGACCGCCTGCGCGGCTACCGCGCCGTCTTGGGCGAAGACCTCCCAGACGCAAACGTTATCTATACCGGCTGGAACAGCGGAGACGGCTATCAGGCCATGCACCAGATCCTCGCGCGCGAGATTGCTTTCGATGGCGTGCTCTGCGGATCGGACCGTATCGCGGCTGGCGTCATCACCGCACTCAACGAGGCAGGCCTATCTGTTCCGGCGGACGTTTCTGTCGTCGGCTTCGACGATCACGAGATTGCGGCGTGCTGCGTCCCCGCGCTCACGACCGTCCGCCAGCCCCTGCGCGAAGAAGGCCACATGGCCGCCAACATTGCGCTCGACATGATCACGGGCGCCGAGCCCACCACCTCCGTGATGCACATGCAGCTAATTCAGAGAGACTCGCTATAAGAAACTGGGACAGGCTTTCCGCCAGACAGTTGTTGCGGAAAGCCTGCCCCGTTTTGAGTGCTCATTCTGGGACACAGTTTCCGTTAGACCGCTCAACCGGAAACTGTGTCCCATTTTTTGCCGAATTCTGGGTCGCGCTTTCCCAGAGGACCCCCTTTGGGAAAGCGCGACCCGTTCTGGACGCAGATTCCGGGACGCACTTTCCGCGACGCCCGGTCATCCCATGCCCCCACAACCTCGGCGCATAAAAAACGAGGGAAGGCGCGCGTCCTTCCCTCGTTACGGGCAATATGTAGCCGCTCGCCTACATCAGGCGCAGGCTAACGTCCTTGAGCTGGGCGCCGCTAACGGCACTCGGGGCGCCCGACATGAGGTCGGAGCCGCTGGCCGTCTTGGGGAACGCCATGACGTCGCGGATGGAGTCGGAACCGGTGAGCAGCATGCACACGCGGTCCAGGCCCAGAGCAAAACCGCCCATCGGGGGCGCACCAAACTTGAGCGCCTCCATGAGGAAGCCAAACTGAGACTCGGCACGCTCCTCAGTAAAGCCCAGGAGCTTGAGCATGGACATCTGCATCTCGGCGTTGTGGATACGCATACCGCCGCCGCCGGCCTCAAAGCCGTCCATGACAAAGTCGTAGGTGCACGAACCGGCTGCCAGCGGGTCGGCCTCGATCTTGGCGATGTCGGTCTCGGTCGGCAGGGTGAAGGGCTGGTGCTCGGCAGCGTAGGCCTTGCGGTCCTCATCCCAGTGGAACAGCGGGAAGTTGACGACCCACAGGAAGTCGTGGCCCTCGCGCTTGATCTCGAGCGCGTTGGCCATGTGGGAACGCATGCCGCCCAGGATCTCGTCGGAGAGCAGGCGCGGGCCGGCGGCGAACATCACAAGGTCGCCGGGCTCGACGTCCATGCGCTCGCGCAGAGCGGCCATCTCCTCGTCCGAGAAGAACTTGACGATGGGGCTGTTGATGGAGCCGTCCTCGCGGAAGGCGATCCAGGCCAAGCCCTTGGCGCCAAACGTGGAGGCCACGCCGGCGAGCTTATCGATCTTGGCACGTGCCCAGGCACCGGCGCCCTTGGCGTTGATAGCCTTGACGACAGAGCCCTCCTCGTTTGCGGCAGTCGCAAAGACCTTGAACTTGGAGTTGGCGAAGATGTCGGTCAGGTCGACCAAGTGCATGCCATAGCGGGTATCGGGCTTGTCGGAGCCATAGGTGTCCATGGCCTCCCAGTAGTTCATGCGACGCAGCGGCGTGGGCATCTCGACACCCATGCGGCCGAAGGCATCGGCCAGGACCTCTTCGAGCGCGCTCATGACGTCATTCTGGTCCACGAAGGACATCTCAATATCGACCTGGGTGAACTCGGGCTGACGGTCGGCACGCAAGTCCTCGTCGCGGAAGCACTTGGCAACCTGGTAGTAGCGCTCGACGCCACCGACCATAAGCAGCTGCTTCAGGAGCTGCGGGGACTGCGGCAGGGCATAGAAGTTGCCCGGCTGGATGCGGCTGGGGACGATGAAGTCGCGGGCGCCCTCGGGCGTAGACTTGAACAGGGAGGGCGTCTCGACCTCCATGAACTCACGGTTGTGCAGCGCCTCGCGAATGGCAAAGGTAAAGTCGGAGCGCAGCTTGAGGTTGGCCATCATCTCGGGACGACGAAGGTCCAGATAGCGATAGCGCAGGCGGGTGTCCTCGCTGGTCTCGATGCCGTCCTCGATTTGGAACGGCGGGGTGACGGACGTGTTGAGCACCTCGGCGTGGTCGGTCAGGACCTCGATCTCGCCGGTCGCGAGCTTGGTGTTGGTGGTCTCCTCGCCACGGGCGCGCACGACGCCGTGAATCTTGATGGGCCACTCGGGACGCATGGTCTCGGCGATCTTAAAGGCATCGCCGTCGGAGTGCTCGGGGTCGAAGGTGAGCTGCGTGATGCCCTCGCGGTCGCGAAGGTCGCAGAAGATAAGGCCGCCGTGGTCGCGGCGACGGCTCACCCAACCGGTGAGGGTGACCTCTTCGCCCACGTTCTCGAAGCGAAGCTCGCCGCAGGTACGGGTGTGCATGGAATGCTCATCGATGGGACGGGTCTGGCTCATACCAGTGATCCTCCTTTATGGATCTGTGCCGCCCCGTGTCGTTCCGGGCGGCGTCGTACAGATTTGCCCAGCCTGCGTAAACCGCGCAGCCAGACATGGCGTTCTATCTTATCGCACTCGCGTCGATGTGCCGCGAAAAAGTGGCTCCTGCCCAAAGACTTGACGGAGACGAAACAATTGACGCGCCGCGGCACCCGCCCGCGCTCGTCACGTGCGACAATGTGCCCCAATACAACTGCACTCGGAAAGGCCCGTCATGACCGCACGCCTCATCGTTATGGATATCGACTCCACGCTCATCAACCAGGAGGTCATCGACCTGTTGGGCGAGGAGGCCGGCGTAGGCGAGCAGGTGGCACAGATCACTGAGCGCGCCATGCGCGGCGAGCTTGACTTTAAGCAGGCACTCGAGGAGCGCGTGGGGCTGCTCGCCGGCCTGGACGAGAGCGTGTTCGAGCGCACCTTTGAGCGTGTGACGTTTACCCCCGGCGCGCTGGAGCTTGTGCGCTCGGCGCACAGCAAGGGCTGGAAGGTCGGCGTGGTAAGCGGCGGCTTTCACGAGGTCGCCGATAAGATCGTGACCGCCGCGGGCATCGATTTTTGCCTGGCTAACCGCCTGGAGGTCGTGGACGGCAAGCTCACGGGTAAGCTGGCGGCAGACATCGTGACCAAGGAGTCCAAGCTCATCCAGCTGCTGGACTGGGCAGTTGAGTGCGGCGTCGACATGGCCCATACGGTCGCTATTGGCGACGGGGCAAATGACATCCCCATGATCCAGGCCGCAGGCACGGGCATCGCATTTTGCGCCAAGCCCAAGACGCGCGAGGCGGCCCCGTTTGCCATCGACGAGCGCAACCTGATGCTCGCCATGGACATCATCCTGCGCGACTAGTCAATCCATCTAACAATTGAATCAGTCTGTCCTATAGTTTCCGAACAATTTTGTCTTAGTGTTCGGAAACATACCCTTTGAGTGCTAGACTTTGCGCCGTCGAAGGGAACATATATGGATAAGCGAGATCTTGAGCAATTGCTGAGCGATGTTGCCGGCGGAGCAGTCACCCCTGCCGACGCCCTCACGCGCATCCAGACGGCTCCGACCGCCGATTTGGGCTTTGCGCAGCTTGATCTTTCGCGCGGGGTGCGCCAGGGAGCCGGCGAGGTTGTCTACGGGGCCGGTAAAACCGCCGATCAGATTGCCGCCATTATCGAAGCACTGCGCGATGCCGGCCAGGAGCGCATCCTGGTCACGCGCCTGGATGCCGAAAAAGCCGCGCGCACCGCTGAGCTTCTTGGCAACGGCATCGACTTGGGATATGTCCCGGACGCACAGCTCGCCCTCGTGGGCGGCAAGCCCTCCCCCACCGGCAACGGACGCATCGTCGTCGCCTGCGCCGGCACGAGCGACCTGCCCGTCGCCGAAGAAGCCGCGTTGACGGCCGAGTTCTATGGCAACGAGGTCGACCGCCTCTACGACGTGGGTGTCGCCGGCCTGCACCGTCTGCTCGCGCATGCCGAGGAACTCGCCCAGGCACAGGTGGTCATCGCCATTGCCGGCATGGAGGGCGCACTGGCGAGCGTTGTCGGCGGCCTGGTAAGCTGTCCGGTCATAGCCGTTCCCACCAGTGTGGGTTACGGCGCGAGCTTTGGTGGCGTAGCCGCGCTGCTCGCCATGCTCAACTCCTGCGCCAGCGGCGTTTCGGTCGTCAACATCGACAACGGCTTTGGTGCCGCCTACCAGGCAAGTCTTATCAATCATCTGAGCGCCGGCACGCCCTGCGCCCGTTAAGGAGCATTCCATGTCCAATCATCAGCACACGCTTATCATCGACGGCACCTCGGGCATCAGCGGCGATATGACCGTCGCGGCCCTGCTCGACCTAGGCGCCAGCGAGGAGCACCTGCGCGAGCAGCTCGCCACGCTGCCGGTCGACGGCTTTACGATCGCCGTGACGCGCGTAAACAAGCATGGCATCGACGCCTGCGACTTTGACGTTCAGCTGGCAGAGGAGCTCGAGAACCACGATCACGATATGGCCTGGCTCTACGGTAACGAAGCAGCTGCCGAGCACGAGCACCACCATCATGACCATGGTGAGCACGAACACTGCCATGAGCATGATCATGAGACCCACGGCCATGGCCACGAGGGCCATCATCACGCCCACCACCATCACCATCGTTCTTTGGCGGACGTCACCGCCATCATCGACGGCTCGCAGCTAAGCGATGGCGCTAAGCGTCGTGCGCTCGCCATCTTTACCGCGCTCGCCGCCGCCGAGGCCAAGGCCCACGGCAAAACGCCCGAGACCGTCATGTTCCACGAGGTAGGCGCCATCGACTCCATCGTCGACATCTGCTCGGTCGCCATCTGTCTCGATGACCTGGGTATCGAGGACATTGTCGTCGAGTCGCTCTCCGAGGGTCACGGCACCATTCGCTGCGCCCACGGCCTCATGCCCATTCCCGTCCCCGCTGTCGTCAACCTGTGCCAGGCGGGCAATATCGCCCTCACGCCTGCACCGGTCGCCGGCGAGCTCGTGACGCCCACGGGCGCCGCCATCGTCACCGCGCTGCGTACGTCCGACCAAATGCCCTCACGCTACCGCATCGAAGCCGTCGGCTACGGCGCCGGAAAGCGCCCCTACGAGGGTTGCTCCGGTACGCTCCGCTGCCTGCTCGTTCACGTGGATGCATAGCCATGGATGCCCGCAAAGAAAAAAGCCGCGCTGCGATCGTCGCGGCGTTCTCCGAGCTGCTGCGCGAAGAGGACTACGGCAAGATCACCGTCGGCGACATCATCGCGCGCGCCCACGTAGGCCGCGCGACATTCTACGGCCTCTTTAAGAGCAAAGACGACCTACTGTCCGAGCTCGTGAGCGACATCTGCACCCACGCCCTCGACGACGATGGTACGCCGCTCGACGACCCACTCGTGCAAGTCGAGCATATCCTCAACAACCTCTGGGATCGTCGTCAGGGCGTACGCGCCCTCGTAGCCGGCGCTGGCTCACGCGTCTTCGCCGACTGCTTACGCAAGACCATCATGTCGCGCGCAGCCGAAACCATCCCTACCGACCCAAACGGCCCCGCCGCCACCATGGACCGCAGCTTTCTACTGCACCACATAGCCTCAAGCTTCGTAGGAATGGTCCAATGGTGGGCCTGGCACAACTTTCAAGCAGATAAGGCCGAAGTAGCCAAAGACTACCTCTCAGCCACAAAGCCCCTCTTCAACTAAGTAAGAAGCTCATCCCAAAGCATCGTCCCAACCCAAGCCGCCACGCATCCCAAAGTGTCGACAGCAGCCCAACGCCCCTACCAGCAACAAGCCCCTCCCATCCAAATTCAGATATATATGTTGGGTTGCTTGTACGAACGCAACAAAGACCCCGCAGCTGTCCGCATGGGGTAACTTCCCAGCGCACTCCGCAGGACGCAAAAAGGCTCGCCGCACAAAGTGCGCAGCGAGCCTTTTTGCATGTCCGAGGACGCGCTGGGAAGTTACCCCATGCGGACAGCGGACAACCTATGTAGCCTCAGACTAGAACATGCCCAAGAAACCATGCACAAACAGCGCGGCCAGAGCGGCACCGACAAACGGAGCGATGCCAGGAACGAGCAGGCCGTACTTCCAGTTGTTGTCAGCCTTGTTCTTGATCGGCAGCACCTGATAGGCCATGCGAGGACCAAGGTCACGGGCCTGGTTCATGGCGAAGCCAGTGATACCGCCCATGCCCATGCCAACAGCCCAAACGATCAGACCGACGCAGATGGCGAGCATCAGGACGTTCTCGCCAGCACGGTTAGCAGCAGCAAGGATGGCGCTGATGAACACAAAGGTGCAGATAGCCTCGCAGAAGAAATTACGGGCATAGTTCGTACCCTCGGTGGTGGGGTTGGTCGAGAAGATATTGCGCTGGGCAATAGGGTCGACGACGCCTTCGGAAGCCTTGAACTCATCGGCATACATCAACCACGCGATCACGGCACCCGCAAAGCCGCCGAGCATATCGGCAATCATGAAGGGGATGCAGCTGCTCCACGGCACCAGGCCTACGATGCACTGGGCAAGCACCATGGCGGGGTTCATGCACACGGCGCCGCCAAAGACAAACAGGCAAACCGAGATGCCAAAAGACCAGGTGGTGATGGCAAACATGTGGCCGGAGCCCTGATACTTGGTGCCCTTAAGCACGGTATCGCAGTGCACGCCCACGCCAAAGATGATCATGAGGGCCGTTGCGCCGAATTCGCAGAGGAGTTTGGTAAGCATAAAACCTTATCTTTCTTGTCGGTTATAAACGATTCGTTTAGGCCGCGTACTAGTGCTGTGCGACGACAACGCCCAGGCCATCGGGAATGACGGCCACCTTGGCATCGGCACCCTTCATCTCAAAGGCGAGCTTGAGCGCCTCATCGAGGGTGTTAACCGGCGTCATGTGCATATCCTTGATCATCTGGTGATCGCACAGGTCGGTAACCATGATCACAGGGTGATGCGCCAGGATGCGGGCAAAGATCTGGCTCGTCCACTGGTCGGGCAGGGTCTCGTCCTTAGGACGGTCGATGCAGGCGCGCTCAAACTCTGCCGGATCATTGTCGGCGATGTTGTGATAGAAACCCTCGCCACCGTGACCGTCGGCACAACCGGCGACATCGATGATCACGCCGCCCTCGGGAAGCGTAGCCTCGGCAGAGCACATGCCCTTCACGGCCTGATAGATGTTCTGGTCGAGCGGGTAGCCGTCGTTGGTGGTAATGGCAATCTCGCACTCGACGGGCTCAACGCCGGCAAGGCTCTTCACGAACTCGCAGCCAGCCTCGTGCGCCTTGTGGATGTCGCCGGCAAAGGAGCCGATGACCTCGTGCTTGCCGTTGAGCACCACGTTGAGCACAAAGGCAAGGTGAGCCATCTCGGCAGCGGCAAACATGTCCTCGCTCACGTGGTTGTGGCACAGGTTGCCGGCACGCGAGTGGGAATCATTCACAAACTGACCGTTGTGGTTATACATGATGGTCTTGTAGCTGGCGATGCCAGGCAGGACGGACTTACGGCTACCAGAGAAACCGGCAAAGAAGTGCGGCTCAATGAAGCCCTCGGCAAGCAGCAGATCACAATCGGCGGCAATCTTGTTGATGATGCACTCGCCACCAGAAGGCAGGGTGCCAATCTTTTTCATCATGCTGTCGTCAGTCGCGACGTGCATAACGATTTCCTCGTTGGCAACAATCTCCTCGCCATACTTGTTGACGAGTTCCTCGTGCGTCGACGGACGGTGCATACCCGTAGCAACCAAAATACGCACTCGAGCCTCGGGCGCAGCGGAATGGATGTGATGCAGCAGAATAGGCATCGTCACACACGAGGGAACGGGACGCGTATGATCGGAGCTAATGATGACGATATCCTTCTTGCCAGCACAAAGCTCCTCGAGCGAAGGCGAGCCATAAGGGTTGGCAAGTGACTCCTCTACCAGCTCTTCCTGTGATTTTGTAGTCTTAAACTCGTTTTGATGACCTTCCATCACACCCGCAAAGTTCTTATCCTCGAGCTCCAGATGCAACGTCTTGTGGTCAAACGGCAGTTCACATTCAAACAATGACGAGCGCCCTCTTCCTTTTCAACTGACACACTAGATAAACCGTTGGAAGGATACGCCGCTCACCGAAAAACACCACCGTCCACCGACTCATTAACACAACGTTCATATTTGACCCACAACAAAACGGCCACGATCCCAAACGGGACCGCGGCCGCAACAGTCGTAAGTCGAGAAGCGCCACATGCATCTCAATCCCGATCGATAAGACGCGAAGCGCGAAGCGCGCCAGCTTTTCCCAGCCCGTAATCCGCCGAAGACCGGACATCGCAGGGACCACCATCAGCTTACTTTTAGGCACACTCCGCATTGGGCGCGAAGCGCACTTTAATCTCTTCAGCCCAATCCCCGAAGACCGAGGACGAAGGGACCCGATGGGTTTCCCTCTGAATGCATTCCGCAGCACGAAGCCCTTTCCAAACGCGCGAAGCGCACCAATATTCCCCCAGCCAGTAATCCGCCGAAGACCGGACATCGCAGGGCCCGCCATTAGTTTACTTTTAGGCACACTCCGCAGGACGCAAGAAGCCCTCGCCGCACGAAGTGCGCAGCGAGGGCTTCTTGCATGTCCGAGGACGTGCCTAAAAGTAAACTAATGGCGGGCCCGGACGACTACAGGGCTATCGATTACCCCGTGTTCTGCAATCCTGCCGAGACGCCGGTCACAGTCGAAAGAATCAGGCTCATGTACTCGGCCTTCTTCTCCTCGGCCATCTCGTCCTGATTCATGCGCACCTCGCGAAGGGCGCGGACCTGGGCGATGGACAGAGCGTCGACGTAGGGGTTACGCACGCGAACGGCGCAGCCGAGCACGCGACGACGCTGCAGCGGCCACTCATCACCGACGATGGCAAGGACCCACTTACGGGTGAGCTGCATCTCGGTAAAGACCTTCTTGGACAGATCATCGCGGTCGCCCAGATGCAGATACATCTTGGCGATGCGCTGATCGGTCTTAGCAATCGACATCTCGATGTTGTCGATAAAGGTGCGGAAGAACGGCCACTCCTGGTAGGCAGCCTTGAGCTGGTCAAGATCGCCAAGCTGCTCGCAGGCGGTGCCCAGACCGTACCAAGCGGCCAGGTTAATGCGCGCCTGGCTCCAGCTGAAGATCCACGGGATGGTACGCAGGTCATCGAGCGACTTGGCGCCCAGACCGCGCTTGGCGGGACGCGAGCCGATCGGCAGCAGACCGACCTCGGTCAGCGGCGTCACGGTCGAGAACCACGGTGTAAAGTCCTCGGTGTTCAGCAGGTCCAGATAGCGTTCGTGGCTTGCAGTGTTGAGCTTCTCGGCCATATCCCAGAACTTCTGCGTGGTCTCGGTGTTGGTCTTCTCGACACTCGGGGCCGACTGCAAAAGCGTTGCGGCGGCAACGGACTCAACATGGCGCTGAGCCAGCGTGCGGTTGCCGTAACGGGCAAAGATGACTTCGCCCTGCTCGGTAAGCTTAAAGAAGCAGTTGACCGAACCCTTGGGCTGCGCCAGCACGGCCTTGTTGGCCGGGCCGCCGCCACGGCCCACGGCACCGCCGCGACCGTGCATGAGCACCAGGTCGATATCGTTCTTCTCTGCCCACTTGGCGATGCGCTCCTGCGCGGAGTGCAGCGCGAGCATGGCCGTGGTAGGACCGGCATCCTTGGAAGAGTCGGAATAGCCCAGCATGACCTCCATGCGGCGGTTGGTCTGGGCAAGGCGCTTTTGCACCACGGGCAGCGTAAGCATCTGATCGAGCACGTCGACGCAGCCCTCGAGGTCCTCGAGCTGCTCGAACAACGGGATCACGTCGAGCTCGGGGACATCCTCCTCGTGTGCAAAGGACAGGTGCGCCAGCTCAAAGACGTCGGCCACATGCTGAGCGCTCTTGGTAAACGAGATGATGTAGCGGTGCGCCATCTTCTTGCCGTAGCGCTTTTGGATGGAGCCGATAGCGCGGAAGGTATCGATGACCTCGCGCGTCATGGGCTGCAGGTCGCCATGGATACCGTTCTCGTGGATATCCTTAAGGGCGCGGGCATGCACCACGGAGTGCTGACGGAACTCCATCTCGACCATGTGGAAGCCGAAGGACTCGACCTGCCAGATGATGGTTTGGACCGGGCCGTAGGCAGCACGGACGGCACCGCAGGCGGCCAGCGAACGCTGGACGACGCGCAGGTCATCCAGGAACTCGTCGGCGCTGTGGTACATGGTGTCGGTGATACGACGGACGGTGGCGTTCAGGCGGTCGGCCATGACGAGCATGACGGCGCGATGCGGCTCGTGCTCGGAGATCAGCTCGGCGCGGGCCGTGTAACGAGGGCTCATCTCGACCTGATGGTTCCACAGGTTAATGAGCTCGGCCGACGGCTTGCTGTAGGTAGCCTCGAGCGTGAGGTTGCGGCCGATGTGGCGGCACTTGTCCTCGAGCTTGAGCACCATGTGCGTAAAGTACTTGGCGGCGACCTCACGGCTCACCTTGGCGGTGACGTTGGGGTTACCGTCGCGGTCGGAACCGATCCAGCTGCCGGGATGGAAGAACGCCGGGCACAGCGGCGGCACAGTACCGGCCTTGTCGCCCAGCACCCAATCGTCAAAACGACGATAGATAACGGGGATAACGTCGAACAGCGTGTTATCGAAGATGTCGATGATGGTATCGGCTTCCTCGACCGGCGTGGGCTTCTTGAGCGCGATGGGACTCGTACGCACCAGGGCGTCGATCTCCTGCAGCATATGGCGCTCGTTCTCCACCAGGTCGGAGCCGCCCAGACGCGGACGCTCCTCCAGCAGGTTGGAGATACGGCGGATCTTGCCCTCGACGGCCTTACGACGGGCCTCGGTGGGATGTGCGGTAAAGACAGGGTGGAACTCGAGCTTGTCGAGCAGCTCGTTGGCACCCTCGACACCCAGCTCATTCACCAGCTGGTGATAGGCAACGGTAAGCTCGTTGGCAGGATCGACCTCGGTATCGGTCGACGCACCGGCCTCGCGCTCGCGCAGCTGCGCCACACGGTAGTTCTCCTCCGACAGGTTTGCCAGATGGAAAAAGCTCGTAAAGGCGCGAACGATGACCTGCTGCTTATCGAGCGGCAGGCTGTCGATCAAATCGACGACCTCACGAAATGCCACGGCAGTGGGCTCGTCGGCGGTGGGCACGCCCTGCTCGTCGACGGCTTCGTCGGCAGCGCAGGTACCGGGGTTGCCGGCATTGACCACAATCTCGGCTGTCAAAATCTTGTCGAACAGGTCCGCGATCTCGGGATCATACTCGCTAAGCACACGGCGCTCCAGGCGCAAGAACAGCGCCAGATTGTCGCGCAGCTCCTCGGGGATCTCGATCTCGGCGAGACGCTCCCTGGACTCGGCATTCGAGCCGATTCGGTTAACGAGGCGGTTGACCACGGCAGCGACGCGCGCCGCGGCTTCGGGTACAGACTGGTTGCTTAGGTTCTCAGCCACGTTTCCTCCCATTCCTCCTTCTATGCACGTAACATGCGGTATTCATTATAGGCGCTTGAGAAATACTTTCGACACTGATTGCGCTTTACCACACAAAAGTATTTTCTGCATTGCAAAGGTTTTTGCCCTAAATGGTCGTATTTCTCGGTGGGCGGCATACGTAAACGGGGGCATTCCGCATAAAAGCGAAACACCCCCGTAACAATCGCTCTCCATGAGCAGGGCACGTTAGCAGGCCCGAAGCTCAAAAAGATGCGCTACAGGCGCTCGCGAACCGCCTCGACGACGTTGTCCAGATCGGCGAGCACCTCGTCATGGCTCTGCATGTCGCGCACTTTGACCTTGCCGGCGGCAAGCTCGTCGCCACCCAGGACCAAGATGAGCTTGGCGCCTACCTTATCGGCTTGCTTAAACTGGGCCTTGAGCGAACGACCCTGATAGTCGGCCTCGGTCACGATACCTGCGGCGCGAAGCTCCTGCGTAATGGCAAAGACGTTCTGACGCAGCTCCTTGCCGGCGTTGGCGACATAGACGCACGGGGCCTCATCGGCACCCAAATCGCTGCCAAAGGCCTGCAGGGCCAGCAGGGCGCGCTCAAAACCGACAGCAAAGCCGACGCCCGCCGTGGGCTTGCCACCCTCGAGCTCGACCAGGCCATCGTAGCGGCCGCCGCCGCCGATGGAGCCGACGCCGGCGCCAGGGGCCTCGACCTCAAAGACAGTACGGGTGTAGTAGTCCAGGCCGCGCACCAAGGTGGGATCCTCGACATACTCGATACCGGCGGCATCCAGATAGCGCTTGACCTGCTCGTAGTGCTCGCGGCACTCATCGCACAGGTTGTCACCCATCAGCGGAGCCTCGGCCATGATCTCGCGGCAGTGGTCGTTCTTGCAGTCGAAGGCACGCAGCGGGTTGAGCTCGGCGCGCTCGCGGCACTCGTCACACATCTCGTCTGCGTGATCGAGGATGAACTGCTTGACCTGCTCGCGGTAAGCCGGACGGCACTGGGCGTCACCCATCGAGTTGATGAGCAGACGAAGCTTGGAAAGATCGAAGCCCAGGCGCTTGTAGAACTCCATGAGCATGATGATGCACTCGGCGTCTGCCGCCGGATCGGGAGCGCCGAGCCACTCGATGCCCACCTGGTGGAACTGGCGCAGGCGGCCCTTCTGGGGACGCTCGCCGCGGAACATGGCCTCGGCGTAGTAAGCCTTAAACGGCGTGGAGCCCTGGGGCACCAGATTGTTCTCGACGACGGCGCGCACCACGCCGGCCGTGCCCTCGGGGCGAAGTGCCAGGCGCTGCTTGGGCTTGAGTTTGGTGTCGGTGCCCTCGGTAAAGACGCGCTCCAGGTTGGCACCGCTGAACACGCGGAACATTTCCTTGCGCACGACGTCGGTCGACTGGCCGATACCGTGGACAAACACGTCAACCTGCTCGATCGCGGGCGTCTCGATGGGTTTAAAACCAAACGGCTCGAACACGCCGGCCGCAATCTGCTGCATCTTTTGCCAGGCGCGCATCTCGGCGCCGATAAGGTCGCGGGTTCCCTCCGCCTTCTGTGCCTGCATGGGCAAACACCTTTCTTTTGTATCGCGTCATAGGTAGTGGACATTATACGGCACAAAGCAGCAACGCGGCGGCGCGCCTGACCGAACGAGGGTATGGGGACTCGTTCGGCCAGACGCGCCGCCGCTGTATGTGATCCCTTTTCCTCCGCCCCCTTCGGATCACGTGATCCCTTGGGGACGGAGGAAAAGAGATCATTTCGTAGACCCGTGGCCGCCTTGGAAACCGAATGATGGTACGAGCATCCATTCGGCTTCCAAGGCGGCCACGGACAGAACGGGACGAACAGAAAAGAGCGACGGACGCCTACTCCCCCGCCACGCTTGCGCGCAGCTTGGCGGCGATGGGCTCCGAGGCCAGCAGGAATACGAGCATGA
The DNA here is from genome assembly GCA_902493375.1 of uncultured Collinsella sp. Classification (GTDB taxonomy): domain Bacteria; phylum Actinomycetota; class Coriobacteriia; order Coriobacteriales; family Coriobacteriaceae; genus Collinsella. The sequence goes on from CABUPH010000011.1 coordinate 54,151, forward strand.
CAACAGAACACACCAGGCACACGATCCAGGCGCTCGCAAAGGAGCCCGAGACGGCAAAGAGCACATAGACCTGCCAAAGCTCACCCACAAAGCTCATGCCCGCGAGCACCGCCGAGGTAGCGATAACGGTAAGCGAGCCCAATACGCGGCCACTCACCTTATCGGCAACATGACCGATAACGAGCGAACCCACGACACTCACCACGGTGGAGATGGCATTGGAGACGTTGTACTGCGCAAGGGAAATACCCAGGTTGCTGACGATCAGCGGCTGGAACAGGCTCATGCAGTTGACGAAAATCGTGTAACACGTGGCCATGATCACGAAGCCGGAGGCCACCACGAGCCAGCCGGGGAAGAACTTACGCTGCTGGGGCATACTGCTCCTTTTAGACAAACGAATAGCCTGCGCCGGGCGCCGGTAGTGCCCAAGATTGCCTTGAAAGACAAGGGCATAGGCCTTACGGCCATGCCCGCAGGCTTGAAAGGCAAGGTTGGGGTGCTACCGGTGGTCGGCGATATAGCCCAAAGCGACGGCGGTATAGGCCGCGGCACCGAGCGGCAGCTCGGCATCGTTAAAACGTGCCTTGGGATGGTGCTGGGCAAAGTGTTCGTCCGTGTCGGTTACGGCCGCGCCCACGGTAAAGTACGCACTTGGGATCTTGCTCGAGATAAGCGCGAAGTCCTCACTCGCCATGGCATGGAAAAGCGGCAAGAAAGCCGTCTTGGGCAGCACTGCGCCCACATAGCCAAGCGACGCCTGAGTCATATCGCTGTCGAGTACAAGCGGCGGAACATCCGAAAGCGTCTCGATGGTCGCCGGCGTACGATAGGTCGTAGCAACGCCGTTAACGACCTCCGCGATGCGGGTCTTTAGGTGAGCCATGAGCTCAACATCAAAGCCGCGCAGCGTTCCCTCGAGCACGCAGGTGTCGGGGATGACGTTGGCCGCCAAGCCGCCGGCGAACTTACCAACGGTAAGTGCGACTTCCTTGGCCGCCGGCACCTCGCGGGAGATAAGCTCCTGGAGCGCCAGGTGCACGTGGACGCCGGCCGTGATGGGGTCGATGCAGATCTCGGGGCTGGAACCGTGGCCGCCCTTGCCCTGGAGCGTGATGCGGAAACCGTACACACCCGAGAGCGCCGGGCTGCCGTAGAGCACCAGGCCAAGCGGCGACTGGCTGTTGACATGCATGGCAAAGGCCGCCTGAGGGCGCGGGTTCTCGAGCAAGCCGTCGGCGATGGCAGCGCGGGCGCCCTCGAAGGTCTCCTCGCCCGGCTGGAACAGCAGTTTGACGGTGGCATTGGCGTCGATGAGCTCGGCCTCGCGGGCCTTGAGCAGGCGCGCCGCACCAAGCAGGGCCGTCGCGTGCATATCGTGACCGCAAGCATGCATGCAGCCATTGGTGGATGCAAAGGGCTCGCCGGATTCCTCGACAACGGGCAGGGCATCCATATCGCCTCGGAGCATGACGACCGTTCCGGCCCGCTCGTCCTTGCACGTGCCATTGCCCTGAGCGGCCGCGGCCGCACCGGCACCGATCAGGCCAACGACGCAGGAACCGTCGACGAGCGTGGTATGGGGGATGTCCATCTCGTCCAGACGTGCCTGGATATAGGCAGACGTCTGCGGAAGATTGTTACCGAGCTCGGGCATCTGATGTAAATCGTGTCGCCACGCAGCGAGCTCGTCTGCAAAAGCCTGAGCTTCTGCAACAAGACCGTCACCGATAGCGGTCTGCGCCGCCGCGGTGGCCTTGGGCGCTGATTGCGGTTGAAGATCGGACAGTGCTGGTGCCATAGATGCCCTCCAGTAACGTTTTTGCAGCAAGCACTTTGATAGCGTAAAGTGCAAGGTACTACTTTAAGGGCGACGCATAAAAAATGCCGCCCTGGGAGGGCGGCGCAACAAGTTGTTTACAATTGCGGGTGTGATTTTCGGCGCAAGAAATCGAAATGCGTCTCGCTCAAGATAATCGAAAGAAAGATGAGCGCGAAGCCGGCGAGCAGGCGCGAGGTGAGCGCCTCCCCCATCAGCAGCACCGAGAACAGCACGCCCGAAGGCGACTCCATCGAAAGGAGCAGTGAGCCCGTCGAGGCCGAGACATGCGCCAGGCCGACGTTTTGGATGAGCAGAGCCGCGCATGTGCAACCAACCGAGAGAAACGCCATCGCGCTGATAAAGCTCGGCGTCCACACGGACAGAGGCGCTTGGGTCTCGAATAGCAGCGACGTTGCCAGGCTCAGCACGCCGTTGCCCACAAACATCCAAAACGTGATGACGTTGATGTCCATTTTGCGACCGTACTTGGCAGTCACCGCCATCTGGATGGCGAAAAAGACCGCACCCGCCAGCGTAATGACATCACCGATGTTGAATTCAACGCTATCGAGCGCCACCAAGCCAATGCCCGCCAAGCACAGCAGCGCCGCGCCCAGGTTATAGCGGGTGAGTTTTTCGCCGCTCAGAAAATAGCTCGCGAACGGCACAACGATGCAATACGTGCCCGTCAAAAAAGCATTCTTGCCCGCCGTGGTGTGCGCCAGACCGACTGTCTGCAGGGCGTAGGCGGCCCACATAAGTGCGCCCATGCCAAGTCCGACGATAAGGTTGCGGGCGTTGAGGTGCGCGATGATGCGCTTGTGGAAGATGAAAAACATGACCAACGCCGCAGGCAGAAAGCGCACGTAGAGCAGTTCGAACACCGGAATGGTGTCGAGCGCGTCCTTCATGGTCGTAAAGGAGTAGCCCCAGACGACTGCCACCGAAAGCAGCAGGACTTTCCAGAACAGCGGCGAGCGAGCGCCGGCGCCGCGGGAGGTGCCGCCCGCGCCCAGGTCCTCGCGAGCAACAGGGCTATCGGGCATCATTTCGATATTGTCAGTGGCATGCTGGGCCATAGGGCATCCTCGCGCTCAATCTGGGCGTGGTGTCCGCACGCGCATGGCTGCGTGCCGCCTCATGGTCAAATAAAAGCAGGGCGCACCGGACCCCCGGCACGCCCCGCTACTGTAGCAACAACCAAGCAGCCCGTGCAATTCACTACGCTAAAGCATCGGGTTGGAAGATCTCGATGTTCCGACGGCGTTTACGTTGCTGAACTAAATCAATTTGGTTGACTCCAGTTTTTCGATGATCCAGTCGTTGGCTTTGATGACCGGGCGGCGGAAGACGACGCCCAGTGCCAGCGACGGAATCAGATAGCTCGCCAGAATGCCTAGCTCAATCCAGTACTCCATGTGGTACGCACCGGCCATGGCGGCATGCATGGCGTTGATGCCGTGGGTGAACGGCAGGAACGGATAGATCGCCTGGAACACGGGGCCGGTCATCTCGATGGGGAACGTGCCGCCCGAACCGCCGACCTGCATGACCAGCAGCACGACGGCGAGCGCCTTGCCGATATCGCCAAACGAAACCGTAAGCGTGTAGACGATATTGGAGAACACGAGACTCGCGACCCAGCCCGCCAGCACAAACTGCAGCGGGTCGTCGCACTGGATGCCAAAGAACAGGATGTCGCCCGCACACACGAGCGTTGCCTGCAGCAGGGCCAGACCGCCAAAGAACAGGTAGCGGCCCAGGTAGATCTCGTGCAGGCGCACGGGGATGAGCTCGTTGATAAGCTCATCGTCAACCGAGACCTTCATCATGGCCGCCAGCACAATCGAGCCCACCCAGAGCGACAGAATCGTGTAGAACGGTGCCATGGCCGAACCGTAGTTGCGGATCGGATAGACCGGCTTGCGATCGAGCGCGACGGGGCCGGAAAGCGACACGGCCAGACCCTCGGGATCATTGCCGATCATCGTCTTGATCGTAGCGAGGTCATCCGACATCAAGGCGCCGTCGAGCTCGTCCTTAAACGCACTGATCTTGTCCGACGCCTCGCCCAGCTGATCAGAAGCCTTGTTGACCAGCTTTGCAGCTTTGGAGAGGCCCTTTGCCAGCGAACCGGATGCGTCGGTCAGGCCAGCAACAGCACTATCCAGATCGTTCGAAATACCGTTCAGCGAATCCAAAACGCCCGAGATGGTCTTCTTGAGCTCCTTTGCCTTGGCCGAAAACGTAGAGTCGTAGTCAGTCTTGGCGCCCGAGATACCAGCCTTGGCATCCGCGATTGCCTGATCGACCTCGGCACGCGACTTATTAACCTCTGCCATGCTGTCAGAGAGAGACTTCGCGGTGGCCGTCAAGTCCTTGGCGTTGTTGCGATACTCCACAGCAATCCTGCTCAGCGATGTTGCCACAGACTTGAGGCTGTCCTGGAGTTTTTCGTCAGTCACCTGATCGGCAAAGCTGCGGAGCTGGTCGGCCGTGGCGTCGATATCGTCGGCACGCGTGTTGAGCGCCGCCGCGGCATCGTTGAGCTGGGACACTGTAAGGTCGACATGTTGATTCGCGGCATCAAATGCCTTCGCAAGCTCGGCGGACACGTTGTCAAACGAGCCCGCGCTTCCGTCAATCGCGGCATTGATGGCGTCGTTGGCGTCCTTCAGCGCTTCCTTGGAATCGCTAATACCGCTTTTGACATGCTCCATCAGCTGCTTCGTTGACTCATCGACCGTGCCCGTCTGCTTGAGCATGCCGCTCGCCGACGTCAGCGAATCGGACGTGGAGCTCAAAATGCCCGCCAGCGACGAAGCATTTGCCCGAACGTCTCGCAGGTCCTCAATCGAATCGCCGAGCGTCGAGGACAGGTTGGCGATAAAGTTACCCACCTGGTCGGTGCTCATGTAATCGAGCAGGCTGGACACCGTCTTAAGACCGATCGTCGTAATGGTCTCGGTAAAAGTTTTGTTAACCTGGCTCTGGACGGCGCTCGAACCCTTCTCGGTCACGATCTGCGCAATGGCGTTGGCCTTCTGATTCTCGTAGAACTCGATATCGGCATGCTTCACGTCGGTCGAGAAAAGCGTCATCATGTCAGCGCTAAACGTTTTGGGGATAACGACGGCAGCATAGTACGCGCCCGACTTAACGCCCTCGATAGCCTTTTCGCGATTGTTGAGCACAACCCAATCGAAGCTCTCGTTGCCGCGTAGGGTGGCGGTCACGTTTTCGCCCACGTTAACCTCGACGGGGATCAAATCGCTCTCGTAACCCTCATCGGTGTTGACCACGGCGATCTTAAGATTGCCGGTGTTGCCGTACGGATCCCAGCTGCCGGCGATGTTAAACCACGCGTACAGACACGGTACGATAATGAGGCCCATCACGACAACCAAGCCGATCACGGAGCGAGACACGTTTTGGACATCGCGCTTAAACAGATGCAGGATGTTCTTCATTTATGCCTCACCTCCTTTGGAGTGCTTGCCAAGCGCGGTGGTATCTCCATCATTTGTGGCTGTGCTGTCGCTGCCCTGAGATTTATGGTGCGAGCCGATATGCGGCAAGCGGCCCGTGGACTGATCGCCGCCCTTGGCACCACGCTCGCTGGCGTTGAGGCCAAACATGTGGCGGGCGGCAGGAATGGCGGCCGTGTGTTCGCGCATCTCGCGACGCAGGTCCTCATCCGAAAGCGCCGAGATGCGCATCTGGGTATTGAGGCTCGCTCGGATATATTCGATATTGATAAGCCAGCCGCAGATGGCAATAACCGAGATGATCCAAATGACAAGCAGGATGATCTTGCCGTTATTGTCGATATCGAGAACCGTCGACAGGACAAAGAGCAGGACCTGAACGCCCACCACGGCGGCAAAACCGCCCTTGATGTAGTACGGGTAGCGATGTTCAAAGGCGACCGCATGATCGAGCAGTTCGCGACGGTACGAATCGGAATCGAGCATGACGCGCATGGCCGTGCGCAGCGAGTAGCGCTGGCGCGGCAGGTCGTTGGACTCGCAAATCATCATACCGGTCGTGGAGAGCTGTTTATCAAAGAGCAGGTTAAGGTTGAGCAGCAGCGGACGCAGCTGCAGGCCGATAAAGAGCGCCACGATCAAGAACACGCCCAGAATGCACAGGTCAAACAGGTAGTTGAACGAATACATGCCGCCGACCGTCTCGCGCAGCAGATTGATGCCGTAGGTAAAGGGCAGCAGCGGGTGCAGCCACTGGAAGAAGCCGGGCATCATCTCGATGGGGTACATGCCCGACGAACCCGGGATCTGCACGATGACGAGAATGACGCCGATAGCCTTGCCGATATGCTTAAACGTGGTGGACAGCGCATAGATGATATTGACGTAGGTGAACGAAATGGCGATGCCGCCCAGCACGAACAGCAGCGGGCTGACGCACTGCACGCCAATCACCAGATCGCCTACCGTAACGATGATGGCCTGCAACGCGCCCAGGATCACCATGAGCAACCAGCGGCCAAAGTAGCCTTGGCGCGCCGTAAAGCTGCCAACACCTTCACGGTCGACCTCGAGCTTGTAAATGGCGATGAGCACATAGCCGCCCACCCAAAGCGCCAGATTGGTGTAGAAGGGAGCGATGCCCGAGCCAAAGCTCTTGACCGGATAGATTGGCTTGGACGTCAACTCAACCGGAGACGCCATGAAATCTGCCACGTCATTGACATCGACGCCCATCAGATCGGCCAGCTCGCCCATGGACTCGGAGGTCTGCAGCGCCGCGATGTCATTGGCGGCGGTTGCAAGCTTGTCCTGGACCTTGGCAAGCGAGGAATCGGTCTGGGACAGCGTGGTCTTGGCCTGGCCGAGCGTAGCGCTAAGCTGCGCCAACGTGCCGCGCGCATTTGCAAGTGTAGGTGTCATACCCGAGACGATACCGGTCAGGTCGCCCGAAACGGCAGCAAAAGAGTCGAGCGCGCTCGAGGCCTTCGGCAGCGCGTTTTGGCCCAAGTCCGTCTGGGCTTGGCCAAGGTTGGTCGCACCGGTATGAATTGCGTTATTGATAGCGTCACTGGCACCCGAAACAGCCGCTGCGTCATTCGCCATGGCGCTCGACTGCGCGGACAGACCGTCCTTGATGCTCTGAAGCTTTTCATTCTGCTCTCGAAGCAAATCGATGGTCGATACAATGCGCGCGTCAATTTCCTCGGAACCTGTCGACGTGTCATTGGCGAGAATCTCCAAGTGCCCGATAACGGCCTTATTGTGGTCGATCGTCGCTTGAAGAGACTCGAGCGAGTTGTCGATACGGGTGGTCGTAGATGTGACCGCGCCCGTCAGCTTGCCGATGGCAGCGTTCGCAGAGGCCGACGTCTTGGTGAGCGCAAGGCTGCCTTCCGAGAGCGCCTTGGAGAGCGAGGTGATGGAGTTGCCCGCCGTGGTGCGAGCTTCGCTCAGCAGGTCGTTGCCCTGGGAGATCGCCTGTGTCAGCGACGGTGCCTGGTCTTGCAAGCCGGCAAGTGCCGCATCAGCCGAGGCGATAGCGCCACTCGTCTTATCGATGGCGGCATTCATATCGCCAATCGAATCGCGCACCTCGCCCAAGGTGTCGGACGCCTCGGACACCGAACTTGCCAGCGAGTCCTGAGTCTGGGTTGCCTTGTCCTTTAAATCGACACCGGCATCCTTGGCGATACCGGCAACAGTCTTGCCTACCGTAGAGACAAATTCCGAGTTGATCTGCTCCTCGATGGTGTTTGCACCGGTATCGGTAACCTTGGGCGCAATGGCGCTCTTCTTCTCATTGACGTAGTACGTGAGCTTGGGCTGATGGTAGTTGCCGTCGAGCATCGAAACCAGGTTATCCGAGAAGTTCTTGGGAATCACGATAGCGGCATAGTACTCGCCGCTCTCGACGCCCTCCTTGGCATCGGCCGTCGAGTCGACGAACGTCCAGCCCAACTGATGATTCTCCTTGAGCTGGTCGACCACTTTGTCGCCAGCGTTGAGCTCACCCACCAAGTCGTTTTGGGTGCCTCGATCGTTGTTGGCGATAGCAATCTTGATGCCTTGGGTGTTTCCATACGGATCCCAGTTTGCCACGATGTTATACCAGGCATACAGCGAGGGAATAACGCACACGCCTAGGGTAACCACCAGGGCGACGGGGTTCACAAGCAGTCGCTTAATGTCGCGCTTAAATATCGCAAAGGACACCTTTGCATTGGATAGTTTGCTGCCGAGACTCACGCTTGGACCATCCATCCTGTCGTTAAATCGAATCGTACTATCGACAACCATTGTAGTAGGCGCTTTAACGTCTCAAAGCACAATGGTGTTGAGTTTTGCGGGTAGCAATATACTACGAAGATGAGTTAACGTACAGATGTACAGTATCCTAAATTTCAGCAGGTCACAAAACCACAACCCGCACAAATTAGCAATTCAAATAGTCATCGGGGACGTTCTTAAATGACTAGTCAAACAAGAACGTCCCCAATGACTACTTAGGACCACGGCAACGTCGATGTTTTGGCAATGCCAGCGAGCGGGCGCCAGAGCGAACAAATTGGCATGAAAAGAGGACGGCATAGACCTTCTGGTCATGCCGTCCTCTTTGAATGACAAGTTGTCGCTCTGGCGCCCGCGCAGCGTCGGCCGGTCCGCCGTTCGTTAGAACGGCGGAACCAATTACATCAGCTCACAAACAGCCGCCGCGAAGGCTACGGGATCCTCGGGGAGGATGCCCTCGACCAGCAAAGCCTGGTCATAGAGCAAACCGGAGTACTGCTTGATCTTGTCGGCGTCGCCCGCCTTCTGAGCGGCGACGAGCTTGGAAAAGACCGGGTGCTTGGCGTTGAGCTCGAGCACGCGCTGGCTCTTGGGCATACCGTCGGGCGCGCCCTCGGGACCCTTCTGGAGTACCTTCTCCATCTCGAGCGAAAGCGGGCCCTCGGTGGTGATGCACGCGGGAGCATCGGTCAGGCGCGCAGAGACGGCAACCTTCTCGACCTTGTCGCCGAGTGCCTCCTTCATGGCGTTAAAGAGGTCCTCGTTCTCCTTGGTGGCGTCCTCGGCCTCCTGTTTCTCGTCCTCGGTCGCCAGGTCAAGATCACCGGTCGCGACGTTCTTGAGCTCCAGATGACGATCCTCGACCTCGGGCTCGGCACCGTCGGCCACAGCCTTTTCGGCAGCCTCGCGAGCTGCGTCGTCCTCATAGATCTTGGGCATATCGGCGGCAACGTACTCACGCATAGCTTGGAACGTGAACTCATCCACATCCTGCGTCAGCAGCAGCACGTCATAGCCGCGGTCGAGCACGCCCTTTACCACGGGCATCTTGGCCAAGCGCTCGCGCGAGTCACCGGCGGCGTAGTAGATGGCCTTCTGATCCTCGGGCATGCCCTTGGCATACTCGGCCAGGGTAATCATCTTCTGTTCCTTGGCAGACCAGAACAGCAACAGGTCGGCGAGCTCATCGGCCTTCATGCCATAGCTCGAGTAGATGCCGTACTTAAGGCCGCGGCCAAAGTTCTCAAAGAACTTCTCGTAGGCCTCGCGGTCGTTGTCACGCATATCCTCAAGGTCAGCGGTGATCTTCTTTTCCACACGCTTGGCGATGGCCTTGAGCTGACGGTTCTGCTGCAGCGTCTCACGCGAGATGTTGAGCGACACGTCGGCGGAATCCACGACACCGCGCACAAAGTTGTAGTAGTCGGGCAGCAGGTCGTCGCACTTCTCCATAATCAGCACGTTGGAGCTGTAGAGCGCCAGACCCTTCTCGTAGTCCTTGCTGTACAGATCGAACGGGGCGCGACCCGGCACAAACAGCAGGGCGTCGTACTCGAGCGTGCCCTCGGCGTGGAAGCTGATGGTGCGCGCAGGATTATCAAAGTCGTGGAACGTAGACTTGTAGAACTCGTCGTAGTCCTTCTGCTCAACATCGGAGCTGCGCTTTTTCCAAATCGGTGTCATGGAGTTGACGGTCTCGAGCTCCTGGTAGTCCTCATACTCGGGCTTGTAATCGTCGCCGGCGTCCTCGGGCTTGGGTTTCTGGCGGCTCTTGGACACCATCATCTGAATCGGGTAGCGCACATAGTTGCTGTACTGCTGAATCAGGCTCTTGAGGCCCCACTCGGTCAGGAAGCGATCGTAGGTCTCGGCCTCGCCATCGGCGTCGAGCTTCTCGTTCTCACGCAGCGTCAGAATGACATCGGTACCGTGCTCGGCGCGCTCGCCATCCTCGATGGTGTAGCCCTCAAGACCGTCCGACTCCCACACATGGGCGACATCCTCGCCATAAGCGCGGCTGACGACCTTCACATGGCTGGCGACCATAAAAGCCGAGTAGAAGCCCACGCCAAACTGACCGATGATGTCGACATCGGAGCCCTGCTGCTCGGCGTTCTCGGTCTTAAACTCCTCGGAGCCGGAATGGGCGATGGTGCCCAGATTGCGCTCGAGCTCCTCGGCGGTCATGCCAATGCCGTTATCCGAGATGGTAATGGTGCGGGCGTCTTTATCAAAGGAGACGCGAATGGCCAGGTCGCCCTGGTCGATCTTGACGCTCGGGTCCTGCAGGCTCTTAAAGTTGAGCTTGTCGACGGCGTCGCTCGCGTTAGAGATAAGCTCGCGCAGGAAGATTTCCTTATTGGTGTAGATGGAGTTGATCATGAGGTCGAGCAGTTTTTTGCTCTCGGTCTTAAATTGACGCATGTGCAGTCCTTTCGCGCTACCCCTGTCCGCAAAAACGGCCCGGTCGCCCGAGCCGCATCGCAGACCTGCTATGTTCAGACTTAGATTTTATAACCCATTAACGCGCATATATACATACGGAATCGAAAAACTGTATGTCCGAGCGCTCCAATGCGTCAATTGCCAAGGAGTGTCCCCAACTGCCGGCAGAAAAGGAACGTCCCTATCTGCCATCTACGCGCTTGGCCATCCAGGCGTGGGGCTGGCCTTCGTCTTCGTAATCTACCGGGGCAATTTGCGTGTAGCCCGCCTTTACATAGAGCGGCAGCACGTATTCCTGCGCATGCAGCTTAATAAGCTTGGCGCCGGCATCACGCGCGGCGGCATCACTGGCCTCGACAATCTTGCTCGCCAAACCGCGACGGCGCATGCTCGGCAGCACAGCCACGCGCCCCATAATGTAGGTCTCCCCCGCCGCAACGCCTTCGTCCATGTCGCATGCCGGCAACACCGGGGCCTCTGCGTCAGCCACGCGCTCAAGCTCTTCGGGAAACACGCGCGAGCAACCGGCAAGCTCGCCGTCTACATAGAGCGTCACATGAATGCAGTTCGGATCCTCGTCGATAGCGTCGAACTCATTCTCGTAGCCCTGCTCGTCCATAAAAACGACGCGGCGCACCAACGCCGCGTCATCAAAGCATCCCGTCTTAAGTTGAATATCCATGGCTGCCCCTTCATTCAATGCGAACGTTAGGGACAGATTTTAGCGAAAATGAGCTCCGCGTACGCTAAACTTCGCGCGAGCCTTCGCCAGGCAGTCGTAATGACCCACGTTATGGGCATCGCTCGCGATGAAGCTGTACAGGTTCTGATCGAACAGGCGCTGTGCCGGCTTTTTCTCGCGACCAAAGCGACCGCCGGCAATAAAGTCCGCCGAAGCCTGCAGCTTGCAGCCCATATCGACCAGGCGCTCCGCCACGCTTACATCCTTTTGAACCGCACGATAGCGCTCAGGATGAGCGATGATCACCTGGTAGCCACGGCACTGCAAATCGTAAATCGTGTTCTCGTACTCTCTAAACGCATACGCATCGGCATGTGTCGAAAGCTCGAGCAGAAACTCGTTGGTTCCATCGAAATGCAAGTGCTCCGCGGCATCGATACCAAGTTCAACGAGCTTTCGATGGTTGACCTCGAAGCCCATCTGGAGCGGAAAACCGTCAGCGTTATCACGCAGCAGCTCAAAGGCATCCCACATCTTGTCGTAATCAAAATAGGGATCACGGCAGTGAGGAGTGCAAACGATTCTGGTTACACCGGCCCGCTTGGCAGCCTCGAGCATCGCCAAGCTCTCATCGAGATCGGCGGCGCCGTCGTCTACACCCGGCAAGATATGGCAATGAATGTCACGCATAGGTCAGCCTTAATCAACTAAACGTTTGCTCGGTTGGTGAAGATGCCCTTTTTGGAAGTCCCCTGATCGTCGGAGCCCTTCTTAACCTTCTTACCGTCCTTGGTGTAGTAGGAGTAGTAGTACTCGCTGGTCTCGGTCTCGCAGTAGTTCATGACGGTACCGATGAGCTTGACCTTCTCGGACTTCTTAAGCTGGCCGATAGCGTTGAGTGCCTCCTCGCGCTTGGTGAAGTCCTCGCGCACCACGAACAGCGTACCGTCGGTCAGGCTGGCAATCTCGGCAGCATCGATGAAGGTGCCGACCGGGGGAGCATCAAAGATGACGTACTGGAACTTGGCGGACAGTGCCTTTACCAACTTGGCAAAGCGGTGAGAGACGATGATGTCGGCAGGATTGGGAATATGCGGCTCGGCATCGAGGAAGTAGAAGTTCTTCTGACCCGTCTCGACAATTGCCTGGTCAATGGAGATCTGCTCGGAAAGGACCGCATAGAGTCCGCCGCGCGAACGAACGCCGAGCATATCGGAAAGGGACCTGCGGCGCATATCGGCCTCGACCAGGAGCACGGACTTGCCGCTCGTGGCGATAGCCTGGGCAAGGTTGATGGAAACCGTAGACTTGCCCTCGTTGGGAATCGAGGACGTGACGGTAATGGTGCGAATGGGGTCGTCCACGCTCGCAAAGCGGATGTTGGCCAGAAGGGTCTTGGCGGCATTCTGTACAACGAGCTTATCGGTGTTCTTTGCCTTAGCCATGCCTATTTACCACCTTTCATAGCCGGAATTCGGCCAACAACGGGAATGCCCAGGAGCTCTTCTGCCTCTTCGGCACCGCGGATGCGGGTATTGAGCATGTCTGCCAAAACGACATAGGCAACTGCGATAAAGATACCGGCGAGGAACGCGACAGCAACGTACAGCATACGCTTGGGACCGCTGGGGGCTTCGGGGGTCTTAGCCTCGTCGATAACGTTGATGCTCTGGGCAGCGCCGACGTTCTGAGCGACCGTACTCACCGAGCTGGCCATGGCCTTTGCGACCTTAGCCGTCTCCTTGGCATCGGTGCCGGTAACCGAAAGCGTAATGACACGCGTGGTGGTCTCGGAGGAAACAGACACCTTGTAGTCATCCAGATCGGTGAGGCCCAGTTCATTGGCTGCGCCGCTCTTAACGCTATCGCTATCCAGCAGCGTGGCGATATCGTTGGAAAGCATCTGACTCGCCGAGAGATCGTTGTAGCTCATCTGACCGCTATCGTCGGTCTTGGCGAGAATGTACATGCTCGTCGTCGCGGTATAGGTGTTGTCCATCGCAACGAAGGACACGATGCCCATGGCGATCGCGCAGACCACCGGAAGGGTGATGACCAGCTGAAGGTGCTTCTTCAGCAGCTGGAACAGTTCGAGAAGGGTCATGCAGCTTGCCTTTCATTTCCCCAGTTCGGATTGACAAAACTGTCCGTATGTTATCGCATCTTTTTACCGAGACCAAACTCTATACATAAGAAACAGGCTCTCCTGTAAAAATGTCGGAAGCAATCGTAAAATTGCACAACAACGCCGCACCCGAAAGTCAAATGCGGCGTCTGCATCAATATCTATGTTATATCGCTATGCGAATGGCTCGTCCTGCTGTATGGGAAACGTCACCGTAATGGTGGTTCCCACGCCCAACTCGCTCGACAGATCGAGCGTGGCGTGATGATACAGGGCCGCATGCTTGACAATGGCAAGCCCCAGACCGGTTCCGCCGCGTGCCTTGGACCTACTCTTGTCCACGCGATAGAACCGCTCAAATACCTTGCCCTGTTCTTCAGGCGCGATACCGATTCCCGTGTCGGCGACCGCAAGGAACGGATGGCCTTCGTCGTTGGTGCCGCACTGCAGCGTAACCGTACCGCCGGGTCGATTGTAGCGGATGGCGTTGCTTGCCAGATTATAGATGAGCTCGTCAATCAAGCGCGACACGCCCTCGATGACCACAGGCTTGGTCTCATGACTTATCGTCACATTCGCCTGACGGGCGACCTGTTCAAGACGCTGCTCGACCGCGTAGATGGCACGCGAGAGCTCAATAGGCTCCGTGGACCCAATGGGCACCGCCTCGCCCTCAGCCGCACGCTCGGCCTCGTCCAAGTTAGACAGCGTAAGGATATCGTTGACAAGCGCTGCCAAGCGGCCCGCCTCACGATAGATGCGACCGCCAAAGTTGCGCAGGTCGCCCTCGCCCTCGACCATGCCGTTTGCGATGAGCTCGGCATAGCCCGAAATCGCCGTAAGCGGCGTCTTGAGCTCATGGGTGATATTCGCCGTGAACTCGCGGCGCATACGGTCGTTGTCCGCCAGCACCGCCATTTGGCGCTTGAGCTCCTGGCGCTGCGACTCAATACGCTCAAGCATGGGGACCATCTCGGCATAGGCGTGCTCATAGCTACGGCGTGGGTGGTCCAAATCCACCTCTTGCAAAGGCGCGATGATGGCACGGGACTCGCGGCGCGCCATAAAAAACGAGAGTACCGCACCCGCTGCTGCGATAAGCAGCATCGGCGCCACCATCGACAGCAAAATCGCCGCAACGCCAGGCTGGGCCTGCGCCAAGCGGACAACCTGGCCGTTATCAAGGGCGACGGCGCGATACAGCATAATCTCGTCGAGCGTAGAGCTTGCGCGCTCCGCGGAACCCGAACCACTCTCAAAGGCCTCGATGACCTCGGGGCGATCGCCATGGTTGGGCAGTGTGGAAGGCGACGCCTCGTTGTCGTAGGCAACCGATCCATCCTTGTTAATCAGCGTGATGCGCAAGTCCTCTCGATCGAGGCTACGCAAGAACGGGATGGGCTCCTGCTGCTCGTCGAGGGCGGCAGCAATGAGCTCGGTTTCTTGCGCCAGGTTGGCACTCGTGGCATCCGCCAAGGTGTTTTGCACAAAGAACGCACCCAGCACCGTAAACGCCACGATAACCGCCATGGCGCAGACAAAGATCGTCACAAAAACGCGGTGCGACAGCGTATGTTTTCCCTGGGGGGCGAAGACCACGGGTTACTCCTCCGATGCGGTGGCCGCGGTGTCGTCACCTTCGGCACCATCACCGGCAGAAGGCTCGGCCAAGCGGTAGCCCACGCCGCGCACGGTCTCGATGGCGCTGGCATGCTCGCCCAGTTTTTGGCGAAGCGTCTGCACGTGCACGTCAACGGTGCGCGAACCGCCGTCGAAGTCCCAGCCCCACACGCTCTGCAGCAACGACTCGCGGGTAAAGACCACGCCGGGCTTGCGCATGAGGTACTCGAGCAGGTCGAACTCGCGCAGGGTGAGCTTAAGCGACTCGCCGGCAACAGTCACCTCACGATGGCTGGGCGAAAGCACGATGTCGCCCACGCTGAGCACATCGCTTGCCTGTTTGACCATGCCGCCGCGACGCAGCAGTGCGCGGCAGCGGCTGGCGAGCTCCATGAGCGAAAACGGCTTAGTCAGGTAATCGTCGGCACCGCCATCGAGCGCCATCACCTTGTCGAGCTCGGTATCCTTGGCGGTAAGCATCATGATGGGCACCGTCGCCGTCAGGCGATCGGCACGCAGTCGACGCATAATCGCCAAGCCATCGGTATCGGGCAGCATGATGTCGAGCAGGACGGCATCGGGTACCCGTCGCGCCACGGCAGCCTTAAACTCACCGTCGCACGAAAAGCCTTCGGCCTCAATCCCCTGCTTGCGCAGCGCATAGACCGTCAAATCCCTGATGTTGTCATCGTCCTCGACGTAATAGATCATGTTGAACCCCTTTGCGGCCGGCATGACCGCATCTTAACCCTAAAGGTACCTTTACTAGATGGTATCAGCCAAAACGCCCCGTCAAATAATCCGCCGTGCGCGGATCGGTCGGATTCTTGAAGAGTTGCGCGGTGGGCGCGTGCTCCACCAGCTCACCCAGCAAAAAGAATGCGACCGAATCGGAGATACGCGCCGCCTGCTGCATATTGTGCGTAACGACCACGAGCGTGCAGGTCTCTTTGAGCTCGCAGGCCAGCTGCTCCACCACCAGCGTCGACACAGGATCAAGTGCCGAGGTCGGCTCGTCCATCAGCAGAATGTCGGGCTGCACGGCAAGTGCGCGGGCGATGCACAGACGCTGCTGCTGGCCGCCCGAAAGACCCAGACCCGACTCTTTGAGCTTGTCCTTGGCCTCGTCCCACAGGGCGGCGCGTCGCAGGGAGTCTTCGACCAGCTCGTCGAGCACGACGCGATCGCGCACTCCCATTCCGCGAGGACCGTAGGCGACGTTGTCGTAGATGCTCATGGGAAACGGGTTGGGGCGCTGGAACACCATGCCCACGCGCTGGCGAAGGCGGCAGATGTCGTAGTCGCCCAGGATATCTTGACCATCGAGCGCAATCTTGCCCTCGATTCGGCAGTCCTTGATGCCGTCGTTCATGCGGTTAAAGCAGCGCAGCAACGTGGACTTTCCGCAGCCCGAAGGCCCGATGAACGAGGTAATCTGCTTGTCGCGGATCTTGATATTCACGTCCTTGAGCGCATGGTGGTCGCCATAGAACAGGTCGAGGCCCTCAACATCGATTCGCGTCGGCGAGGCGGCAAGATCCTCTGCCGTGGGGCGAGTCGCATCCCCAACTTCGCGCTCGTGCGCGGCCTCGGCCTGCGCTTTCATGAGTTCTTCAAGCTCCGTGGGCTCCACAGCCGCAGCAGCCGTCATACCGCATACCTCCACATCGATATCAATTCAGCAGTATCGATAGTAGGAATCGCGGCTCATATGCACGTGAGCGCATTGTCAAGTGTTTGTAAGGGCACACTGGCTATGCGGCGGGCAGCTCGATGGTGAATATCGTGTGTTCGGGCGTCGATTCACATGCAACGGTACCGCCGTGCGCGCATACGATCTCCTTGGCGATGGCAAGCCCCAGTCCAGCGCCGCCGCGATTGGTCGCACGCGCCGCATCCAGGCGATAGAACTTCTCAAAGATCACCTTGAGCTTAGCCGCAGGGATGGGATCGCCCTGATTAATAAAGCGCACGCGCACGCCGCCGTCGTCTTGGCGCCTGGCCTCAATCGTGATAGTCGAGCCCTCATAGCTATAGGCGACGGCGTTTTTCATGATGTTGTTGAACACGCGGGCCATCTTGTCGCCATCCACGAGCACCGTCAGGTCCTCGCGAATATCAACTTGGGCTTCCTTATGCTGCTCGTTGAGGATGGGATAGAACTCGTCAGCCACCTGAGCCAGCAGCAACCCCAGATCAACATAGCCGCGCGTGAGCACGATATCGTGGAAGTCAAAGCGCGTGATATCGAAGAACTCTTCGATGAGCGCATCGAGCCGGTGCGCCTTGTCGAGAGCCACGCCCGTAAAGTGCGCACGTTGCTCAACCGGCAGCTCGGGAGCCTCTTGCAGCAGCGAAAGATAGCCCACCACACTGGCAAGCGGGGTGCGTAGGTCATGTGCCAAGTACGTGACCAGATCGTCCTTGCGATGAGATTCGTCACGCAAGGCCTGTTGCACCTTGCGCTCACGGTCACGCACGCGGTTAAGGGCGCCCTCGACCTCCAAGAAGTCGCCGTCGATGTTGTCCCAGGTGTCGGGGTGATCGATCAGGCGATCTTGAATACGAGCAGCCAGCACACAATCGGCATGCTGCTCGCCCTGCTCGTAGCCCTGGTAGTACAGGGCGCGGCCGCACAAGAACAGCACGCACGCGGCAAGCGCCAGCACAAAGCCAAGCATGTTGAATACAAAGCCGGCATCGAACAACACCGGCCCTTCGATGCCGCCGAGCGCCATGGCGCCAATCGCCAACGTCATGGCCCACGCGGCGCCGCCAATCACCACGCAGCGGCACACGATCTCAAATCGATCGATCAGCAAAAAGCCGACAAGCAGCACCGCCAAGATTCCGACGATGTTGTCGATGCCAATCAGCAGCAGGCTCAGCAAAAAGAGCAGCACCGTTGCAAGCGCGCGGTTGTCGACGACCGACCTCACGTATTCAAAGAGCCGATCGGGCACCTCGAACGCTTGCCTATCGTCTTTTGTCATATCAAGATCCTCACAAGCGAAAAGCGTTATTCGATGATGTAGCCGACGCCCCAGACGTTTTTGATAAAGCGTGGCTTTTGTGCGTCGTCGCCGATCTTTTCGCGCAAGTGGCGAATATGCACCATCACCGTATTGTTGGAGCCGGGCATAAAGTCCTCGTTCCACACCGCGCGGAACAGGTCCTCTACGGCCACCACGCTGCCGCGATGCTCGACCAGATACAGCAAGATTGAATACTCGGTGGGCGTGAGGCGAACCGGTGAACCGTCCACTGTCACGGAACGAGCATCGCGGTTGATCTCCAAGCCGTCGAGCTGAATGGTCGGCGACTCGGCCGCCTGTGCACGGCTACCGTAGCTGGTGTAGCGGCGAAGCTGAGCGTGCACACGCGCGATGAGCTCCAGCGGGCGAAACGGCTTAACCACGTAATCGTCCGCACCAAGCGAAAGGCCCCCGATCTTGTCTTGCTGGGCATCGCGCGCCGTCAGCATGATCACAGGATAGGTATGGCTGGAACGGATCGTACGCAGCAGCTCAAATCCATCGATATCGGGCAGCATGACATCCAGCAGCGCCAGATCGAACTCCTGCTCCAAGATTGCCTTGGCAGCATCGGCCCCGCTATAGGCAATCTGGACATCAAAGCCCTCTTTTGTAAGGTAGATACCAACCAAGTCGGCGATGGCCTTCTCGTCATCAACTACCAGTATGCGCTCGTTCATGCGTGCTCCTCTCGCGCTCCATTATGCCCGAGGCGACGCACGCCACACACAACAAGCGTGGGTGATTAAGTCGGCCTTAAGCACCCTTGTGCCCGTTCGGGTGCGGATGTGGGCCACGCACGCACGCGATGATCGCCGACGCCGGCAAACGATATACTCTAGTTCCAGAAGAGACCATCCCGTCGAAAGCGAAATCCGTGAAGTCCCTCACCCCTTTTGCAAAGCGCTCAGCCCAGCTTGCCGCCGGCTTTGTCTGCGCTATCGCCCTTGCCGCTGGCGTGCCCACCGTCGCCGGCGCCCAAGTGCTCACGACCGACAATGTTTGCGGCAAAACCGCCGATGTGCGCGGTATCACGGCCGAAAACCTGCCCGATATCGATGCGACCAATGCCCTCGTCATGGGCAAAGACGGCACCGTCTACTATGCCCGCGACGCCGATGAGCAGGTCAAGATTGCCTCGATCACCAAGGTCATGACCGCAATCCTAACCGTCGAGAATTGCAAGATGGACGAGAAGGTCACGGTGAGCAACGCCGCAGCCACCGTGGGCAATTCGACCGCCGGCTTGCTCGAAGGCGACAAGCTTACCGTGGAGCAGGCGCTGCGCGGCCTGATGATTCCCTCGGGCAACGACGCCGCCATCGTGCTCGCCGAATATGTGGGCAAGAAGATCGACCCTAAGACCAAAGACGCCGAGGCCACATTTGTGAAGGCCATGAACGAGCGCGCTAAGAAGCTCGGCTGCACCGGTACGCTTTTTGAAAACCCGCATGGTCTGGACTTTGATGAGTGGGCTGGCGATATGCACTCAACCGCACACGACGTAGCGCTGATGATGCAGGAGGCCATGAAAAACGACACGATCCGCGAGGTCGTAGCGAGCGAGGATTCCTGGATCGAGGTCACGGGCGCCGACGGCACCGACCATTCGCATTCCATGGACACGCATAACTATTTGCTGGGCCAAGATGGCAACATCGGCGGCAAGACCGGCACCACCGACGACGCGGGCTATTGCTTTACGAGCGCCTACAACCGCGACGGCGACGAGATCTACACCGTCGTTTTGAACTCCACCACCACCGACCAGCGCTTTACCGATACCGCCGCCCTTGCCAATTGGTACTACGGTCACAAGGTGACGGTCGCGATCGCCAACACGCAGGAAAAGACCGCCAACGGCAACCCGCTTATGGCGCGCATTGGCCAAACCGACTGGACGGATAAGACGATCGACGCCACACTCGCCGATCCTACGGCGCAAGCGACCGTGTTTTCCCTTGCCGGCGAGGTGACCGAAAAGGTTAGCCACGACGATCTTTCGGGCACGGTGCATGTGGGCGACAAGGTGGGCAGCGTTACGCTCAAGCAGGACGGCACCAAGATCGCCGTCATGGACCTGGTTGCCGACGAGGAAGGGGCAGGGCCGAATCCCATTGAGTGGCTCCTTGTGAAGCTCGACCGCCTGGGCCGCCGCATCGACAACCGCCCACTCACGGCAGAAAGCGAGACCGTCGCCAAGGCGCCCGAGATGTAAGATCGAAGAACAATACACTCGCTGAAAGGAGGCGTCCGAAAGGATGCCTCCTTTTTTTTGAGGGTTCGGGGGTGCGGACGATTTCTTGGACCGCGCCTAGGCGTATCCAAGCTTCCTGCGGTACTCCATCGGGCTCAGCCACCCGAGG
>CABUPH010000012.1 GCA_902493375.1 uncultured Collinsella sp.
AACCCGCCCCGGCCCCCGATGGCCCCAGACCGGCGGGATGGACCAGTTCAGATGGGGCTTTGATGCATGGGTGGTCTGTTGGTGGGCAAATGGGTATCATACTGTGGTTACTGCGTCGACTCTGTGAT
The DNA here is from genome assembly GCA_902493375.1 of uncultured Collinsella sp. Classification (GTDB taxonomy): domain Bacteria; phylum Actinomycetota; class Coriobacteriia; order Coriobacteriales; family Coriobacteriaceae; genus Collinsella. Next base: position 129 of record CABUPH010000012.1, read on the forward strand.
GCATGTTTGTACGTTCCCGGCGGTCGGTTTGCCAGAAGCGCCCCGCCGGTTGTTCCAGACCCGTTTCGAAGAAAGGAAACAACACTCACCTATGGCAGCTAAAAAATCATCTCCCTTGAAGATCATCCCGCTCGGCGGCCTTGATGGCATCGGCAAGAACATGACGGTCTTCGAGTGCGGCGACGACATGGTGCTCGTCGACGCCGGCCTCATGTTCCCCGACGACTCGCAGCCCGGTATCGACCTGGTGCTCCCGGATTACACCTACGTTCTGGAGAACGAGGAAAAGCTCCGCGGCATCATCGTCACTCACGGCCACGAGGACCACACCGGTTCGCTTCCGTATCTGCTGCAGGACCTCAACAACAAGGTGCCCATCTTCTCGAGCAAGCTGACGCTTGGCTTTATCGAGGGCAAGCTCTCCGAGTTCCGAATTCGTGCACCCAAGTTCCGTGAGGTCAAGGGCGGCAGCCACGTCAATTTGGGTGGCATCTCGCTTGACTTCTTCTCGATGACGCACTCCATCCCGGGCGCTCTGGGCGTGTTCATCCGCACCAACCAGGGCACCGTTATGCACACTGGCGACTTTAAGCTCGACCAGACGCCCATCGACGGCGTCACGCCCGACTATGCCGCTATCAGCCGCTTTGCCAAGCAGGGCATCGACCTGCTGCTGTCCGACTCCACCAACGCCACGGTCCCCGGCTTTACCAAGTCCGAGGCCGAGGTCGGCCCCAATCTGCTGCATGCCATCAAGAATGCTCCGGGCCGCGTGTTTGTCGCCTCGTTCTCGAGCCACATCCATCGCCTGCAGCAGATCTGCGACGCCGCCCGCAAGTGTGGCCGCAAGGTCGTCGTGACCGGTCGTTCCATGCTCACCAACACCCGCGTGGCACGCGAGCTCGGTTATCTCAACATCGATGATGCCGATATCATCGATGCCTTCGATATTGACAACCTGCCCGACGACAAGATCGTCGTCATGTGCACCGGTTCGCAGGGCGAGCCCCTGTCGGCTCTTTCGCGCATGGCCAACGGCGAGCACAAGACGCTCTCCATCCACGAGGGCGATACCGTCATCCTCTCGGCAACGCCGGTCCCCGGTAACGAGAAAGCCGTTCAGCAGGTCGTCAACAGCCTCGCCAAGCTCGGCTGCGACGTGTGGGATAAGAACCGCGCCCTCGTTCACGTCTCGGGTCACGGTAGCCAGGAGGAGCTCAAGCTCCTGATGGCCATGGCCAAGCCTACGTACTTTATGCCGGTCCACGGCGAGGCCGTGCATCTGCGCGCCCATGCTCAACTTGCACGCAAGATGGGCCTCAAGGAAGATCATATCTTTATCCTCGACAATGGAGATACGCTCGAGATGCGCGGCGGTATCGTCAGGCGCGGTACGCCCGTTGAGTCCGGCGTCGTCTACGTCGACGGACTGCGCATCGGCGATACCGACCCGATCGTTCTGCGCGATCGTCAGAAGCTTGCCAACGACGGTATGGTCACGGCTGTCGCTATCGTTTCGATCAAACACAAGAAGATCGAGGCCATCGAGTTCTCGGGCCGCGGCGTCTCCTTTGCCATCGACGACCAGTTCTCCGAGGACGCCTCGGCGTCCATCATGAAGACGATCGAGAAGGGCAAGTTCAGCTTTACGAGCAGCGGTTCCGACGCCATTCGCAAGGCCCTGCGCGACTCGCTCTCTAACTTTATCTGGAGCCGTACGCGCACTCGTCCAATGATCATTCCGGTCGTCATGGAGGTTTAGTTTGGCGCGCGGATCTGCACAAAACGCCAAAGGCAATAAGGCCAACAACCAACCGGCATCTGCTAAGGGTGCCGGTTCCCATCTTCGTGCCAATAAGGGCCACGAGACCGAGTTCGACGATTTTGAGCCCCTGGTCGAGCCTTCGGCCAACCGCGATATCGCCGGCGTTGTCATTGCCGTTTTGGCGATTGCGTCCTTCATTGCCGTGATTTCGCCGGCGACCGCACCCGTTACGGCTGCGGTTGCCGGTTTCTACCACCTGGGCTTTGGTCTGGGCGCCTACGTGCTGCCGATCGTCATTTTGCTGTTTGCCGCCACGCTCTTTTTAGGCGAGGACTCGCCGCTTAACGTGCGCTCTGTTGCGGGCGGCGCCGTGGTCTTTATCGCCGTCGTCTCCATTCTTTCGCTGATGGTGCCGGGTACGAGCGACTCGTGCGACCTTATGTTCACGCCGCAAAACCTGTCCGCCTCGGGTGGCTACATCGGTGCGTTTATTGCGAGTGCGCTGCAGAATGCCCTGGGTAAGCCTATCGCGATGGTGGTCCTCTTGGGCCTGGCCGTCGTTGGCTTTGTCATTATCGGCTTTTCGGTGGGCGGCGTTTTGCGCTCTGCCCGCGACCGTGCGGCCGATTTTGCCGAGCGCCGTCGTGCCGACGTCAACGCGAGTCCGTGGGGTGATGACGAAGCCCTGTCGGTGCCCGGCGTTGCCCGTCCGCACCTGAGCATTCTTCGTCAGAAGGGCTCCGATATGTCCGTGACCACGGTCATGGGCAACGATTCGGACTCGGTTTTGGACGATGACGACGAGGACGAGGATCCGTTTGTCGACGTGTCCGATGCTGTGGAGGCCGAGCGCGCTGAGACCACGCTGCTGCCTCGCCGTCATGCCAAGAAGGGCAAGACGGCTCCCAAACTCAATACGAGTGAGCCCGACCCGTCTTGGTCCGAGAGCGAGATTGAGCTTACCGAGGGCGATGACGAGGACGACGAGTCCCCGCTCGAGACTGCTAAAACCATCTTGCTGCCCCGACGTCATGCAAAGCGCGGTCAGGTGACCGGCCAGCTTTCGATGGAGGACGATCCGGACAAGGTCGACGAGTCCGAACCGCCGTTTGCCGTGAATCCCGTCTCGGCCGCCCCTCAAATTCCTGATTTCCTCAAGCATCCTAAGGCTGCCGATACGGCTGTTGCGAGCGCTGCCGAGGCGTCTATTTCTAGCGATGGGGGAGCGGGCGGTGCTTCCGCTGATGCCGAGGGCGAAGAAGAGGACGGCCTGAAGCTTCCGCCGCTCGAAATCCTGCATGCAAACCCTCAGTCCGCTTCTGCCGCGTCTTCGGACAAGGAGCTGGAACAGACCGCCGAGTCGTTGCAGTCCACGCTGCTTGAGTTTGGCCGTAGCGCTCGCGTCGTCGGCTGGATTGCCGGTCCCACGGTGACGACCTTTAAGCTGCAGCCCGGCGAGGGCGAGCGCGTGAGCAAGATTTCGAGCCTTGAGGACGACATCGCGCTGTCGCTTGCCGCTCAGTCCGTGCGTATCTTTGCGCCGATTCCCGGCACCTCGCTCGTGGGTATCGAGATTCCCAACCGCAAGCGTCAGAACGTTAACTTGGGCGATGTGCTGCCCTATGTTAAGGGCGGTCCGCTTGAGCTTGCCATCGGCCGCGATGCAGAGGGCACGCCGGTCGTCGCCGACCTCGCCAAGATGCCCCACCTGCTGATCGCCGGTACCACGGGTTCCGGTAAGTCGGTCATGATCAACTCCATCATCACGACCCTGCTCATGCGCGCCCTTCCCGAGGACGTTCGCTTGATCATGGTCGACCCCAAGCGCGTCGAGCTTGCGGGCTATAACGGTCTGCCGCATCTCTATGTGCCCGTGGTGACCGAGCCCAAGCAGGCCGCGAGCGCTCTGCAGTGGGCGGTGTCCGAGATGGAGCGTCGCCTGAAGGTCTTCGAGCGGCTCAACGTGCGCAAGATCTCGACGTACAACGAAAAGCAGGCAACTGGCGAGTTTGAGCATTACGACAACCCGCCGCAAAAGATGCCCTACCTGGTCATCATCATCGACGAGCTCTCGGACCTGATGATGGTTGCCGGAAAGGACGTCGAGGCGTCGATTGTGCGTATCGCCCAGCTGGGCCGTGCCGCCGGTATCCACCTTATCGTGGCGACTCAGCGCCCCAGCTCCAACGTGGTGACAGGCCTCATCAAGGCCAACATCACCAACCGCATCGCCTTCAACGTCGCCACGGGCATCGACTCGCGCGTCATCATCGACCAGATGGGTGCCGAAAAGCTCACCGGTTTGGGCGACATGCTGTTCTCCAAGGTCGACTGGGGCAAGCCTCGCCGTATCCAGGGCTGCTTTGTCTCGGATGACGAAATCAACGAGATTGTCGAGTTCGTCAAGTCGCAGAGCGAGCCCGACTACCACGAGGAGATCCTGTCTGCCGTGGCGCCCGCTTCCATGTCCATGGCGGGCGGCGGCGGCATTGTCCGCACCGGAGTCGCCGAGCCGCAAGACGATGATCCGCTCATTTGGGAAGCCGCCCATATTGTGGTGGAATCGCAGCTTGGCTCCACATCTGGCCTGCAACGTCGTCTGAAGGTTGGCTATGCGCGTGCCGGGCGTATTATGGACATGCTGGAAGAAAAGGGTGTCGTCGGCCCGCCCGACGGTTCCAAGCCGCGCGAGGTCCTGCTGGACGAGGAGGGGCTTGCCGCGCTGGAATCTGTCGACGCCGAGATGGCACGTGAAGATCGTGAGTTTGGAGGATTCTGATGGCTGCACGCTTTGGTGACATGCTGCTCGAGCAGCGTCGCCGAATGGGCCTTTCCATTCAGCAGGTCGCCAACACCATCAAAATCAGGCCGCAGATCATCGAGTTTTTCGAGACCGGTAACTTTGCCTCGATGCCGCCGCGCGGCTATGCGCAGGGCATGATTTCGAGCTATGCTCGCTTTTTGGGCCTCAATCCGCGCGAGGTCGTCAATGCCTACTTTGACGACCTGATGGCATACGAACGCGAGACGTCGCAGCAGGGCGGTCGTTTTCAGGACGCCGCCGGCTACGTCAATTCGCGTTCCTCGGTCGATAACGGGCGCTTCCTGATGGTTCAGGGCGGTCGTTCGACCCGCTATGGACAGCGTCCTCAGCAGGCCGGTTATATTACCGAGACGGGTTCGGGCGAGGAGATTCGCTCACAGCGTGACCGGTTCCGCAGTACGCCGATGCCCGAGGACCGTGCACTTCCCGCTGCCCGTGGCGTGGCGCGTGACCCTCGTGCCGGCTACGGCGACGGCGGCTATTCCGATCGCGGTTACCGTGGTGTCCCCGCCGGACGCTCTCGCGGTGGCTATGCGGATGCCGATACCACGCAGGTGACGCCGCGTCTTCGATCTCAGTCGCAGACCTTTAGCCAGCGCTCATCAGCGCCTCGTTCGGGTCAGCGTAACTACCAGGGTCGCGGCGAGCTCTCCCCCCGCTCGGGCCAGCGCAATGTGCAGCACCAGGGTAGCTATCGCGGACGTTCCGACAATAACCGCGGTCGCATGCCCCAGGGCACTGGTCGCGGTGTTTCCAATCGTGGACGCGGCAGTGGGCGTGCTCCCCAGAACAACGGTCTCGATCCTCGTATCGTTTACGCCGGCATCGGTGCCGTGGCGCTGCTGCTGATCGTGCTCATCGTGGTGCTCCTGCGTGGCTGCGGCTCCTCGGCGCCCGAGTCGACGCCCGAGACGCCCGTTGCCAGCAAGACAACGACTAAGAAGTCTCCCAAGAAGACCGAATCCGTCGATGAGGATGAAGATACCGATAAGACGGCGCCCGAGTCGACCGATTCGGACGCCGCCAAGACGACAGCCAAGAAGGAAGAGAGCAAGGTCACAAAGGTCAAGATTTCCGTTGCCAAGGGCAAGACCGCTTGGATTGAGGTCAAGGTTGATGGCAAGTCGGTCTATGGCGCCCAGGCGACCGGCCCCTTTGAGCAGGAATACACGCCCGAGTCCTCGATCGAGATCACCACGTCCAAGCCTTCCGATGTCACCGTTACCAAGAACGGTGAAAAGGTCCGTTACGATACCAAGACCTCGGGCGTGGCGCGTGTGACGATCACCGTTCCCAAGAAGGAGACGACTGATTCCGAGAATGGTGAAAGTTCTGATGGTGCCGACACCGCTGATGGTACTGATTCCACCGACGGCACCGATGCCCAGTCCACGGCTGGCGCCGATACCGCACCTGACGGTCAGGCGCCCGCCGATTCAACCGACTAGTCGTACGATAGCTACTAAGCCGCTCGTATGCGAAAGGAAACATCATGGCTAAAGATTTCAGCTTCGACGTCGTGTCCGAGGTCAACATGCAAGAGGTCGATAATGCCTTCCAGCAGACCACGCGCGAGATTTCCCAGCGCTATGACCTTAAGGATTCCGGCGCCACTGCCGAGCTTTCGAAGGGCGACAAGCTCTTTACGATCAATGCCCCGGCCGACTTTGTCTCCAAGCAGATCATCGATGTCCTAAGCTCCAAGCTCATCAAGCGCGGCATCGATCTTAAGGCTGTGTCTTGGGATGCGCCTCAGGCGGCATCAGGCGGCACCGTGCGCGTGCTCGGCCATATCGTCGAGGGTATCGACCAGGCGACCGCCAAGAAGATCAATAAGGACATCAAGGACCAAAAGCTCAAGGTCAAGGTGACGATTGAGGCCGACAAGCTGCGTGTTTCCTCTGCTTCGAAGGACGCGTTGCAGACCGTTATCCAGTTCCTGCGCGACCAGGACTACGGTCAGCCGCTGCAGTTCACTAACTACCGCTAATATTATTCGAAAGGACCGCTCTCCAACATGGATACACCGTTGGGCTCCGTGCTCTACATCACCCTCGGGTGCGCTAAGAACGAGGTCGACACCGACCGTATGCGTTCTCTCTTGACCGCCGCAGGCTACGAAGAGGCATTCGATCCGCAGGATGCCGATATCGCCATCGTCAATACGTGCTCGTTCCTTGCCTCTGCAACGTCCGAGAGCATCGAGACCACGCTCGAGCTTGCCAACGAGGTGCAGGACGGCGTTCGTTCCTGCCCGATCGTCATGTGCGGCTGCGTGCCGTCACGCTACGGGGACGACCTGCCCGACGAGCTGCCCGAGGTCGCGGCCTTTGTGAAGGCCGACGAGGAAGACGGCATCGTCTCTGTTATCGATGACGTTCTGGGTGTCGAGCGCGAGATTGCCGCCTATATTCCGCAGGTCAAGCGCACCGTCGAGGGCGCTGTCGCCTACGTCAAGATCTCCGATGGCTGTAACCGCTTCTGCAGCTTCTGCATGATCCCGTATATCCGCGGTCGTTATCACTCGCGCAATGCCGAGAGCATTATCTCCGAGGTACGCGACCTGGTCGCCGGCGGCGTGCGCGAGATCGTTCTGATCGGTCAGGACACGGGCATCTGGGGTACCGACTTTGCCGACGAGGACCTCGCCGAGGGCGTGCCGCGCAATCTGGCGCAGCTGCTGCAGGCCGTTGCTGAGGCGGTGCGTCCTCATAACGTGTGGGTCCGCGTACTTTACCTGCAGCCCGAGGGCATGACTGACGAGCTTATCGAGACCATTCGCGATACGCCCGAGGTGCTGCCCTATATCGATATCCCCGTGCAGCACTGCGACGCGCGCATCCTCAAGGCCATGCGCCGCTCCGGTTCGCGCCAGGAGCTCGAGGACCTGTTCCGCGACCTGCGCGAGCGCATCCCCGGTATTGTGATCCGCTCCACGGCCATGGTAGGGTTCCCGACCGAGACCGACGACGAGTTCCGCGATCTTATCGACTTTTTGGACACCGTCGGCTTTGACTACACGAGCGTCTTTGCCTACTCGCAGGAGGAGGGTAGCCTGGCCGCCAAGATGGAAGGTCAGGTCGACGAAGATGTTAAGCTCGAGCGCGCCCAGGAGGCCATGGATCTGGCCGAGTCGCTCGGCTTTGCCGCGACAGCCGCGCACGTGGGCGAGCGCGCCCAGGTGATTGTCGACGGTATCGAGGAGACCGAGGACGGTGCCGAGCTGATCGGACATGCTTGGTTCCAGGCGCCCGATTCCGATGGTGCGGTGCATCTGGATGCCAGCGAGGCATCTGTGGGCGATATTCTGACGGTCGAGTTTACCGATAGCTTCTGCTACGAGCTTATCGGTCATGTTGTGGAGTAGGAGAGCGTCGTGGCTAACGAGAGCAATAAGGAACTGACGAGTGTTTGGACGCCCGCCAACATCGTGACGTGCGTGCGCATCGTCTTTATTCCTGTGTTCATGATTGTGTCGGCGCTGTCTCGCGTGGGCGTTACCGGTACGGATTTGAGCACCTTCGACGGCCCGCTCGCCGCCGCCGCCTTTATTCTGTACGTCATCCTGTCGTGCACAGATAAGGTTGATGGCTACCTGGCACGTTCGCGCAACGAGATCACCGATTTCGGTAAGTTCTTGGATCCCATCGCCGATAAGTTGCTCGTGTTCTCGGCCCTGCTGCTGTTCTTGGATTTTGGTACCGTAACCGTGTGGTCGGTGTTCATCATCCTGTTCCGCGAGTTGCTGGTGAGCGCTCTGCGCATGGTCGCGAGCGCGGCCGGTGTGGTCGTTGCGGCCGATAAGCTCGGCAAGTACAAGACGGCGACTACGATGGTTTCCATCTGCGGCTATCTGTGCGTCTTTGCGTTGTCTGGCCTTAACCTGGCCCCGGTGGCGCTGACGCTCGGTATCTATGGCGTCTCCCGCTTCCTGTACGCCGTGGCCGTTATCCTTACCGTTATCTCGGGCGCTCAATACTTCTGGAACTGCCGTAAGATTGTCTTTTCGGTCTAGGTCCTGGTAGGCATGACGGAATCATTTGAGCTGATTGCCGCGCATAACGAAGAGCTCGCACGCGATATTGTCGAGCGTGCAAGCGTTCGTGGTGTGACGGTTTCGACGGCTGAATCTCTGACGGCGGGCATGATCGCCTCGACGATCGCCGATATCCCCGGTGCCTCGGCGGTGCTGCGCGGCGGTGCGGTGACGTACTGCGACGAGATTAAGCATCGCGTGCTCGGCGTTGAGCAAGAGACGCTCGATCGCTATACCGCGGTGTCGTACCAGACGGCGCGCGAGATGGCTGCCGGTTCGCTGGAGCTGTACCAGAGCGATATTGCCGTGAGTGCGACGGGCTATGCCGGCCCCGGTGGAGGGACCGAGGACGATCCGGCTGGAACCTTTTATATTGGCTGGGCGTATCGCTCGGCCGATGGGGGAGTGCCGGTCGTGGACTCCACTCGTTGTCACTATGAGGGCGATCGTTCGTGTGTTCGTGCCCATGCGGTCGCGGAGGCGCTGGGTCGCATTGTCTGTGTGCTCGATTCTATGGAATAGACGTGTTTTAAGGGGCCTCCGGGCCCCTTAATTGTGGAGATAGGGACCTCTGGCGAATTTGCTCTTTGTGCAGGTAGTTGGCGTAATCTTGCTCGTCATGCGTTGTTTGGTTCGCCTGCGGTCAAGTTTTTGGTCAGTGTTTGGTCGGCGTTTGGTTGGGTTTTGGAAAGGTCGGCTGCATATGATTTATCTGAACGGTTGACCACGAACAGCCGTTCGTTTATTATCGATGCAGGTTGTTAAGAGGAGGGCTATTCATGGCCAAGAATTCAGGTCCCGTACGTACCGTTCATGCTCGCACGACGGGTAAAGAGCGCGATGAGATGATCGCCACCACCAAGGCCGAGATCGAGAAGAAATTCGGCCAGGGTTCCATCATGAGGTATGGTGACGGCGGCCCCGAGCTTGAGGTTGAGGCCATCCCCACGGGCGCTCTGGCACTCGATGCCGCTCTGGGTATCGGCGGTGTGCCGCGCGGCCGTATCGTCGAGATTTACGGTCCTGAGTCCTCCGGTAAGACGACGCTTTCGCTCGAGATCCTGGCCGAAGCCCAGGCAATGGGTGGCGTGGTGGCATTTATCGATGCCGAGCACGCGCTCGATCCCACGTATGCCGCGCGCATTGGCGTGGATATCGACGAGGTACTGATTTCCCAGCCTGATACGGGTGAGCAGGCGCTCGAGATTGTTGACATGCTCGTGCGTTCCGGCGCCATCGATGCCATCGTCGTCGACTCCGTCGCCGCGCTGACCCCGCGTGCCGAGATCGAGGGAGAGATCGGCGATACCACGGTCGGATTGCAAGCTCGTCTTATGAGTCAGGCGCTCCGCAAGCTCGCCGGCTCGCTGTCCAAGTCCAACACGACATGCATCTTCATTAACCAGCTGCGAGAGAAGATCGGCGTCATGTTCGGCAACCCCGAGACCACGACGGGCGGCCGCGCCCTTAAGTTCTTCTCTTCGGTGCGTATCGACATTCGCCGCATCGACAGCATTAAGCTTAAGGATGAGGTTATCGGTAACCGCGTGCGCGCTAAGGTCGTTAAGAACAAGGTGGCAGCTCCGTTCCGTTCTGCTGAGTTCGACATTATGTACGGTACGGGCATCTCTAAGGAGGGCTCGATTCTGGACATGGCTGTCGAGTGCGGCATTTGCAAGAAGATGGGCTCCTGGTTTGCCTATGGCGAGGACAAGCTCGGCAACGGTCGCGAGGCCGCCAAGGCGTTCCTGCGCGAACACCCCGATTGCGCCGACGAGATTGAGCATAAGGTCCGCCTTGCCTGCGGGCTTGAGTTTGATGACGATGCTCCGTCCGAGGTCGAGCTGACCGATCAGCCTGCGCCTGAGGAGTTTGACGAGCTTTACGCCATCGATGGTTCCGCCATGCTCGATGATGACGACGAGTAGCGGTTACACTCATGTCGTATACGGTGACCGAGGCCACGGTCGTCTTTCCCGATAAGAAGGCGGCCTCCTCGTTCTCGAGCGGGTATGCGTCCAAAAAGCCTTGCGCACATATCGATTGTGAGTTTGAGGGCGGTTTTGAGCGGTCCATTTGGATTCCCGTGCGGGTCGCGCGCCTGTATGTCGAAAATCGCCTCGATCTTCCCTGTGATTGGGATAACTTTCGTGAAGCGGTGCAGCTCATCGAGCGTAAATGTGCACTTACCATGGTGACCGAGATGCTATCGCGACGCGACCATGCGACGGGTGAGGTCCGTGACAAGCTGGCTCGCTACGGCTTTCGCCAGTCCGCGATCGATTTCGCCGTCGAGCGCGCCACCGAGTATCGCTTTTTAGACGAGAACCGCTTTTGCTCGTACTTTATCGAGGAACGCAAGCGGCGCGGTTGGGGACAGCGTAAAATCGAGACCGAGCTCAAGCGCCGTCATGTCGTGCTCGATGACATTCCCGGTTATCCCGAGGATTATTTTGCCGTCGAAGACGATTTGGCGCGTGCGTCAGCCCTGCTCGCCAAGCGGCGTGTTCCAGAGACGCGCGGATTCGAAAAACTGGTTCGGTTTTTGATGGGCAAGGGCTTCTCGTATCACATCGCCGCCGATGCCGTTAAGGCACGTCTCGATGCCGAACGTGAGGAATGTGCGGTTTAGGCGTATGCGTTTTGTGGCCCTGCCGTTCACCGCGTTTTAGCCGCCGTGCTGGGGCCATTTATTTGACAGTTGTTGTGGTTCAACGTACGATAAACACTGTCATTTGCTTTGTGATATGTGCTCATCTGTGATGAGTTTGTTTATATGTTTATCTGTATCCGACCCGCATAAGCTGCGCCCATATTACTCAAATGTCGCGAGCCGTTCGTAAGGACGGTTCGCTTTGTTGTGTAACGAATCCATAAAAAGGAGTGAGCATGCCTATCATCGCAGCGCTCGTTGGCATCATTTTGGGTGCCATCGCCGCCATTGCCTACATGCGCACCGCCAAGCAGGGCAGTCTTCACGAGGCCGACGAAAAAATCCAGTCGGCACACGCACAGGCTGAGTCCCTGATCGGTGATGCTAAGCGTCAGGCCGAGACCCTCAAAAAAGAGGCTCTGCTCGAGGCTAAAGAGGAGATCATCAAGAACAAGCAGGCCGCTGAGGCCGAGGACAAGCAGCGTAAGAACGAGATTCGTACGCTCGAGAACCGCGTGATGCAGCGCGAGGAATCCCTCGATCGCCGCAACGACGCTCTCGACAAGCGCGAGCATCAGCTGTCCAGCCAGGCCGGTCAGGTCGAGAAGCGCTCCCGTGAGCTCGAGGAGCTCTGCGCAAAGCAGACCTCCGAGCTCGAGCGTATCGCCGACCTTACCCGCGAGGACGCCCACAAGGAGCTCCTCGATAAGGTTCGCGGCGAGGTCACCCACGAGGCCGCCACGATCATTCGCGAGTCCGAACAGCAGGTTCGCGCCGAGTGCCACAAGACCGCCCAGGAGATTCTGTCTCTGGCGATTCAGCGCTGCGCTGCCGATCACACTGCCGAGGTCACCGTTACCTCCGTGCACATTCCCTCTGATGACCTCAAGGGCCGCATCATCGGTCGCGAGGGTCGCAACATCCGGACCTTCGAGCAGGTTTCCGGCGTCAACCTCGTGATCGACGACACGCCCGAGACCGTCGTTCTTTCGAGCTTCGACCCGGTCCGTCGTGAGACCGCCCGTGTCGCCCTCGAGAACCTCATCGCCGACGGCCGCATTCACCCTGCCCGTATCGAGGAGATGTATCACAAGGCCGCCGACCTGGTTCAGCAGCGCGTGCGCGAGGCTGGCGAGCAGGCTGCCTTCGATACCGGCATCCACGATCTGCACCCCGAGATCGTCAAGACCCTTGGTGCCCTGCGCTACCGTACCTCGTTTGGTCAGAACGTGCTTCAGCATTCCCTCGAGGTCTCTGGTCTGTGCGGCGTGATGGCTTCCGAGCTTGGCCTGGACGTTGTGACCGCCAAGCGCGCCGGCCTGCTGCACGACCTGGGCAAGGCAATCGACCACGACGTCGAGGGCCCGCATGCCGTCATCGGCGCCGAGCTTGCCCGCCGTTATGGCGAGAAGCCCGTTATCGTCCACGCTATTGAGGCTCACCATGCCGATGTCGACCCCAACACGGTGCTCGATGTCCTGGTGCAGGCCGCCGATGCTGTCTCTGCCTCTCGCCCCGGTGCCCGTCGCGAGTCTGCCGAGAACTACATCAAGCGTCTTGAGAAGCTCGAGGAGATCGCCAACTCCCATGACGGCGTCGAACGTACCTATGCCATGCAGGCCGGTCGCGAGGTCCACGTCATGGTCCAGCCGGACAAGATTTCCGATGCCCAGTCCACGGTTCTGGCTCACGATATCGCCCATCAGATCGAGGAAGAGATGGAGTATCCCGGTCAGGTGCGTGTCGTCGTGATTCGCGAGAGCCGCGCTGTCGATATCGCTAAATAACATGAGCGACGCGAACGAGCTCATCTCATTTATCGCGTCGATGTCGGGGGAGGGCAACCTTCGCGTCGAGGAGAACCTTGGCGAGGGGTATGTCCGCCTCCGCGTTTCAGAGGCCGAGCGGCGCCAGGCTAAGCACGACATTCAGCATGTCGAGGACATCGTCATCGAAATGCTTCGTAATGCTCGCGATGCCGGCGCCGACAAGGTCTATCTCGCCACGACCAAGGAAGATGGCGTCCGCACGCTTGTCTTTCTGGATAACGGTTCTGGCGTTCCGCAGGATATGCAAGAGCGAATCTTTGATGCCCGCGTTACCTCCAAGCTCGAGAGCATGAAGATGGACCGTTGGGGCGTTCACGGTCGTGGCATGGCATTGTTTTCGATCAAGCAGAACGCCGACGAGGCCCGTGTGGTCACGTCCGGCGTCGATCTTGGTTCAGCCTTCAAGGTGAGCGTTGCGGCCGACCGCCTCAGTGAGCGTGCCGATCAGTCCAGCTGGCCCCAGGCCGTCAAGGATGAGGGCGGACGTTATGTCTGCGCTCGCGGTCCACATAATATTATTCGCGCTGCTTGTGAGTTTGCGCTCGAGGAGTTGCGTGGTTGCGATGTCTATCTTGGTTCTCCGTCTGAGATTGCCGCGACCCTTTATGCTCAAGCGTCAAGTCGGCTCGATACGTCTCGTCTCCTGTTCATTGATGACGAGAGTGAGCTTCCGGTTGTCGATCGTTTAGGCCTTGCTTCTGATGCCGAGGACTTTATCCGTATTTGTTCGGGTTTGGGTCTTGAGATGTCCGAGCGCACGGCCCATCGCATTTTAGCAGGGCAGATTAAGCCCGTTCGCGGTGTGACCGCGCGTCTGCTGCGCGAGCGTGATTCGTCCTCGCATGCGCCGGCTCCTGTCGATCTCGCGAAGGATCGTCGCGGGCTACGTATTGCCAAGGACGACATGGCACAGTTTTCGCGCGCTGTGGAACGCGACTTTAATGACCTTGCCGCCCGGTACTATCTCAACCTTTGCGGCGACCCAAAGATCCGTGTTTCGCGTGATCGAATCACCGTGACCTTTGATCTTGCCAAAGAGGAATAGTGCCTTTACCGAGTCCACTCGGTACGATACAGTTATTGCAGTTAAAACGTACTTTTAAATGCAGGAGTTTCTTCATGGATTGCCTGAAGGTATCAAGCAAATCATCGCCCGCGTCCGTTGCCGGCGCCATCGCCGGCATGGTCAAGGATGGTGTACCCGTCAACATCCAGTGTGTCGGCGCCGGTGCCGTCAACCAGGCCATTAAGGCCGTGGCTATCGCGCGCGGTTTTTTGATTCCAACCGGTTTTGATATTTCCTGCGCGCCCGTGTTCTCCGACATCCTCATTAACGGGGAGTCGCGCACTGCCATCCGTCTTTCTATCTACGTTCACCAGATCAATCGAGCTGCTATGGATAACGTCGTCATGGATGATGTTAAGCCTGTGGCATAGCTTCTGATTGCCTCGTTTTGCTCCCCATCGTTAGGACTTATGCACATGGACCAGCGTTCCGTACGCGATATTCTTGCCGGTAAAACCTACTTTATCCGCACCTTTGGCTGCCAGATGAATCAGCACGACTCCGAGCGTGTGAGCGGTCTGCTTGATTCATATGGCTGCCTCATGGCGCTCGATCCTGCGCATGCCGATATCGTTGTCTTCATGACGTGCTGCGTGCGCGAGGCCGCCGATACTCGCCTGTACGGTCAGTGCAATTCCTGCAAAAGCCTGCCGCCTTCGCCTTCGGGCAAGCGCGTGGTTGCCGTTGGCGGTTGCATCGCGCAGCGCGATGGCGAGGGCCTGCTCACCAACGTCGATAACGTCAACGTCATCTTCGGTACACATTCCATCGCGCATGTGGCCGAGCTCATTGCCGAGGCGTTCCTTGATGGTAAGCGTCATATCCGTACCAATGAGCATGAGGATACGGATGCCATGAGCATGCCGTGGCATCGCGAGTCTCAGTATCACGCCTGGGTGCCCATCATGACAGGCTGCAATAATTTCTGCACCTATTGCATCGTGCCGTACGTGCGTGGTCGCGAAAAGAGCCGCCCCTTCGAGGAGATTGTCGACGAGGTGACCGGTTTGGTACGCCAGGGCGTGCGTGAGATTACGCTGTTGGGCCAAAACGTTAACTCATATGGTCGCGATCTGTTTGGCAAGCCGCGTTTTGCCGATCTGCTGCGTGCCGTGGGCGATACGGGCGTGGAGCGCATCTTCTTTACGTCTTCGCATCCCAAGGACCTGCTGCCCGAGACCATCGACGCCATGGCCGAGACGCCTGCCGTTATGCCGCAGCTGCACTTGGCCGTCCAGTCCGGTTCGACGCGGATCCTCAAAGAGATGAATCGCCGTTATACACGCGAGGACTATCTGGGCCTTGTCGATCGCATTCGCAACCGCATGCCCGATATCGCGCTCTCGACCGACATTATCGTTGGCTTCCCGGGCGAGACTGAAGAAGACTTTGAGCAGACGCTCTCACTTGCCGAGACGGTCCGCTATGCTCAGGCCTATACCTTCATCTATTCCAAGCGTGCCGGTACCCCGGCCGCCGAGATTGACGATCCTACGCCGCATGAGGTTATTCTCGAGCGTTTCAACCGCCTGGTTAAGGTTATCGAGACCACGGCACACGAGTATAACCAGGGTGAGCTTCATACTGTGGTTCCGGCGCTCATTGAGGGAACGAGTAAAAAGAACGACGCGGTCCTGCTGGGCAAGAGTCCCAAGAATCAGACCGTGCATGCGCCTATCCCCGAGGGGTACAGTATCGATCAGCTTGTTGGCAAGATCGTTGATGTTGACGTTGACATTGCCAAGACCTGGTATTTGTCCGGCTCCGTTGTGGGCGAGCCGCGCTAATGATTGCTCCCGGGGCAGGTCTTTCCGCCGTTGCGATCGTCGGTCCGACGGCGGTTGGTAAGAGTGATGTTGCCGACCGTTTGGCAGCTCGTCTTTCGTCCGAAGTGCTGTCGTGCGATGCGATGCAAATCTATCGCGGCATGGACATCGGTACCGCAAAGATGGCGCCCGATGAGTGCACGGCGCCGCTGCGTCTCGTTGACATTGTAGAGCCGGGTGTGGCATATTCTGCTGCGCTTTATCAGGCTGACGCTCGCGCGCATGTTGAACGTCTCCTTGGTTCGGGTTGCCTGCCGGTTTTTTGCGGAGGTACGGGGCTGTATCTCAAGGCCGCCCTCGATGAGATGGACTTTCCCTCGGGTGAACTTGAGGACGATCGTCGTGCGGGCTATCAGGAGCTTGCCGAGCGTATTGGCGAGGAAGAACTGCATGCCTTGCTTGCCGAGCGCGATCCAGAATCGGCTGCTGTTATTCATCCCCATAACGTGCGCCGTGTGATTCGTGCGCTCGAGATGCATGATGAAGGTATCTCCTATGCACAGAAAAAAAGTCAGTTTAGTGTTCCGCGCGAGCATTATCATGCGCTGTGGTTTGGCCTGACCCGTAATCGCGAGGTGCTCTACGAGCGCATTAACCTGCGCGTCAATCTGATGTTTGAGCAGGGTCTTGTTGATGAGGTCCGCGGTCTTATGGACCAGGGGCTGGGTGATGCCCTGACGTCGATGCAGGCAATTGGTTATAAAGAGATCATCGATGCTTTCAATGGCATGATGAGCATGGATGAGGCCCGCGAACTCATTAAGATGCGTTCGCGTCGTTATGCCAAGCGTCAGCTTTCGTGGTTTAAGCGCGATGACCGTATCGTGTGGTTTGATATGGATGAATGTACGATCGATGAGGTCGTTGAGGATATCCTGCATCGTATTGAGGCTGCCTAATGGCCCGTTTCCCCCTTGTTCCCACGGCACCCGAGCCCGAGCGTGCCATTTTAGTTGGTGTTGAGTGGCGCGACAATGCATGGCCGCTCGATCGCTCGCTTGATGAGCTGGAGCGTCTTGCCCACACAGCTGGTGCCCAGTGCGTGGCACGCTTGTCGCAGCGTTTGGTAAAGCCGTATCCTAAATCGTTTATCGGTTCCGGTAAGGTAGAGGAGCTTTGCGGCCTGGTGCATCGCATGGATGCCGATGTCGTTATTTTTGACGACGACCTGACCCCCTCGCAGCAATCCTATTTGGAGAAAGCCGTGGGCGAGCCGGTAAAGATTATCGATCGTACAGCACTGATCTTGGATATCTTTGGCCTGCATGCTCAGACGCGTGAGGGACGCCTGCAGGTACAGCTGGCACAGCTTCAATATTTGTTGCCTCGCCTGCGTGGCATGTGGAGCCATCTCGCCAAGGAGCAGACGCGCGGCGGCATCGGCTCACGTTTTGGTCAGGGCGAAAGTCAGCTCGAGGTCGACCGTCGCCTCATTCGTAATAAGATCGCTGCGCTTCGTCGTGAGCTCAAGCAGGTTGAACAGCGCCGCGATGTTCAATCCAAGAGCCGCATTGAGTCACCGGCGTTTCGCGTCGCGTTAGCCGGTTATACCAATGCCGGTAAATCGACGTTGCTCAATCGTCTGACCGGCTCTACGGTACTTTCGCAGGACAAGTTGTTTGCTACGCTCGACCCGACGACGCGCTCGTATCGCCTGCCCGGCGGTCGCGGCATGACGATTACCGATACCGTCGGCTTTATTCAAAAACTGCCGCATGGTCTGGTCGATGCCTTTAAATCGACGCTTTCCGAGGTGTTGGGTGCCGATCTAATTCTCAAAGTCGTAGATGCGTCTGACGAGGACTATGAGCGGCAGCTGGAGGCTGTCGACCGCGTGCTTGATGAGATCGGCGCCGGAGAGCGTTTAACGCTGACCGTATTCAATAAAATCGATCTTCTCGATAGCGTTGATCGATTGAGTTTCCGTCGTCGCTATCCGGAGGCCGTTCTGTTCTCGGCCCAAACGGGCGAGGGGCTCGACGATCTCGTCGATCGCATTGCTCGCGAGGCAGCTGCCACCGATGTGTTGCTCTCCGCTGATATCCCGTATCGCGAGGGCGCTCTCATCACGCTGGTGCATGAGCAGGGAGCCCTTCTGCATGAGGAATATCTCGAGGACGGCGTTCGCATTGTGGCGAAGTTGCCGGCTCGTATTGCACCGCGGCTCGAGCGTTATCGCACCGAGTAGACGAGCTCCAAAATGCCCAGAATGATGGGCTGATGCAGCAGATAAAAGGGGAGAGCGTGACGTCCAAGGCTGGCGAGCGCCGGCAGGGGGTTGGCGTAGGTCCAGCTAGGGACGGTCTTATCGATACTCTGCGCTATGTGTGCGGCGAAGTATCCTGCAAGATACATAAAGATAAACGGGATGATGGGGTAGTAATCACCTGAGACAAACCCAGGGCTCGGAAATCCCAGCCACGCCAGGTAGGGGACAGGGTAGATCGTTTTGGGGATGCTCCAGGTGAGGGCGAACAACACAAGGCATAGGGGCATGCCCCATCTCGCCGTTATCTTCTTAAGGACGGGATCGGTCAACGCCACGATGCCGGTGCATGCGGCCATGCAGTAGATGATGCCAAAATTAACCGAATCGTCGACTGAGACAAGTGTTGTTGCCAACCAGACAACGAGTGCTGCTAAGGCGTATTTGGCGGCACGTTTGATATTGTTGCGCGAAAGAGTGCACATCCAACCCGCGATAAACAAAAATACCCAGCTGATGCTGGCGCGCCAGACGTCTTGAAAGACAGTCTGGGTAAACCAAGGCATATCCCAGCCGTACAGGTAGGCAAGATCATAGCAAGCGTGAAAACCTGCCATAGAAATCATCGTAAACCCGCGGACGGTATCAAAGATGGTGATGCGTTTTTGCATTACGAGAACCGGCGCATCAAGCCGACGACTTTGCCCAGGATAACGGGATTCGTTGCATAGATAGGCTCCATGGTGTCATTCTCAGGCTGCAGGCGTACGCGTCCCTGCTCCTTGTAGAACGTCTTGACGGTCGCTGAACCATCGATCATGGCCACGACAATTTCGCCGTTCATGGCATTCTTTTGTTCACGGACGATGATGTAATCGCCATTGAAGATGCCGACATTGATCATTGAGCTCCCATGCACCTCAAGGATAAAGGAACCCTGATCAGTCGCGATTTCGGTCGGGATAGTAAAAGTGTCTTCGATATTCTGCTCGGCCAGAATGGGGATCCCAGCCGCGACGCGACCAACGAGCGGTAGCGAGACCGTTCCGCGAGGGGCGGTGGGCTCGTCAGATTTAGAAATTGAGACAGAGGAACCGTCCTCGTTAAAGAGTTCCAGGGCGCGCGGTTTGGTGGCATCGCGCTTGAGTAGCCCTCGCGCCTCCAGGGCAGAGAGATGGGCGTGCACGGTGCTGGGGGAGGAAAGGCCCACGGCAGAAGCCATCTCGCGCACGCTGGGCGGATAACCCTTCTCCTGCTGATATTCCTTGATGAAGTCGTAAATTTGCTGCTGACGCTTGGTAATTTTGCGAGCCATCAGGGCATCCTCTCTACCAATGTCAAACAAATGTTCGAATTTTGCTTGACAGGAACAACTGTTCGAAGATAATAATAACCGAACATTCGTTCTCGCGCTAGACATTTTTGTCCGCGCGGCTTGATAAAACTGTTCTCAGCAAAACACGCGAGAGGAGAACATGATGAACGCAACGAATATGGTCCAGGGTAACCTCGCCCTTAAGCTCGAGACGCCTGCAGAACCTACTTTTACGGTTGTTCAGGGTGGCCGCTCCGGCATTCAGCCTTTGACCGTAAAGCCTGCTCGCAATCAGCAGGCTGTAGTCGCGCCGGCCCGTGTTGCCCTGAAGGTTCCGACGATTGTCGCCGTCGCCGTTGCGCTTACGCTCTTCTTTGTCCTCGCTACTTCGGTCTTTAGCGCTCGTCACGCCGCGTATGCCGAGTCCGTTTCCAACATTACTTACGAGACCATTCGCGTTCAGCCTGGCGATTCTCTTTGGTCGCTTGCCGTGGAATATCCAATCGAAGGCCTTTCCACGCAAGAGACTTCCGACATGATCCGTAACGTCAATCATCTGGAGCATGGTTCGCTCGCCGCCGGTGCGCATCTTAAGGTTCCTGCTCGTTCGTAATCATTATCGCGCTGCGCATGGTACCCTTGTTATCGTTTAAGAGGAGGTACCATGCGCTGTCCCAAATGCGGCAAGGCACATACCCGCGTCGTTGATTCCCGTATGCAGGAGTCAAATAACACCATTAAGCGCCGTCGCGAATGTTGCTCGTGTAACTATCGCTTTACAACGTTCGAGCGATGCGAAGACCCAATCGAGGTCATTAAGTCAGACGGAACCAAGCAGCGGTTCGATCGCAATAAGCTGCTCGTCGGCTTGATGCGCGCCACCATCAAGCGCGATATCGACACTAAGAAGCTCAATGAGATTATCGATGACATCGAGGTCGAGCTGCGCTCTCGCACACTGACGGCCGTTACGTCCCATGAGTTGGGTGACATGGTGCTCAAGCGCTTGGCCAAGATTGACAAGGTGGCGTACATCCGCTTTGCCTCGGTCTACCGCGATTTCAAAGACGTCGATGAGTTTCTGCAAGAGCTCGACAAGCTAAGGTGATTCCATGTCCAACATTACCGTCAACATAAAGCGTCTCGATCCCACCGTCGAGCTTCCCAAATACGCCCATCCCACTGATGCCGGCTTGGATTTGCGCTCCAACGAGGACTGCGTCCTGAAGCCCTTCGAACGCCGTCTGGTCTCTACGGGGCTGGCCATCGCCCTGCCCGATGGCTACGCCGGCTTCGTCCAGCCCCGCAGCGGCTTGGCCATCAAGCAGGGCCTGTCTATAGTCAATACGCCGGGCCTCATCGACGCCCACTACCGAGGGGAACTCAAGGTTATCCTCATCAACCTGGATCCCACCAACGACATCCAAATCAACAAAGGCGACCGCATAGCCCAACTCGTCATCCAAGAAGTCCCCACGGTCAACCTCATAGAAGTAGAAGAACTAGACGAAACCGACCGAGGCAAAGGAGGCTTCGGCTCCTCCGGCGTCGCCTAGGGGCGCTCGTATTCCTCCCGCCCGCCTCTCACACATATCATTCCATGCTCAAACATTCTCGCTTCGCAGGGGCGCACGGATGCCGCTTTCGCCTGAGCCCCATACATATCATCCCGTGCTCAAACATTCTCGCTTCACTGCGAAACTGCGCGCGGGACGATATGTATGGGGCTCAGGCGAAAGGGCTACATGCTTGACATAAAACAATCTTTCTAGTTAGCCGATGCGATAAAGGGATGCCTCCTTTGTCGCATCGACTAACTCTATTTATATTTTCCTGTTTTACCTTTGCAGGTTCTAATGGAGGGGATACCGAAGTAGCTGCTAGTAAGTAAACACAGCCGCTCTGCCGGAGCCGCCCTTATATCGTTCCACGCGCAGTTTCGCAGCGAAGCGAGAATGTTTGAGCATGGAATGATATAAGGGCGGCTCCGGCAGAGCGGCGGACATTCGACTAGCGGATATGCGCGGGCTTTCCTCCCCAGTAGAAGCGGCAGAAGGCTCGTTTGCGCTTTTGGGGCTTGCCTACGAGCTCCATGCTTGCGATGGCTATGTCTTCGGCTGCGTGGGGGCGGCGTAGTACTTCGCCGTTGATGAGTAGGGCTTTGAGTGATTCGGGATGGTCGTGCAAGTGACGTAGGGTTACGATGAGTTCTCGTGCGGTGGTGACATGCATGCTGGCGCCCATGCCGGTGAGCATCGTGGTGTTGGCCTTTTCCTGGCCGTATGATTTGCCCAGCAGGATCATCGGCAGATGTGCGCATAGGCACTCGGTGACCGTGAGTCCGCCCGATTTGAGAATTGCCAGGTCGCAGCCGTGCATGAGGGCCGCCATGTCGTCGACATAGTCCAGCACCGTGACGTTTTCGAGCTTCATGGCATCGAAGAGCGTCTTGAGGCGGGCGGCGTATTCCTTATCCTTGCCCGGCAAAAAGACAAAGTGCATGTCTTCGAAGCTGCGTAGGAAGGGGAGGGTGCGGTCCATCTCCGCGCGAAAGCGAACGTACGGTTGAGGCAAGCTGGCGCCGGCCATTACCAGCACGACGGTCTTGTCGGTGGGGAGGTTGAACTTGGCTAGCTCTTCCTCGCGATCGTAATCCGTGTCGAATCCGGCGCGTATAGGAATGCCGGTAATGCGAATCTTTGCCTCGGGCACCTTGCGCGGACGCAGCGTTTCGGCCATAAACTCGTTGGCAACACAGAATAGATCGGTGTCCTTGTGGGGCCACAAGCCCTCGACTTCGTAGTCGGTCGGCACGCAGATGACCGGATAATCGATACCCGTAATTACGCGGGCGCCCACGGCGACATTGGCTGCTGTGATGTGCGTTGCGACCACGGCTATGGGCCTGCGGCTACGAATATATTCGTTGAAGGCGGGGAACATAATTCGCGACCATGCTGTGCCGCCACCCCAGAGCAGATGTCCCGTAAGCGTATATCGCCAGGTCAGGTCGTAAATGGGGCGCGTGGCTCCCGTAAAAGAAGCCGCGGTTTTATTGCCGTCGAATTTAATACGTCCAAAATCAAGGATATCGATTACTTCAATCTCAACGTCCTCGGGGATGCCATTGGTGCCGCGGATGAGGTCGAATGCCTGCGCAATCGCATTTGCGGCGGCCTTGTGGCCTGAGCCGACCGAGGCGTGCACGATGGTCACGAGAGGTTTTTGCTGAGCCAGGAGCGTGGTTTGCTCCGATTGGGGAGTGCTGTGCGTGAGCAGGGGAGCGTCGTCACTCGTCTGCGCCTGGTCCATCGATAACTCCCCTTCAGCTTTGTAATACGGATTTATCATTGTAGTGCATGAGTGTCACGTTCACGTAAATTTGGGTATGAGCGCAAAGAACGACAACGTTTCGACGAAAGGACGCTTCATGACTACCGATAAGCCGATCGATGTTGCGATTATCGGTGGCGGCCCCGCTGGCTATGCTGCCGCCATTTATGCTGCGCGTGCCAACCTGACGACGACCGTGATTGAGCAGGGCATGTCGGGAGGGCAGATCGCCACAACCAATGAGGTCGAGAACTATCCGGGTTTCCCGCTCCTGAGTGGCGCCGAACTCGGCGAGCGTTTTCAGCAGCATGCAGAGGGCCTGGGAGCACAGGTTTCATGGAGCATGGTTACGGGTATCGATTACGATGCCGATGCAGCGTTGTTTACGGTGCATCACGATATGGGCGATACGCTGGCCTCGAGCGTTATCGCTTGCATGGGTGCCACGCCGCGTCCGGCAGGTTTCGCAGGCGAGGATACGTATCGCGGTCGTGGCGTTTCATATTGCGCAACATGTGACGGCATGTTTTTCCGCGGCAAGCAGGTTTTTGTAATCGGTGGTGGCAATTCGGCATGCGAAGAGGCGCTGTTCCTGTCCGACATTGCCAGCAGCGTGACCATCGTGCTGCGTCGCGATCAGTTCCGTGCACCCGAGGGCGTTGTGAGTAAGGTGCTTGTTAAGGACAATATTTCAGTTAGGTACCAAACTAGTATTGTTGAGCTTTCTGGTGAAGCGATGCCCACGACAATCACGTTCAAGGACAATGCGACTGGTGAAATGCACACTGAGTCTTTTGAACCAGGCTCATTTGGCATTTTTGTCTTTACGGGGACGCAACCTCATACCGAACTTGTCGAGCATCTAGTCGATCTGGCTCCCGACGGCGGTATTGTTACCGATGATTCGATGGCCACCCGTACGCCCGGCTTATTCGCAGCTGGCGATATCCGTTCCAAGCGTTTACGCCAGGTTGTGACTGCCGTTTCTGACGGAGCCATAGCGGCAACCGGCGCATACGCTTTTCTATGCGGATAAGTACGATAATATATCTTATGTAAGGTTGCTATATTCAAACAAAGTGGTTGGACGATGCATCAATGTGTTGTCCAACCACTTTTACTTGCCGGCTATGTGGTATGCAAAACTAGATAACCTAGAATACAATATAGAAAATGAACGGAGGACCTTTATGAACCACGTTAAACACGTTATTCCGATGTCCGATTCGTCGGTCAGTATTAAGCCTGAGGATATTCAGCCCACTGTGCTGCCCGATGCATTTATTCAGTCCGAAATCGTGTGCAAACTCAATACGTTGAGTCTGTCGCGCTATGACCAGTTGCCCAATGTGACGCTCTACCGCGACCAGGTCATTGAGTATGTTGCGCTGTGGATGGAGCCGCTGTCCATTTGCGTTGAGCACCCTGTCATTACGCCATCGATGATCAATAACTACGTTAAGGTCGGCCTGGTGCCTGCTCCGGTCAAAAAGCAATATGGCCGCGAGCAGATTGCCCGCCTGATCGCTATCTGCCTCTTTAAACAGGTGCTACCTATTGCTGCGGTGCAGGCACTCTTCAACATTCAGCGTTTGAGCTACGATGCCCCGACTGCCTTCGATTATGTGGTCGATCAGCTCGAGGCATCGATTCGTTCGGCGTTTTCCGTTGAGCAGACGCCGGTTCCCGATACGGCGCATCAGGTAACGCGTGAGTCGCTGCTTGTGCGCAGTGCAGTTTCATCCTTCGTTTCGAAGGCGTACCTGATGAGCTATCTAAAGTTTAATGGGTTTAATAGCTAGCCGACGTGTAAAACGGGCGGGGCAAAGAGCCATCTGTCGCTTTGTCCCGCCCATATTTTTGCTTGGTTGGACTTTACTTGCCCGAAGCTACGCCCATGCCGTAGCCGATGATGAGGCCGTGCATCTCGGCGTAATAGGAATCCAGGCCGTTGCAGGGCATGATGATGGTCTTGGAGCCGGGCCAATGCTCGACTATGCGGTCAGTAAGCGCCTGGGCTCCAGCTTCGTTCTCAACGTGATCGATGATGACCTCGCCGCCCGTAAAACCCTCGGCTTCCATGGTGTCGATGATCTTGTTGAGCATCTTCTTTTCGCCACGCGTGTGCCCGACGAGTTCGATTTTACCGGCCTCGCTCGCCGTGCCCAAAATGCGGATATTGAGCTTGTTGGCAATGACGCCGGCTGCCTTAGGGATACGTCCGGCTTTGGCGAGGTTTTCGTAATTGCACAAACTGAAGAGGATTTTGCTGTTCTGTTCAAGGCTATCGAAGTATGCGCAAGCATCCTCGAATGAGACATCCGGGTTGCTTACAAGATAGCGGTCGAACAGCAAGAAAATGAGATCCATTTTGCCGCCAGCTGCGCGTGAATTGACTAGATGAATCTGTCGGTCGGGCTCCTCGGCAAGAACCATATCGCGAGCCGTGGCTGCCGCGTTGTAGCTGCCCGACACGCCCTCAGAGATCGGCATGCAGATGGTCTTGTCGGCCAATTTGAAGAGCTCGGCCCACTCCCCTACGCTGGGACAAGCGCTCGAAGAAGCGTTCGTCTCCGCCTGAACAGCGCAGTTGAGCTCATGTACATCAAGCGAAAGGTCATCGACGAATTCACGCTCCCCCACTCGAATTTTGAGGGGCGCAAATGCAAAGGTGGTATGGGGCGCGGTCGGTTGCCAATCGCGGAGGTTACAGCTTGAATCTGAGATAAGTGCCCAGCTCATAGAGGGTCCTTTCTAATTGTTCCTCAACAATTATAGCCTTCTTGCAAACCGAATGTACGGCTATCTAGTTTTGAATACTAGATAGCCGTACAAGATTAGAGACAAAAGAATAGACCTCGCGACTTTAAGCCACGAGGTCCACATTCACACGCTGTGTAAGATGACTTAGTAGCGCACGAAGATATAGTTGTTGTTCATGCCGGCGGCAACGGAGCTGATGATGACGCCCGTTTTGTAGTCGGAAGCATGGATCATCTGACCATTACCGATATAAATGCCGGTATGGTAGGAGTTAACCACAACATCGCCGGGTTGCGGATCGGACACACGGGTCCAACCCATGAAGTCGACCGTGGTGCCCAGACGGCAGTAGCGTCCCGTGAGGCAATAGCTTACAAAACCGGAGCAGTCAAAGCTGTTCGGTCCAATGCCGCCCCAAGAATACGCATAGCCGAGCTTGCTGTAGGCGCGCGAAACAACGGAGCCACCATCAACAGACTGACTCGGTGCCGAAGGCGTGGGAGCCGGAGCGGGCGTGGGGGCAGGCTGCGGTGCGGGAGCCGGCGTGTTGCCGCCCTGGTTGTTGTTATTGTTGGTCTGGCCGCCATTGTTGGTGTTCTCGGTCGTACCGGCGGTGTCGTTGCTCACCGTGGCCTTTTCGGCGGTGCTAGCATTAATGCCAGCCTGCAGCGCAGCGTTGGCCTCGGCCTCGGCAGCGAGCTCGGCCTGCAGCTGCGAATCCAGGGAGTTCACGACACTCTGAGCCTCAGCCTGCTGGGCATTGAGCTCGTCGACCTTCTTTTGCGTCGCGGCGACGTTCTTCTCCTGCTCGGCCTGCTTATCGGTGAGCTGCTGCTTAAGCTCCTTGACCTCTTGAATGGTCTGAGCTTGCTTATCGGAAACTTTGCCGTAGTAGAACAGACGGTTGAGCATATCGCTCAGATCATCGACACCCGTCAAAACCTGAAGCAGGCTCAGACCGCCGGTTTTGTACTCGCCGGCGACATAGGTCGAGAGCTTGGCCTGACCATCGGCGATCTCCTGCTGCTTTTGCGTGATCTCGCCGGCAGTCTGATCGAGCGCCTGCGTCTGCGTGGCAAGCTCATCGTAAATCTGCTGGGTTTGGGTGCCGATCTGCTCGAGTTTCGTACGAGCAGCGGCAAGGTCGGATGCGGTATCGGCGTAGGCAGGAGCCGCGAGGCCCAAGCCCAAAACACAAGCGAGGGTTGCCGTAGCAGCGCAGCGTGCCATATTTTTGTGCGTGTTTGCTGTGCGCATGTAGCTTCCTTTCCAGTAACTAAGGGTAACGGCTAGCCTACCGTCACCAGGCTAAAGAGCTCCACATCGTCATCAGACGGCGTGAGCTTCTCGCGCGGGTTGAGAAACGCAAGCTCAAGTATACAACCGTAACCGATAAGCTTTGCGCCCATATCTCGCACCAGTTTACCTGTTGCCTCGACGGTTCCGCCCGTCGCGACCAAGTCGTCCAGAATCAACACGGTATCTTTAGAGCTGATAGCGTCGGCATGGATCTCAATTGAATCGGTGCCGTACTCGAGCTCGTAGCTCTGGCTTACGGTCTCGCGCGGCAGCTTGCCCGGTTTACGTGCGGGAACAAAGCCGGCGGCAAGGGCTACAGCCACCGGTACGCCAACCATAAAGCCGCGAGCCTCGGGACCCACGACCTTGGTGATCCCCATGCCGGCAAAGTGCTCGGCGAGGGCATCGGTCATGGCTTTGAGCGCCTCGGGATTGCCAAAGAGCGGCGTGATGTCTTTAAAGACGACTCCGGGCTCGGGATAGTCGGGGGTGTCGACGATTTGAGATTCGAAGTCGTACATTGCATGACCTTTCAATGGGTTGCCGGAGAAGCGGCAGCGGTTATTTGCCCGCCGTGGCGGTGCCGGAGTGCGAAGGGGCGACGACCTTGAGCGGCTTTACGAGAGAATCCTCGTGCGAAGCCGGCGTGGCTATCTCTTCGTTTTTGGCTTTGGTGGACTCGGAGCGAGTGATTTCCTCATCGAGTGCATCGATGTCGGCGTCCTCGACCACGGCGTTGAGCGACTCAAAAACGCGGTTCTTGAGCAGCGCAGTGTGCACACCCTCGGTCAGGTCGTGAAGCTTCTTAAACGCACGCTCGAGCTTGGCGTCGCGCTCGTCATCGGAGGTATCCATGCCGAGCATGCTCACGAGCACCTGCTCAAACATCGAGGACTCGCGGTTGGCGGAAGACACGTACTGACGCAGGTTGCGGGGCTCGATATGGAAGCGTGACAGCTCGGAGCAGTAGCGGATGATTGGAAAATCGCGACCATCGACGAGCTCACGATTCTGCGGACTCTTGATGATGCGAATGAGGTCGTTCTCGGCGAGCGAGCGGATAAACGAAATCTCGACGCCCAGCATATCGGGAATGGTCTCGATGGGATGCAGCTTTTGCTTAGTCTCCTTGGGCTCCGTCTTGAGCGGAACATCGGACAGCAAGCCCACCTCGTAGGCGAGCGTTGACAGGTCCGTGGCGTTTTCCAAGCGCTGCTTAATCACGTTGAGCGGCATGTAGCGGGTCTTCTGCAAGTGCAGAATGACCTCCAGGCGATCAACGTCCTCCTTAGAGTACTGACGGTATCCCTT
This sequence comes from uncultured Collinsella sp., assembly GCA_902493375.1. GTDB lineage: Bacteria > Actinomycetota > Coriobacteriia > Coriobacteriales > Coriobacteriaceae > Collinsella. The sequence goes on from CABUPH010000012.1 coordinate 28,355, forward strand.
AGGCGTACGATGAGGGGTAATGAGCCCCTCATCTTCTAGAAATCTAATTTTTGAGTTCGAAAGATCGGGGTATGCGCCTCGAAGAAGGTTGACGACTTGGCCGATACTCAGATAGTTGCGTTCGGCCATGCCCTACTCACCGGTTTCGATGCGCTCCGGCGTGCTCTCGTGGTAGATGAGCGTAAACGTACCGATCTGGACGGAAGAACCATCGTGCAGCGGGGCCGCGTTGACAATGGCGCCGTCGACCCAGGTGCCATTGAGCGAGCCCAGGTCCTCAATGCGAGCGCCGAGGCCCTCGCGAATAATGCGCGCGTGGCTACGCGAAACGGTCATGTCATTGAGGAAGATGCCGTTCGCAGGATCGCGGCCGATGGTGGTCACGTCGTCCTCGAGCTCAAAGGCGGCACCAGTCTGCGGACCCTTGACGATGGACAGAACGGGTGCGGTGATGCGCACGTTGGCCATGAGGTCGGGAACGGTGACGTCGCTTGAAGGCACGCGGAATACGCAGGTAGCGTCAGCAGTCTTATCATTCTGAGGCATATTGTTAACCATGTTGTCCATGACAACCCCTAACTTATCGCGGACGTGCCGCAAATAATGAACCGTACGTAATCATACCCCAACGAATCAGTCTTCGATTTCAGGGTTCAGAAAGTCGATGTCCTCGTCCTCGGGATGCGCGAGAGCCTGTTTAATGGCCACTCCGCCCTTAATGGAATAGATGACAGCCGTGAGCATGGAGAAGATCACGCCGCCGTACACAAAGAAGATGCCGAGGGGCACCGAGCTTCCGTTGAGGCCCGGGAAGGCCTTAAGGGTTGAAGGTAAAAGGTGCAGGCCGTCAACAACGGGGAACCCGAGCAGCATGAGCGAGAAGCCGGTCATGAGCAGCGCAGTGGCAATCTTTCCGGGAAAGACGACATCGATGGGGCGACGGTGATAATGACGCACGATAAGCGTGCCGATGCCCAGATAGATGTCGCGGCCAATAATGAGCACGCAGACCCAGATGGGCAGCTCTCCGCGGACCACCAGTCCAAGTACGCCGGTGAACAGCAGCGCGCGGTCGCAGATGGGATCCATGACCTTGCCGAGCCATGAGACCGTCTTGGTCATGCGGGCGATCTGACCGTCCATCCAGTCGGTGGAGGCGGCAACGGCGTAGATAACGATGGCGATGACGCGGTTGTTATCCGTCACAAACAGGTACAGAAATACCAGGGTGAGGATCAGGCGCGTAAAGGTGATGAAATTGGAGATCGTAAAGATCTTATTCGACGGGTAATCGGAAGTGCCGATAAGCTCCTTTTTGATCTTCTTTTTGATGCCCACAGGACTCCCCCGCTGGTTAACGACAAAACTTTCGATACTATACCCGTTCCGGCGATGTCTATCCAGCGTAAGCATAGAGAGTCCAGACATGTGGAGGGTGCTGTCGCAACGTGAATGTGCCGTTTTTGTGTACGTCAGCCTCCAAACATGTCATAAATTGTCGTTTTTGGAGGCTGGCGTACAAGTTTTTGTTGAGCGAAAGTATCGATCAAGAAAGCCGTTGATTCTTCGCTGCTTACCCCGTTGATTCTTGATAAAAAAGGTCAGGCACTAGGTGCCTGACCTGCAAACTTCTGGTCGGGACGACTGGATTCGAACCAGCGACCCCTTGACCCCCAGTCAAGTGCGCTACCAAGCTGCGCCACGTCCCGAAGCTTTTGTTTGTTGCTCTGCTCTCGCTCGCAACAGGGAGTATATTAACCCGAAACTTTAGACTTGTGCAAGAACTTTTTTATAAATTTTGAAGCAAGTCCAAAATTGTATCTGCGAGCTGGGGTTTTGTTAGAACGGGAAGTTCTTTCGTACCCGTTGTGCTCACAATCCAGGCCTTGTTGGTATCGGTTCCAAAGCCCGAATCGGCGCGTGAGACATCGTTGGCGATAATGGCATCGCAGCCTTTGCGTGCCAATTTGCGCTCGGCGTACTCGACGACGTTATCGGTCTCGGCAGCAAAGCCGATTACGAGGCGATCGCCCTTTTGGCGTGAGAGCTCGGCCAAGATGTCAACGGTCTCGACGAGCTCGATTCGATCCAGGCGCTCGTTGGCCTTTTTGAGCTTATGGTCCGCCGGGGCCGCCGGCGTGTAGTCGGCGACGGCGGCGGCGCAAATGGCCGCGTCGGCCGTCTGGAAGGCGCTCAGCGCTGCCTTGAGCATTTCTGAGGCGGTCTGTACGTGCACGCACGCCACACCGCGGGGAACGTCGAGCGATGTCGGTCCCAGCACGAGCGTGACGGCGGCGCCGCGGCGTGCGGCCTCCCCCGCCAGAGCGATACCCATCTTGCCCGACGACCGGTTACCGATGAAACGCACCGGGTCGATCGGTTCGTGCGTGGGGCCGGCGGTGATGACGATGCGCTTGCCCGCCAGGTCCTGAGGCGCGGGGTTGAGCACCTCACAGACAGCCTCGACGATGTCCTCGGGCTCGCTCATGCGTCCCGTGTCCACGTCGCCGCAGGCAAGGTAGCCGCTGCCCGGACCCACCGCATGGACACCGCGCTCGCGCAGCGTGGCCATGTTGGCCTGCGTCGCCGGCGATTTCCACATGCCGTTGTTCATGGCCGGCGCGATCACGATGGGTCGCGGCGTCGCAAGCAGCGTGGTGGAGATGAGGTCGTCGGCGATGCCGTTGGCCATCTTGGCGATGATATTGGCCGTCGCGGGCGCCACGACCACCAGATCGGGCTCCTGCGCCAGCGAAATGTGGTGGATGGGGTCGGAGGGATCGTCGAATAGGCCCACGGCAACGGGCTCGTTGGTGAGCGCACGGAAGGTGAGCGGGCCCACAAACTCCGTGGCATGCTCGCTCATAACAACCTTGACGCGCGCACCGCGCTTTTGCAGCAGGCGCACGATATTGCACGACTTATAGGCGGCGATCCCGCCGGTAATGCCCAGCAGGATCGTTTTTCCCTCAAGTTGCATTGAATTGTTGGATGCCGCCGTCATCGCTACGCTTCCTTGCTCGGGAGTACCAGGAGGCGGTGGCAGTACGGGCAGTGCGTAATCTCGCTACCGTCGTGGTTGAGGTCGCTCATGGACGATGCCTGCAGCGCGGTGTGGCAGACCGTGGGGATGTTGCCCTGGATGGTCTCGACGGCCAGGCCGCGGAACTGCTTGAGCAGACGCTCGTAGTCGGTGAGTACTTCGGTCGGCAGCGTGGCGGCAAGAGCGGTGCGCTCCTTCGTGGCGGCTTCGATCTGAGCCTGCAGGTCGGCAGCCTTGGCGCGGGCGGCCTTGGTATCGGCCTTCACGCCCTCCTCGAACTTGGCGATGATTGCCTGCGCACGGGTCTCGCGGTCGAGTGCCTCTTTGTGGGCGACAACGACGTCCTTGCGGGTGTGCTCAATCTTGTCCAGACGCTTGGCCAGGGTGGCGAGTTCATTCTCTAGGTCCTGAACCTCGCGGTAGTCGGAGCCGTCGACGTGGCGCTTCTTGGCGGCCTCGATGGCGTTGTTGGTCTGTATCTCGGTGGTGTTGAGATCGTCGAGCTCAATGTCCAGGTCCTTGCGCTGGGCGTAGAGCTTGGTCATCTCGGACTTGAGCTTCACATAAGTCTTGCGCTTGGAAGCGAGCTCCTTGAGCTCCGGCATATTGGCAAGTTCGCTCTTGTTGCGGGCGAGCTCCAAATCGATCTGTTGCAGCTTGAGTAGCGTAGCGCCGGCGCTCATAAGTTCTCTCCTTTTGTCACAGTCCACCATTGGCAAGGGTTCAGTATTTTAATCGCATGACGGGGGTCGACCCCGGCGTCAACTGCAGAGTTCATCAATATATCAACGAACGGCTCCTCGGAGCGGTCGTGGCCGAGCAAGATCACCGGCAGCCCGCGCAAGGCAAGGTCTTGCGCCACGTGGTACCCAGCCTCGCCCGTCACGACAACATCAGTGCCTGCGGTGATGGCGAGCTCTCCGAAGTCGCCCAGGGAGCCGCCCAAAATGGCGACGGTCCGACACGGGTGATCGACCTCGCCCCACACGCGGGGGTCGCTGCCAAACGCCGTGGCGGCACGGGTGGCAAGATTGCGCAGCGTGCACGGGTCGTTGAGCGTTGCAAGCGCGCCCAGGCCGGTGGCCTCGGGGTCGTCCACGTGCTCCAGTGAGCTCACGGGTGCGGCACCCAGCAGCTTGCTCAGGCAGACACGGGCTTCGTGCGAGCGGTCCAGGTTGGTGTGGAGCGATATGATGCTCACGCCGCAACGCGCTGCCTCGTAGAGCGCCGCGCTGCATTGGGGGCGTGCGGAATCCGCCGGACAAAAGGCCTCGGGCGCCTTGATGTATATGGGATGATGCGTCAGCAGCACGTTGGCACCGGCTTCTTGTGCGCGTCGAACATTAGCTTCGGTCGCATCGAGCGCACAGGCAACGCCGGTAATCTCGGCAGCGGGATCTCCCACGGAGAGCCCTACATGATCCCAGCCCTCGGCGTTCGCTTTGGGATAGCGTGCCAGCAGCGCGTGCTCAAGCTCGGCGACGATCATGCGGCACCCACGATCGTGAGCAGCGTCTGAGCGAACTCATCTAGATCGCCCGGGTTCACGCGGTCATCGAAGGAGATGCGCAGCGAACCCAGCGCCTGCTCACGACCGATGCCCATGGCGCTGAGCACGTGGCTCGGGTCCATGCTGCCGCTCGAGCACGCCGAACCGGCCGAAACCTCAAAGCCGGCGGCATCGAGCTTGACGATGAGCTCCTCGGAGTCCATGCCGTCGACGTAGATCGACACCATGCCCGGCAGGCGATCGGCCTGTGCGTAGTCGCCCATGGTGGCATGAATACGCGGATGGGCCGTAAGCGTGGCGTAGAGCTTGTCGGAAAGGGCTTGCAGCGTCGCACGCTCCTGGGCCACATGGGGCGCCAGCGTACGGGCGGCAGCGGCAAAAGCCAGCTGTGTACGCAGGTCCTGCGTGCCGGCACGACGACCGGCCTCCTGTCCGCCGCCAAAGATGCGCGGGCGCAGCGGCGTGCGGCTCTTAAGGTAGAGTGCGCCAGATGCCACGGGACCACCGATCTTGTGCGCGGCAACGGTCATGGCGTCAACTCCCAGCTCGGCGGCATCGAGCGGAATGTGCAGATACCCCTGGATGGCATCGGTGTGGAACAGGGCGCCCACGGTATGCGCGGCTGCGGCAAGCTCGCGGATGGGCTGCACCACGCCGGTCTCGTTGTTGGCAACCATGATGCTCACGAGCGCCACGTCGTCGCCTAGTAGCTCGACAAGCGCGGCAGGCTCAATGTAGCCCGCGCGGCAGGGCTGCACCAGGTCGACGGAAAAGCCGGCGGCGCGCAGCAGCGGCAGGTTGTCCAAAATCGAATCGTGCTCGATGGCAGATACGATCACGCGGTTACGCTTTCGGTCGCGCTGGCGGGCGCCCTCGGCAAGACCGAGGAGCGCCAGCTGGTTGGCCTCGGTGCCGCCGTTGGTCAGGACGATCTCGGACGGGCGAACGCGTGCGCCAAAGCTACGGGCGATTTCGCGACGGGCGACTTCCAGGCGTGCGGCGGCCTTGCGGCCAAGCGAGTGCAGCGAGTTGGGGTTGACGCCGGCAAGCTCGCTCTCGTCGTACTCACGCTGCGCAAGGCGCGCCTCGGCGCGCATGGGCGTCGAGGCGGCATAGTCAAGATTCACGGGTATGCGGTTTTGACCTGCGGTCATAAGGGTTTATGCCTCCTGTGCGGCCTCGTTGCCCAGCTTTTGCAGCAGCGCAACCTCGGCGGCGGGATCTTCGGACTTAAATACGGCGGAGCCGGCCACGAGCACGTTGGCGCCGGCCTTGACGACATCGGCAATGTTCTTGGAAGAAATACCGCCGTCGACCTCGATCAGGGGCGACACGCCGTGACGCTCGCACATGGCCTTGAGCTCGTGCAGTTTGGCAATGGTACCGGGAATAAAGCTCTGGCCGCCAAAGCCGGGGTTCACGCTCATGAGCAGCACCATGTCGACGACGTCGATGATGCTCTCGAGTACGCACACGGGGGTGGCGGGGTTGAGCACCACACCGGCCTTGACGCCGCGCTGCTGAAGATGCGTGAGCGTGCGGTGCAGGTGCGTGGAGGCCTCGTAGTGCACGGTGATCATATCGGCGCCGGCGTCGGCATACCAATCGACCGTCTCGTCGGGGTTTGACACCATCAGGTGCGCGTCGACCGGTACATCGGTGGAGCGCTTGACGGCCTTGAGGATGTCGACGCCAAAGGTGAGGTTGCCGGTAAAGTGACCGTCCATAACGTCGAAGTGCACGTAGTCGGCACCGGCGATCTTGTCGAGCTCGCCCTTGAGGTTGGCCATATCGGCCGAGAGGACGGACGGAGCGATTTTGATGGAACCCATGGTAGAAGCCTTTCTGCGCTAGTCGGTGAGCCCGTAGAACTCTTGGGAGGGTACGCGGTCGGTAAGAATCTCGAGCGCCCTATCCAAAGTAACACCGTTGTAGAGCGTTTGCTCCACGGCAAAGGTGAGCGGAATGTCTACGCCCAGTGAACGGGCGAGCTCGCTGACGCTGCGGGCGGCGACGGCGCCTTCCACCACCATATGCGTGCGCGTCTGGTACTCGTCGAGCGACACGCCATGAGCGAACTCGTAGCCAAAGGTGCGGTTGCGCGAATGCTCCGAGGTACAGGTGGCAATGAGGTCGCCCATACCGGCAAGTCCCATGCAGGTCATGGCCTGACCGCCGCGGGCGTGCACCAAACGGCTGATTTCTGCCAGGCCGCGCGTCATGATAAGGGCAAGCGTGTTGTCGCCTGCGCCCGAGCCGGCGGAAATGCCGCACACGATGGCGATGACATTTTTCATGGCGCCGCAGACCTCGACGCCTGTCATGTCCTGCGACAGGTAGATGCGGAAGGCCGTGGATAGGAGCAAGTCCTTAAAGGTTTCCCCTATCTGCGGGTCTTCGCTGGCGATGACGGCGGCAGAAAGCCCGCCGCGGCAGATCTCCTCGGCATGGTTGGGGCCCGAGAGCGCCGCCACACGACGCTCGTTGCCGATCTCGCTGGCGATGACCTCGCTCATGAGCAGGCCGGACTCGGGCTCAATGCCCTTGGTGAGGCAGAGCACTGGGGCATCGGCGGCGATAAAGGGCGCGGCCTGGTGGCACACGCTGCGCAGGTGCGTCGAAGGAACGGCAAAGATGATGGCATCGGTGCCTTCGAGTGCCTGCGCCAGATCCGTCGTGGCAACAACATTGGTCGGCAGTTCATAGTCCACTAGGTAGCGGGGGTTGCGGTGCTCGCCATTGATGCCGGTGGCCGTCTGCTCGCTGTGGGCCCACATGGTCACGCGCTCGGCTCGCGCGGCGGCAAGGCCGGCGACGGCGGTTCCCCAGGAGCCAGAGCCAATCAGCGCAACATTCATGACTCTCTCCTACTTATCGTCGGGCTCGGTGACGCGCTTGGTAAACGAGAGCTTGGACTCCTTACCGGCCATGAGCTTTTGGATATTCGTGCGATGGGCCCACACCACGGTGATGCCGATCATCGCCATGCAGAACTTGAGGCCCAGGCTGCTGTACGGAAAGACCGCGCAAACAGCGATGGGAAGACCGATGGCGGCGGCGAGCGAGCCCACCGACACATACTTGGTGATGGCGACGGCCACGATAAACATGCCCAGCAGCGACAGGCCAATAGGCCAGTACCAAGCAAGGATAACGCCCAGACCAACCGCGATACCCTTGCCGCCATGGAAGTTGAGGTAGGGCGAGAAGATGTGGCCCCACACGGCCGCCAGGCAGATGACGCCGAGCATCCAGTCGCCGGGGGCTCCAGGCGCCATGATGCTCACAGGGAAGCCGTAGCCCACGCCCGCGATGAGCGGACGGGCGATAAGGACGCAGATGGCACCCTTAAGGCAGTCGAGCAGCAGCGTGAGCGCGGCTACCTTGGGGCCGGCTACGCGCAGGGCGTTGGTGGTGCCGATGTTGCCGGAGCCCGCCTTGCGAATGTCGGTGTGGTTGAACACGCGGCCCAGGATCAGGCCAAACGGAATCGCTCCGATAAAGAACGAGACCACGGCGCAGATGGCGGTCAGCAGAATCGGATTATGCATCCTTTTGCTCCTTCTTCCTAAAGAAGAGTCGAATGGGCGTGCCGGCAAAGTCGAAGGTCGAGCGCATGCGGTTCTCTACATAGCGCTGGTAGGTGTCGTTGACCAGGTCGCTGTGGTTGACGAAGAACGTGAACGTCGGTGGGTTGACGCCCGTCTGGGTCACGTAGTGCATGCGCAGGCGACGCTTGCCGTCTACCACGGTGTGGCCAAACTCGCGCAGGTCGGTGAGGAACGTGTTGAGGCGCGAGGTGCTGATCTTTTGCGAGCGCGTCTTTTCGGCGGCGTCGACCATCGCCCAGATCTTCTCGACGCTGCGGCCGGTCAGGGCAGAGATGCGCAGGTACTGGGCCCAGGGAGCCATGACGCCCAGACGGCGATCGACGGTCTCCATGCAGGCCTCGCGCTTGCGGTCATCGTCGAGCAGGTCCCACTTGTTGAGCAGCACCACGATGGCGCAGCCGCGCTCGATGGCAAGACCCATGACCTTCTGGTCCTGCTCGGTGACGCCCACGGAGGAATCGACGACGAGCAGCGCCACGTCGGCGCGGTCGATGGCGCGCAGGCCGCGGACCATGGAGTAGTACTCGATGTTCTCGTACACGGTGCTCTTCTTGCGAATGCCCGCGGTGTCGACCATGCGGTAGTGCTTGCCGTCGCGCTCGACGACGGTATCGATGGCGTCGCGCGTCGTGCCGGCGATGTTGGACACGATGGAGCGATCGGCGCCCAGGATGCGGTTGAACAGCGATGACTTACCGGCATTGGGGCGGCCGATGATGGCCACGTTCAGCGCATCGGGGAACTCATCGGCGACCTCGTCCTCCTCCTCGGGCAACAGGGCCACGATGTCGTCGAGCAGGTCGCCCGTGCCGTGGCCATGCAGGGCCGAGAGCGGCGTGGGCTCGCCGATGCCGAGGGAATAGAACTCCCAGATACTGTCGTTCTCGCGATCGGGGTTGTCGAGCTTGTTCACCAGCAGAAAGACCGGCTTGTCGCAGCGCTTGAGCATGCGAGCGACCGACTCGTCCTCCTCGGTGACGCCGGTGCGGCCGTCTACCACAAATAGAATGACGGCGGCTTCCTCGGCGGCGGCGAGGGCCTGGTCGCGAATGGACGTGGCGAAGACGTCATCGCTCTTGAGCGGTTCGATGCCGCCCGTGTCGACGATGGTGAACTCGCGGCCGTTCCAATCGGCCGTGTGGTACGAGCGGTCGCGCGTGACGCCGCGGGACTCGTGGACGATGGCGTCCGAGGTCTGGGCCAGGCGGTTAACGAGCGTGGACTTGCCCACGTTGGGGCGTCCGACGACGGCGACGATAGGTTTCATCTGCTCTCCTTTAATGGGTAGGGTCAGTGGAAGTGTTAGAGTCGGCAGGCATAATGCCAAGGATGTGCTCCAGGGTATCGAGCAGCTCATGCGGCATGGTCGACACCACATGAACCTCCGCGCCGCGACTGGTAAGGCTTGCGAGTAAATCGTCACGATGATACTCGTCAAGCGTCATGCCGTCAGCGTTGAACATGAGCTTAGGCACAAAGAGCATAACCCCCGACAGGTCTTGGGGCAGCTGCTCCAGAATGTCACACGCGACGATGAGGCCGGTCACGTCCACGTTGCCGCCGAAGTAGCGGTTCTTGATGGCCGTGACAGTGCCGCCGAGACCATGCGGCGACTCCACAAAGCGCGCCACGGTGTCGCGCGCGCTGGCGCCGGAGAGGCACAGAAGGCGCTGGTTGCGCTCGGCGATACCAGCGCGGACGCGGGCCAGACGCTCGGCGTCGGCGGCAAGCGCGTCGTCGGTCTCGTCCAGATACGAGCGTATCATGCCGATGCCGTCGTAGTACTGCGGGTAGCCGTCGTAAAAGTCTGCCTCGGGCGGCTCGATGCCGGCATCCAGGTAGAACTCGTCGCTCATCTGGAAGGTGTGGCGGCCAAAGCGCTCGAAGGCACGGTCCTGGAAGGGCCTGATCATGGCGATGGTCTCGCGCGCGAGCTCAGGTTTGTCGCTGTATGACCAGGTAAATCGGTTCTGGTGCTTGGTAAAGCCCAGCGGCACGATGCCCAGGCTCGTGATCTGCTCGTGCTCCTCGCAATAGCGCAGGGTCTTTTGAAGCTCCTCGCCGTCGTTCATGCCGGGGCACAGCACGATCTGCGCGTGAATCTCGATGCCGGCGGCCATGATGGCCTCGAGCACGTCCATACCGCGCTGGGCGTTGCGCCCCATCATGCGGCGGCGGACGTCGGGGCTCACGGCGTGGACTGACACGTTCATGGGGCTCATGTTGCGTTGGATGACGTTTTGCACGTCCTCGTCGGTGAGGTTGGTGAGTGTGACAAAGTTGCCCTGCAAAAAGCTCAGACGGTAGTCGTCATCGCGAATATAGAGCGTGGAGCGGCCGCCCTTGGGGAGCATCGTCATAAAGCAGAACACGCAGGCGTTAACGCAGGTACGCATGCCGTCGAAGATGGGGCCATCGAACTCCAGACCCCAGTCCTCGCCGGGAAAGCGATCGAGCTCGACGGGGGTGACGGTGCCGTCGCGCGGATCGAATACCTCCAGATCGACGGTGTCGTCGTCGGCCTCCCAGAGCCACACGATCATATCGGTCAGCTGCTCGCCGTTAACCGTGAGCACGCGCATGCCCGGCTCGATACCCACATCCCACGCGGGCGATTCGGGACGCACGTTCTTTACGAGCGCGCCCTCACCCGGCTCGGGGTCGCGGCTGCGCCCGTAATCGGCCACCTCGGTGGCGTATGCGGGTACGGTCTGGTCCATGATTAGCGGCAAAGCTCCTTGATGCGCGTGACGGCGCGTTCGATGTGTTCTTGCGGGGTGGAGGCTCCGGCGGTGATGCCGATGTGGCGTGCGTCGGTAAACCACGCGGCCTCGAGCTCGCTTGCCTCCTCGACATGATGCGTGCGCTCGCAGGCATCGGCGCAGATCTGTGCTAAGCGGCGGGTATTGCCCGAGTTCTTTCCGCCCACGACGACCATGCAGTCGCAGCGGTTGGCAAGTGCGGCGGCGGCCTGCTGGCGCTCGCTCGTGGCGGCGCAGATCGTGTTGATCACACGCAGCTCCTGCACGCGCGGGGTGATGGAGGCCACAACCTCGGCCAGGTTCTGCGCGGTCTGGGTGGTCTGCACAACCAGGCCCACCTTGCCCTTGAGCGGCAGCGCGTCCGCATCGGCGGCGCAGCTTACGACCTGCGCGTTATCGCCGGCGTGGCCCAGAATGCCCTCGACCTCGGGGTGGCCCGGCTCGCCCACGACGATTACGCGGTAGCCCTCGCGCACCAGGCGCTCGGCCGCCACGTGGACCTTCTTCACGTAGGGGCAAGTGGCGTCGACCACGTCGAGACCACGCTCGCGTGCGGCATCGACCACCTGCGGCACCACGCCGTGGGCACGGATGATCACGGTGCCCGACGTGGCGTCGTCCAAGGTGTCGGCCAGGCCAACGCCTGCCTCGGCAAGCTCGCGCACCACGATGGGGTTATGGATGAGCGGACCCAGCGTGTGGACCTGAGTGCTCTCCCCTGCCTGCGGCGCGGCGGCCAGTGCCATGTCGAGCGCGCGCTGCACGCCGTAGCATGTGCCGGCGTGGGCTGCAATCTCGATGGAAGACGCGGTGGCCTGGTCGGACGCAATCGTGGCGGTGTTTGTCGCGTTCTCGCTCATGGCTAAAACCTGCCCGGATGCTCGGCGCACAGCTCGTCTCGCATGGCGTAGACGCGGTTCATGGCCTCGGACTCAAACCATTCCAGGCGCTCCGTGCGCTTAAGCCCGGCCGGTGCGTCGGAAAGCGAGACGGCCTTGCCGGCGCGGATCCAGCACTTCTTGGGACGCATGATCTTTTTGCCCGCGGGCGTGATGTCGGACCAGCCGCAGATGGCGAGCGGGTTCACAGGTGCCTTGCCCATCTGAGCGATGAGCGCAAAGCCACCGTGGACCTCGGGCTTGATTTCGCGCGAACGGATGCGCGTGCCCTCGGGGAAGATCAGGACGTCCTCACCGCGCTGCAGCGCATGCTGGGCGGCACGCAGGCACTTCATATCGGCAGTACCACGCTCCACGGGGATGCCGCCAACGCGGCTAAAGGCCCAGCGCACAATCTTGCTCTTGGCGAACTCGGACTTAAAGATGGGACGAATGCGGCGGCCCCCAAAGAACAGCGCCGTCTCCACGGCCAAGAGCTCGGCCATCGAGGTGTGGTTGCAGATGACCACGCTTCCTCGGCCGTCCTGGCGCTCAAACAGCAGATCGGCATCCTCGACCTTCCAACGCCACATGAGCTTGGAGAAGGCCCAAAGGATTGCCATGACCACGAAAACGGTGCCGCGGATGAGCGCTGGGAACTCTGCATAAGGAGCGTTGTAATAATCCTCGGGCGTCTGCTTAAACAGGCGCATGGGCTACCTCCTCTGGTTGATGAGGTCCTCGATTATCGAGACGACCTGATCGATGGTGTGGGCGGTGGAGTCGACGTGCACGGCGTCCTCGGCGGGCACGAGCGGGGCAACCTCGCGGCTGCTGTCGAGCTTGTCGCGCTGCTTAAGGGCGTCGAGGGTCTCGTCGACCTCGGCCTCGAGCTGCTCGGACGTGAGCGGCTGGGCGTTGTTTTGGTGACGCTGCAGCACGCGGCGGCGGGCGCGCTCGCGCGGGTCGGCGGTCAGGAAGACCTTGACCTGCGCGTTAGGGAACACGACGGTTCCGATGTCGCGACCCTCGGCCACGATATCGCGGTCCTCGGCGGCGCGGCGCTGGTGGATGAGCATGGCGGCTCGCACGCCCGGGTAGGCCGAGACCTTAGATACGTTGGCGTCGACCTGCGGGGTACGAATGGCAGCCGAAGCGTCCTGGCCGTCGATGGTCAGGCGCGTGTCCTCGCCGGTGCCGTTGGTAAAGCGAATCTCGATCTGCTCGGCGAGGGCGTCGATGGCCGCCTCGTTATCCAGGTCGATGCCGCGATCGAGCGCGGCGAAGGTGACGGCGCGATACATGGCGCCCGTGTCGAGCTTGTTAAAGCCCAGCTGGCGGGCGATCTCCTTGGCGATGGTGGACTTGCCGGAACCGGCGGGGCCGTCGATAGCGACGATCATGCAATGCTTCCTTTCGATGGTTGACGTGCTGGTATGGTTTGCGGGCGTTGGGGCGCGGCGGGTTGCCTAGCCCGTGTAGCGCTCGCGGTAGGTGTTGCGCTTGGGTGCGGAGCCGTGGCTGCCGTGGTGACGCGTGCGGCTGGCGGTGTTAGTCGCCGGCGCGGTGCCGCGTTTGGAGCTGGCCTGCTTGGGCGGGATACCGCCGTCCTTGAGAATCTGCACCTCGCGGTCGGTGAGCTCGCGCCACGAGCCCTTGGCCACGTCCTTGAGCTCCAGGCCGGCAAAGTTGCAGCGATGCAGACGGATTACCGGATGGTGAATCTTGCTCAACATGCGCTTGACCTGATTCTTGCGACCCTCGCGGATGATGACCTCCACGGCGGTGGTACCGGGCTTTACGCCTTGCGGAGCCACGGCCTCTGCCTCGCGCGCGTTGATGACACGGCAGATTGCCGGCTGGCACAGGCCATCGTCGAGCTCGATGCCGCGGCGGAGTGGCTCAAGATCTCGTTCGGACAAGTCTCCGTCCACCAGCGCCTGGTAGGTCTTGTAGACATGCTTGCTGGGGTGCAGAAGGTCCTGCGATAGGTCGCCGTCGGTGGTAAAGAGCAAAAGGCCCGTGGTGTCGCGGTCCAGGCGGCCAACCGGGAAAAGTCCCGGAAAGCGGTCGCGGGGGACCAGGTCGGCCACGCAAGGGCGCTCCTGCGGGTCGCTCATGGTGGTGAGGTAGCCGGTCGGCTTGTAGAGCATCAGGTACACGGCACCCTGGTTGAGCTTGACGGGCATACCGTCGACCTCGATATGGTCGCGGTCGACATCGACCTTGGTGCCCAGCTCGGTCGCGACCAGCCCGTTGACGGTCACGCGGCCGGCGGTCATCAGGTCCTCCGAGCCACGGCGGCTCGCCACGCCCGCGCGCGCCAAAAAGCGCTGCAGGCGCATGGTGTGCGGGTAGACGTGCTGGGCGTCGGACTTGCGCGTATCCGCGTTGGGCGCCGCAGCGCCGGCGCGCGTCTCCCCTGCTTTGTTAGTCCTCGTCATGCAAATCCTCCGAGGTCTCGTCGACGACCAGGGTCTCCAAGTCCTCGACTGCCTCAACATCTTCAACATCGGTATCGAGCAGTTCACGCTCTTCGTCCAGGTCCTCGGCCTGTTCCTCGAGCGTGGACTGAATACTGCGGCCGCTCAGACGCTCGCGGATAAACTGGCGCGACTGCTCGTCGGGGGCAAACTGCTCCAGATCGGGCAGGTCGCGGGTGGAGCGCAGGCCGAACTTTTCCAAGAAGGCGTTGGTCGTGCCGTAAATGATGGCCTGACCGCGCTGGGGGTCGCGGCCGAGCTCGCGCACCAGGCCCTTGTCCACGAGCGACGCGATGACGCCGTCAGAATTGACGCCGCGGATGCCCTTGACCACCTCGCGCGTCACGGGCTGGTGGTATGCGATGACGGCCAAGGTTTCGAGCGCCGCCTGCGACAGCTTTTGCGTGTCCCAGCTCAACACATAGGCCTCGACCACGTCGTGGTAGGCGGGGTGCGTAAACAGGCGCCAGCCGCCGGCGACCTCGCGCAGCTGAAAGCCGCGGTTGGCCTCCTCGTACTCAACCTTGAGCTCGGCGAGCAGCGATGCGCACTCGCCGGGGGCGATATTCAGTGCGCCGGCCAGCGCGGGCGCACTCACCGGGTCGCTTGACACCAGCATCAGCGCCTCGAGAGCGCCTTTGAGGCTGTTTGCCTCCAGCGTGGAAAGGGTTGACATGGTTGTCGCTCCTATTCGGTGAGCTCGGGGCCCTCGCCGGGCACGTAGGCCTCGGCGCCCTCGACGCGGTTGATTTGAATAGTTCCAAAGATCTCGTCCTGGCTAAGCGTAAGCGAGCCGCGCTTGGCAAGCTCAAGCATGGCCAGGAAGGTGACGACGAGCTGCTCGGTGGTGGCGTCGCCGTCCAGCAGCTCACGGAAGGTGCAGGTTTGGTGCGCCATGGTAAAGCGGTCGACCGAGGCCACGGTCAGGTCGAGCGGCACGCGATGCGGTGCCACGTGCTCGGCCTCCAGCAGGAAGGTCTGTCGCTTGCCGTCCAGGTCGGCGCAGATGACGGCGAGACCGCGCAGGGTAATGCCGGCAAGGTAGTCGGGCATGAGCCCCAGGAACTCGGGGTCGGGGCCGGCCACACGTGGATGCATACGGCTTTCGGCCTGCATGCGGGCACCGAGGGCCGCAGCCGCGCCTTTAAACTGCTTGTAGGCAATCAGGCGCTGGATCAGGACCTCGCGCAAGGCGTCGCCGTCGAGCGCGCTGAGTTCCTCGAGGTCTTCGTCGAACTCGTCATCGTCGTCATCGGCTTTGCGCGGGGCCTCCTGCGGCACCAGAGAGGCAGCCTTGATGTCCAAAAGGGTTGCCGCGACCAGCAAAAAGTCGCTCGCCACGTCCAGGTCCAGCGCCTCGATGCGCTCGGCCTCGGCAAGGTACTGCTCGGCCACCTCGCTGATAGAGATGGCGCCGATATCTACTTTTTGGCGGGTTACCAGCTGCAGCAGCAGGTCGAACGGTCCGCTGTAGACCTGCGTCGACACGCGATACGACATCTTCGACCTCCTTTGACGGCGCCTTCGCGGCGCGGTTTGGGTGCATATCACGACCGTTTTGCGCGGTCGACCTGTAAGTTTACCTTAGATGCCGGCAATTGCGAAGTTGAGCAGCCACTCGGCCAGCGGATACACGGTAACGTCGAAATAGCGGCCGATCACGTCGATGCCGGTCCACATGGGCAGCAGATACAACACGATGATAAGGATCGGCATGGCGTACTGCTGCAGGCGGTAGTAGTTGGCGAGCGCCTTGCCTTTGAGGAACGGCACGATGATCGACGAGCCGTCGAGCGGCGGGATCGGGATGAGGTTGAAGAACGCGAGTGACAGGTTGACCACGATAAACGTGGCGCCGAAGTTCATGATTTGGGACGCCACGGCAAAGGACATGCTGGTGTAGAGGTTGCCGTATGTCGCATGCATGAGGGCGGCCGCGAGACACGCGAGTGCGATGTTCGATGCAGGGCCGGCCACGCTCACCAGGACCTCGTCGCGCTTGGGGTGCTTGAGGTTGTTGAGGTAGACGGGCACGGGTTTGGCAAAGGCGAACACGGGACCGCCGGCGGCAAGCATAAGCAGCGGCAGGATGATGGTGCCAAACGGGTCGATATGGTTAAGCGGGTTGAGCGACACGCGGCCGCGCGAACGGGCCGTCTTGTCGCCGAGCGCCCAGGCTGCGGCAGCGTGCGCGCTTTCGTGGATGACGATACCCACGATGACGGCAACGGCGCTCGCGAGCAGGTTCATGAGGTAGCTGCTGGACATAGCGCTCCCCTAGCGGACGCGGCGCGAGGCGCGCGTGAGCAGGTAGTCGATCACAAACAGGATCACGGCGACGATGGCGTAATCCAGGCGGAACACGCCGCCAAAGGGCGACGTGATGACGCCATAGCCGGCGATGGCGCTCGGCAGTGCGCGCGAAAGCTCAACGACAAAGCCTACGATCTGCAGCTTGGCGGTGAGGCCGCTAAAACACAGCAGCACGGTCATCGCGCTCATAAAGATGCCGCAGGTGCGACAGGCGATGGCGATGATGCTCATCGCCACGGCAGCGGCCTTACGAGAGTTCACGCGCAGTCTCCTCTTCGATCTGGGTGGAAAGCTCCAGCCATTCGTCCTCGAGCTTGGGCAGCTCTTGCTTAAGGCCGTTATATTCCCCCAGCGCGGCGTTGAACTTATCCTGATCGGCATAAAGCTCTTCGCTTGCCATCAATTCCATAAGCTCGTCATAGCGGGCGCGCTTTTTGTCGAGCTCCGTCTCGATCTTCTTGAGCTGGTTGCGCACGCCCTTGAGCTTTTTGTTGAGCGCGGCGCGGGCCTGGGCCTCGGCGCGCTTTTGCTCCTTGGTCTTTTTGCCCTCGGCAGGCTTGGAAGCGGCGGCGGGCGCATCGGTCTGGGCCGCAGTGACCTTGGCGGACTTGGCCGTGGCCGGCGCACTCTCCCCTGCTGCCTCGGCGGCGGCGCGGGCTGCGAGGTCCTCGCGCTTGTAGAGGTAGTAGTCGTAGTCGCCGTCATAGACCGTGACCTTGCCATCGCGGATGTCGATCACGCGGTTGGCCACAGCGCGTACCAGGTGCTCGTCGTGGCTGATCAGCACGATGGTGCCGGGGAAGCTTTGCAGGGCGTTCTCGAGCATATCCACCGAGTCGATGTCCAGGTGGTTGGTGGGCTCGTCCAGGCACAGGAGTGCCTCGGGGGCCACGAGCATCTTAGCCAGGGCCAGGCGCGCTTTTTCGCCGCCGGAGAGGACACGGACCTGCTTTTCGATTGCGTCGTTGTCACTAAACAGGAAGGCACCCAACAGGCTGCGCTGCTGCGGCACGGTCCACTTAGGCGTGACGGTATCGATCTCTTGCAAGACGGTGTTGGACTCGGTCATGCCCTCGAGCGCGTGCTGGGCGTAGTAGGCCACGCCCACGTTGGTGCCTAGGTCCCGGGTGCCGGTGGTAGGCGGCTCCAGGCCGGCGAGGATCTTCATGAGGGTGGACTTACCGGCGCCGTTGGGGCCGACGAGTGCCACGTGCTCGCCGCGGTAGAGCTTGAGGTCGATATCGCTGTAGATGTGCTTGTCGCCGTATGACTTGGATACACCCTCGAGGCCCACGACCATGTCGCCGGAGCGCGGTGGGTCGGGGAACTTAAAGTCGATGTGCTTGTGACCCTCGGGCAGGATGACAAGCTCCTTTTTGATCTGCTCGATCTTGCGGATACGCTCCTGGGCCTGGGCGGCCTTAGTGGGCTTGTAGCGGAACTTGTCGACGAAGACCTGCATGTGGGCGATGTCGCGCTCCTGGGCGGCGCGCTTGGCGCGCATCTGCTCCAGGTTGTCCTCGCGCTGCTTGAGGTAACTGCTGTAGTTGCCGGTGTAGGTGGTCACGCGACGGTTTTCGAGGGCGGCGACGTGGTCGACGCAGGCGTCCATGAAGGCGCGGTCGTGGCTGACGATGAGGACGGCGCCGTCGTAGTTGGCGATAAAGCCGCGCAGCCATTGGACGCTCTCGAGGTCCAGGTGGTTGGTGGGCTCGTCCAGCAGCAGCAGGTCGGGATGGCGCAGGAAGAGCTTGGCCAGCGCGATGCGCATCTGCCAGCCGCCCGAGAACTCGGAGCACGGGCGCTCAAAGTCGGTGACCTTAAAGCCAAGGCCGGATAGGATTTTGCGGGCGTTGCTCTCGAGCTCGTAGCCGCCCAGATGCTCAAAGCGGTCCTGGACCTGGCCGTACTCGTTGAGGAGGGCGTCGACGTCCTTGCCCTGCTCGGAGAGTTCGGTGATCTGGGCCTGCAGCTCGTTGGCGCGCTCGCCCATGCGGCGGATTTCCTTGGCAGCGGCCATGACCTCGGCGAGGATGGTGGTGTCCTTGTGCTCTAGGTTGGTTTCCTGCTCGAGGTAGCCCACCTGGCAGTCCTTGGCGTACTGGACCTGGCCTGCGTCGGGGCTGTCGATGCCCATGATGATTTTGAGCATGGTGGTTTTGCCGGCGCCGTTGGGGCCTACGAGCGCGAAGCGCTCGCCGGGGTTGATCTGGAAGGACGCGCCGCTAAAGAGGACGCGCGCGCCGAAGCTTTTTTCGATCTTGTCGACCAGGAGGATCATGGTGCCGCCTTTGACCTTGTGTTCCTATATGAAAAAAGGCCCCAACTTGCGTTGGAGCCTCATTCAATGCTCGGGTGGAGACGAGGGGGATCGAACCCCTGACCTCTTGACTGCCAGTCAAGCGCTCTCCCAGCTGAGCTACGCCCCCGTGCGAAGAAGTACTATACGGGAACTCGCACGGCGATGCAAGGACAATTTTGGAAAATATTCCGCGGGTGCATTCCGGGCGGCAGACCCAAGGCGTACAGAAGTGGGCAACCTGGCCGCATGCTGGCAGATATTGTTGCCTTTGAAAAGCAAATAGGCCAGACAAATTGTCTGGCCTATTAAAAATCCTGGTGGGCCCTCCGGGATTCGAACCCAGAACCCAGGGATTATGAGTCCCCTGCGCTAACCGTTGCGCCAAGAGCCCTTATAAGTGATGAACACGCACAGTCCTAGTAAAAATTTCTAAACGATTCGTCACGTCGAAAAATACTACCATGCGATGGATGCTCATTCAACGCACGATCTTTCTCGGCCCGAATAAGAGAGTCGGTTTAGAAGCATATGAAAAAAGGCCCCAACTTGCGTTGGAGCCTTATTCAATGCTCGGGTGGAGACGAGGGGGATCGAACCCCTGACCTCTTGACTGCCAGTCAAGCGCTCTCCCAGCTGAGCTACGCCCCCGTGCGAAGAAGTACTATACGGGAACTCGGTCGGCGATGCAAGGACATTTTTGGAAAACTTTCGTGGGCGCCGCTCTGGACGGCTTGCCTGGGCCCGGTCGCGACCCTCCCCGTCCCGCCTGCGTCAAAACTATGCCGGTTTACTACGATGAATCCGGGTTGTGCGACCACACTCGACTTTTTGTGAAAGTGTCAAGCGTTCTACCTGCAGTTTTTTAAGCAGCAAATTTGGCGTGCTCGGTGGTCAACGATTCATCGTAGTAAACCGGCATAGTTTTGAAGTGACAGAACAGGCAGATGCCCTCGCGAGGCCAAATTGACGCGTACGGATATGCTACATGCCGATTTCGAGCCAGTTGGAAAGCACGTTTGCACGTAGTCTGGTTTCCGCACGTTGCATCGCCTTAGTTTTTGGCTTGTAGTTCAGCTCCAAGCGATCGAACACACTTCGAATAATAGTGTCGAGCTGATTGTGATCGTTGAGCATATCGTGGGTTATTAGAAATACGTCGTATCCCATGCTTTGCAAGGCCGTCATTCGAGTGGCATCGTGGTCGAGCACCGCGCCCGAACCATGAACCACCTCTCCTTGAATTTCGATGATAACGGCCTTCATCGTTATTGGGTTTACTATCACGATGTCGCCATAGCACACTTTCTGACCTGCTATCTGTCGGGCCGAAACTGATAGCGGCGTTAGATCATTGACGTAAATGTTATTGAATCCTGCTCCACCCTGTCGCCTTGGTTGACTGAGCAACATGATCCCGGCCACCTCAAGTGGAGACGCAGCGACACCAATTACTTGCTGGGCGGCCTCGTAGAATTGCCTCCCCCACATTTCACTCTTTACCCTAGCTGCGAATCTCTGCAATTCTTCAATCTCAATGAGGGGTTTTCTCATCCAGAGCGATGTTCCCTTCCCTCTCTCTTTATTGTTTTCTTCCTCACCCTGGTGGCCCATTTCGTCGCTCTTTGGCTGTGCGGTTGCATAGACGCGCTTCCAGGGTGGCTCATCCTGGGTCTCATCAAGCTCAAATAACTTTTCGGTGCTAGGGCACGCTTCATCCGAACTTGCCAGTTTAAGGGCAAGTTCGGATGAAGCAGATGGTTTGAAAATGGAGAACCAGCCACAGAATTCGTACATTGCGAGCACCAAGTCTCTATGAGAAATGCTGCGCGTCATGGTAAACAGCGTATTGAGCGGATCCGTGACACTGAAGCCCATACCAGTATCGATGGATATATTTCCTGCATAAGCCTCATTCCATCGAATTGTGTGTCGCAGATCGGAATGTAAGTTACTTCGTGTTGATGCGGCAGTGATAACCGGCGTCTTGAGAACGTCAACTACGAAGGGCGATTGAGATAGGGCTCGCCAGCCGTCTTCTGGGCTTGGCAGTCTTGGGTAGAGGTCGCGCACCTGGGGCGGGCAGCGCCAGTAGCGGAATGCGGTGTTTGCGCAGACGATCTCGTCCATGTTGGTCTCCCCTAGTGTCGGGCGTGAGCCATGCGGCTTGCGAATCCGATTATCTAGGTGCGCATCATGCGGGTAAGTACCGGAAGCTGACCAAATACTGGCCAAAAGCTTGACGGGTTTTGCTAAATAGTTGAAGTGCGTAGTAAAACCGCAGGTGTTTGCTCAAAGCTTGAGGGTCCCTGTCTACATAATTGCTCGCTAATTGAGTGAATAATTCAACGAATGAACGTAATCATTTTGGGAAAACGTTCGATGACGTCAGCAGGGTGGATATGCGTTAAAAGCTGGATGTAGCCAACGAGTGGCGCGAATGGCCACGAATTTAAAATCGAAGGCAAAAAGTTCTTGGAAAACCGGGCGTGGCTATGTTAGTATCTCTTTTGCCGAAAGGCGACGGGCGATTGGCTCAGGGGTAGAGCATATCCTTCACACGGATGGGGTCACAAGTTCGAATCTTGTATCGCCCACCATCTAAAGATTAGGTCAGAGGTTTAGAGCCTTTGACCTTTTTTATTTTTGAAACCAATAGTGATTCTAATAATAAATTGGTACTACCAAAATCTCTATTCTTGGCAAGAGCGCACGCAATTGCGGCGCAGCTCGACGGCGAGTTCTGTTCGCGTGCGGCGTCCAGAAACGAGGTTCTGAATCCAAGCATAGTACTGGTTGTCTTTGGGTTCGGGGCTGTCGGACAGCACGACCGGAGTGCCGGCGAGCCTTAGGACGGACAGCGCAAAGACAAGGCTGGTGCGCTTGTTGCCGTCCTCGAAGATGTGGTCCTTGACCATGTGCTCGGCAACGTAGGTGACCTGGTCAAAGATGTCCGCGAATCGATCGGCCGGCGATTGGCCGAATATCGTGCAGAACGCACCCGAAAGTACGGACTCGACGCGCCCAAGTTCGAGCGTGGCCCTGTTGCCTGTGGCGTCGGTCGTATAGCAGCGTCCGATCGTCAACAGTGTGTCGTGCAGGCGCATCACGGCGCCGACCATGGCCTCGAGCGATCCGGTGTCGTCGAGCACGAGCGGGACGATCGGATCTGCGCGCCGCTGCGCAACCGCCATCATGAGTTCTCCAACAGCCTGAGCGCGTTGGGCATGTTCGAAATGGTCAGCCGAATAGCTTCGTCGATTGACGTGGTGCCGCCGAGCAAAATCGGTGATGCTGAATTTGCCACGTGCGCAGTTGAATGATCTTCTTGAGCAATGCAATCAGCGCCGTCATCTTGTTGAACATAGCTCCAAGGCATATCTGACTCCTCTATAGCTTTACAGACGAAATAGCCTGCGAGTCGTACTCCAGAGCAATCGGTTGCCAGACGAGGTCTTCGATGGTGCAGTTTAGGGTGTCTGCAAGCGCCAATGCCGAGGAAACCGAGGCGCGGCGTAGGTCGAGCTGGTTCTGCTCGTAGAGTTGTATGGCGCGAAGCTTAACCCCCGATTGGGCGGCGAGCTGTTTTTGCGTTAGTCCGGCAGCCTTTCGTGCCGCCTTGAGGCCCTTTTTGTCCGCTTGGGCGTTGTTCCATTTTTCGATGACAATCTGGGCGAATTTATCTTCGGAGGCCTCGTGGAGCGGATGGTACGAGCCGATGATCCAATCGAGCGGAGCGACTTCGAGTAGCTTATTAAAGCCCAAGCTGCTCATCCATTGCGTATAGGCCATAACCCACCCCGCCCAATACTGAGGCGAACGGTCGAACGGATAGGTCTCCCTACATCTGACGGGGGTCAGTCCCGCATGGGCGATAATATCGCGCGCGAGCTCGTCGCCCGCCATGCCGCAGACGACGCGAGGCATACCGCGCTCAAACTGTTTCATCTCAAGAGCGTTCGACAGGATCGCCGTCAACTCGGCTGGAGTAAGCCCTTGGTCACAGAGAGCAAAATCGACCGCCTCGCCCAGCGTTCTCATTGCATCCTCGAGATACATCTCACTGTAGGCGTGGGTCATCGCCCGTCATCCCCTCTCGAATGATATCGACGATACGTATTCCCTCAAACGGGTTTTCGGCAAGGAGCTCCCGATACTGCGCCCTTGCCGCTTCATCTCGTTCCTTGGCCAATGGACCATACAGAGCTTGCTGCGCACGTTCAAATCCATCAAAACGAATGCTCTTAAACGCACGCTCGCTTTTGAGCACAATCTGCTCCCCCAGGTTACCGAGCCTCATAGATCGTCCAAGCTGATCGACGGTGATCGTATTGTTTACAAAAGCTCTGGCATAGCTAAAGTACGAGTCGTCCGCACGCCACCCCCTTATTACGTCGCAAGTGCTCGTCTGAGGTAGAAAGTGATCATGGAGATATTCGCACGCCCCCGCGGCAATGGCGGTATCTTTGCGAAAAGAACGATGCTCAACGAGTAACGCTATCCAATGCAGGACGCAATATTGCGGCGATAGCAAGTCGAGAACTTTGAGATCGGCTATATCGAGTTCATAGCGATTCGCAAAGCCATCGGCATCGCGCGAGCATGCCCATTCCCTTGCAAGGTCGAGGCTCTCTGTGCAATAGAATCCCTGTCCATAGTCGTTATAAATTTTCCCCAGGCCAAGCTGGGGAGTCTCAATGATTTTCTGAGAACCATGCCACAGTTCCACGCGAGTCTCCTAACAGGTATCGCTCTAGCGATAGTATAACATACTATCGCTAGAGCGATACCTGTATTCAAATAGCAAGAGGGTGTCTGAAACCGAGTTTGAGTTCAATACTGGCTTCTAAGGCTCGCCGAGTCCGGAAGTATGCGACAAAATTCAGACTTGCTGATCACGCCGGAGCACACTAACGCCTCGTCCTGTTTACAGTGCTTCATAGATGCGCACCTCATCTTGTTCGATGCTTTTGCGGAATGGCGGGCGCATGTGCTCTGGTGGGTTGGTGACGATATCAACCTTTCGCCCAAGTTCCCTCTCGAGCTCATGGGTGAGTTCGTAAAGCGTGCCGAACGTCATGGTGTCGCCGCAGATTAGGCGCAAGTCAATATCGCTATCGGGCGTTTGTTCGCCTCAGGCAAACGAGCCAAATAAATATGCTTCGCTGACGTCGTATTGAGCAAGCACGCGAGAGGCGGAGGTGGATATGTCGGTAGGCGAAATCATGGGTTATTTGCCGTTCAACAGTAGAGCGTCAGGGGGCCAGCGCCGAAACCGCCGGTCCGGCTTTTTGCCGTTCTGCAAGCTCGAAGATAAACGGGGCGTTTGATCTAACAAATTCTGTCAAGAAATTGAGGTCATCAGCAGTAAATCCTTCAACGTTAAACCATTTGACCGCAGGCAAGAAGCATTCTGCATGGTCAAAGCCAAGGTCAACCGGACGCTCGACGGCTACGCGAACGGTCCCGTCATCTCTTGTCTCTGAGTAGGCAAACTGAGTGCCGTCATCTAGCTGAACATAGCTCCAAAGCATTGCTGCCTCGTTTATAACTTTTTGAGTTATAAACCTGCCCCTAACGCGGGATGAATCGCACTAGTTACCAGACCCAAATACGTCATCTACAAGATCAGGCAAGTCTGTCCATACTTGATAGGCGGCAACGTTGTCCGGATTCATTTCTCTTGCACGACGTTTATTATCCGTATTGTGCTTTGCGGCATTGGTCAAAGCCTGGCCCTTGTTGCCGTCAATCATTTCGAGATTTACCGACTTGAACTTTGACGCGGAGGACCTGTTGGGGTCAGTAGATTTTAGAACGCCAAGGTCGCGCGCTCTTTTCTCACACTGTGGCGTCGATGCAAAAGTTTCCGGGCATGGTGAGACATGATCGATAAGCCATACTTCAAAGCATGGATTGGAGATCGCGAGCCTAACTCCTTTTGTCTTTGCTTCTCGTTCTGCTGCGGCTAGGTTTCTGAACTCATCTGAATCAACAACGATCCATGCGGAACTCAATGCTTCGATTTCGCCCGCTTTAACGGCCTTTTTATCTGAATCGAGCTCTCGCGAAAGCTGCTTGGCCACCTTCAAAGGGTCTCCGTCAATATGCCGATACAGCACGCTTCCGCGAACGTCCATTTCAGTAATAAGGAAGTTAAAGTATTCGGTTTCGGTCACCTTTCCATTGGACACAATTAGGTGGCGCTTTCGCTTGGCTCTTGTCTGCTTTTTGCGGCCGCGAGCAAGCCCCCTCCTTTCTGTTTTAGCCATCTATGTCAGCGCCTTCCTTCATGAGTTGGGCTACAAGTTGATGAAAACTTGGGTTGGGCAGCGGCACGTAGACTCCGTTCATATAATTGCGCCCCAGATTCTCATTTGCGCGAGGGGAATATTCCATAGCAGCAATCAATTGCGAAGCACCTTCAGAGTCCTTTTCTACAAACCAAACCTGATCTCGTTCAAGCACCTCTTCCATGGGACTCGTGCGCGTCATCAAGGTGACATCATGAGTTGAGAAGATCAGCTGCGCACCCCTTGGATTAGTGCTGGGATCGGCAAACAGTGAGACAAAGTCGCGCAACAGCGTGGGATGAAGGCTTGAATCAAGCTCGTCAATTACTGTTGTGGCCCCACTGCTTAAAGAACGTAAGGCTACCGAGAAAAACGCCAGCGCAGCTTTTGTGCCCTCCGATTCATGGGCGGAGTCCAGCCAAAAGCCATCTCCCGAGCCTTTGTGGTGGAAGAACAGGTCATAAGCGAACGACAATTTAAAGTCTTCTGCAATTTTATTACGTGCCTCTTCCGGAATCTCATCGAGTCCAATGAGTGAGTCTTTTAAACCCATGACGCCTTCCGATTGACGGACATCCATGCCGTCAATTCCGATATCAGCATATTTAATGAGCTGAGATAGCATCTGAGCTCGTGCGTCATCGTTGATAAACAGCTTTTTTATGGTGGCGAGTTCTGCTAGATAATGCGTTGCATCATAGAGATTGATGTCATTGGCAAGAGCTGTGAATGCGGGTTGAATTACATCACTTCCAGCCGCCGCTGCAGCAGATAAGAACAAAGAATTATTGCGCGTGATATCCCAAAGTTGTTTTTTTGCACCTGTAAAGGTACTACCAAATTTAATTGACTGTTCCCCGTTTATCGAAGAGCGGTCATAGAGAAGGGACGGCTGTTTTGATCGATACACAGTGAGGTTCTCATATGTAACCTCATTTTTGTTCACACCAAATGAAAACTCATACTTTAAGTTGCTAGCGATAAAATCTATCGAGAATTCTGTGTCACTTGATCGCGATTCCGAGTCAAGTAAAAAGGGGACGATGGGTATTTGAGAATTCGCATCGCCTGCCGCATAACCTGTACGAATAAAGTAAGAGACAAAGTAAAGAGCATTTAGGAAATTTGATTTGCCTGACGCGTTTGCGCCGTAAACCGCAGCCACTCGCACAGGCCCAAGTTCCTTTTTGCTCGAAATCGGTTCAAACGAGAACTGTTGAGCATCTCGAAAGCTCTGAAAGTTCTTAAATGAAAAATTGAGGATCATCTTCAGAATCCTTTTCAAAAAAGTTGATTCACCGCAGACATTCTTTAATAACAAGGAAAATTATATTGTTTTAAAACCATTATTTGTTAGTTTCGAACAAATATCTACTTTAAATTGAGATTCAAACTAAAGGTCTCAGCAAGTCCATACAACATAATGTCTGAAACTGATTTTCTACACTGCTTTTAAGAACAATTTTCAATGATGTCCGCACGCGGCTTTAGATTTCTTTTGTCCATCAGAGCTGTAAAACGAAAGGGACGAAATGTTGTTTTGCAAGGACGGGTCCAGTTGGCTGGATGTTATAGATGATGCAGGCGTTCTGGTTCGCCGCCTAGAAAT
This sequence comes from uncultured Collinsella sp., assembly GCA_902493375.1. Classification (GTDB taxonomy): domain Bacteria; phylum Actinomycetota; class Coriobacteriia; order Coriobacteriales; family Coriobacteriaceae; genus Collinsella. The sequence continues at coordinate 55,156 of CABUPH010000012.1, forward strand.
ACTTGAGAACCTTCTCCGAAAGTGCACCTTCGATATGCCGAGAACAGAATGCAAGTTCGTGGATGATACCGCTGAGGGATATGACGGAAGCGAAATGTTGCTGTTTCTCGATGAGTCTTTATTGGAGCTAATTGAAAGCTATAGAACTCAGATTAAGAAATACAAAGTTGCATCTAAAAGGGGCCAGACCGACTTTGGAACCAGCACAACCGTAGGAAGAAAGAAATCGAGGATCCCCGCTATTCAAATTGATAAACCAGCATAATTAATTTGAATTTGGGTAGGGCTGAAAGGTAACACGGAGTTCACACCTTAACCCTGTTTGCCCTCGTCTTTCATTCACTTGTGGCGAGGGCCTCGCACCTTCTATAAGAGCGCGAGTTGAATTATGTTTCACTTATAAGGGCGGAGGATCCGGCATGAGCAAGAACAAAAGCGACCAGAACGCGCACGAAGAGCAAGTGTTCAACGATGTTCTTGAGCTATCGATGGCCTCGGGTGGTTACAAGAAGAAGGCCGCCTTGAAGGTGAGTGGATCTATTAACGCAGACAGCGAGTGCCCTGATATTGTTATAGCCCGCGAAAATGGATCCATTGTTGGTTTGGAGCATTTTAGAATCGACCATAACATCAAACATGGTCGAAACGCTCAATCAAAATCTGCTGAGCTCACATCGGTAATGAAAGCTGACTATGAAAAGCTGGTGCCAAGGCTTAAAGCCGACGACGTATCGTCGGAGGAAATGGCGAGTTTAGTCGCAAACTATGTCTCATTGGCAAAATATCATCAAAGCTGTGCATGTTGCGATGATTTGACGCGCTCTCTAGATGCCCGATTGTTTGGTGGAAAAACAGGCCATGCAAGTAAATTACCTAAATACCGCAATCACCTTATTGAACTTAGCGGTGTTGATGGACGCATTGAATTGGGCTATTTGATTGAAATTCATTCAGATTTTCAGGGATTATTCATGCACGATGGAACAAGAGTGGCCCGCCTCGACAGTGGACAATGCCCACTTTATGCGGAAATTTACGATCTCCTTTTCAAGGCATCTTGCGAGGTCGATTGGATCCTAATAGGTTTTTACCCATGCCTGACTGACCAGATTGCGAATGCCGCCATCATAGATTTTCGTAACAATATGTTTAAGGAGAGCTGCCGCAGGCAGCGCCTTAAAAGAACGGAATATTTAGGTCTAGGTAAAACGGAACCCTTTCTCAAACAAAGCAGAGCCGGAGAAACAGAAATTGAGCTTTGCGGAGATAAGGTAAATATCTCAATCGAAAACCCCGCTGAAGGGATTTGCCCTGAGCTTCTATTTGGCACCGCGATCATTGATACTGCAAGAGCATTAAATCTTGATAGAAGCGGTGAACCGTATACAGCAACGATTTCTGTTCAATTGATTTACGAACTCGTGCGGATGAGGAGCAAGGGGATTCGAGGCATTGTGACAATTTACGATGTTATGCGGCTGCTTTTAGAAATTGAGTGGTCTGTATTAAAACAAGAGATTGACAGTTTTGGCGTACGGTACAACATTTCCGAAACGCCAGACTTTTGCTTATAGACAATCCGGGATGTCGCTAAGAAGCCAACTCATACAGCTCACCAATAAGTCCGGTTTAGTATTTGCCCGCTTTAGCACCGCCGAATATTGCGAGGCAACTCTGCTGGTCTTTCACTTGGGCACCAAGGTCGACATAGATCCCGGTGCCCTTTCGTTGCCCTCAGTCCAACCTGCGACATTATTGATTGATTGTCTCACTCATGTGGACCTGGGTCGCATGTCACGATTCAGCCCATGGTCGTGTCCGTATGGCCCCTGCCTTCGATAATTGGGTGCCTTTAGACAAACACGTAAATAGTTATACCTTGTGGATGTCTCTTTCTTCCAAATGGCAGCTATCTCAACAACGACATGCGGTAGCTAGAAACACTATACCAAGAAGGAAAAGCGTCACGGAAGTTGCGATCCAGTTGTTGTCGGCAGTCTTGGGGAGTGTTGCTGCGGTCGCGCTGGTGGCTTTAGGCTTGGAAGGCGTAGGCACCGTGGCCTTAGTCGCCGTCGTCTTTGTCGTCGTGTTTGTCTTGGGCGACGTAGCCGCAGGCTTCATCGCGGGATCCGTCGTCGGCCCCACGCCGGGCTGCCCTGCAGCAGGACCGGCACCACCATCAGGCTCGCCCGTTCCGTCACCGGACACGTCGCGCCCGTCGGTCTCCCCCGTCGGGGGCGTAGCCACATCGGGCTCAATCACCACATGCGGTGCTACCGTACCGGAGGCATCCACCACACCACTCGCACCAAAGGCCCCGTCGGCAGGCGTCACAAACCGTGCGGACACAAGCGACCCGCCCGTGCACGCTACGCCGCTATCGGCACCGGTCGCATCGAGCCACGAGGCGTCGACGGAAAGCCGACAGCCCGCCGCGCCATCGCCTAGGCCAGCATCCTGCAGATACACACCGTAAGCGCGCACGCCCGCTCCGGACCCGGCGCCCGCGGCAACGACGCGCCCGCCGCCGCGCACGGTCATGTCGCCTGCGATCACGCCGGCAACCGCCTCGTCCGTGATATCGGCCCCGTCCGCCCGGGCATCGACGGCGCAGCCGTCCACCACGAGCGCCCGCGAGACGTGGATCGCGCACTGCGAGCCCGATGCCGCCAGGGACCCGGTGCCGCGAAGCGTCAGGCTGCCCCACACCTCCATGCCGCACTGCGTGATGTCCGCATCGGGCGCATTCGACTCCGTCACCGAGTTTTGCCCGGCGAGCGTCACGACCAGGTCGCCGTCGGCGGCGGTGGCGTCGCCCGCGTAGCCGTCAAGCTCCAGATGGCCGGCATCGGTTCAGGCCCAGCCGGGGCCCGACACGCCCGGCTCGCAGTACGTCGCGCCCGCGATAAACAGGCTCTCCGCGCCCGCGGCACAAGAAGGCCCGCCCAGCAAAACGCATAGGCAGGCTATGGCAACGATCTCAATGTAATGACGGCTGGTGTAGGACTCGGCAGCAAACATACCCGCTCCGATCTTCGCAGGAGCCAATAGAATGTGCACCAGAAAATGCCCTGGTAACAGCAGTTATTAGTTTAGCGAGATCAATGCGTGAGCAAAGACAAATCGCGTGAGCAATGTCCACAATTAGGTGTAAATCGTTTTGCCAGTCGGTGAAAGGAAGAATCTGGGCTCGACATAATCGTGCACAACTCCGTACGGATTGGGATGGTTGAAGTGAGCATGTGCGATAGGTACAGGGCCGGGGTTTCTAGCGAGTGGCGACAGCCGCGCGGCATCGAAAGAACGGGTGCGAACCCATGCGAAAGCGCTGAGTATTTGCACGTTTCCGTACCGCGAATACAGTTGGTACGGAGAAAGACGATTACTCAAGCACGGGCAAGTCTGGATGATTCTTCTCTTTTATTTCGGTAAAAAACTCCCCAAGCGTCTTCTCCTCCCACGCCGGATACTCCGACCCGTCGTCGGTCATAAAACGCAAATAAGGCTGTTCCATATCATTCACCTCCCTTAAATCACATCATCTTTGACTGTGTCGCGCAACGCGTCTACATTTGCTTTCAACGGGCTCATATCCAACAGGTCGCAAGCGAACTTCCACAAGATTCGCTTCGGTGATTTATCACAATATTCGACTACCGGCATTCCCTGTACTTTGCTAATCAAAGCGTCGCGCCAGTCCTCATCAAATGTAAACGGACGATATTCCATTCCTTGTTCGTTCGCCTCGTACGACCCCATCACGATAGGGAAACGAACATCAAACGTCGAAAATGGTGAGAACTTAGCATTGCCGTAAATAGCGATGTCCACAATCTTCCCATCCAGCTCGAGCCACGCATGATAGAACTCATAGCCGCTTGGAGGCACGACCAGCCCGTAGCAAATACGAGGCTTGTAACCAAGATATTTCAGCGCAATAAACAGCTCGACCGTCGTGGACAGACAGCCATCCGGCTCTTCGGCCGCGCACATTTTATTGAATGCCTTGGTCATCGCAAAAACCATTTTCTTGTCTTCAAATCCAGAGAGCTGTCGCTGAATATAATGAATTGCGTCGTAATCTCGTTTCAATTGTCTTTCTCCTCTCATAGTCCCAGCTGTGAAAGCATGCCCTCGACCTTGGCGATGGCCGCCGCCTTTTCGGCCTCGATGCGCTTGATGTCGTCGCGCACGACAGCAAGGTCCACCGGCTCCTCTTCCGCGAACGTGTCCACGTAGCGTGGGATGTTCAGGTTCCAGCCGTTGACGCAGCAGCACCGCCAACCGGCCGTCATCGTCGTCCAGGTTATTTCAGGTCGCTCTTTTTGAATGAAGTGGATAGCATCATGAGCAGAACGTCGTTCACTAACCTGCCTCGTAAATTGCAAAGCGTGGTAAATGCGGTTTTACCAAGGAGCTTCTTCTCGTCATCGTCGATTCGGCCCTTTTCCGGCGGACAGTGAACGATAAGTCCGCATCGGGAGCTCTTACCGTTGATAATCTCCCTAAAGCCTTCTTTGTCTAAATATCCGTAGACCACTATCAACAGGAGCGCATCCTTTGCCTTGGATATCTGTTTGTCCGAAACGCGCTGTATGTTCTTCCTCTTGATCAGCCCAGAGTCGGAAAGATCCTCTTCGAGGTCATGGTAGTCCTCGTCACTCGCGACAATCAGTATCTTCTTGCCGTACAGCGCAAGGCCGAAGCGCCACGCCGCTTTACCGAGACGCGTGAAGGCTCCGATAGCCAATGCGACGAACGACAGGAATCCCATGAATTCGAGGACAAGAGATATGTTTCCTCCAACAGAAAGAATGCCTGAAATTACGTTGTTGATATCCATCGATTATCACCTACTCTACGTTGATGAAGAATGGGTTGCTCCAACGGACGCAATAGCCCCTTCGGATTACAAAACATTGAACATAGTGTTTCCCCGTATACGCTGTCTCCTCCCGACGGGAAGTCTTTTCTATGTTTGGGATCTCGAAACCACCCCTACGGCAAACCCTCATAGCTTCATCGCCGGTATTCGTGACTTGCCACTTTACCCTGCCATCTTTTACCGGCCCACAGTTCACTCTGTACACGATAGTGGAGCCCTTCGGTATGAGCGCGCCGTCGTTTTCGAGTGCTCGCATTTCTCCTGAAGGCAATTTGACCGTCGCCGTAATTGTTGCATTTGGCTTACGTGCCTGCATGGGAAAGCCTAACGGCTGCCTGTGCGGAACAGACAATGCGTACTGTTGGCTTATTGACTTATCTGATGCCGTGGTTCCGTACGAAGAGACTCCCGAAGGAAAGTTGTTTCCAAGTATTTGCTTCCAGACGCTGTTGCCGGTTCCTTCATCCGCAAGAAGCGAGAGATGCTCGTTGAGTTTGTCCACGAACTGGGCGAAATCGTTATAGCAGTACTTTCCGGCAAGGTTGTTTCCCTCTATGGCTGGATCCTCAATGAAGGGCACCTTGTACGAGTCGAGTTCATCGGCGTATGCAACTGCAAGGTTCGCCATTACCTGCATGACGCAGTCCTCGATTGACAACCCTGCTTCAGGTAGATTGTCGGCGATCATCTTCTCAAGAGTGATGCCCTTTGGGAACTTCACACAACTTGGGCAGTTCTCCCTTCTCCACCACTTCATTATCTTCACTAGAGGTTTGTAATCCCCGTTGAACCCTTTGTTAACCTCAGTCGTCCAAGCGAGATGCTCTTTGGGATTCGTCTGCCTCCATTCGCCATCGGTTTTCGAACCGATGTAGAGAAGACCGTCTTCATCTTTGACCAAGGGGACAACATCGAGATGGAAGTTTGCCATGTCAATGCCGATGGAATGCGTTTGCACTCTGACGTTCTTGTAGCACTCGCGCTCACGTATCGCATCCTCGAGCTCGAGCAAGACGCAAAACGGGGAATCGTTGATGGAGTGGTTTGTCTCAACGATGATGTCAATATCGCAGCTGTCAGAATCTTTCTTCGGTCGTATGAAGGTCTGCTTGGCGTATGAACCCGAGAGGTATGTGTCCTTGCATATAGCCCCATAGGTCTCACTTGCCTTAAGATGGTCCCTGAGATTTCGGTGAAGTCGACTCGCTTCATCAATGGTGCTCTTGCTGGGATTGATGTCCTTCAAGAATGATTCAAAGTCTGCGCTATTTGTCATATAACCGCCTTTCCAAACAGATGTTCTAGTGTCTGACATTATAACAACCGTGCTTTAAAAATGTGGTTTTTAGAGCCATTGCTAGGCACAAGATGTTGCGGTCTCATTCCATCCGTACGATTCAGGAGCTGTCTGGCAAGCAGGAGGACAGAATGGAGCCTCAAAGCCTCCTTGAAGTCATTGAGATTCTTGTCGTTTTTCGAAACATTTGCGCGCGACGATCGGCTTTGCTGTGCAAGGCCGCGCGGGCGCGATTTAAGCAATATGCTCCACTCGCTCGAGAGGGTTTTGCCCACAAGCGAGATGCCGGAACTCGTCAATGAGCTCGACTCTGTACTACTGAAGCATCCTACCTGTCTACAGCAGAATCACGCTGGAAATCGCAAAAACAATGGTGGCTTTTTTAAGGCCGCTATGAGCCAAAGCTGCCAAAGAGCAACAAACTAACTACAAACCATTGGCCTGCAAAAGCCCCGTGCATTGCAGCCAGCAGCGGGCTGCAATGCACGGGCCTGCCGTTGTGCTATGTACGTGAGATTCATACAGTGGTCTACTGCCCCTGTGCCCTGTACATGCCCTCGGTTGCCTCATGGGTGCCGCCCTGACGGCGGCCGGCGCCACGCTCATGGCGCGCCGCCCGGACGGGTCCGCCCCCGAGAAGCCGCATGAAGGCGAAGAGGAAGGCGAGCAGAATGGCCTTCCTGCTGCACCTGATTGGAATGGGCATGGGGCTGTGCACGCTCGTCGTCTACGCTTGCATCAAGGTTGGGGCTGAAAGCGAAGCGGCTGACTATGCGGGCTGATCAGTGAGCGTCAAACTGTTCGGAACCGAATGGAAAAAGAGAGGCCCTTTGCAAAAAGGACCTCTCTGCTGAAAGCATTCTAGAGAGCAGCCTTGGATTACCTTAAGGTAACTGTAGCGAAATCTTTTCCTTGACTTTGGTTGCCATGGCGTAGGACTTAGCGGTTTTGGATGTTCCGCCAAGGGCCAGATAAACATCCAAAACCATGTCCGCAACTTCTTGAATAATTTCATCTGACAGCTTGTCAAGGTCGAGTTTCTCTATGTCACCGAACGTCAGGTTATCTTTTTTGGACAAGATGGAAGCAACGCCCATTATCACGTAAAATCGTATGTCGCTTATTTGGGACCCTTCTAAGTCTCTCTTAATTTGCGGAAACCTCAAGCAAACCTGTTTTCCAAGGCTAGCGGCTCTGTAGTAAGCCTCAAGGTTGCCATCCTGCCCAAATATTTTCTTATACTGAGCCTCGTCAGACAAAAGCGTCGACGGTCTTGCTCTTGCCTGATCCGGTCTGCCGAGAAGTATCGACATCATGCATTGCGCAAGAAAGGAGAGGGTTACGATCTCCTCCCTCTTCCTCCCCTGGTTTTTGTAATAGTTCTTCCGCCTTTCGTAATACAACCCATTTCTTTTCATGTAGAGTTCGATTTGAATATGGATTTGGTCAGTAGCGCGAAGCGATGTCTTTTTCACCTGAGTTTGGTTGTTCGTCGCCAGTATCACTCTGTTTCTGGTCTCATTGCTTCCGGGCACAAGGATTTTTACCATCACATTTCTGGAATCTTCGGCGTCTTCCGTACGAGACTCCATAAATTTGTATATTTCATATGACGTTTGAAGTCCATTAACGATGCGAGGCTCTTCCATTTTCACTTCTGCTCCTGCTATTTGATAGGCTTCAGAAGCCAGTATCGTTACTCCGTTGTTGAGCCACCAGAAATCGTCTTCGCTAGGATGCTCCAACGTTTCCCTGATTCCTTTGTTGACTGAAACATTTCCCTCGTAATCTCTGACGTTCGCCTCGAAAAGATAGCTACGGAGCTGCCCCTGGTCGTCAGTGAGGAAGCGGTAGTAATCCGACAAAGACACCAGGCCAAAGACGTCCGTTCTCTGAGGAACCGACGCATAGGACCCCGAAAAACGCATAACAAGCCCGCTCTCTGCGGGAGGCGACCAGATGCGCATCAATTCGTCTGCTCCAACTAAAACGCACGAAGAGCTAAATCGGCTTACGCCGACGATTTCGTCAATGGCGGCCGGAAGCTGCTCTTTCTGAATCTTAACGCCGTCCGATGGTGAATCCGCATTCGCGATGTACACGAACTTCATTCGGATTTCGTTTCCGGCCATCGCTGCTGCTTAAATCGCTTCTCTTATTCTTCTAAAAGTATCGATAACACGTTCGGAATATTTATCATTGAATTCATTTAAATTTATACCGAATGTTAGAAGGTCATTACAGGTGTCCTTCCACTTCAAGAACACGTCTTCTTTGAATGATTTTGAAACCTTGGTCTGAAGAATAACTATTTCAACCCTTGATCCACGATTGATGTAGTCTTTAATCTGGACGTCCTCACTCAAGAAATTATTGTTGGCAAAGATGTAGATCGCATCGCAGCCCCCGTCTCGCGACCCTCCAATGAGCCCTTCCGCTATCTCATCGTCGTCAAGGTCGTATGGAGCCATGTATCGAGAAGAGGCCAACAGTTCAAAGTAGTCCCCTTTAGAACTATACTCAGCCTGCTTAGAGAATTCGTCCGAAATGAATCCGTCTATCAGAATCTGGCTGTTAGTTGGCATTCTTCCTCCATCCAAAGATGAATAAACTAATGAAATGATATGACTTTTATGATTTTAGTGTAAACACCAAAACAGCCGCGTCTTAACACCCTGATAAGCTTTGGGCAAAATTATCGCAACGCCTTATTCAACAGGAGGTTACGATGACGCGGGCAAACATAGAACACAGGAACATGTGGGCAGATCACATCGAACGCTGCCTCTCGTCCAGTATGTGTGTGGGACTGGTGTAGGCTCAACCACGTAAGCAGGCCCTGCCTTTACAGGTGGCTGGCCAAGTTCAGGGATGAGGGGCCCGGGCGCTTCCCATGCAGGAATGCCGCCACGATGGATTGGCTCGAGATCGCCAGTTACGGCCTGGCGGATGCAAAGGGCATCGTGCCAGTGGTGAGCAGCGCTTCGGATAGCGCGGTAGCCTCGGCTGCCAAGTGCGGCGATGTCGTTGTGAACTCGTTCACCACCCCCGACCGTGTGCTCATGTCACGACATTCCACCGACATGCGTGCCAGCATTCAGCGCCTTGCTGTCTGTGGTAGCGGAAAACTGAACACTTCGGCTTGACCATTTAGGGCACAAAGGCAGGCACGCCAACCATCACAATCGACTACCTTGGTTGCTGCCTAGAAATATCAACCAGGGAGGTCGGAAAGGTGTGATCAGCATGTCCACGGTTCATTCTATACGGCAGATGAGGAAGCGGGTCGACTCGATATCCGAGAATGCCTGAAAAACGGGCGTGTCGCGTAACACGGTGTACACCAAGCTGAAGAGCCCGACCTCACGCCACCCATCCTGGTGCGCAGGCGGGGCGACAGGTTGCTCAACGCCTACCGGGGTGTGTTTTGCGCACGGCTAGACGAGGGCTCGAGGCAGTGGCGCAAGCATCGCCACACCGCGCGCAGGATATGGCTCGCCTCTGCCCTCGAGGTGGACCGCATGAGCGCGAGCCAAGTGTCGAGGATCTGCGAGTTGTCCGACGCGATCGTTGAGGACATGCAGACCAGGGGCCTCTCTGATACGGCCTTTCCCTACGTCTGGCACGATGCGATCCGCATTAAATGCAGAGATCCGGGCCACGCCTCCTCGTGCGCGATCGTCACCGCCATCGGCGCCTGCTTAGATGGCGGTGACGATCGCTCGGGCTCGATGCCGTTGACACGGAGTCCTATGCCGGATGGTTGACGTTTCTGCGCTCGTTGCGCGAGCGGGGTGTTGAAGGAGTCGTCTGCGTAACCTCCATATCACTCCTTCTCGCACACAGCGCAGATTACCAGGGTGCGCTCATCAACCCAGCTGGAGAGCACCTTGCGGCTCGGGTATCCCATGGCCCCTATCGTGCGCGCCAGACTTTTCCCGTGCCCCGAGTAGTGATCGACCGCATTCCGCTTTTCCTCATCGGAATACCTCGGCCTGCGATGCTCCCCTTCCAGGAACTCATCGCCGCCGAGCTGGTATTCCTTCCGCCGGTTGTGGGGTGTGACACGGCTGGGTTAGCCGAGCTCTGCTATGGTGTCGGCCGTGCTGCATCCGAAACCGGCGAACGTCTCGATGGCTTTCGCCTTTTGTTCTGCGCTGTAAATCCGTATGATCCTGCCGGTCCTCTTTTGGTCCAGGATTTCCTCCGCAGTTCCAAGGGGCTAGATGGATAAATCAGGCAGGGCCATTACAGCGCTACGTGTTGAAAACTAGGCCAGCGAAGAGAACTTTGTGAAACGTTTTGTGAAGCGCGGCAGGACGAAGCTACCCCTCGGCAGAGGCGTCTCAACCGCCGGCGGGAACGTCGACACAGCTTTCAAGGTAGCTCTTCATGATGTCTTCCAATGTGGGCACGCGCCCTTCGGCCAATATGCCCAAGGTATCCAGCACATCGAATACGGCGGTTGCGTCATCGGCCCCGAGAAGGTCTTTGTTGCACTGGTTCAACCTCGCATCGAGCACAGTATGCCCGCGCCGCGCGGCCACCCTTGCAAGGGCATCGCCATCGGCAATCAGTGGGTGCCTTTGGATTTCGAAAACCAGCCCATACTCTTCGCCGGGCTTTCTGGAATCGAGATCAAACGCGAGTCCGATCTCTTGGACAACGAGCCATGTTTCGGCATATAGCTTCCCCGCCTCATCCAAGAATAGCCTCGTCATAGCGGGCACGAAATCCCCATACCCAAGAAATTTCCCGCAAAGAAGCGTTTTCGACAGGGAAGAGACCTTCGGATAGCGAGACAGCCACGCCCTGCCCTCTCGAGTTTTAAGCAAGGGGCAAACCTCTTCGGGATTTCCAAGCATTTCCGTAAGTATGTAGAACCTGGCACAGAAGGCGGCGGCGGTCCTGTTAATCCGAATGCCGGGCGCGTAGTGGCCCATCGGAGTCTCGAAGCCGGCGGCCCTTTCATATGCGACCCTGCACTCCGCACGCATACCAAGCAAGGCGTAGCACAGGCTCATCTCGAAATAGGGATATCCGAGGGACGGTTGCTTATTGAGCGCGGCGAGGCGCTCTTCGGCAATCGAGAGCTGCAATTTCCCCACCTCGGGTTTGTCGTACAGTGTCAGCCGGGCAAGCTGCCATCGACACTCGAGCGCCGCCATAACCTGCAGGCTTCTCTCAAGGAGGCCTATAGCCTCATCAGTGTACGACACGGCGCGCTCAACGCTCTCTCCAACCATTAAGGCTAGGGCAGTGCGTTCTCGCAGCACTTGGGAGCGCCGCAGAATCGCCTCGGGAGGAAGGCCATCCTCCATCACATCCAAGTCATGCTCCGCGTCCCCATCCTTGAAATACCGCATTACGCTCTCAGCCAAAGTATTTGGGAAGCGGTCATTCACCGCCAAGCCCGAAAGCATCGCACTCAGGTTCTTATGGGCATAGTAGCGTGCATCGGGGTCGCTTACGCACAAAAACCGATCGCATCGAGCGAAGAAATTGAGCACGGGTGCGGGATCGAGCCCGTCGGACCACGCGATTCTGCCCAGGCTCGCCATAGCGACGACGCGCTGTTGCTCGGAAAGGGAGGCATTGCTGAAGGTGTTTTTGACCTCGACCAAATACAGTTTGTTCCTGTCCTCGATACCTGTCCCTATCTGCCTCATGAAAAGAAGCCGCAGATTGAAGAGCTGCCCAAAATCGTTGGGGCCAATCGGAGCAAGCGCCTTTTCGCATTCCTCAATCAACCCCCACCCTTCTTTAACGCCGCCATCAGGCAAGCCGATTTTCGTTTTATTCAATGCTGCGTTCTCAAACAGCAGCAAGAGGAACGACTTATTCCGAACGCCCAGACGCTTAGCTTCGCGATACGTCTTCTTGAACTCGTCGTCGGCGACTTTTAACTGACCGTTCACGACATAGCTAATCGCGCGGTTGTGCCAAAGCTGGACCGTGATGAAAGGGTCTGTCTTGTCGGTTTTCTCGGCCAAGGCGCTTTCGAGCTCCGCTTGCGACCCAGCACGATCGCAAGCGGCGTCCGCGATAATATGGAGGGCGAAATGCCTGAAAGCCGGCTCTAAGTTTTCGTTCTCAAGCATCCTTTTCGCAACGCCGTTGTTTCCCAAGTAGATGTTGCAGAAAATCCTATCCTTGTCGAGGCAGGTGAGCTGCATTCTGGACAGTCGATCACGGTCAACCGAGTTCATCAGCCTGAAGGCAGCTACATAGTCGCATTCGGGAAGAGAGGAATCCGCCTTGTCCACTATGTCATCGAGCTGCTGCGCACACCAAAAAATAGTTGACGAGAAGAGCGAACAGACTCAACGCGAGAAAGGGCGATGCCACACCCGCCAACCATAAAAGGCTAAGCTTTACCGATGCAAACAATGCATCGGACGCCAGTGCTGCAACATAGATACCGGCCTTGTAAAACCGCGCCAAAGCCTGCTTACGCAACCACAGCAAAAACAGCCCGACGACAATCGAAAACGCCAGGATAGAATGGGCCGGGTCAGGCCCCGTGACGATATCAATCGCAGCAAGGATATCCTGGAACGCCATAATCCTCCGCTAGACTCGAGTCCAATACTCGTTTGCTATTGTAGCTTGCATTCTGCATTCATCTTCCTTCATGTAGTTTCAAATCGAACACATGTTTTGTTTTTAGGAACAGAGTTACATCAAAGGAGGCCGTATCAGCCAACGCTGATACGGCCTCCCTCTAGATACGATTTTTGTATATCACCAGATCCTGGGAGTACACCTCTCCCCTAGTCCCTCTTAAACAGATCCCTCGTGTACACCTTGTCCGCAACGTCCGCGAGCTCGTCGCTCCAGCGGTTGGCCACGATCACGTCGCAGCCGGCCTTGAAGGCCTCCAGGTCGTGGGTCACCTCGGAGCCGAAGAACTCCGGCGCGTCCAGCGTGGGCTCGTAGACCACCACGGGCACGCCCTTGGCCTTCACGCGTTTCATGACGCCCTGGACGGAGCCCGCGCGGAAGTTGTCGGCGTTGGACTTCATCGTCAGGCGGCAGACACGCATGACCGACTTCTCCATGCCCTCGTACACGCGGCCCCAGACCATCTGCAGCACACCGTAGCCGACGAAGACTTTGCGGATCCGATTTGTGATTCAGAAATGTCGTCAATCGAGTTTTGAAGAAAGCATCAGAAGCTGGTAAACAGCCCGTTTTGATGCCCGCAGCAAATTGATACTCGCCATGGTCAAAACAGACAGGAACCCATCAGTTCTTTCGTCCCCAAAAACGAGAAATGAATTGATAGCACACGTCGATACGTTTGAGACACATGAGCGTAACGACAATAAAATTGCAGCATAGGGCTAGAGAGAAAGCTGTAAAGAGGTTATTCACAGCTGAGGTATCGTTAATCTCGCCGGATATAGCCATACAACCAACCGATAGAAAGCCAACTACGACTGACCACAACACGTCAGAGAACAGCTCATCAATTAACTCGATTTCCCGAGCGTTTTCTCCCAATTCGCCATTACTTTGATTCAAGTTGATCCTAAGCTCAAAGATCATTACAGCAAGACCGCACATGAAGCCTGAAATAACTGATATTGCAGTCATTGCATTAGCAAAGTAAGCTCGAACAGCAGCGGCACTATCGTTTTTAATGATTGCCCAAATAAACAATCCAAAAGGAATGACAAAATGAACGAAAACATCTGGGATATAAAGAGAGTCGTCATCAACCGAGTGAAGCGTTCTTAAATAGCGGACAAATAAACCCCTAAGTGAAATCTTCCCCATACGAAACCGCCATTCATTAATCAAGCCCGTCCAAGACGATGCTCAATGATCTCGCACTTATCATTGCATCTTTTTACAAAGGCCGAATCACTTAGGACTGCTTCGCCACGGTCGTTAAGGAGCTCTCTGATTTTCATATCGAACGATGATGAAATGTCGAATCTTACGGTTCGGCCATCTTTGCTATTTGCTCGAACAAATACATCGACCTTGTTATCAGTTATGTCAGGCTCAACAAGGCCAAAAATTGTTTTTGCTTTGGTGAAATCAGCCAGAGCTTCCTTAAGTAGGGCGATTGGAAAAGGTTGCCTTCTCTTATGAGCCAACTTATAAGAAATGTAATTCGCGCCAGTAATTAACGAATCCGCCATGTCGCTTGACCTAAGATATTTACGAACTTCGAAATCTTCGATGCTTTTAAAGGCATCAAGCGATTCTTCTTCTGCAACAGGCTCCCAACCTAAAAGACATCCTGGGACTGCTGTTTTTAACCAGTTCTTAAATGGTGACTTTAGAAACGTGTCGCCGGCAGATCCATTTACATGCTCAACGCATAAAATTGCATAATTTCCAATAGGATTTCTAAGATATACCCTCGAACGAACCATGGGCGCCTTTTCGCTATCATATTCGCCAACAATGGAATCTGATCCAGGGTCAAGAATGGAAATATTTTCACCGTTTGAGCCAGATTGAAGCTCAAGCAAAACACCTTCATCTTGAACTTTTGGCTTTTCAAGATGACAGTATTTCCCAAGATTCTTTTGCTGGATTGCGCCTTGATCTGATCCGCAAAAATCAACGAACGCTTGGGTGAATCCACTTTTATAGATTGAATCAAGCTCAAGCAGCTTATCGGACTTACGAGCTTCATGACAAGTCAATCTATAGGCAACAAGCGTCCTTCGAGAAGTGACAGGCATTAATAACACCTCAGAATTAAAGTCGTAGTTATTTTTAGGCTCGGCGATAATCACTCAATACAAATCACGCATTGATAAAGATGCGGACACGCGGACCTAAAGAAACTTGCAGATAATATCGTACGCTTCTTGTTCTTTGCGTAAGACATCTTTAGAAAATGAGCCCTCGTGTTCACAAGGTGGCTCAAGTTGAAATCGACTGTAGAAATCGTTCAGCTTGTCACAGTAAACCGGGCAACCATTCTGTAGGGGATACAGCTCGAAGCGAAACTGATCTCCAGTAATGTCAACTATGGTGCCATCAATAAGTTCAAGCCACGCATGTGACCGTGAGTCATTTGTTGAGTAATCACGATACGTTCCAGATACATACCGCGTTGCTACGCCCTTCTCGGCTAGATACCTTTGCAGTAAGTCGCTTGTGTATCCGCAACAACCGCTTGGAAAGGACGCAATTGCAGTGTATATCAGTTTATCGGACTCTAGAGCTCTTTCAATCGCCATACGAAAATCGCTTGCAAGGGACCGCACGAACTCCGTCTGGTTGTCTAAGTTGCCGCTCAATATAACCCTCCTTTAATGCAGACAAGGACTAGTACTAATGTCTCATGATTAATCTAACAGTTTAGATAACAGGTGATAATTCGGGGACCGGAAGGTCTCCGAATGCTATGCTCTTCCCAGCCAAACAGAGAATTTGCCCGAGCGCCCGCCCGGATCTTTGTTTGGCGACAATCCCTCCGGGTGGGCGCTCGGGCGGATGGGACAGATCCACATGGGAAGAGCGAACCCCTTCAGAGCGCTCGCGGCGTGCCTCGCCGCTCAGGGAAGCCGTAGGCGAGAGGCGCTGCCGCGAGGAGGTCGGTGTGGACTCGTTCGCCGAGGCCGCCGCGGCCTATGGGCCGGACCCGAAGTGCCCGGGTTGCGGCGCCTGGAGGGAAGGCTCCACCGCCGTCGGTGTCCCGAGGTGGCGCTGCCGCTGCTGCGGCAGGAGGTTCAAACTCCCTCACGGGCACCGTACTCGAGCGCTGCCGAAAGCCGCTCCCCGCCTGGGTCTCCTTCATCAGGCCCATGTGCCTTAACGCCCCCGTCGAGTGCGCGGCCAAGCTGTGCGGCGTCACCCACAAGACGTCCTTCGAGTGGCTGCACCGCGTGCTCGCCACGGTATCCGGCTACCAAGACCGTACCGTGCTGCGCGACACCGTCTGGGTCGACAAGAACTACATCAACGACGCGACCTCTCCAAGGGCTATGGGCAGCCCCTCAAGCGCAGCCTATCCCACCATAGGCTCTGCATCTGCGTCGCCATCGGAATTTTAAAGAACCCCGACGCGGTTGCCTGCGGCCACGGGAAGCCCAGCTCGGCGCGGATGAGAGGGCCATGGCCGGCAGAATTGCACCCGGGTTGCTGCTCATCCGCGACCTGCAGAGAGCGCACGACGTGCTGGTCAGGGACGGCGGGCTCGAGAGCGAGGCACGCAGGGCCGACGTGAACGACCCGATCTACCTGGAGCGGATGGAGTTGGCGAACGACCTGTGCTCTTGGCTCAATCGCTACCTTTGGCGCTTCACGGGGATGTCGCTCAGGAACCTGCAGGCCTACCTCGACTGGTACGTCTGCCAGGCCGGGGACAGATGGGACCCGACCGCAAGGGTGGTGCGCCATATCCTGATGGTCGAGCGACTTACCGCAGCTTGGGGTAGGTGCGGCAAGTCGCGTTATCTAACCCGTTGCATTACTACTCATCCCGCAATCCATCAATTCACACAGCACCACATAGGGCCTGTTAATTTAATTTGGCGCTGAATTGCACCCCACTTATTTTGCTGACATAGAGTCTTGTATGAAGCAGCAAGAGCGTTTTCTTTCTCAAAGAGATCTTTCCGTTGATCGGGCTTATGTAACTTTTCAGAAGCCTGTTCAAGCGTCCATTGATATTCCCTTGCATTCTGGAGCATCTTATTAAATAGAATCTGATACTGATACATTGAAAACAAAAGGGATTGATAAGCTTCTATGAATTCAGCAATTGCCTCTCCACTCTTTCCTTTGAAGCAAAACCTCGCCTCCATGGCGAGCGATCTCATTTCATCAAGCTTTAAATGCAGTTTGAGCTGAAGATCAGCATCTAACACCTTATTAATTGAGGGTGAGATTGATTGCAGGTACGTGGTGTTAGTCAGCCATTCAAATAGTTGGCCGATAGCCATTTGCGGTTCGTCATCATGTTCCAAATCCTTCGCGTTTTTTACGTAAACGCTCATGAGTTTATCGACGGTTATCCAAATATTTAAACGTCGATTAAATTGAGACTGTTTATTACTGAGACGAGCCTGGTAACAAGAAATGAGCAATGCGATGATTGCCACAATTGCTGAGATGTACTCAGGTAGATTCGTTAGGTCCATTGTCTCCTCCGCCACTAAAATCAATTGGCAGTACTACAATTATCGTTCTGCATTCAGGATTCTCTGATTCAGTATCCATATAGTGGGACAATGCGAAAGGTTCTCCAACAAGGAGCAATAAACGGGTGAATAGATTGCTTGCTTCAAAAGCAGCAAAGGACCCTCTGATTAGAAGCCTGAAAAATAAGGCCGGGCTGCTTTGTTACTGGTAAACAAAGCAGCCCGGCATCAAAAATGCCAGCATATAAAGCTGGCGAATAGTTCGGCTTATAGGACAAAATGTGTGTCCCGATAGAACACCCGTTTCCATCCATTAATC
>CABUPH010000013.1 GCA_902493375.1 uncultured Collinsella sp.
CCTCGGGTGGCTGAGCCCGATGGAGTACCGCAGGAAGCTTGGATACGCCTAGGCGTGGTCCAAGAAATCGTCCGCACCCCAAATGGCTGTTCAGAAGCCTATTCAGTCCCTATTTCACCGCAACTTATGGGTGGGGATGGCTACGATGCTAGGGTGGCGATGACGGCTTCGTCGCCGGCGTATATTAGGGTGTTGCCATCGGGAATGATCGTCTGGCCTTCGCGCTTGAGCATCACCACAATAAACGGATGCTTGCCTTGCGGCACATCGCGCAGGCGCTGGCCGGCGAGGCGACCGTGGGGCGTCACGGTGACCTCGCGCAGCGTAACCTCGGCACGCTCTTCAAACGTCGGCGCGGCCATCACCAGCAGGTCGCCTTCCTCAATCACGGTATCGCCGTTGGGCAGCACCGGGTGCGCACCGTCGCGCAGCACCAAGACCACCAGCATGTTCGTTGCGCTGCCAATATCGGCGAGCGAGCGTCCGGCAAACGGATGGCCCGCGCCCACCTTGAGTTTGACAAACGACATGCCGTCCTCGTCGCGGTAGTCGTTAAAGGTGCGGCGCACGTCGCCGGTCGCATCGATCATATCGAGCTTCTTCGCCACCGCCGGCAGCAGCGAGCCCTGCACCACAATGCTCGACACGGCAATCACAAATACCAGGTCAAACAAGTCGTGACCGCCGGGAACGCCGGCAACCACGGCAAAGAGACTAAAGACGACCGAAGCTGCTCCGCGCAGGCCCGCCCAGCTTACGAGCGCGACCTGGCGGGGGTTCGTCTTAAAGGGCGCCAGGAGTACGCCGACGGCGATGGGGCGGCTCGCGAAGAGCATAAACGCCATGAGCGCCAGGCCCGGCAGCAGCATCTGCGGCAGGCGTGCGGGCGTCACGAGCAGGCCGAGCAAGAAGAAGATCGTCATCTCGGCCATCTCGGTGAGGGTGTCAAAGAAGTGCGCCATCTCGACCTTGCCGGTGATGTCGCTGGCGCCCAGTACAATGCCGGCCAGGTATACAGCCAAAAAGCCGTTGCCGCCCAGGTAGCTCGGCAGCGCGTAGGCGACGATGGCCACGGCGAACAAAAAGATAGTCTGCGCGCCCTCGGCCGTTGCGTGCGCGCGTTCAATCAGGCGGCTGGATGACCAGCCGATGGCAAGACCCAAACCTACGCCCAGGATGATTTGCTTGGCCAGCAGCACGGGGATGTTAATTTCGCCGCCGGCCGCGAGTGCGGCGAGCACGGCGGTGAGCATGTAGGCGACGGGGTCGTTGGAGCCCGATTCGACCTCGAGCAGCGAGTCGGTGCCGCCCTTCAGCGAAAGGTTGTGCTCGCGCAGCACGCTAAAGACGCTGGCTGCGTCGGTGGATGCTACAACCGATCCCAGCAGCAGGCCGTCGATCCAGTCGAACCCCAGCATGAAGTGCGCAAACGCGCCGGTGATGCCAGCGGTGATGACGACGCCGAGCGTGCTCAGCAGCACCGCCGGCGCAGCGACGGGCTTGGCGCGGTCGATATTGGTGTTAAAGCCGCCGTAGAACATGATGAACAGCAGCGCCGTGCTGCAGACGGTTTCGGTAAGCGCATAGTCGCTAAAGTCGATATGCGCCGGGCCGTTGACGCCCAACAGCATGCCGAGCGCGATAAAGATGAGCAGGGTGGGGAAGGGGAGCTTTTTGCCGACGGGTTTGATGGTCAGGCACAAAATGATGACGAGGCCGATAAAGAGAAGGATCTGGTTCATGGATAGTGTCCGCTCCTGGGTGGTTGGCGTGGCACGGTCAGTTGTCTGCAGTTATTTGTACCCAAAGATGGTGGGTTTATGGGGTTGGATTGCGGGCATGCGCGATATCGTCATAGCTGGCTGCCGTCTTTGCCTCTGCTCGGAATCCCTTTCCAGCTTTATTGCAACGGAGTACAATGGGTAACGTTTAAGTTCAACTTGAAGTTTTAGTTGCGGCGCCGGGCTTCGGCTGCAATGCAAGGAGAGGCGTACCATGGCGATCTATGTGACATCTGATGCTCACGGGCACGTGCGTGCGCTTGACGAGGCCCTGTCTAAGATCTCGTTGACGTCCGACGACACACTGTACGTGCTGGGCGACATGATCGATCGCGGGCCCGATCCGGTCGGCGTTATTAAGCTCGTACGCTCGCTGCCCAACGCCCGCGTGCTCAAGGGTAATCACGAGCAGATCATGCTCGATGCCATCATTGGCCAGGATCCGCTCGATGCCGAGACCTGGGATATCAACGGTGGCTGGACGACGCGCGAGCAGCTCAACGACATGGAATATGAGGCATACGAGGAGCTCGTGCGATGGATGGCCGCGCTGCCGCTCTACGCGGTGGTCGAGACTGCCGAGCGGCCGTACCTGCTGGTGCACGCCGGCATTCAGACCGAGGCGGCGCGTGCGTTTTTGCTTGAGCATGGTGTCGATTGCGGCGACGGCAGGGGAGCGGTCGATGCCGATCGCGAGCTGCTGCAGCAAATGCTCGCCGTACAGTCGTCCGATGACTTGCTCTGGATTCGCCATGGCTATTGGGATGTGCCGACCGGGCTGCTTTCTGCCGAGGGCAAGGGCCCGGTCGTGGTGAGCGGTCACACGCCCACGGTATCGCTTGGGCGCTATTGCGAGGTCGGTGGTCTGGCGGGGCTCGATGAGGAATCGGGACGCGGGCAGATCGTGCGCTTGGGCGGCGAGGATACCGCTGGTGTGCCCGATCGCATCGATATCGATTGCGCCGCCGCCACCGGCTCCGAGTTTGGCCGCGTGGGCATCCTGCGCCTGGACGACGGGGCCGAGTTCTATGCGAACATCAACCCGGGCGAATGATGTCCCAAATTAGCTACCCCCACCGCTGCAATTAGGCGCCGTACGGGTTGCGGTCGCGTTCGATGCGTTGACGGATGTGGCGGTACTCGATAATCAGCAGCACCAGCAGTAGGGCCATGATGGCCAGGTAGCTCACCACGGCGCCCATCAGGCCCAGCAGGTTGATCATGATCACCGGGAGCACCACGCTCACGGCAAAGCAGATCAGGTAGATCTTGGTGACGTCGCCAGCGTGGCGCAACACCGTGATGATGGCGTAGATAAAGTCGATGGCCGCGGTGACGCCGCCGGCGACGACCATCAGCAGCGCCAGCGTACGGTAGCGCTCAAAGCTGAGACCGTACATAAAGCTCATGAGGGGAATACCGGGACCTGCCATAAATGCGGCGCACACGCCGGTGATGACCACGATCAGCGCCATAACGGCAACAATAATCAGGTCAAAGCGACGACGCTTGCGAGGATTAGCCCAAATGCTCGACAAGCGCAGGAGCTGCGGTTTATAGACAAATCCAATGCTCAACAGAATAGCCTGAGCTGGAAAAAACAGGGCATTAAAGTACAGCTGGTATTTGTAGGCCAGTGTTCCTTCCATCACAAACTTGGGCATGCTCTCGATAAGGTTGAACAGGAACAATGCACCAAAGAGCGGAGCGCACTGGACAAACAGGTGGCCGACCTCGCGCAGGCTCACGCGGCGCGATTTTTCGGTCTCGAGCAGGGCGAGCGGCGCGGTGACCAGCACGAGCGAGGCGATCGCGGCGATGCTCATGGCCATGGCCGCGATGGGCATGCTACGCGTGAGGAACAGCGCCACGCTGAAGACCGCGATGACGCCGACGGAGCGTAGCGTTTGACTCATTCCAGCCAAGTAGAGCTTGTCGGCCTGCTGCAGGCGGCCTTCGTACACGTCGGCGACGCCGTCGATGACCTTATACAGGTAGACGCCCAGGCCGATCGTGGCCATCTGCGCGTCATAGCCGCGGGCGCTGCTGTACATGAGGCCGCAGCCTAGGGCGAGCGCTCCGCAAAGCCAGCGGTTGAGCTGGTAGGAGGCAAAGGACGTCTTTTCGTCGATATCCGAGACCTGGAAATTGCGCACGCCGTAGTTGCACGCGATCATGATGAGCGTGCCGGTGACAAAGGCGATGGAGAATTTGCCTGCTTCTTCGGCGCCCACGAGCTGTGTGGACACGATGGTGAGCAGCGGAAACGCCAAACCCCACACGGCGGTGCCGAGGGTGTTCCAAAGATAGTCGCGACTGGTGGCGTGCTCCTCGTATTCCGCCTCCTGCATGGAGAAGCCGCCGCCGTAGACGGCGCCGAGCAGACGGTTCCACCAAGCGTTGACCATGCGGCGGACGGGGCCGGGCTCCCGATCGCGTTCGCGCCGGCGACGTGTGGCTTGGCTGCTATCGGGCCCGCCGGCGTTGCGCTGACTCAGCTCCTGGATGCGTGCGAGCTCTTCGGCCGTGTGGGAGGCCGGGAACAGGCCGTTCTCGATGCGACCGCCCTGGGCCTTCGCGGCGCCGTCTTTCGATGCGGCGGGGTTGGAGATGCCGTTGCGGCGGGCGATGGCGCGGCGAATGCTATCGAGGGGCGTGATGCTCAAAGCGGGGTCCTTTCTATTGCTGCGTTCTGGTATAGACGCGGCGGTGTTCGCTCGTGTTTTTGAACAGGTTGTTCAATAATTTCGGCGGCGCCATTCAGTAGTCGGCACTTAGGGACGTTCCTTATGTGCCGGCACTTTGGGAACGTCTCTAAGTGCCGGCATCCGGGGACACTCCTTGAATGTTGCCTGTTCAAGAGTGTCCCCAATGACTAGTTGTTTAAGAACGTCCCCAATGACTGGGCCGCTTGCCTGCGATTTTTGACCGTTGGGCGGGCTTGCCGCCCTTGCCGCAAAAACGTTTTTGCATATCGGGTACAACGGGCTTTACGTGAGTAAAGTGCGCACCGCGTCCACGTGTCGCGTTTTTAAAGGAGGCCCCATGCCTGGTGTTACCCCTGCAGAAGTTTTGTCCAACTTTGGTATTACGCTCGTTGAAGATCCCGCCGAGAATCAGCCCCGCCTGCTGGTCGATCTGCCCGCCGCGGAGCTCGTCGAGCACGCTATCCGCCGCGAAGAAGGCCGCATGGCATCCAACGGCGCGCTGGTGATCGAGACGGGGGAGCGTACCGGACGTTCTCCCAATGATCGCTTTATCGTCGACACCCCCGATGTCCACGACAAGATTGCCTGGGGCGCCGTCAACCGCCCGCTTTCGATCGAGAGCTACGAGACCATCAAAGCCGGTATCGTCGACTACCTCAACGAGCGCGACGTGTTCGTCACACGCGGCATGGCGGGCGCCGACCGCAACCACACGCGTCGCCTGCTCGTCGCCTGCGAGCGCGCCAGCCAGGCGCTCTTTATTAAGCAAATGCTCGCCCGTCCGCTCGCTCGCGAAATTGCGCGCACCGGCGAGCCGGACTTTTGCGTGCTCGCGGCGCCCGGTTACCAGTGCGACCCCGCCATCAAGGGCCTCAACTCCAGCGCTGCCGTAGTCATCAACTTCCAGGAGCGCGTGATTCTGGTTGCCGGCACCGGTTACTCCGGCGAAATCAAAAAGTCCATCTTCAGTGTCATGAATTACCTACTGCCCGTCGAGGACGACGTGCTGCCCATGCACTGCTCGGCCAGCATGGATCCCGTCACGCACGAGACCGCGGTGTTCTTTGGCCTTTCGGGCACGGGCAAGACCACGCTTTCGGCCAACCCCACGCGTCTGCTGATCGGCGATGACGAGCACGGCTGGTCCGACATGGGCATCTTTAACATCGAGGGCGGCTGCTACGCCAAATGCGAGGGTCTGGACGCCTTCCACGAGCCCGAGATTTTCAACGCTGTCCGCTTTGGCGCGATCTGCGAAAACGTGGTGCTCGATGAGAATCGCAAGCCCAACTATGATGACGTCTCGATTACGCACAATACGCGCGTGGCCTATCCCGTCGAGCATATCCCCAACGCGTGGACCAAGGGCATGGGCACCACCCCGAGCGTCGTGCTGTTTTTGACCTGCGATGCCTTTGGCGTGCTGCCGCCCATCTCGCGCCTGACGGCCGACGCCGCCATGTATCACTTTGTGACGGGCTTTACGGCCAAGATCCCCGGCACCGAGGTCGGCGTCACCGAACCCACGCCCACGTTCTCCTCGCTGTTCGGAGAGCCGTTTATGCCGCTCGACCCCATGGTCTACGCCAAGATGCTCGGCGAGCGTATCGCCGACGGACGCACCCGCGTCTATCTGGTCAACACCGGCTGGATCGGTGGGGGCTACGGCGTGGGTCATCGAATCGAGCTTGCCTACACGCGCGCCCTGGTGGCCCGCGCCCTCGACGGTACCATCGAGGACAGCGAGTTCGTGCACGACGATATCTTTAATGTCGACATTCCCACTACGTGCCACGGTGTGCCCGACGGCATCCTGGTGCCGCGCCAGTACTGGCAGAGCACCGCGCGCTACGACGAGGCAGCGCACAACCTGGCGGTGATGTTTGAGGAGAACTTCGAGAAGAAGTACTCGCACCTGCCCGAGTCCGTTAAGGCCGCCGGCCCGCACGCTCAGGTGCCCGCCGACGCTCGTCATCGCGGCCGCGGGCTGCTGGGACTTCGGCTGTAGTATCGCCGCGAGTTCAAAACCGCCACAAAGGGGACAGGCACCTTTGTGGTGGTTTTGCTTGCGCGGATGACTCGGGTTACAATACGCCTGACATATCGTCCCCTTCTCCGGATGGGGACAGCGCAAGCGCTCTTGTGACGGCACCGTAGGACTTTGAAGGTGGCCGTTGTAAGGGCGCTTTTTGTTTAGGCATTCGCATTGGGGCGAATCGTGAAGGGAGCACGTATGAAGAGCTTTATTGCCGAGGATTCATTCTGGGAGCTGTTTCCGCAGGCGGCGATCGGTGTTGTGGTTGTGGAGGGTATGAAGCCCGCGGCCGAGATTTCCCAGGAGGACGTGGATGCGATTGCGGCGTTGCTCGACCGCGCCAATATCGATGCGGAGCGCCATCTGACCAGCGATACTATCAGCGAGAACGCACCGGTCAAGGCATGGCGCGAGGCCTATCGTCTGTTCAAGACTAAAAAGGGCGCGCGCTGCTCAATCGAGAACTTGCTCAAACGCGTGCTCAAAGGCAAGCCGGTGGGCCACATTGCGCCCGCGGTGGACATCTACAACACGGTGTCGCTGACCTACGCGCTGCCCGTGGGAGGCGAGGACTTGCATGCGATCGAGGGAGACCTTCGCTTGAAGGTGACCGACGGTGGCGACGCGTTCTTGCCGCTTGGCGAGGAAGCAGATGACCCGACGCTGCCCGGCGAGCTGGCCTACGTCGATGATGCGGGCGCCGTGTGCCGCTGCTGGAACTGGCGCGACGGCGTTCGAACGGCCCTGTCCGACGATTCGGCCGACGCGTTCCTGGCGATTGAATGTGTTGAGCCCGAGCGCATGGGGGACTGTCAGGCCGCCATCGACCGTCTTGCCGATTTGCTCGAGCGCTATCTGGGAGCGACGGTTGTCGTTAAGACGCTTGTGACCCGCGACAATCCCTGCGTGGAGTTGTAGCGGCGCCTAGAACCTATTGATGCCCCAAACCACCACAAAGGTGCCTGTCCCCTTTGTGGTGGTTTTTATGTTGATGAGTTAACAAATAGGGCGTGCGGGGCTTGCGGTCGCTGGGTACGGCTAAGATGTTTACCCGTTAGCATTATGCAAGCGAAAGGCGGTCGTCTCCCATGCAGCAGAGCGACGAGACACGTTTCGAGGACTTTGTCGGACTGATCAGCGGACTCTACAAGGAGATCCAGCGCATTAAGACATCTGAGGGCGCAAGGCTGGGCCTTAAGGGCTCCGATATCATGTGCCTGTACTATCTTGAGCGCAGCAAGGACGGTCTGACTGGTGCCGACCTCGCCCGCATGGCTGGCGTGACCCGCGCTGCCGTCTCGCGCACGCTGGCGCATCTGGAGGAGGGCGGCTATGTCGAGGTTGACGATTCGGCTGATGCCGCCGTTAAGTATCGCGCCCCGGTTCGTCTGACCACGTTGGGCGGCGAGAGCATGAACGAGGCCGATCGCATTATTAGCGAGGTGCTCGACACCACCGGTAAGGCCATGGGCGTGGAGCAGCGCGAGCAGATGTATGCATCGCTGCGTACGATTCTCAACACCTTGCGCGAGCTGTAGGGCCACCAAGGCATTTGCTTCCCATTAACAACTGCATCGTCCCGTTTGAGCGCGTGTACCGTGCCGGGACATTGCTGTCAAAATTCCCTGCGCGGGACCTGCGCAAGAAAGGATTCGTTATGTCCGTCCGCATTATTACCGATTCCGCAAGCGATATGTCGCCGGCGGAGCACCCGGCACTGGCTGTTTTGCCGCTGTCCGTCACCTTTGGCACCGATGTGTACATGGATGGCGTCGACATCGATCATCAGCGCTTTTACGAGATGCTCGTGGAGCGCGATGAGCTGCCCAAGACCGGTCAGGTCAACCCGTACACGTTTTCGCAGGCTATCGCCGAGGTTCGTGAAACCGGCGATGAGGCTGTGATTATTACCGTGGGTGCTAAGCTTTCGGGCACCAATCAGAGTGCCCGTACCGCACTTGCCGAGGCACCGGGCGGCGATGTGTACGTGGTTGATAGCAACAACGTCACCCTGGGTGAACGCATCCTGGTTGAGTATGCGCTGCGCTTGGTGGACGAGGGCCGTAGCGCGGCCCAGATAGCGGCGGCGGTCGAGGCCGTGCGCGACCGCGTGGTGGTTATCGGCCTGCTCGAGACGCTGGAGTACCTGGTGCGCGGCGGTCGCCTGTCTGCTGCTGCCGGCGCCGTGGGTACGCTGCTCAACGTAAAGCCCGTGGTAGCTGTCGAGGACGGTCTGATCGTGCAGCTGGGAAAGGCGCGCGGTTCCAAGAACGGCCGCAACCTGCTGAACCAAAAGGTCGAAAAGGCGAGCGGTATCGACTTTTCCATGCCGCTTGCGCTCGGCTATACGGGTCTTTCGGATGCGGTGCTCAAGAAGTATATCGAGGACAGCGCGGCACTGTGGGCTGGCCACACCGAGGGCGAGCTGCCCGTCCACACCATCGGTGCCACCATCGGCACCCACGTAGGTCCCGGCGCCGTAGCCGTAGCCTTTTTCCAGCCCGCCAACTAACCGACCTGCCAACAAATGATCCCTTGGGGACGGAGGAAAACGGATCATCGACCGCACGGAGGCCGCGAATGATCCGTTTTCCTCCGTCCCCAAGGGATCATTTCTTTATGCTGTTAATGCGGAGAGGGGAGCGAGCGATGGCGTCTGAGGGCTTTTTTGAGCGGGTGTACGAGGTGGTCGAGCAGATCCCCGAGGGGATGGTCGCCACGTATGGTCAGGCGGCGCTGCTTGCCGGTCGTCCACGAAGTGCGCGGTACGTGGGGTATGCCCTTCATAGCAATCCGCGTCCCGGCGAGATTCCCTGTCACCGCGTGGTGTTTGCCGACGGGCACATATGCGAGGGTTTTGCTTTTGGCGGTCCCGATGCTCAACGTGAGCTTTTGCTAGGGGAGGGTGTGGCGTTTAAGGACGACATGCACGTCGACTTGGCCGCCTGTCGCTGGCCTGCCGGACTCTAGCAGCTCTGTCGTGGCCAAAACCACCACAAAGGTGCCTGTCCCCTTTGCGGTGGTTTTCCGTTGCAGGTTTACCGGGGTTAACTTATGGAGAACGTATGGCGGCACATATTGACGCAACAAAGTAAACCACGGTGAACTATATTGTATTCAGCAACGGAGCAGGCAATAGGCGATGAAAAAGCCTGCCCTGTTGAGTTTGATTCGCACCCTCCCCTCTGTGCGATTCAACGGTGTACTTCGGGAACAGGCCCGCTGGCAACTATCTGCCAGCGGGCCTGTTCCTGTTTGTCGGGAGAGTGTGATGGACGGAGCCGAAGCGGTCCGCTCCAAAAAAGGCGGACGCCGTAGCGCCCGCCCTATAGCAATCGAAAGCTCAAGCCAGCAGATCGGTCTAGTACACCATACCCATGGCGTCCTGAACCTCTGCCAGGGTCTGCTCGGCGATCTCGTTGGCGCGACGGTTGCCCTCGTGCAGCACGTCCTTCACGTAATCCAGATCGTTCTCGTAGCGCTGGCGACGCTCGCGGATAGGTGCGAAGTACTCGTTGACGGCCTCGGTCACGTACTTCTTGAGCTGGCCGGAGCCGCCCATGCCAATCTCCTCGGCAATTTCGACCTCGGAGCGACCGGTGCAGATGGCGGCCGTCGAAAGCAAACCAGACACGCCGGGGCGGTTCTCGGGATCGAATGTGATCATGCGCTCGGAGTCGGTCTGGCTCTTCTTGATGCGCTTGGCCGTCTCCTCGGCGGTCATCGAGATGTTGATGGCGTTGCCGTAGCTCTTGCTCATCTTGCGACCGTCCAGGCCCGGCAGCAGCGGGGTCTCGGACAGCAGCGCGTCGACCTCGGGGAACACCTTGCCGTAGCGGTTGTTAAAGCGGCGGGCGATGGTGCGGGTGAGCTCGATGTGCGGCAGCTGGTCGCGACCGACGGGCACCACGTTGCCCTTGCAGAACAGGATGTCGCAGGCCTGATGCACCGGGTAGGTGAGCAGAAGGCCGGTAAGCTCATGGCCCGAGGCCTCCATCTCGGCCTTGACGGTGGGGTTGCGCGCCAGCTCGGCCTCGGACACCAGCGACAGGAACGGCAGCATGAGCTGGTTGGCGGCGGGCACGGCGGAGTGCGCGTAGATCATGGTCTTGTCGGGGTCGATACCGCAGGCAAGGTAGTCCATGACCATGTTGTACACGTTGTCCTGGATGTGCTCGGTCGTGTCGCGGTCGGTGATGACCTGGTAGTCGGCGATGAGCACGTTGGTCTTGGCGCCCATGTTCTGCAGCTCAACACGGCCCTTGAGGGTGCCGAAGTAGTGGCCCAGGTGCAGACGGCCGGTGGGGCGGTCGCCGGTGAGCATGGTGAACTTCTCGGGCGTCTTGGCCAGGCCCTCGCGAATGGCGTTGCTCTTTTGCAGCGCGACTTCGTAGCTGTTCTCGTTTGGCATGATTGCTCCTAACGTATGTTCATGGGTCAAGATGATAGCGCGTTTATTGGAGGGGCGGTGCGTAAGTAGGCGAGGGGCGGGAGAGGGACGCGCGTGGTGCGGTATGTGCGATGGGTGCGGCGCGGCCGCGCTTGGCTAACGGTGCCTTGGCACATCCTCGGCAGCTTGCCCTAGCGCCTGTGGTGCCGCTCTTCCTTACGCTCTTCTGCCGCCTGCTCCTCCTGCTTAAAGGCGGGGTCGTCGGGGGTGACGAGCTCGTCCTCGTGCGTGCGCTTGTTGTAATGGTGGCGCAGCACGGGCTCAAACAGATGTAGATGCTTGGCAAAGGCCGCCGAGCCAATGGCGAGCACGGTAAAGATGAGCACGCGCATGGGCACCTCGACCTGGTTAATCGCGGCGGCGCCGGCCGAAAGCATGATGCACCAAGCATAGATGAGTAGCACGGCCTGTTTTTGGTTGTAGCCTTCTTGGATGAGGCGGTGGTGGATGTGACCCTTGTCGGCCTGCCCGATGCTAATGTGGGCGCGCCTGCGGCGCACGATGGCACTAAACGTGTCGATGATGGGCACGCCGGCAACGATGAGCGGGATGATAAGCGAGGTGAGCGCGGCGGTGCGACTCACGTTGAGCAGCGAGATGGAGCCCAGTGCAAAGCCCAGAAGCAGCGACCCCGAGTCGCCCAAGAAGATGCTTGCGGGGTTGAAGTTGTAGCGCAAAAAGGCCAGACAGGCGCCAAAGAGCGCAATGGAGAGCGCGGCGGCGTCGATGCGGCCCGAGAGAACGGCCATCGAAAACATGGTGAACGAGGCGATGCCGCAGATGCCCGTGGCCAAGCCATCGAGGCCGTCGATGAGGTTAATGATATTGGTGAATGCCACCAGATAGATCACGGTGATGGGGTAGGCGAGCCATCCGAGCATGATCTCGCCGGGGGCAAACGGGTTGACGATGACGCCGATCTTTAGGCCGCCGATGCAGGCGATGAGCGCGGCAAGGACCTGTCCGGCCAGCTTTTGCTTGGGCGTGAGTTGGAAGACGTCGTCGATGGCGCCGGTCGCATAAATGACGGTAAAGGAGAGCGCCAGCATGGGATAGCTGATGTGCAGGCGCGGGTGCGGCACCAAAACGGGCGGCCAGCCTAGGTGCCAGGTGCCTAGGATTTGCACAATGCAGGCAACGACCAGGCCCAAAAAGATTGACGTTCCGCCCAAGCGCGGGATGGGCTTGGTGTTGATGCGACGCTTGGAGGGGTAGTCGACGGCGTCGACCTTAATTGCCAAGCGCTTGACCAGGGGCACCGTGAGGAAGGTCGTGATAAAGGCCGCCGCTGCCACGCATAGGTACGGTATGTAGCTCGGGGATGAAGCCATGAATCTAAAAACCGCCAAGCGTCGAAGGAAAAGGTCAGAAGAACGCCATGCGCAAAGGGCATAGCCGAACCATGATACTCGACCAAGGGGGGTGTATGGAATTGCGCGTAGCGATAATCACGCGCTTACCAGATATTGGGATGCTGTCGATGGCTTGTCGGGATGCCGGCGGGGATCCATATGGACTGTAATGGTGATTTTCGGCAAAAGAAAACCACCCCCCACGTTACGAAAATGAACCCACCTAAAACAGGTGGGTGCCCTCATCGACTGTTCCAGCGTCCTTAACAACGAAGGATACCTGTACTAGGCACGACTGTGTGGGCTCCCTAAATAAACGCGACGGTTCACCCAGTTGCTCCGCGGGGGGCGGAATACCTACATCATAAAGCGGCACTTTGTGGATTCCAGTCTTGACATTACAAAAATCGTGTCGGACGATTACGGCGCCTTAGGGACGGAGCCGTCTACGCGGCCTGGCCCTTTACGTTTGAGCTGCTGAATCGTTGTTTTGGAGCATGTTTTTATGCCGACGTCGTTGACCGAACTTTTTTCGCCCGCCTGCCATTTGTGTCCGCGCCGTTGCGGTGCGGCGCGCGATGAGGGCGCGCGCGGCGTATGCGGTGCTAACGACACGCTCAGGGTGGCCCGCGCGGCGCTTCATATGTGGGAGGAGCCGCCTATCTCGGGCGAGGCCGGTTCGGGCACGATCTTCTTTAGCGGCTGCTCGCTTAAATGTATCTACTGCCAGAACCACGAGATCTCGACCGGCAATTTTGGCCTTGAGATTTCGCCCGAGCGCTTGGTCGAGATTATGCTGGAGCTGCAGGACCAGGGTGCCAACAACATCAATTTGGTGACGGCGACGCACTATGCGCACCTGTTGCCTGCTGCGATCGCCGCGGCACGGACGCGCGGGCTGGTCATCCCGATCGTCTACAACACGAGTGGTTACGAGCGCGCGAGTGCCGTGGCGGCGCTGGGCGACCTGGTCGATGTGTGGCTCACCGACTTTAAATATGCCGATGCCGGGCTTGCGCAGTCGCTTTCTCATATTAAGGACTATCCGCGCGTGGCCGTGTCGGGTCTGGCCCAGATGGCGCGCGAGATCGATCGCCGCGGGGGAGAGCTGGTGGACGAGGGCGGGCTCATGAAGCGCGGCATCATCGTGCGCCATCTGGTGCTGCCGGGACATGCAGACGATTCATGCCGCGTGCTGGACCTGGTGTGGCAGACGGTGGGCGACGTGCCGATCTCGGTCATGAACCAGTACACGCCCAATGCGCTCATGCGAGAGCAAGGCGGCGAGTTGGCACGCGCCGTGACGCGCGAGGAGTACGAGCAGGTGCTCGATCATGCCGACGACCTGGGCTTTACGACGATGTTCTGGCAAGAAGGCGGAGCGGTAGACGAGAGCTTTACCCCGGCGTTCGACACCACCGGTGTCCTCACCAGCACAAAGTAGCGCGTTCGCCGATGATTTTTCTGGGACGGGGGGTTAAAAAATCATTCGGTACATGATGATTTTTTAATCCCCGTCCCAGAAAAATCATCGGGTGGCTCGGGCGTTCGAAAAGTAGTCAAAACAGCCCCGTCCCAAAAAGACTGGGTATTGGGCGTTGACAGTTGGCGAGCCGTAGGTAAAATATCAACTTGTCCTGGGGACGTAGCTCAGTTGGGAGAGCGCTGCCGTCGCATGGCAGAGGCCGAGGGTTCGACTCCCTTCGTCTCCACCCTTGGATTTGATAAGCCGCTGACATTGTGTCGGCGGCTTTTTTTAAAAGAAAGGGCTGCACTATGGCCGAGCTTGAGTCCCAACCACTGTCTGCCGAGGAGCGCGCCGAGTTGGAAGAGCTCCGCGCCGAGAAGGCTCGTCGCGAGGCCCAGGAAGAGGCACGCCGCGAGCGTGAGGAGCTGGCCGCCCTGCGTGCCGAGCGCGAGAAGGCCGAGGAGGTCGCCGCGAACGCCGCATCCGCACCGGCGCCCGCGCCCGCACCCAAGCCCGCTGCCGCGAAGCCTGCACCTGCCGCGCCCAAACCTCAGCCTAAAAGGGCCGCTCGTCCCAAGTCCGTCGAGCCCAAACCGAGCCGTGACGAGATGACTTTTGCCCAGCGCATGGTCACCTCCAAGGAGCCTACGGGCGAGAATGAGATCCCCGGCATGGCTCCGGCTCAAAAAATTATCATCGTGCTCGCCCTCATCGCGTTTATCGTCTTTATGGTCTACACGATCACGGGCAGCATGGGCCTGCACTAACTCTGTTCACGCCGGGCTCCATGCCCGCACGTCCGCCTCTCCCAACCCTCAACCTCTGCACAACACATCCGAAAGGTCGCCCCATGGCTTTGACCGACATCTCGCATCCCACCGACATTGCAATGCTCACCGATCTGTACGAACTCACTATGGCCCAGGGCCTGTGGGAGAGCGGCAAGGCCAATGAGCAGGGTTGTTTTACGGCGTTTTACCGCGACCATCCCTTTGGCAGCGCGTATGCCGTCATGTGCGGCACCGCCGAGCTGCCCGAGCTTGTCGAGAACCTGCGCTTTACGCCCGAGGACATCGACTATCTAGCTTCGCTCCAGGCTCCGGCCGGCGGCGCGATGTTTAAGCCTGCATTCCTCGGCTACCTGCGCAACTTCCGTGCGCACGTGAACATTGACGCCGTGCCCGAGGGCGAGCTCGTCTTTCCGCGCGAGCCCATGGTGCGCGTCACCGGCCCGTCGCTGGAGTGCCAGCTGCTCGAGACCGCGCTGCTCAACATCGTCGGCTTCCAGACGCTTGTCGCCACCAAGACGGCGCGTGTGGTGTTGGCGGCCGAC
This sequence comes from uncultured Collinsella sp., assembly GCA_902493375.1. Taxonomy (GTDB): domain Bacteria; phylum Actinomycetota; class Coriobacteriia; order Coriobacteriales; family Coriobacteriaceae; genus Collinsella. Next base: position 15,128 of record CABUPH010000013.1, read on the forward strand.
GGTCGTCCCGTGGCCGAGTTTGGCCTGCGCCGTGCCCAGGGTCCCGATGGCGGCCTGGCCGTCGCGCGCGCGAGCTACGTTGCCGGCTGTTCCTCTACGTCTAATGTGCTCGCCGGTCGCCGCTACGGTATTCCCGTCTTTGGCACGCATGCGCACAGCTGGGTGATGAGCTTCGATTCCGAGCTCGAGGCCTTCCGCGCATTTGCCAAGTCGAGCCCCAAGAACTGCACGCTGCTCATCGACACCTACGATGTACGCGAGGGCTGCGAGCATGCCATTACGGTTGCCAAGGAGATGGAGGCGGTGGGCGAGCGCCTGTCGGCCATTCGCATCGACTCGGGCGACCTGGCTAAGTTGTCCAAGTATGTCCGCGGCCGTTTTGACGCCGAGGGCCTGCCCTATGTGGGGATTTCGGTCTCCAACGACCTTGACGAGTACACAATCCAGTCGCTGCTCGACCAGGGCGCGCCCATCGATAGCTTTGGCGTGGGCACCAAGCTCGCGACCTGCTACGATCAGCCTGCGCTGGGCGGCGTGTACAAGCTTTCGGCCCGTCGTGCGAGCGACGCGGAGTCGTGGACGCCGGTGGTGAAGCTTTCCGAGCAGCCCTACAAGCGCACGATCCCCGGCGTGCAGCGCGTGCGCCGCTATTACGACGGCTTTGGCGGCCCGGTCTGCGACATGATCTATGACGAGGACCATCTGGCAGGGGAGGGCGCCGCGCGCGGCAATACCCTTGTGGCCGTGAACGATGCCGCCTTGGTGACCGATGTGTCCGAGCTCGAGTATCGCGAGCTGCTGGTGCCGATTGTGCGCGACGGTAGCGCGGTGGCTCCTCGCGAGAGCATCGAGGACGCGCGCGAGCGCTGTGCTTGGGCGCTCGATCATCTGGACGCGGCTTTCAAACGTTTCCTGTATCCGCAGACCTACGTGGTGGGTATGGAACAGGGCCTGGCCCAGGTGCGCGACGAGCTCGTGCGCAAGAACATGGCCGCGGCTTCGGCCTTCCCCTGGGCAAAATGATCCGAAGGGGACGGAGGAAAACGGATCATTTTCGTCCGTCCCGCACCAGGTGCCCCGGCTGCCCCAGCTCGCCCGAACGCTCGACATTCGATTGGTTTGACGTATGACGACTTCTTATAAAACGATGGTGGTAAAGATCGGCTCGTCCACGGTGGTGGGTGCCGACGGTAAGGTCAACCGCGCGTTTATCGGTGGCCTGGCCGATCAGGCCGCGGCCCTGCGCAAGCTCGGCTGGCGCTTGGTCGTGGTGAGCTCCGGCGCCATTGCCTGTGGCTATCCCGTGCTGGGCTTCGACCGCAAGCCGGTCGGCGATCTGCCGAGCCTGCAGGCATGCGCTTCTGCCGGTCAGTGCATCATCTCGTCGGCCTACGACGAGGAGTTCCATGCGCGTGACCTACTCACCTCGCTCGTGCTGCTCACGCGCCACGACACGGCACGCCGTACGTCCTACCTGCATGCGCGCGACGCTTTGCTGCGCCTGGTGGAGCTGAGCGTGGTGCCGGTCGTCAACGAAAACGACACCGTCACCGTTGACGAGATCAAGTTCGGCGACAACGATACACTCGCGGCCCTCGTGAGCTGTTTGGTTTCGGCGGACCTGTGCGCGACGCTTTCGGACATCGACGGCCTCTACACCGCCAATCCGCATGAGGATCCGACGGCCGAGTTTATCCCGGTCGTGCGTAAAATCGATGCCAAGATCATCGCCTCGGCGGGCGATTCTTCGACGTCGGTGGGCACCGGCGGCATGATCACCAAGATCCGCGCGAGCCGCATTTTGATGACGGCCGGCATTCAGAGCGTGATTTGCTCGGGCGAGGAGCCCGATGCGCTCGTGCGCCTGGCCCGTGGCGAGAGCGTGGGAACCCTGTTCGATCCGCCGGCGGAGCGCCTGGACATTGCGCCGCGCAAGCTGTGGATCGCGCTGGGTGACAAGGCTCATGGCTCGGTAACGGTTGACGACGGTGCCGCGAAGGCGCTGGTCAGTCGCGGTTCGTCCTTACTCGCGGTGGGTATTCGCCAGGTCGATGGCGAGTTTGCCGAGGGCGATGTGCTCGATGTGTGCGACCCGAGCGGTATGGTTGTTGCCCGCGGTATCGCCGAGGCCGATTCGGACGTGCTGGAGCTTGCTGCCGGCCGCCGCCAGGACCAGATTGCCAGCAACCGCCTGCTGGCAGACCTGGCCGAGAAGCCCGCGATCCATCGAGATAATTTAATCGTCTTCGCCTAACCAATTGACGCTGCAAACGCCCCTAAGCGGCAATCTGACGTTCAATCGTCGGGCATGACCAAAAGGTCAATGCCCTCCTCTTTCGCGTCACCTTGCTCGCTTAGAGGCGTTTTCGCTTTCCGTCCTCTACCTGCGGCATCGTCGTTGTCGGTACTTATTCGGCACTTGGGGACGTTCCTTTTGTGCCGGCTGACGGGGGACACTTCTTCGCTAGAAGATTCGGCGCAGGTCTCCGTGGTTGAGGGCTTCATCGAAGAGGTGCTTGAATACCACGCTGCCGTGCAGGCCGTCGTGCTCGAACTCGTTCGTTACCCAGGCATGCGAGTTGCCCACGCGGCTGAGCGTGTCGAGCTGCATGCCCGAGTCCACGTACATGTCATCGAAGTACACCGCGGCTTGGAGCGGCACCTCGTTACAGGCCAGGCGCTGCGGGTCGTAGATCTTGTCCCAGCTGGTGTCTTCCATCAGCAGGTCCATGGCGGGTTTAAACGGCTTAAGCTCGGGCATCTGCTCAAACATCCACGGGAACATGGCCTCGCCGGTAAACATGAGCGGGCGCGCGAGCGTGTCGAACTCGGCGCGCCGGGCCTTCTCCTCTGCCGCGGCCCAGCGAATGGGCATGGTGTCGCCGTCGGCGTAGATGAACTCCTGAAGCGTCCAGTACAGCGGATTCGTGCGCGTGTTGGTGCGCTCGAAGGCGCGCATCAAAAAGCTATCGGATGCCGAGGCACCGCAACTCAGCGTACCGTCGCCGTCAACAAAAGCGTGATCGATAATCCAATGCATGCGCTCAAAGCTCGGCTTCATGCCAAAGTCGCTGCCCATAAGTTGAAGGCGCTCCACCGTCATTGGTGAGCCGTCGGGCAGCGTGGGCTTCTGCTCCTCAAGCGCATCGGCAAGAGCCGCCACGCGCTCGACGTCGGCGGGGTAGCGGTCGTAATACTCCTGGGTCTTGGCGGCCATGCGCGGGAAGGTGTGCGCGTAGACCTCGCTGGCACTCGCCGGGACGTGGGGGATGCCACCGCAGGTAAAACTCGCCGCCACGCCCTCGGGGAAGAGCGACAGGTAGCTCAACGTCAAAAAGCCGCCGTAGCTTTGGCCGAGCGTGACCCACGGCTTGCCGCCAAAGCCCACCAGGCGCAGGTACTCAAAATCGCGCACGACGGAGCTGGCGAGGTGGCGCTTGAGGAAGTCCGCCTGCGAGCGTGCGGCATCGGAGCCTGCCGCCGTCGCGCGCTCGCCCAGAGCCGCGATTGTACGCCCGTCTACGCAGTTGCTGCGTCCCGTGCCGCGCTGGTCGGGAAGGACCACGCGGAAGTGTTTGACGGCTTCCTCAATCCAACCGTCGCTCGTGGGCGAGAGCGGACGTGGGCTCTCGCCGCCGGGGCCGCCCTGCAAAAACAGGAGCAGCGGCAGATCGTCGTTGATGCGGTCGGGCGCGCAAACCACGCGGTAGAAGAGCTTGATGCTCTCGGGCGCGCCGGCGATGGGTGCCGGCATGGCGCCACGGCGCATGGTGCTGCCGACGGCCAACAGCATCGGCTCCAGGCCGCGCCAGTCGAGGGGGACATCGATGCTGTGGTCCTCGACATACAGGCCGGGGACATGGTACGAAGTGATGAGGGCCATGCGGTACTTCCATTCATTGCGGTGTTTCGGGTTGACCAATTCTACCGCCGTCGGCGAGGATGCGCATAAATCGGCTACCATGGTTGGCAAACTTCTAAGAGAAAGGGCCGCCCATGTCGGTCGATATAGCCACGTATGTCCACGATCTTGCCGTTGCCGCCAAGGCAGCGTCGGCCTCGCTTGCCGCGGCGAGCGATGAGCAGCGTCAGGAGGCCGTGCGCGCCATGGCCACAGCGCTGCGCGACGGTGTCGATTCCATCGTTGCCGCCAACGAGCTCGATATGTCCGCCGCGCGCGATGCGGGGACCTCGGCGGGGCTCCTCGATCGCCTGTTGCTGACGCCCGAGCGCGTCGAGGGCATGGCCGCCGGCCTGGAGAAGCTCGCCGAGCTGCCCGATCCTGTCGGCCGCGTGCTCGACCACCGCGTGCTTGCAAGCGGCGTGGACCTCACCCGCGTGAGCGTGCCGCTGGGCCTGGTCGCCATGGTCTATGAGGCGCGCCCCAACGTGACGGCCGATGCCGCGGGCATCTGCATCCGCACCGGCAACGCCTGCATTCTGCGCGGCGGTTCGCTGGCCTATCACTCGTGCGCCATGATTTCCGAGTTGCTGGCCGATGCGCTCGAGGCCAAGGGTTTCCCGCGCGAGGCTATCTCGATGATCAAGTCCACCGACCGCGAGGCCACCGGCGAGCTCATGAAGCTCCGCGGCATCGTCGATGTGCTCATTCCGCGTGGCGGTGCGGGCCTGATCCAGCGCTGCGTGCGCGAGTCGCTTGTGCCGGTGATCGAGACGGGCACGGGCAACTGCCATATCTACGTGCATGAATCCGCCGACTTTGACAAGGCGCTCAACATTATCGTCAATGCCAAGACCCAGCGCGTGGGTGTGTGCAATGCCGCCGAGTCGCTGCTGGTCGACCGTGCCGTTGCTGATCGCTTCCTGCCCGCAGTCGTTGCCGTGCTGCACGACCACGGCGTGCTGATTCACGGCGACGAGGCCACGTGCGCCGCATGCGCCGACGCTGGGCTTGCCGAGGGCGACGACTATGTTGCCGCGACTGAGGAGGACTGGGGCCGTGAGTACTTGGCACTCGAGATGAGCGTGAAGGTCGTGGTGAACGAGGACGAGGCCATCGCACACATCAACCGCTATGGCACCATGCACTCCGAGGCCATCGTTGCCGAGGACGAGGATGCCTGCGAGCGCTTCCTGGATGCGGTCGATGCCTCGGCTGTGTACGCCAACGCCAGCACGCGCTTCACTGACGGCGGCGAGTTTGGCCTGGGTGCCGAGATCGGCATCTCGACCCAAAAGCTCCACGCCCGCGGCCCCTTTGCCGCCGAGGCCCTCACCACCTACAAATACAAGCTCCGCGGTACCGGTCAGGTCCGTCCCTAAACCTACCAAAAAGGGACAGGTTTATTTTGGCAGGTTTTATCTGCGGTTTTGCCGGGCGACACGTTCGCCCGGCTTTTTTCTCCGCATAACTTTTTTGCCTTTCGGCTTGAGCCCCGGCGATATACGATAGTGACACCGTGTCCTAACATCGACTCACCTGGAGGTATTGCCATGTCCCAGACGCTTTCCGCCGGAATCACCCGCGACCGCGCGTTTGAACTGCTTAACGAGCACAACAAAGACCCGTTCCACATCACCCATGGCGAGACGGTCGAGGGCACCATGCGCTACTTTGCGCGCGAGTTCGACCCCGAGAACGAGGAGTTTTGGGGCATCGTCGGCCTGCTGCACGACTTGGATTGGGAGGAGCATGAGGACGACCCCATGAACCACACCATCTATGCTGCCGAGATTCTGGAGGGCGAGGGCACATCGCCCGAGCTCATCCGTGCCATCCAGACGCATACCTCGGACTTCAACACCTCGCTGCCCAAACCCGAGTCGCAGATGGAGAAGATCCTATTTGCGTGCGACGAACTTACCGGCCTGATCGGGGCCGCCGTTATCATGCGTCCGAGCAAAAGCGTCATGGACTTTACGACCAAGTCGCTCAAGAAGAAGTTCAAGGACAAGCGCTTTGCCGCCGGCTGCTCGCGCGACGTGATTACGCAGGGCGCCGAGATGCTGGGCTGGGAGCTCCCCGAGCTTTTCGACCGCACCATCGCGGCAATGCAGTCCTTCGCGCCCGACCGCGACACCTTCCTGGCCTAACCTGCCAAAAAGGGACAGGTTTATTTTGGTAGGTTTTATCTGGGAAAACGCTTCCGTTGGACGTTATTCAGCGGAAGCGTTTTCTGTTTGACATGGTGACGTTGGCGAATGGCGACGCCTCGCGGCAGGCAGCTGTGCTTCGCCGTACCCGTAATTCGGCAAAGGCGACGCTAGGACGCGTTCTTGATAATCCATGTTCCCAGTCCGGTCAGCAGCTGAACCTGCTTAACCGTTAGCCCTTCTTTTCGAAGTGCGAGAATCGCCTCATTGCGAAGTGACTTGGAGGCGGATTTGAGTTCCGTCGGAGCACATCCTGCGACACTCTGCACGATTGCCGTGCCAAATTCGCATAGATCTTCCTCGCGAACCTTGGCTGTTGCGCTGGGGCGATAGGGAAGCGACGGCGCACTTTCCATGAGCTGAAGGTATGAGCGAGGTGTTGGGAATAAAACACCGACAACGCTGCCGGTGACATGCGGCCGTGACCTGGCACTCATTAGATACTCGCGATGGCTGCTCCAGGGATATTCGTCATATGCCGCCAGTCCTGCTTTTTGTGGATTCAGATGGATGTATCGAATTGCTTCGAGCAAATATACTTCCGACTTAATGGGCGAATCCCAAAACCGCTCCTGAAACACGTGGCCGATATGCCCCGTCCGCGCATTGTACCTGCCCGCATACGATACGGCTATCGCGTGCATCGCGTCGCTCTTGCGGTCGTCCGGGTCGTCGATGAGCAGATGAATATGGTTTCCCATAAGGCACCAAGCGATAAGCTCGATATTGTGTTTGGGGAGGATTGCATCGATGATCTGAAGCATGGCGATTCGGTCCTCGGCATCGTCAAACAGCAATTGCCCTCCGTTTCCACGCAACGTGACGTGGAAATAACCGGTTGGTGACTTTGAACGAGGTTTTCTCGGCATGGCCCCTCCTTTAGCTTGGATGGGCTGAAGATACCTCATTCGGAGGCTTCGGTTGTCGAGATTCAGTTTACCGACTATAGCTGCTACCTGCCGAAATGTTATTGCGTTTTCAAATTGATGCTTTTTAATGGTAATTGAGCAAGACGGGCGCGCTTGTTGCGGATACGGGCGTTGGTTGCGTCGATCTGGACGGCCCTCGCGTGATGTCATCACAAATGGGCTTCACGCATTTTCGCGGCGATAGAAAAATGGCCGGGGCTTACAAACAAAACGGAGCACCCGGCCATTTACCAATTGTTTGTTGACGTTTCCCCAGATAAAACCTGCCAAAATAAACCTGTCCCTTTTTGGCAGGTTAGTTGAGGGCGGCTTGGGCTAGGCGGGCTTCAGCGTCCTCCTCGGTGACGCCCAAGGCCACAGCGAACTCCTCGATGGAGCGGCGCTTGGCTTCCTTGAGTACTCGCATGTAGTAGGAGCTGGGCTTTTTATCAGCTTCCTCGGCCTGGCGAATGCGGTGCATCATGGTCTTTGCCACGCGGACCGTCTCGGGCGCGCCCAGCTTGAGCTGCTGCTTAAAGTGCGTCTCCTCAAGTGAGCTGTTGCGCTCGGTAAAGGTGTCGCACTCCAGCTCGTCATAGTGGCTCAGCAGGTGCTCGGCATCTTGCTGCGAGATAGCGGCGTGCAAACGGTCGGCCTGCGCCACGGGGTACATGAGGATCGTCTGCGCATGTCCCTGTTTGGTCTCGAGCAGTAGCATGGGCTGCGGTGTGTCGTCCCTAAAACCGACGACGGTGCAGACTCCCTGACCCGGATGAATGACGTGTTGACCGATTGAGAACATGCTACCTCCAACTTATACGAATTTACGTATGTCTAGAATAACACGCTGACGTGCGCAAATCCTCACTTTATGCAGGAAAAGCACACAACTCTGATAGGTAAGAGTATTCGATAAAAGACGCAGCTCATTCATACCTTTATGCATTTTCAACGCGTGCATAATTTGCAGGCAGACTGGCATCTTTGAGTGACTCCATACAAGCTGTAGTCAATTTTGTGCATATGCAATATCTATTAGCTTTACCCTGCGATAGTGGCTACCGCTTGTGATAGAGTGCTACAAACTCTGGCTTTTGCCCCACGAGTGACCAAGAGCTCGGGGGCTTTAACACAAGGAGGATCTATGCCCGAGAAGATTGAAGAGCTGGTACGCGCTGCGCTTGCTGCGGCCCAGGAGGCCGGCGACCTTTCCGCATTTGAACTTGACGATTGCGCCATCGAGCGACCGGCTGACACTTCTCATGGCGAGTGGACCTCTACCATGGCCCTGAAGTCCGCCAAGCTGGCCCACTGCGCCCCGCGCAAGATCGCCGAGGCCATCGTTGCCCATATGCCCGAGGACCCCGCGATCGAGAAGGTCGAGATCGCCGGCCCTGGCTTCATCAACTTCTACCTTTCCGTCGCTGTCAAGAATGCCATCTTTGGCGAGGCCCGCGAGAAGGGCATGGACTTCGCTAAGTCCAACGTCGGTGGCGGCTTGAAGACCCAGGTCGAGTTCGTCTCCGCCAACCCCGTCGGCCCCATGCACATCGGCCATGGCCGCTGGGCCGCTCTGGGTGACTCCCTCTGCCGCGTTATGGATCACGCCGGTTACGACATCCAGCGTGAGTTCTACATCAATGACCACGGCTCTCAGATGAACACCTTCGGCAACTCCATCAGCACGCGCTATATGCAGCTTGCCGACATCATCGCCAAGCAGGGCGTGGATATCGACGAGGCTCACAAGCTGCTGATCGCCGACCGCGACGCCTTTGTTGCCGACGAGAACGACGAGCACCCCGAGACCCATCCGTATCAGGACAACTTTGCCGAGACTCTGGGCAAGGACTCCTACGGCGGCGACTACATCATCGACGAGGCTGCCGAGTTCTGGCGCACCGACGGCGATAAGTGGGTCGACGCCGATCCTCAGGAGCGCATGGAGAGCTTCCGCGAGCGCGGCTATGTGAAGATGGTCGACAACATGCGCGACCTCTGCCACGCCGTCAATTGCGACTTCGATCGTTGGTACTCCGAGCGTTCGCTGTACGTGAAGGACACCGAGAGTGAGACCGCCGGCACCTCCGCCGTCGACCGCGCTTTTGAGAAGCTCGACAAGATGGGCTACCTCTACACCAAGGACGGCGCCCTGTGGTTCCGCTCCACCGACCTGGGCGATGACAAGGACCGCGTCCTGATCAAGTCCGACGGCGAGTACACCTACTTCGCCTCCGACGTTGCCTATCACTGGGATAAGTTCCAGCGCGTCGACCACGTCATCGACATCTGGGGCGCCGACCACCACGGCTACATCGAGCGCGTCCGCTGCGTCTGCGACGCTCTGGGTTACCCCGGCAAGTTTGAGGTTCTGCTGGGCCAGCTCGTCAACCTGCTGCGCAACGGCAAGCCCGTCCGTATGTCCAAGCGCAAGGGCACCATGGTGACCCTGCAGGAGCTCGTCGACGAGGTTGGCTCCGACGCCGCTCGTTACACGCTCATCTCCAAGAGCTCCAACCAGATGGTTGACTTCGACATCGAGGCCGTTAAGAAGCGCGACAACTCCAACCCGGTGTACTACGTGCAGTACGCTCACGCCCGCGTGTGCTCCATCCTGCGCCGTGCCGCTGACGTTACGCCCGAGCAGGCTGACGAGATGGGCATGAAGGCCGTCGCCGCCAAGGCCATCGGTGAGAACGTCGATTACTCGCTGCTGACCGACCCGACCGAGCTCGCCCTTTCGCGTAAGCTCAACGAGCTCACCGACCTCATCGCCAGCTGCGCTCGCGATCGCGCCCCGTTCCGTCTGACGCACTTTGCTGAGGAACTCGCCGGCGACTTCCACAGCTTCTACGCTGCTTGCCAGGTTCTGCCGAGCGAGGGCCGTCCCGTCGACCCCGAGCTTTCGCGCGCCCGTCTGGCCGCTTGCGACGCCGTCCGCGTAACACTCGCCCTGGTGCTCACCCTCGTTGGTGTCTCCGCTCCCGAGCAGATGTAAGCTACGGGTCATTTGACCGTACAGACTTGGTTTAACTAAGCCTTGAAAGCCCGATCTCCCACGGAGGTCGGGCTTTTTTGCAAACGCCGACGTATTGACGAATTTGGAACTGCTGGAAATACGAAACTATGCGGGTTTACTACGATGAATTGAGATATTCCAACCACGCCGGCTTTTCGCTAAAAAGTGCAAGGCATCTACCTGCGGTTTTAGTTCAACAAGTTTCGGAGTGGTCGCGGTTGAGCGATTCATCGTAGTAAACCGCCATAGCTTTGGCGGAGGCGGTCAGATTTGTGGGTGTTAAACCAAAGAGTGTCCCTTTTGACTAGTCGTTTAAGAACGTCTCCAATGACTAAGTTGCAGGTGGCGGCGGTTGTGTTACACTTACGCTGCGTAATTGACGCAATCATCTCGATACAGATCAATGATGTCCGTCGTCTTGAACGGAACTAGACTGTTTAGCCGCCCTGAAGGTTTATGCAGGGAGCATGTGATCACAGGGCTTGAAAAGAAAGTTGAGCAAACACTGTGTCTGATCAACAGCAAGAAAACGAAATAACGACGACGCAGGCCGCTCCCGCTGCACCGGTTGCTTCGGACCAGGTCGCGGCGCCCGCGCAAGCCTCGGCTCCTGAGACGCCTAAGGCTGCTTCGACGCCTACGCCTGTAGCGGCTGAGAAGGCCGTGCCTGCAACTGGTGAGGAGGCTGCTCCGGCAAAGCCCAAGCGCACACGCCGCACGGCCAAGCCTGACGCTGACGGCGAGGAGGTCACCAAGCCCAAGCGCCGTACGACGCGCACGACGCGCGCCAAGCGCACCGTTGCAGCTGACTCCTCGGCGCCGATTTCCGATGAGGTCGCGCAGGCACGTGCGTTGGCGCAGATTAGCGAGGCTCAGGTGGTGCGCGCCCGGCGTCGTGCTGCCGAGCGCGAGGCCGCGGCTCTGACCGAGCTTGCAGCTCCGTCTGTGCCCGAGACCCCTGCCGCCACCGAGACCCCTGCCGCCGACCTGCCGACCGAGAGGCCGGCAACGCGCGCACGCCGTCGCACGGCTGTTAAGGCCGAGCAGATTGCTGAACAGGTAACCCCCGAGCTCACTGAGGCTTCGGTCCGTTCCACGGCAGGGGAGGGCGCATCGCCTGCTGAGCCCGCTGCGTCTGTCGAGGCCAGCGAAGTTCCCGTTGTCGATCCGGCTTTGCGCCCGCACCGTCGCGGTCGCAAGCCCAAGGCCTTCGTCGAGGCAGAGAAGGCCGCAGCCGCAGCCGCAGCTGCTCGGGATGCTGCGGCGACCGCCGAGTCTGCAACTGCTGCCGATGCACCCGTTCAGGATGCTACGACTTCCGAGCCCGCTCCCGCCGATGCCGAGCCCGCCGACGTCCGTCCTGGTCGCAGCCATCGTACTGCTGCTAAGCGCACGTCCAAGGCCAAGACTGCCAAGAAGGGTGCGTCCGAGGATTCCGCCGAGACGACCGCCGATGCATCGACTGATGCCGCCGAGCCCCAAGACGTCGTACAGTCTGCGTCCGAGAAGCCCAAGCGCGGTCGTAAGAAGTCCGCTAAGGCCAAGGCGTCCGAGCAGCAGGCTGATGCCGAAGCGCAGATTGATTCCGGCGCCGAGGCCAATGACGCCGCTGCGGCCAATGCCGACGCCGCCGCAGCCGATGGCGCCGCGCCCGCTGAGGCCGATGACAACGCTCGCCCCAACCGTCGCCAGCACAAGCGCAACGAGGACCGCAACGAGCGCAAGGACGAGCGCAACAACGATCGCCGCAACCGTCAGCGCGACCGCAAGCAGCGCAATAAGGAGCGCAATGCCGCTCCGACTGAGCCCACGCTTTCGCGCGAGGAGCTCGCGGCCATGAAGGTCGCCGAGCTGCGCGAGAAGGCCAAGGAGTTCGAGATTGAGACGACCGGCAAGAAGAAAGCCGAGCTCGTCGAGGAGATCTACGTCACCGCCGCGAAGGCCGAGGGCTTCCGCGACATCAAGGGCATTCTGCAGATTCGCCCGGACAGCTCCGGCATCATCCACGCCCATGGCTACATGAAGTCCAACGACGACGCCTTCGTGCCCGCCTACCTCATCCGCTCCGCGCGCCTGCGCACGGGCGACGTCATCGAGGGCTCGCTGCGTCCTTCGCGCGGCGGCGACAAGCGCGCCGGCCTCGCCAAAATCACGACCGTCAACGGTCTGGACCCCGAGCAGATTCGCAACCGTCCCAAGTTCGGCGACCTCACCCCGGTCTATCCCAATGAGCCGCTGCGCATGGAGCACGGCAAGGACTCCATTACCGGTCGCGCCATCGACATCGTGTCGCCGATCGGCAAGGGTCAGCGTGGCCTGATCGTGTCCCCGCCCAAGGCCGGCAAGACCACGATCCTCAAGAAGATTTGCCAATCTATCTCGATTAACAATCCCGAGGTGCACCTCATCTGTCTGCTCGTCGACGAGCGCCCCGAAGAGGTCACCGATATGCAGCGTTCCATCAAGGGCGAGGTCGTGGCGTCGACCTTCGATATGCCCGCCGACAACCACACTCGCGTGGCAGAGCTCGTCATCGAGCGCGCCAAGCGCATCGTGGAGCTGGGCGGCGATGTTGTGGTGGTGCTCGACTCCATCACGCGTCTTGCCCGCGCCTACAACTTGGCGGCGCCCGCCTCAGGCCGCATCCTTTCGGGCGGCGTTGATTCGGCGGCACTGTATCCGCCCAAGCGTTTCCTGGGCGCAGCCCGCAATATCGAGAACGGTGGCTCGCTCACCATCCTGGCCTCTGCTCTCATCGACACTGGTTCCAAGATGGACGAGGTTATCTTTGAGGAGTTCAAGGGCACCGGCAACATGGAGCTTAAGCTCGACCGCGAACTGGCCGACCGCCGCATCTTCCCGGCTATCGACCCCGTTGCCTCCGGTACGCGTAACGAGGACCTGTTGGTTGACGAGCAGATGCGTCCGTTTGTCTTTGGTCTGCGTCGCATTCTTGCCGGCATGAACAACACTGAGCGCGCAGCCGCGTCGTTTATCAAGGGTCTTAAGGGCACCAACACCAACCAGGAGTTCCTGGTGCGTTCGGCCAAAAAACACAGCGACTACGAGCAGACGTTCTAGGTTGTCATCCACACGCAGCGATAGTCATCAACGCGATAAAGGGTCGGGGCTTTGAGCCTCGGCCCTTTTCCATATCGCCGCTCCGCACTTATTTTTGACCATAAGACTGGCAAGCAGCAGGTTTCCCGTTTCAATCCGACATCGTCGCTTGCAATCGACAGGGCGGTTTCGCATAATAGCTTTTAAGCTTCGCGACGGAAAACGCAGATGAAACGAACCATATACCGTTGCTTTGGGGCACAGCCCCGCTTCATCTTCTCTCGCGCAGCCAACTGAATGATGCGATTTGGGTGCTGGAAGATGGGGAGAGCTCATGGCTTCTTCTGATGCAACACAACGAGCAGTCCTTGCCGGACTTTCGTGCGGGATCGGCCTCGCCGCTCCCGTGGTTATGTATGCCGCGACGCTGCCGTTTTCGTCCGTGAACGAGACGGTCGTGGCGGGTGCGGTTCCCTTTGCCGTGGGCGCGGTAGCGGGCGTGGGTATCTATGCCGCCTCGCTGGGTATCTCCGAGTACCGTGCGCAGTGTGAAGAGCGTCTGTTCCAGCCCGATGCCATGGGCGGTGCCGCCAATCTCAATCAGCATCAAAGCGAGTTCAAGACCGCCTCGATTCCAGCTCAGCAGCAGGATGCGACTCCTTACGCTGCGGCTTCTGCTTCTCAGGCTCAGGCGGAGCAGCCTACCTCGGCATTCCTTTCCGGCCTGACTGGTGCGTTCCAGCGCCGTCATGCCGATGATGGTGTCCCTACCATCGCTCGAGCCGCAGATGCTATGGACGAGGACGAGGCTTGGTCCATGATCGACGGTATGCTCGACGACGATTCGCCGGTGAGCTGCGACCCTGCACACTCGCGCGACGTCTATCAAGTCGCCATCGACGAGCTCACCAACGGCGGGCAGACCGGCTCCTTCAATCGCGACGACATCGCCGCCGCGGCACGCGCCGTGTCTGGCTCCCAGGCCGCCCCTGCGGGCAGCACGGCGGCTTTCGTGGCACTCGTCGCCAACGCGGCAGCCAATAACGCCTACAGCGCTACCTCGGCGGACGCGAACGCTTCTGCCGACAATTCGTACGTTGATGAAGCCATGGCCGCGGACGAGGAGGCCGTTGCCGCCCGCCGTGCCGCCGAAAGCTCGCTTTGGGGCGCTCCTGCCCAGCAGCAGGCGGCTGAGGCTGCGCCGTACAATGCAAACCTCGCCAGCATGCCTATCATCTCCGGTGCCGCGGACATCGATCTTGATGACCTCGATGAGCCTGCAGCCATCACCGCATCGATTGATGCCCAAGATCGCATCGACACCGGCGACCTTCCGGACGCCTCGCTCGAGGTTGATGTTCCCATGGCCGATTACTCGGGCCACGAGGACATGTGGGCCGCCGCCACCGCGATTCTGGATGAGATTGACGAGCCTGCTTCTGTTGCAGCCCCCGCTCCCGTCGCTGCCCCTCAGCCTGCTGCCCCCGCCTATGTCGGCCGTCACAGCGCTGTGTTCCCCGAGGATACTGCCCGCATCTCGCGCGAGAGCATCGAGCGGGCCGAGGCTATTGCCGCCGGCATTATGGAAAATCGTCGTCACGAGCGCGTCAATCAGATCCTCGAGGAAGAGATCGAGCGCCTGCAGTCCTCTACCGCCAAGCGTACGGGCCGTGCCTATTTGAGCGTTATCGAGGGCGGTACCGCCAGCTTCGCGCCGCTCCGCGCGGAGGCATAACTTCTGCATGGTTAAGATCAATCGAAAATGGGCGGTCGTGACCTGCCTGATGGCGCTCTTGATCTGGGGCAATTCGCTGGTTCCCGGCTCGGGGTCGGGCTCGCTGAGCCTAACGGTCATGGAAGCTATCCGCGGTTTCCTGCACGGCGTGGGACTTCCATATGAATGGGTGACCAACTTTGTTGTTCGCAAGTGCGCGCATTTTACCGAGTATATGGTGCTCGGCATCTTGGCAGCGCACGCCTTTGATTTTGAGGGCCGGCGCACCTTTGACGTGCTGCTGCCCACAGCGGTGTTCCTGCTGCTGATTCCCTCGATCGACGAGACGATTCAGCTCTTTGTGCCGGGGCGCGCCGGCATGATCACCGATGTGGTGATCGACTGCTGTGGAGCGGCAACGGGCGTTGTGCTCCGATATCTCTTACGGTCGCTGATGTGCGCCAAAAAAGCCGCCTAGGACGTATTGTTTGGTCCTAGGCGGCCTTTTTTATTTGAGGGCTTATATGAGGCGTGGTGGCGTCGTTCCGTAGATTGGATTTGCCGGGCGCGCCACGCCCTGTGGGTGCGTCTGCTACTGAAGCGCCTGTGCGCCCAGGGCCAGGCAGCCCATAATTCCCTGCTTGCCCTCGAGGCTGTTGTTGACGATGTAGTTATCGATGTCGTTGACCTCGGGCGTGACGATATAGCCGTTGAGCATTTCGGCACACTTTTTGCGTGCGAGCGGCACGATGGGGGTGTGGTCGGCCACGCCCCCGCCGATGATGATCTTTTGCGGCGCGTAGCACAGCGTGTAGGTCATGAGCGCCTGTGCCAGATAGCCGGCGAGCAGGTCCATGGCCTCCGGGTCATCGGCCATGTCTCCGGCGCTCTTGCCATCCCAGCGCTTTTTAACGCCGGGGCCGGCAATGAGGCCCTCGAGACAGTTGTCGTGGAAGGGGCAGGCGCTATGCTCGCCGATGGTGTCGCGCGGGTCGCGCGTGACCAGGATGTGGCCGGCTTCGGGATGCATCATGCCGTGCACGAGCTTACCGCCCGAGAGCACGCCGGCGCCCACGCCGGTGCCGATGGTCAGATACACCACGTCAGTGAGGCCCTGGGCGCAACCAAAGGTGACCTCGCCCAAGCAGGCGACGTTGACGTCGGTGTCGTAGCCGCAGGGAATATTGAGCTCGTTTTGGATAGTGCCTAGCAGGTCAAAGTAACGCCATGCCGTTTTGGGCGTCTCCAAGATCTTGCCGTATTGGGGCGAAGCGGGGTTGACTGCGGTGGGGCCAAAGGCGCCGATGCCCAGCGCGGCGATGCCCTTGTCGGCAAACCACGCGTTGACGGCCTCAACGGTCTCCTGTGGGGTCGTGGTCGCGATCTGCTCACGCTCCAGGACCGTGCCGTCCGCATAGCCCGTGGCGCAGACCATCTTGGTGCCGCCGGCCTCGAGCGCTCCGATAAGCTGCTGCTCTGCCATAGTATTCCTCTCTTTGGGACGAGTTGCTCCGTGACTAAAGTATAGAGCTCTAAACCATTTAAGAAAGCGCTATAGAAAGAAGCCCCGCAACGCGGCGGGCGGTGCGGGGCTTCTTTGGTTGCTTTAGTTGCCGGGCCGTCCTTACCCGCGCGGCTTGATTTTATCACGTAGCGACTTGAGGTTCTCCAGCGCCGCGTTAAGTGTCTCGTCTCGCTTGGCAAAGTGGAAACGAATCAGATGGTTGACGGGCTCGCGGAAGAAGCTCGAGCCGGGCACGGCGCCCACACCCACTTTAGACGCGAGGTCTTCACAGAACTCGAGGTCGCTGTCATAGCCAAACTCAGAGATGTCCATCATGACGTAGTAGGCGCCCTGCGGCACGTTATGCTCAAGACCGATGCTGTCGAGTCCCTGGCAGAACAGGTCGCGTTTGGCGGTATAGAGGTCGAGGACCTCATCGTAATAGCTGTCGCCGAAATTGAGGGCGGTGACGACGGCTTCCTGCAGGGGAGCGGCGGCACCCACGGTGAGGAAGTCGTGGACCTTCTTGATGCGCTCGGTGATTTCGGCAGGGGCAATGGTGTAGCCAAGACGCCAGCCGGTGATGGAGTAGGTCTTGGACAGCGAGCTGCAGCTGATGGTGCGCTCAAACATGCCGGGCAGCGTGGCCATATAGACGTGCTCGTGGGGCGCGTAGACGATGTGCTCGTAGACCTCGTCGGTGATGCAGTAGGTGTCGTACTTTTTGCAGAGGTCGGCGATAAAGGTGAGCTCATCGCGTGTAAAGACCTTGCCGCAGGGGTTGGAAGGGTTGCACAGGACGATGGCCTTGGGGTCGTTGTCGCGGAAGGCCGCCTCGAGTGTGTCGCGGTCAAAGTCGAATGTGGGCGGGTTGAGCGGCACGTAGATGGGCTCGGCACCCGAAAGGATCGTGTCGGCGCCGTAGTTCTCGTAGAACGGCGAGAAGATGACGACCTTGTCGCCGGGGTTGGTGACCGTCATCATGGCGGCCATCATGGCCTCGGTGGAGCCGCAGGTGACTACGATATTCTCGTTGGGGTTCACCGGCATGCCCATAAAGTGCTCCTGTTTGGCGGCGAGCGCCTCGCGCATGGCCTGGGAGCCCCAGGTGATGGAGTACTGGTGGTAAAGCGGCTTGGGGTTGGTGGCGATGGTGCTGAGGCTATCGAGCAGCTGCGCCGGGGGATCGAAGTCGGGGAAGCCCTGCGAGAGATTGACAGCGCCGTACTTATTGGAGATGCGTGTCATGCGGCGGATGACGGAATCGGTAAACGTTGCCGTGCGATTGGAGAGTTCTTTCATGCTTGTCCTTTCGAACATCGGGGTGGGGCAAGTTTACTCCTATGAAACCGGTGGGATTTGCTCGAAATGGATCCGAAAAACTCTTTTCAAAATTCTTGAAAATTGGGGCTTGCATCGCGTGGCGTTCCTTGCAATAATAGTCGAGCGCGAAGCGCACAGGACACGGTGGGTGTAGCTCAGTTGGCTAGAGCGACGGGTTGTGGTCCCGTAGGTCGAGGGTTCGAGTCCCTTTACCCACCCCAGTTCTTGCTTCGTGTTGATATCGGGTCGTTAGCTCAGTTGGTAGAGCAGGGGACTCTTAATCCCAAGGTCCAGGGTTCGACCCCCTGACGGCCCACCACACGATATCTCCTCTAAAGTCCGCCACAACGGACTTTAGCTTTGGGTCGTTAGCTCAGTTGGTAGAGCAGGGGACTCTTAATCCCAAGGTCCAGGGTTCGACCCCCTGACGGCCCACCAAAGTATGTTAAAGCGACTGGCTTCGGCCGGTCGCTTTTTTGTTGACCTTTCATGGGGTCGAACCCGAAAGGGCGCGTAGCTGAGAAAACGCGTAAGCATTTGCCAGCGCAGCGCGCAAGGCGCCTTGGCGCCGCAGCGGCCGTCTGCGAAGCAGGCTGACCCCCTGACGGCCCACCAAAGCATGTTAAAGCGACTGGCTTAGGCTGGTCGCTTTTTTGTTGACCTCGCATGGGGTCGAACCCGAAAGGGCACAGCCGCTTTCACAGATCGAGCCTACCCTGGGGATCGGTAAAACCGTCAGTACCCTCCTTGAGTTTCTTCTCGTCTGCCTTCACGCGACGCTCGAGCTTTTTTGTATCCTCGGCAGGCGGTAGGTTCTCGGGGACAATTCCGCGGTCGATGAGGCTGCCACGCACGCTTGTGTTGTTCTCGACGTGCTCTTGCTTGATCTGGTCCAGGCCGTACAGGTCGTGTTCCTCGGCGTTGAAGGCCGTCATCGAGTTCGTAAGGTCCTTTGCTTTGATGAGGACATCGGCTAACCTGTCCGCCAATGCCGCGCTCTTGGGTACGCCGAGCTGCTGCTTCATTTCCGCCGTGCTTCTGCCGCCGAATAACGCCTCATCGCCCTTCGACTTGATGATCGCGAATCCTTTGGAGTCCACGCCGCGTTTGAACGCAATACCCGAGAGCTGTTTCTCTGAATCGGATAGCGAGTGGCGCGCCTGCAAGCGCTGAATCTCTGCGAAGCGCTGCTCTATGAGCTCTTGGCGGCGCGTTTGCACGGCAAAGTATGCCTGCGCGAGCGCGATCTCCGGCTTGTTTGGATCTCCGTTTTGGGCGATTAAATAGCATGCGTAGCGCGTAAGTTTGTAGTCTTTAACCGCGCGAGCGGCGACACCGGCAGTTACCATTTTCGTGGTGTCACGAAAATGGGAATCAACTGGAGTTTTGTTTGTTTCGCACGAGACTTTTGCCCTCTTAACAACTTCGGCGAAGTTCTCCCATCGAGTGTACCCCATGGGTTCCATTAAATCGCGTGCGAGCCAATATTCAACGCCGTCTTCCACATTGGCGTAGCTATCAAGTTCGACACGCCACTTCTCGATATCTCTACTGTCCATATCTCCTCCTCGCTGGTCTATTGTCTATGCGGGCTTTGCCCACTCTGTATTCAGAATAAGGATACGCTGCCGTGCGGACACGAATGGGCCCGTGCTGCTTCGAGCTCACGGGGCCCATGGATATCGATTGGTTGTGTTCTGCTTTAGATAGGTGTCCGGTTTAATCCGCTCGATAGTGCGACCCGAGACTTTCAGTTCGCTTGCGCATGGCTTTGACCATTTCCTGTGCTAGTCGAATCTGCGACTGTAGGCGGGCGAGGGCTGCGATCTCGCTGTCATCGGTATGCGGCTTGCTCAGCGCCATGGCCTTGTCTTGCAGGCTTTCAAGCTGTTGCAGGGCCTCGGATAGGCCTGTTTCGGTCCTGTTGATCATGCAAAAGGTGCTCATCGTGTGCCTAAGGCTGTGTGTCAGGCGTTCGGCATCTGTTGTGGCAATGCCGTACTGGGGGAGGGTGATATCCGCCTTCAGGGCTGTCTCAGGCTCTTTCTGCGCTGCAAGGGCTGCCGATGCGCCTGCGATGCGTCCGAATACGATGCCGTTGGCGCTTGACAAGCCGCCAATACGGTCGGCGCCGTGCATGCCGCCTGTCGCCTCGCCGCAAGCGTAGAGGCCTTCAACGCCCGTGTACGCGGTCTTATCGATCTTGATACCGCCGTTAGCAGCGTGGGCGTACATCGCAACGCGCATCTCGTCAGTCGGGGCGATGCCGTGCTCGTCTTGCAGCCAGTTGGCAAAGGTCCGCACAAACTCTGGGATATCCTCGCGGGGGAAGTCGTAGTGGAGTGCCAGGCCTTCGGCACCTGCCTGATCGATGACGAGATCGATAGCGCGGGAGGCCAAGCGTGACGTGAAAGGACCATATCCAGAGCGCTGCTCGAGCAGGTTGTCCAGCTTGTCGTCGGCAATATCTACCGGCTGGTCTACATGCGCGTAGCGCCAGGTTTTCTCGTTGAAGACCAAGTTACGCCTGGGCTCGATGAAGCCGGGCATCATCTGCATGAACTCTATATTAGTAAGTGTTGCGCCGTGCGCCAGCGCGATGGCCTGCGAGGAGCTGAGCACATCAGCCGACGTAAGGCTGCGCTCGAACAGGCCGCCTGTGCCACCGGCTGCGATGATCGTGGCCTCGGCAGCAAAGGGCACGATTCGATTTTCGGTGAGGTCGTAGAGTACGGTTCCGGTTATTCTGCCGTTCGTGTCCTCAACAAGGTCAATAAGCTCATGGCGGGGGAGCAGGCGAATGCCGAGCGACTCGATCCGGGTCGTCAGAGCGTCCTCAAGGGGCTTGCGGGTGAGGCCGCGCCACATGCGCGTCTTGTGGTCAAAGCAGGCGATAAACTGCTTTTGCTGAGCACTCTCGGCGCTTTGCGGACGTTGGAGCTCAACGCCCAGGTCTTGCTCGAGCCATTCAATTGCTTGGGGAATGCCGTGGACAAACGTCTGGACAAGCTCGGGGTCGGCGACGCCGCCACCAACGGTCTGAATGGTGTCGATGAGGTCCTGTTCATCGTCTTCGTTAGCGGGTCCGATAAGCCCCAGGCCCCAGGTTCCGGGGAAGAAGCTCGATCCACTCATAGCCTTGCCGACGCTTGCCACTGTGACGGTTGCACCCGTGCGTGCCGCTTCGATGGCAGCGCAAAGGCCCCCAATGCCAGCTCCAATTACCAGTACATCAGTCGATTCCATCGGATTCCTTTCTCGTCCGGCGCATTGTCGCACGGGTGATCGGCAATGGGGCCGCAAAGACCCGGCAAATCGGTAAAGGGCAAATATGGCAGGTGGGCGTCATGGACGCTCTGACGCTCCATCTCATCACATCTCGTATTTCGCCGCAACTGACATATCGGCATTAGCTATCCTGCGTCGGTGTAAACAAAAAGAGCCGCCACCTCGAAAGGTAGCGGCTCCAAGCTCAACTATATGAGCATCGCGCGGGCGCGATTAGGCCTTGAGGGCCTCCTCGACGGCGACAGCGCAGGCGACGGTGGCACCGACCATGGGGTTGTTGCCCATGCCGATGAGACCCATCATGTCAACGTGCGCAGGCACGGAGGAAGAACCGGCGAACTGGGCGTCGGAGTGCATACGGCCCATGGTGTCGGTCATGCCGTAAGAGGCAGGGCCGGCGCCCATGTTGTCCGGGTGCAGGGTACGGCCAGTACCGCCACCAGAAGCGACGGAGAAGTACTTCTTGCCAGCCTCGATGCGCTCCTTCTTGTAGGTGCCAGCGACGGGGTGCTGGAAGCGCGTGGGGTTGGTGGAGTTACCGGTGATCGAGATGTCGACGTTCTCGTGCCACATGATGGCAACGCCCTCGCGGACGTCGTCGGAGCCGTAGCAGTTAACGGCAGCGCGGGGACCATCGGAGTAGGGGATGGTCTCGACGACCTTGAGCTCGCCCGTGTAGTAGTCGAACTGGGTCTTCACGTAGGTGAAGCCGTTGATGCGGGCGATGATCTGAGCAGCGTCCTTGCCCAGACCGTTGAGGATGACGCGCAGCGGCTTCTTGCGAGCCTTGTTGGCGTTCAGAGCCAGGCCGATAGCGCCCTCGGCGGCAGCGAAGGACTCGTGGCCGGCCAGGAAGGCGAAGCACTCGGTGTCGTCGGAGAGCAGCATAGCGCCCAGGTTGCCGTGGCCCAGACCGACCTTGCGGTCCTCGGCGACGGAGCCGGGAACGGTGAAGGCCTGGATGCCCTCGCCGATGATGGCGGCAGCCTCAGAAGCGGACTTAGCGCCACGCTTGACAGCGAGAGCGCAACCGAGGGTGTAGGCCCACTCGGCGTTCTGGAAGGCGATGGACTGGGTGTTGTTGACGATCTCACGCGGGTTGAAGCCCTTGTCGGTGCAGATCTGCAGAGCTTCCTCGAGGGAGGCGATGCCGTTGTCGGCGAGGCACTTGTTGATCTTGTCAGCGCGGCGCTCGTAACCTTCGAACGTAACAGTCATAGTTATTTCCCTCCCTTTCTACTCGTGAACCGGGAACACGCTGGCGACGGAGTGAGTCTCCTCGTCGGTGCGCGGGTCGATGTACTTGGCAGCGTTCTCCCACTGACCATAGTGGCCCATAGCGCCAGCGATGGCCTCCTCGGGGGTCTTGCCGGCCTTGACGGCGTCGGTGAACTTGCCGAGGTTCAGGAACTCGAATGCGATGATCTCGTTCTTGTCGTTGAGAGCCATGCGGGTGACGTAGCCCTGAGCGAGCTCGAGGTAACGAGCGCCCTTGGCCTTGGTGCCGAACATGGTGCCGACCTGAGAGCGAAGGCCCTTGCCGAGGTCGTCGAGGGAGGCGCCCACGGGCAGGCCGCCCTCGGAGAACGCGGTCTGGCTGCGGCCGTAAACGATCTGCAGGAAGATCTCGCGCATAGCAACGTTGATGGCGTCGCAGACGAGGTCGGTGTTGAGGGCCTCGAGGATGGTCTTACCGGGAAGGATCTCGGAAGCCATGGCGGCAGAGTGGGTCATGCCCGAGCAGCCGATGGTCTCAACGAGGGCCTCCTCGATGATGCCGTCCTTGACGTTCAGCGTGAGCTTGCAGGCGCCCTGCTGAGGTGCGCACCAACCCACACCGTGCGTAAGACCGGAGATGTCGGAAATCTCCTTAGCCTGGACCCACTTGCCCTCCTCGGGGATGGGTGCGGGGCCGTGGTATGCACCCTTGGCAACGGGGCACATGTTCTCCACTTCCTGTGAGTACTGCATGCCTCTCCTCTCTATCGTGTTGGCGTCCCGTCTGGGGGTCGTGGCTGGCGATTGCCGGGCGACCCTTCGAAAGGGACATGACATGCAGCCCCTATAATACCGCGAAATGCACGGAATATTCGGCGAACGGCTCAGTTTTCGTAGCGAGAAGTCCGGAAGTTTTAATTGAAACGGTTTAACGCTATGTTCTGTGGTCGCGAACTTCCGTAGAGGGGGGGGGTCCGTCTTGGGCAAGCTTTTGGCCGGCTCTTGTAAGTGTTGCACGGGTTGACCTGTTGCAACGGTGCCGTTCGCCGCCTGTTTACTGCCTTTGGCCGCGCGAGTGTATTGTTTTGCGTGAATGTTTTGATGGCACGCTTCAATCGTGCTGTATTGGATGGCGAGCAGATCCCGGCGAAGGGAGCGCCATGCAGCGTGTTTGGAGAACGGTCACCGGCTTTTACCATGTCTGTGCCCGCGGTACGGGTAAGCAGCTCATCTTTGAGGGCGATGAAGACCGGTGGGAGTTTTTGGAGCTGATGCGCGAGTGCTGCCGCGAGGAGGGTGTGACGGTTATCGCTTGGTGCCTTATGGGCAATCACGTGCATTTGGTGCTTGCAGATTACGAGGACAGGATGAGTGCGGCGATGCATCGGCTGCTTTTGACGTACGCGCGGCGGTTCAATAAACGCACGGGGCGCACAGGCCATCTGTTCCAGAACCGTTTTGACCGGCGCTCGCTCGATACCGACTGGCAGGTGATGGAGGCTATTCGCTCCGTACACGCCGATCCGCAGGAGGCTGGCATCAGCTTAATCGAGCGTTATCCCTGGAGCAGCTTTGCGGAGCATTTGTGCGCTTACGACGGTGACGCGGCTGATGTCGCGAGGGGATTTTCTGATCCTTCTTGCGTGCTTGAGCTTTTTGGTTCTGCCGAGGGCTTTATTACCCATTCGCTGTCGACGCCCGACGGCGGCGAGCCAGCACTGGGCGATATGAAAGAGACGGAGTGGGAACGCCACGCCTTTGCCGGCAAGTTGGCGAAGAGCCTCGGGGTTCCGCTCAACGTGGTTAAAGCCGCGCCGTCGGCGCAGCGCAATATCGTCATTCTTGGATTGCACGATGCCGGTTTTACGGTGCGTCAGATTGAGCGGTATACCGGGATTGGCAAAAGTACCGTCTCTCGTATCGTGCGCGCCCGCGCGCGAACGGCGATGCGGGCTGGCGGAAACGTGATGTAGGGTCGCCTTTTCACCGCAGCTGGGGTCGTCCATACGCCGCAACCAGCGTTCAAAAGCTTGCTGAGGTAACTGCACTTCTTAATATGCATAGAAAAATCGCCATCTTGCATATAATAACGGCTCGGTCCGGGTTTGCCCGTGCCTACCCCCGTCTGCGCCGTGCAAAAAACGGAGTTTTCAGCATCGTGGTGCTGTCGGCACCGCCGCAATCTTGCAACATGCGGGCCCCGAAGCTATTGATCCCTGTCGTTGCGCCCTTGAAGCACGTGCCTGCGTCCCGTCAGACCGCGATGTCTGTTCTAAAACACAATATATATGCGCCTGGAGACGTTGATTAACGTTTCCGATGCGTATACACACAGCTTGGCGTGCTGAATACTCGCAAAAATGCACGCCGCTCCCTATGGGACCCGTCTGCGGTAGGCGCGAAGCGAGTCGGAGCTTCGCAGAACGGGGCTTGGCGCATTGCTTGGCGGGCCCGGGGCCCTGCCGCAGGCCTTTGGTGCTGTGGAAAACGCCCGTGTTCGCGTCTGGCTGTGTGGCAAATGTCAGACGGGGCGCCGGACGCGCGGACTTTGTGCGTCCGCGCTCATTAGGTAAAAACAGAGCCGCCCGTAACGGGCGGCTCGGCAATCAAAAACCTTGGATTCGGGGCATAAGCTACTGGTTTGTTTGCCCCTCGAGCATGCCGTCGAGGGTGCGCCAGGCGAGCTCGGCGCATTTGACGCGGGCGGGCATGTGCGAGATGTCCTGGAGCTGGGCGGCTTCGTCCAGGTCTTCCAGGTCGTCCTCGGAGAGCTTCTCGCCGCGGATCATGGCGAGGAAGAGTCCCGCCAAGCGACGCGCCTCCTCGACGGTCTCGCCGGTGATGAGGTCGGCCATGATGTCGGCGCTGGCCTGGCTTATGGCGCAGCCGTGCCCGGTAAACGAGGCTTCCTCGATTACATCGTTCTCGACACGCAGCTGCAAGGTGAGCTCGTCTCCGCAGCTGGGGTTGATACCGTCGTGCTCGTGCGTGGGAGCATCCATCTCGTACTTATAGTCGGGGTGCGAGTTGTGCTCCATAAACGTGGTGGAGGTGTACAGATTACCCATTGAACGTGCTCCAAACGTGATGCAGGCCGGCGATGAACTTGTCGATGTCGGCCTTGTCGTTGTAGAAGGCCACGCTGGCGCGGCAGCAGGCAAGGTTCTCGACGCCCAGCCAGGTAAGCAGCGGCTGCGCGCAGTGGTGACCGGCGCGGATGCAGACGCCGTCCATGTCCATGATGCTCGCGACGTCGTGCGGGTGGATGCCCTTGACGTTAAAGCTCACAACGCCGTGGTGGTTGTCCCAATAGATGGAGCCGATGATCTGGACAAAGTCGAGCTGCATGAGTTCGCCCATCAGATAGTGGACGAGTGCCTGCTCGCGTGCCTGGATGTTCTCGTAACCCACGGTGTTGACAAGGTAGTCGAGTGCCGCACCTGTGGCGAAGATGCCGGCGGCGTCCTGCGTGCCAGCCTCGAATTTCTCGGGGACGGGCGCCCAGACGGCGTCCTGCTCGGTGACCGAATCGATCATCTCGCCACCGGTGAGCATGGGCGGCATGGTGTTCAGCAGGTCCATCTTGCCCCACAGCACGCCGATGCCCATGGGGCCCATGGCCTTGTGTGCGCTAAAGGCAAAGAAGTCGGCTCCCAGGTCGGCCACATCGACCGGCATGTGCGGCAGCGACTGTGCGCCGTCGACGACCAGATAGCCGCCGTACTTGTGGACGAGCTTGCCGAGGTTCTTGACCGGGTTCTCGACGCCCAGCACGTTAGAAACCTGACCCACGGCCAGAATCTTGGTCTTGGGACCAACCTTGGTAAGAACCTCCTCGGTGGTGAGCTGGCCGGTCTTGGTGGGGTAGAGGTAGACGAGCTTGGCGCCGGTTTCGCGGCAGACCTGCTGCCACGGGATTAGGTTGGAGTGGTGCTCCATGATGGTGATGACGACCTCGTCACCGGGCTCGAGCACCGTGGGTGCAAAGCTCTTGGCGACCAGGTTGAGCGACTCGCTCGTGTTGCGGGTGAAGACGACCTCGTTGGCCTGGGAAGCGCCGATGAGGTCGGCGATCTGCTGGCGGACCTTCGCGATGGCGTCGGTGGCCTCGACGGACAGCGAGTACAGTCCGCGCAGGGGGTTGGCGTTCATACGCTGGTAGAAGTCACGCTCGGCGTCGAGCACACAGGCAGGGCGCTGCGCGGTGGCGGCGCTATCGAGGAAGGCGATCTCGGGGTGCTGCTGAAACAGCGGGAACTGGCCCTTGTAGGGGTTGGTCTCGATATCTACGGTAGGCCAGCCGCGCGAAGCCTCGTCGCTGGCGTCGAGCTCCATGGGCTCGGGGGCGGTACAGGTGTCGCATTTAACGTGCTCGGTGTCGATCATGCGAGCTCCTCTTCAAAGTTGTCGATCAGGTTGTTGCCCAGGCGGACGACGGCGGCGCGGGTGCGCTTGTCGGTCGCGGAAAGTGCGGCGTCCTCCAGCTTGGCGCGGATGAACAGGTCCTCGGCGGCGTTTTGGTCAAGGCCGCGGCAGGCGAGGTAGAACAGCTGCTCGTCGCGGACGTGACCGATGGTGGCGCCGTGGTTGCCGGCGACGTCGTCCTCGTCGCAGAGAATGACGGGAACGGTCTTGTTGTCGACGCCCTTGTTGGCCAAAAGCACCGTCTCGCGCTCGGTGCCGGTTGCACCCTTGCAGCCGTGCACGAGGTCGATGGTGCCGCGGTAGACCTTCTTGGACGTGCCGGTCAGCACGCCGTTGGCGTCGATCTCGCACTCGGTCTTGCGACCGCGGTGGCGCAGCTCGTAGTTAAAGTCGCGCACCTGCTCTCGGGCGCCCAGGTAGTCAGTATCGATGGCGATCTTGGCGGTATCGCCCAGCAGGTCGCCGGCAAGGCCGGTGGCGCTGGCGCCAGCACCCAGGACGGTGTGCTGCACGTTGACGCGCGCGCCCTCGTCCAGGAACAGGCCGGTGTCGTCGAGCGCGATCCAGCTATCGTCGAGCGTCTGCGTGCAGGTCACGTTGACGGTGGCGTACTCGTGGGCGCACACGCGTAGCACGGAGCCCACGACACCCTCGCCGGCAACGGGGGAGTCTAGGGCGATCTGCAGGTCGAGCGTTGCCTGTGGGCGGGCGACGACGTCGACGGCGGCGATGGCCGCGGCGGCATCGACACCGCTCACACGTACGGTAACCGTGGCGTGCTGGTATGCGGGCACATCGATGACGATGCGCTTGGTAGCGTGCTCGGCCAAGTAGGCGTAGGCAGCCTCGCCCATGCCGGTTTCGAAGGCTTCAGCAGGGGAGAGCTCCTCCTCGAGCTTGATGGCACCGGCCTGGTAGACAGAGGTGGCGGGCACGTCGAGCTCGGTCTCGGGCGTGATGCGGGCGCGGTCGGCGGCGTCGCCGGGGGCGGAGGCGCGGCGCTCGGGGAAGCGCTCGGCCATGGCGTCCATGGCGGCGTCGAACGCGTCTGTCACGCCAGTAAACTGCTCGTCCAAGCCCTCGACCTCAATGGTCTCGGCGGGAGCGGCGGCAAGCTCGTCAGAGAGCTCGAGCTTGGTCTGATTCATTTTCAACCAGCCCCAGGTTGCTGCGGGCATCGCGTTGACCTGCTCGAGCGTGGTAGCAGCGGTGTTGGTTTCCTGTTTCATTATCCGATCGCTCCTTCCATCTCGAGCTTGATCAGGTTGTTCATCTCGACGGCGTACTCAAGTGGCAGTTCCTTGGAGACCGGGTTGGCAAAGCCGTTGACGATCATGGTGCGGGCCTCTTCCTCTGAGATGCCGCGGCTCATCAGGTAGAACACCTTGTCGTCGCCGATACGGCCGATGGTGGCCTCGTGGCCGATGTCGACGTTCTTGGCGCGGATGTCCATGGCGGGGATGGTGTCGGAGCGGCTCTGGTCGTCGAGCATCAGCGACTGGCAGCTCACGGTTGCCTTGGAGCCCTCGGCCTTGGGCGTCGCTACAATAGAGCTGCGGAAGGTCTGGATACCGCCGCTCTTAGAGATGCCCTTGGTCTCGACGGTTGCCGAGGTATCGGGTGCGTTGAGCACGACCTTGCAGCCGGTGTCGAGGTTTTGACCGGCGCCGGCAAAGGTGATGCCGGTAAAGCTCGAGCGGGCGCGGCGGCCGTTGAGCACGCTCATGGGGTAGAGGTAGCCCACGTGGCTGCCGAAGGAGCCGCTGATCCACTCGATGTCGCCGTCCTCGTCCACGCGCGCACGCTTGGTGTTGAGGTTGTACATGTTCTTGGACCAGTTCTCGATGGTCGAGTAGCGCAGGTGCGCACGCTTGCCCACAAAGAGCTCGACGGCGCCGGCGTGGAGGTTTGCCACGTTGTACTTGGGCGCGGAGCAACCCTCGATAAAGTGCAGGTCGGCATCGTCCTCGACGATGATGAGCGTGTGCTCAAACTGGCCGGCACCCTTGGCGTTGAGGCGGAAGTAGCTCTGCAGCGGGAAGTCGAGCTTGGTGCCCTTGGGCACGTAGACAAACGAGCCGCCCGACCATACGGCGCCGTGCAGGGCCGCAAACTTGTGGTCGGTGGGTGGGATGAGCGTCATAAACTTCTCGTGGATGAGCGGCTCCCACTGCGGGTCGTGCAGGGCCTCCTCGATGCCGGAGTAGACGATGCCCATCTTGGAGGCGGTGTCCTGCATGTTGTGGTAGACGAGCTCGGAGTCGTACTGCGCGCCGACGCCCGCCAGGTAGCTGCGCTCGGCGTCGGGGATGCCCAGGCGCTCAAAGGTGTTCTTGATGTCGTCGGGCACCGACTCCCAGTCGTGCTTTTGATCGGTGTTGGGCTTGACGTAGGTGACGATGTTGTCCATGTCTAGGCCCTCGATGGAGGGGCCCCACGTCGGATCGGGGAAGCGGTTGAAGATCTCGAGGGACTTGAGGCGCAGGTCGAGCATCCACTGCGGCTCGTCCTTCTTGGCGCTGATCTCGCGCACGATGTCGGGCGTGATGCCGGCGTCGAGGCGCTCGAATCCCTCCTCGCCATAGGTGAAGTCGTAGAGGCTGCGGTCGATGTCCGCGACCTCGGTGCGGTTCTTGGTCATTGCGTCGCCCCTTTACGCCTGCTGTTCGGCAGCGGCGGCCTCGGCCTGGGCGCGCTGCTCGGCGGCCTCGCGCTCGAAGGTCTCAAAGCCGTTCTTGTCGATCCAGGGGATCAGCGAGGCGTCGTCCTCGCGCACGATGTGGCCCTTGACCATAACGTGGACGCGGTCGACATCCAGGTGCTCCAGGATGCGCGTGTTGTGCGTGATGATGAGCATGGAGCCGTCGCAGCTCTTGCGGTAGGCGTCCATGCCGTGGCTGACGGTGGACAGGGCGTCGACGTCCAGACCCGAGTCGGTCTCGTCCAGAATAGCGAGCTTGGGCTGCAGCAGCAGGAGCTGGAGCATTTCGACCTTCTTCTTCTCGCCGCCCGAGAAGCCCACGCCCAGCTCGCGGTTGAGATAGGCGGTATCCATGTTGAGCTCGGCCGCGAGCTCCTTGACGCGACGGCGGAACTCCTTGCCCTTCATCTCCAGGCCGGGACGGCCGGCGATGCTGGCGCGCAAAAAGCTCGACAGCGGCACGCCGGGGATCTCGACCGGTGCCTGGAAGCTCAGGAACAGGCCGGCGCGCGAACGCTTGTCGGTGCTGAGCTCGGTGATGTCCTGGCCGTCAAAGACGATGCGGCCGTCGTTGACGGTATAGACGGGGTCTCCCATGACCAGGTGGCCGAGGGTGGACTTGCCGGCGCCGTTGGGTCCCATCAGCACGTGGGTCTCGCCGGCGGCGACGTTGAGGTTGACGTTGTGGAGGATGGTCTTCTCGTCCACGGAGGCGGTGAGACCCTCGATGGAAAGCAGCGGATTTGCGCTCATGCTGTCCCTCTCTGTATATGGTGTACTCATAGGTATACTAAACCCTAGGAATCTTCTCGGAATAAAGTTACTATGGGTTCGGCGTTAGTCAAGGGAAAACCCGACTAATCCACTCGACTTTTCAAATTCTGGGACAAAATAACCTGTTGTGTCTGTCCCACTTACTTAAGATTTGGGACAAACAAACCTGGTCATGTTGTTCCAGATGCGATGGGAGGGTAGGTATGCTCATTTCTTCTAAGGGCCGCTATGCCCTCCGACTGATGATCTATATCGCGGCGTTGGGCGACGCCGAGGGCAAGATTGCCCTGCGCGAGGTTGCCGACCGCGAGCATATCTCGCAAAAGTATCTGGAGCAGCTGGTGCGTCCGCTTATGAAGGCGGGCCTGCTTAAGAGCGTGCGCGGCAAGGGCGGCGGCTACATGATGGCCAAGGACCCGGCCGAGGTGCGTGCTGGCGACATCCTGCGCGCCGTCGAGGGCAGCACGGCTCCGGTGGCGTGCGACGGCATCGACAACAGTTGCGCCCGCAGCGATCTGTGCTCGACCGTCAAGTTCTGGCGCGGTCTGGACGACGTTATCGAAAAGTACGTCGACGGCGTGACGTTGGCCGACCTGGCCGCCGTCCCCGAGATCAACTTTGACATTAAGCTCTAGGTTGAGCGCAATTCCTTAAGATTTCGCGGAGGGTTGTTGCCGTTTACCGAGGGGTTGTTGTGCAACAACGGGCGAGCTGCAATACTTATTTATATCTTTGCAAACTGAACTTTAACTACACCAATGCAGGGAGGATCTTATGCAGCCCAAGCATTCTGCTATTGTCGCGGGCCTGACGCTGGCGCTTTCGTTTGGCGCCGTTTCCGCGCCGGCACCCGCCGCCGCCGAGGAGCCCACGCCGGGCGTTGCCTCGGATGCCACCGATATCGATAAGGGCCTTTACACCCAACAGTCTTTCTCGGGCGTGCTGAGGTCGGTCCAGGGCGTTTCGTTTGTCAACGTGACTCCCGAGATGAAGTACTTTACTAAGTACGAGAGCCATGGTAATTACAACCAGGGCTTTTCGTATGGCGACGGTTATAACGCGCTGGGCTATTACCAGTTCGACCGTCGTTGGTCGCTCATCCCGTTTATGAAGCAGGCCTACAACTACAACCCCGAAAAATACTGCATGCTCAAGGATGCGATTGATCGCGGCAGCGAGATTTCCAACACGAGCAATGCCATGTACGAGAACGGCCAGCTCACCGAGCTGGGCCATATCGCGCAGGATGCCTTCCAAGGTGCTTATAACACCGATCCTGTTGAGTTCTCAGCACTTCAAGATGCCTATGCGTACAACTCGTACTATGCGGTGACCGAGGCGTGGCTTAAGAGCGCTCTTGGCATTGACATCTCCGGCCGCGCCGATTGCGTCAAGGGTATGGTGTGGAGCATCACCAACATGTGCGGTACCGGTGGCTGCAGAGACTTCTTCCGCTGGGCGAATCTTTCCAACGATATGTCCGACCGCGAGTTTGCGACGGCGCTCTCCAATAGCGTGGTCAACAATGTCGCCACCAAGTTTTCAAGTCAGCCCCAGTATCATGAGGGCTGGAAGAACCGCTACCGCAACGAGCTGAAGGACTGCTTGGTTTATATCGCCGAGGACGAGGCCGCTGCCGCTGCGACGCCCGTGCAGCCCGAGCCTGCGCCGGCGCCCTCGCCGACACCTGATTCGAATGACGGCTCGAGTGACGATGCCAACGATGACAGGATGGATGCGCCCTCGACCGATGCTGACGGTAATGGCTCTGCTGGTGGCACTACCAACGACGGCTCTACCTCGAACGGCTCCGATTCGAACGGCTCTGCTGCGAGCGATTCGCCTTCAAGCTCTGCCGGCAATACGGACAGCGACGCTTCTGGTTCGACCGACGCTGGCACCTCTAACTCATCTACCGGCTCGAGCGATTCGTCCGTTGACACCGGCTCTAACAACGGCTCCGGCTCTGACACGACCCCTGATTCCGATGCTTCCAAGGACGACTCGAATAAGGCGCCGGACGCTCCCGTTGCTTCGCCGGACAAGAAGCCTTCTTTCTCCGAGCAGCTTGGTTCTACGCTGGGTTCTTCGCTGATGGCTGGCGTCAATAACGGCTCGGCCCAGAACAAGGACAACTCTGATTAGGTTTCCACGGAAAAGACCGAAGCCGCAAAGGGCGACTCCAAGGACAAGGCTTCCGAGAAGGCTGAATCCGATAAGGGTTCTAGCTCTGAGGAGAAGGACGACAAATCCGCTCAGAAGAAGGACGAGAGCAAGACCGAGGTCGAAAAGAAACAGCCCGAAGACGACGACAAGAGCGGTGCTGACAACCAAGTCCAAGAGCAAAATGACTCCAAGACGGTGACCACTACAACCACGACGACTACAACGACCAAGTCATCTGGCGGTAACATGCCCAAGACGGGCGACCTTATCGTTATGGCGAGCCTTGCCAGTGCAAGCTTGGCCACACTGGGCGCTACGTCTATCGTAAGTGGTAAGCATAAGCTCGATCAGCAGAAGAAAACTTCTGGGGAGGACGGCTCGGAGGAGTAGCCTCTTGGTTGCTAGATAACTAAAGAGTCGGGACGGGGTCCGGTGCGAATGCGTCGGGCCCCGTTTTGTTGTGCAACGATTAGTTATGCCCCCTCACACCTCTTGTTGCTACCGTTGCCCGATATGTTCGCGAGGTGTCGTCGGTACGCGCGAGGCGGTCATTACAATTGGCATCGTGCAGCGATTTAGGGGGAACGTTTTGGTGTCTGAACAGGCAAATGTTGATTGTGCTGCTGGCTTTGGCGTGCGCTTGATCGGCTGTGCCGACGATGCGGTTTTGCCCATTGGCATGCACGACTATGCGGAGGCCCTTGGTTGCTGCATGCTGGTTGACAAGACCATGTTTATTGCCGATGTGTTGGATTGCGATGCGTCCGTTATGGTGTGCTGCCGACCCGAGGGTTTTGGCAAGAGCATGAACTTGTCGATGCTCAAGGCTTTTCTGGAGCGTCCCGGCGGCGGTCGCACCGGTCGGATCTCGTTTGCCGATGCTCAGATTTGGGATGCGAACGGCGGGCGCTATCGGGATGAGTATGCTTGCTATCCGGTGATATCGCTGGACTTTTCTGGCGCTGCAAGGTGCGGGGCCGCTGTTGCCGGCGTCGTGCACAATGCTCTTTCGGGCGAATGTGTTCGCTTGTTGCCACTCTTGGAAGCTCCGGATTTAGCTCGAGACAAGGTGCGTCACATCGAACGCGTCGCGCGTGGCGTGGCGAGCGCGGACGAGGTTTACTCGGTGCTCGGTGTGCTCATTGAGCTGCTGGAGATGGCCTGCGATGAACAGGTTGTATTGCTCGTTGATGGGTACGACGCGGCGTGGTTGGGCCGTGCGGGCGCGTGGAACGGTTCCGGCGCCGATCCGGCAGGGCTATTCGATCGCGTGCTGTTCGACGCCATTGCCGCTGCGCGCGATTCGTTGCGGCTGACGTGTCTGATGGGGGAGTGTCCCGGCCCTGCCGAAGCGGCGCTTTCTTTGCATGGCTGCTCGTATTGTCTGACGACGCCGCTTTCGGCGTGGTGTGACCGATGGTTCGGTTTTTCGGATGCCGAGGTCGAGGCTCTGTTGAATCATGCTGGGCGCGAGGAATATCTGGATGATGCGCGTGAATGGCTCGAGGGATATCGGTTTGGTAGGGCCTATTGCTCGAGTCCAGCGCGTGTGATCGGTTTTCTGGACCGAGGCTGCACGGCGCCTGTGCGCGCCGATCTGTATGCGTATGCGGATTGCCTGAGTAGGGTAGCTGCCGGGTGGAATCTCAACCGCCTTTCGGTCTTGTTTGATTTGCTCGAAGCCCATGGATGCGTTGAGGTCCCGCTTTGTTTGGGAGCTGCGGGGCTAGAGGTCTCGCCTGATGATGGCTTGTGGACGGCGCTGTATCTGTCAGGTTTTCTCACGACGGATATGACTGAGGAGCTAGAGCGTGGCGATCGCCTCCGTGCTTTGCGATTGCCCAATAAAGAGCTTCGCCAGGCCTTGCGTCTAGTGATTGTTGAGTGGTTTGAGTGCGCTGCCGAAGACATTCGAGACGTCGATGCGTTTCGCGACGGGTTGTGCCGTGGGGACGAGGATACCGTGAGGCGGGCGCTAAGCCGCATCCTGGGAGATGCGGGAATCGGTGCGACCGACCCAGATGCGCCGCTGCCATATCACCTACTCTTGCAAGGACTCTGCTTTGGATTGCCGGGCTATGCCAATCCTGCTTCGAGGCGAAAGTGTGGCGCGGATCGCTGGGACATCCAGGTTTTTCCTACGGGCGCCGTGTTCGACGTAGCTGATACGATTGGCATGCTGGACGAGCGTCCGCTGATAACGATTAACTTGATGTATGACCCCGATGTGGATGCGCTGGGCCTGGAATTGCTGGCCGTGCAGTCGCTACTCGACATAGAGCGCGACGGCATCGACGAAATCCGTGTGCCGCGACCGGGCGTTGGCCGCATGCGCTGGGGGTTTGGTCTTGATGGGCGGCATGTGACTACGGTGTGCCAGCGGCTTTAAGCGCTGAGGTGTTTCCGGCTTCCGTTACTCGGTTTCCTTCATGGGCGGCATGGGCTTCCAGTTGGGGTCCTTGATGATCTTGCGGGCGTCCTTCATGCCGCGGCGCAGCGCCGGGATACCGGTCTTAAAGCACTTGTCGACGGCAGCCAGGCGAATGAATTCCTTGCAGAAGGTCGCGGCGTTGCCCAAGCGGAACAGCACGGGGTGGTAGTCGCCGTAGATCTGCATGTAGCGGGCCAGATAACCGCGGTTGCGCATGATGTAGTAACGGTTGGTGTCGCTCGTAGAGTTGAGCTGGCGCTTGCCGGCGATATCCCAGTTAGAGACGGCGCGGGCGCGCTTGAGAACCACGTCGGCAACAACGGCGGCGGGGAAGTGCTGGCTGGCCACGTAGCCATAGCAGGCATCGTCGCCGTAGATAAAGAAGCGCGCATCGGGCAGGCCGATCTTGTCGACCACGCGGCGCGAGAACATGCCGCCCTCAAAGCACAGCTGGTTCATGGCGCGGTAGCCCTCGGGTCCCAGGTCCCACTTGGCGACAGGGTTGGGAATGCCGAGCGAAAGGATGAGCTGGTACTGCCAAAAGAAGGCGCCGCCGTCAAAGTCCAGGCGCGAACCCTGGATGACATCATAGCGGTCGGTCCACTTGGCCAAGCGTTCGATGCCTTCGGGGATGACGAGCACGTCGTCGTCCATCACCCAGAACCACTGGGCGCCCAGGTCGTAGGCGCATTTGGTGCCGGCGGAGAAGCCGCCCGCACCGCCGCCGTTTTCGAGCTGCGGGGCGTAGATGACACGGTCGGTGCCGCCCTGCGCGTCAGGCTGCTCGGTGTCGATGCCCCACAGGTTGGCCAGGCGCTCGTTGAATGCGGTGCACATGGCCTCGGTCTCGCGCGAATTCTCGTTATCGACAATCACGATGCGCCAGGGCGTTGCCGTGAGCACGGTCATGGAGTCGAACAAGTTGGCCAAGAGTTCCTGGCGCTTGTACGTAACGACGACGATGGCGAGCTTATCGATGGGAGCGGGAAGGGTTGAAGGCATGGGGCAATATATCCTTTCACGCGCGGCGGGCGAGTGCTGCGCGGAAGCTATCGAATACGTCCTTGGGACTGTCCTATTGTAAAGGCTCGGCGCACCTTGGCGGCAAGCTTTGAATAAAACGCAGGAACCTGTCACGGCTGTAGCGGCTTTAGCGTCTGACGGCAGCGTGTCTATTGCCGCTTGGGCTTGCGAGCGATAAGGCTTCTAGCTGCGTCGATGGTGAGAAGCGTCAGGGCAAAGACGATGCTAATGACGGTACCCGTGACGATACATATAACTGCCGGGCTGTTTTGGCTGACCAGTATGTTTGCGAGCAACGTATTGAAGACGGGACGCCACAGGCTACTGGTGAGCGACTGCATCACATAGAAACCGAGCGTGGCGGTCGATAAGGTGACGATGGCACCTGCAGTCCGCGAATTGCCTGAGGCACTGCGTCGGGTAGCCGCAAAGAGCAGGGAGGCGGCAGCGAGGGCAAATGAGATCAGCGAGGTCGATTTGTAGGAGAGGATTGTCATCGCCGTGAGGTTGTCGCTGAAGGACAGTGCGCCTTCCAGGATGATGATGAGCACCAAAACCGTTACGAGCGAGCGCATGCCCAAGGCGCCCACCCTGTCCGAATCCATGGTATCGGTAACGTCGCGGAGCAGCCCGCCGATCAAAAACGCTACGACGTACGTGGCAGCGCTCATGAGCTTCTGGAGCCAAGAAAACTCGCCGGCGCTTGTCGCACTCATGGCAGCCAAATACCCGTTAACAACAAATGCGAGGATGCCAACGGCGATGACCGTCGCCGTGTAGCTCTTCTGGGGGAGTCGACTCCTTGCTAGTCCAAACCATGGCGCCATGAAGACCGTGGCGGCATAGACCCAAATGAACTCGAGTCCCAGGGTATACCAGTAGTGCGTGTTGAGGGCTACATCAGGAATGGGGGAGACGACCGTGGACCACGCGAGCGCCACGAGGCAATAAAACGCAGTGGGCATAACGACCTTGCCAAGGCGCTGCGTCGTCCGCTGTATTTGCGATGTCCACGTTGCTCTACCGTCCCAAGCACGCGCGGCCGAAGCGATGAGAAAATAGCCCGAGATCATAAAGAAGACCTCGTTGGCCCAGCAGCCCAGCAAGTTAATAAAACCGAGCACGCCGGAATAGGGGAACATCGCAAGTGGGGCATATTCCGCGACGCCGACACAGGTTGCCTGGAAGGTCCACTGAAAGGTGTGGAACACCGCGATGCCGGCGACTGCGACCAAGCGCAAGGCTTCGATGGGTATGTTGCGTGCGGCTTTGGGCTGCATGACGTCCTTTCGTATCGGTTTGCCTCTGCGAGCTCCATAGATTATATAAACGCCCGCTGGCGCGCTGACCCTTTGATACCATGAAACGACAGGTATTTCCTAAGGAGCACATTTGTCTACTAACGCCTCTGGCAGCCCTGTTCTGTCGCTGCTTATTCCCATTTACAATGTTCAGCGCTACCTGCGCGAGTGTCTCGATTCCGCCCTGGCGCAGACGCTCAAGGATATTGAGATTATCTGCATTAACGACGGGTCGACCGACAACTCGCCGGCGATTATCCGCGAGTATATGGAGCGCGATGGGCGCGTCAAGATGATCGACAAGGCCAACAGCGGCTACGGCGACTCGATGAACCACGGCCTGGAGATGGCGCGTGGCAAGTATGTTGGCATCTTGGAGTCCGATGACTTTATGGCGCCCGACGCACTCGAAAAGCTTGTCTCGGCCGCCGATAGCAATAATGCCGACTTTGCGAAGGCGAACTTTGATTTCTACTGGTCTAAGCCCGAGGAGCGCCGTTCGCTGCACGAGATGTTTAAAGCCAAGGACTGTGGCAAGCCGGTGCACCCGAGCGATACGACGCAGTTCTTTAAGCAAAAGCCGTCGATTTGGTCGGCCGTGTACCGTCGCGATTTTCTTGAGCGCAACGGCATCAAGTTCCTGCCGACTCCGGGGGCATCCTTTCAGGACACGTCATTCGCCTTTAAGGTGATCGCGTGCGCCGATAAGGCTATTTACCTGCATGATGCCGTGTTGTCGTATCGCCAGGACAACGAGAATTCCTCGGTCAATTCTTCGGCTAAGGTCTTTTGCGTTAATACCGAGTATGCCGAGATTGAGCGTTGGATTCGAGAGGATTATGCCCGCGACCACGCAAACGGCGATGTCGCGCGCATGCTCAAGTTCAATCAGCTCATTAAGTACGATTCGTACATGTGGAACTACGTGCGTCTGGCGCCTAAGTTCTATAAGGAGTTCCTGGCGCAGATGGCCAAGGAATTTCAGGCGGCCTTGGACGCCGGGGAGTTTTCGCTTGACGACCTCAAGCCGTGGAAGCGCGCGAATCTCGCTGCCATCCTCAAAGATCCTGAGGGCTGGGTTGACGAGCATCCGAGTTTTTCGACGGATGGTGCCTTGGGCCGTGCTAAGTATTACGCCTCGGTTGGAGGGCCAGGCGTGGTCGCTGCCTTCCTCATCGAATCGCTGAGGGGGTAGGTCGGCATGGGAGATGCCTCGAGTCCTAAAGCTACGATTGTCGTCCCCGTTTACAACTCTGCGCGCTCCATTCAGCGATGCGTCGATTCGCTGTTGGCCCAGTCCGAGCGCTCGATTCAGGTTGTCTGCGTCAACGACGGTTCGACCGATGATTCGTTGAACGTGTTGCGCCAGATTGCGCAGGCCGACGATCGCGTACTGGTGATTGACCAGGAAAACGCGGGCGTCTCGTGTGCTCGGAATGCCGGTATCGATGCCGCCGAGGGCGAGACCGTCTTTTTTGTGGACGCCGACGATTACATCGATGCTCAGATGGTCGAGCGCGTGCTGCATGCCATGGAGTCTGCAGATGCCGAGGCCGCCGTTTTTGGCGGCGTCTGTGAACCTGCCGATGCTGCCCCCAAACGCGTCCAGCAACTCATGAGCCCCAAAGCTGGTACCTTCGGCGCCCGTGATCCCCAACTGCTGTTCCATTCGAATGCGCAGCCCTATGCCTGCCGCGCGGCTTTTTCGCGCGAGCTGCTCAATCGCGAAGGCATTCGCTTCGCCCCCGGTTTGGCTTTGGGCGAGGACGTCGTCTTCCAATTTGCGGCTTATGCGCTTGCCCACAAGACCGTCGTCATGTCGGACAAGTTCTACCACTACGTGATGGAGAGTGAATCGGCGACGCACGAGTTCAACAGTGTCGAGGCTCGCGCCAAAAAGCTCGATGCCCATATGAGGATGCTCGAGGAGGTCTTGGAGGACTGGGCGGCCTACGGTCTTTTGGACCTGTGTCCCGGCGAGCTGATAACTTGGTTTTTGGACCTAATTGTGTTCGACCTGGCGCGCTTGGATGCCGATGACTTCCAACGCGTGGCGTCTCGCGTCAACATGGACCTCACGACGTTTTTGGGAACGGCGTGGGCGGATATGCCCGCCAAGGGCGCCGTTTGCCGTGTTGCCCACAAGCTCGTTGCGGCGACCTCGGGCGTTTCGATGGCAGACGCCACGCTGTTCTATCTTTCGACTCGCGGTCTCAAAGCCTGCTTGGAGCGCTTTCTCTAATTCCAAGCGCTGCCGCCCGCCGCAACTCGGCTGTTAAAATAACCCTGTTACACGCTATTCAACAGGAGGTTCTCTTGCAGAACTCTGATACCCCTAAAGTTTCGCTGCTTGTCCCCATTTGCAATGTGGAGCGCTACTTGCGCGAGTGCCTCGATTCCGCCGTGGCGCAGACGCTCGAGGACATCGAGATTATTTGCATCAACGACGGCTCTACCGATAGCTCGGCGGATATCATCCGCGAGTACATGGAGCGCGATGGGCGCGTCAAGATGATTGACAAGGCCAACAGCGGCTACGGCGACTCGATGAACCGCGGCCTGGAGATGGCGCGCGGCGAGTACGTGGGCATCCTTGAGTCCGACGACTTTATGTTTGAGGATTCGCTCCAAAAGCTGGTCGCCAAGGCCGATGCCGAGCATGCCGATGTGGTAAAGGGCGACTTTTACCTGTATTGGTCCACGCCCACCGAGCGCCGTGAGCTGTTTGGGATCATTGACGAGCATATGACGGGCGCCGCGTATTGCCCCGTCGATCGCCCGGGCATTTTCTACCGCAAACCTTCCATTTGGTCGGCTATCTATCGGCGCGAGTTCCTCAACGACAATCAGATTCGGTTCCTTCCCACGCCGGGTGCCTCGTATCAGGACGCAGGCTTTAACTTTAAGGTTTGGGCTTGCGCCGAGCGTGCCGCGTTTATTGCGGACCCCATTTTGTGCTATCGCCAGGATAACGAGAAGAGCTCCGTTAATTCGCCCAACAAGGTGTTTTGCGTGTGCGACGAATATGCCGAGATGCAACGTTTTTTGGATGAACGCCCCGAGCTCAAGACTCAGCTCCAGGGCATTTTAATGCGCATGAAGGTCGATACGTATCGCTGGAATGACGAGCGCCTGGTCGATGAGCTGCGCGAGCAGTTTTGGGAGAAGGCTTCGCCCGAGCTCAAGGCGGATTGGGATGCCGGTCGCTTTGATCTGTCGCTGTTCGATCCGCGCGGCGAGACCGACTTGCGCCTGATGGTCAAGTCGCCCCGCGCCTATATCGATTCGCGCTTTGACTTTAAGAAGCCGGGCAAGCTCAATACGTTTAAGCACTACTTTAAGATCGGCGGCCTGCCGCTGGTCTGGCGCGTGCTGACGTATCAGCGCACCTACGGCGATAATCCGCATCCCGATGACGTGTCTGCCGCACAGTAGGAGCACTTGGCTATGACTACCCCCAAGATTTCCGTTGTCGTTCCCATCTATAAGGTGGAGGAGTGCCTGGCCTGGTGCCTGGACTCCCTGCTTGCGCAGGACATGCCCGATTGGGAGGGCGTGCTGGTCAACGATGGCTCGCCGGACGGTTCGCGCAATATTGCGGCTGTCTATTGCGAAAAAGATGCGCGTTTTACTCTGGTCGATAAGCCCAACGGGGGCCTGTCGAGCGCGCGCAATGCAGGCATCGCTGCGTCCACGGCGCCTATTGTCGCGTTCTTGGATTCCGACGACCGCTTTACGCCCGATGCATGCCGCGTGATCGTCGATGCCTTTGAGCGCGAGGACTGCGACGTGTTGACCTTTGGCGCGAACCCGTATCCGCTGGAGGCGGGGTATCCGTGGCTTAATTATGTGCTGAGCCCGCGCGATGTGTCGTTTGAGGGTTACAGCTCCGACCTGCTGTTTAAGGAAGCGTCTCGTCCCTTTGCATGGCGCACCGCCTGCAATCGCGATTTTTTGCTCAATAACGGGATCGTGTTCGACGAAACCGTTAAGTATGGCGAGGACCAGGTCTTCGATTTTGCCGTGTACGGTCGTTCGCACAAGAGCGCGCTTATCTCGAACAAGCTGTATGACTACCGCGTGGCGCGCAAGGGTTCGCTCATGGACACTATGCGCTACGACGACGAGACGCGTCTGCTGGAGCACGTGAAGATTTACTCCGCGGTGCTGACTGACTGGCAGCGCGACGGTCTCGATGCACAGCATGCCGATGACCTGGCGTACTTCCTGTGTGATCTGGTGCTGTACGATGCGCTGAGGTTGCTGGGTTCGGACTGCGGCAAAGTGTTTGCTGCCGTTGCCGCGGCGCTTAACGGTTCTGCCGTGGACAACGATGCTGCGCTCGCACAATGTGCTCCTTCGGTTGCCGCCATGGTGCGCGCGGCACTTATCGGTAAGGCCCCTGCTGCTCGTTTGTGCAAAAAGCTCATGTTCGATTACGACGTCTTGAGGTTTGGGCGCTTGGGTGCCTGCAAACGCATGGCAGCGAACGCCCTGGGAAAGCGAGAAGTGTAGATGAGTATCAAGCGTTTGGCACTTTGCCGCAGCCAGGGCCGTCTGTTTGTGCTGCTTCGTTTTGCCGGTCAGGATGTCGCCGCGCTTATTGAGCGGGAGGGTTCTCAAGCGTTTGTCCATGCGACGACGAGCGGTTCTCGTGTGCCGTCGCTGGTGCTCCCGGTCGATCATGGCCGTGTGCTGGCGCTTTGCCCTTCCGTTTCCGGTTACGAGCGCGAGCTCGCCGTCATGGTACTTCCGTTTTTGGATGGCTCTGCGATCGACGCTGCATTTGTGTCCGGTGGCCAAAAGCTTGGCTCCATTCGCCTCGATAGCCGCGTGGCCAAGCTGGAATCCAAGATTAACTACAAGGCTAAGCCTGCGTTGTGTGCGCTTATCCGCGATGCGCAGCGCGGCGAGCGCTGCGGCCGCTACGAGATCGATGCCGTTCGTTATCTTCCGGCCGATTCGGGCGCCGTGTGGCGCTACGAGGTTACATGGGCGGGAGACCTCCAGTGCACGCCCCAGCTTGAGATATTCGATACGCATATGAATGCCATCGATGCCACGGTTCATATGTTTGAGTCGCAGGTCGATGTGCCTCAGCAGAACGGA
The DNA here is from genome assembly GCA_902493375.1 of uncultured Collinsella sp. GTDB lineage: Bacteria > Actinomycetota > Coriobacteriia > Coriobacteriales > Coriobacteriaceae > Collinsella. The sequence continues at coordinate 57,206 of CABUPH010000013.1, forward strand.
TGCCGCGTCAATAAAACGTATCTGAGCATTGAAATCCCCCAGGATATACGCGATTTTGTCGTGATTGCGACCGATCCCACAGGGCAAATTCAGAGCGGTTTTTGCGCCATGGATGGGCGCCTATACAACGGCATGGTCGACGACAGCTGGAACCGCATGAAAGACGCGCGTGCGGACGACGCAGCTTATCGACGTTGGTTTGAGCAGCATCGCGCAAAGCCGGGCGATTTGGCGTGCCAGCGTGTCGCTTCGGCGGCCTTTGCCTATAGGCCGCTCGCGAGCATTGTGGTGCCGTGCTATAAGACCGATCGGGTCTACCTGCGCGAGCTGCTGGACTCGGTGCTGGCCCAGAGCTATGACAACTGGGAATTGCTTCTGATGGACGCCTCGCCCGAATGGGATGCTGTGGCCAATCTTGCGGCAGCCGCTCACGACGAGCGCGTTCGTCGCATTGGGCTGCCCGGCAACGGCGGCATTGTGGTCAACACCAACGCAGGTATTGAGCAAGCGATGGGCGACTACATCGCGTTCTTGGACCACGATGACATTCTGGAGCCGGACGCGTTATTCCAGTATGTTTCCGCGCTGAATAAGGCGGCCGAGGGCGAGCGCCCCCAGGTCCTATTCTGCGACGAGGACATGTTCCAGAAAACGGGGGAGTGGGGCCAGCCGGTCTTTAAGACGCGGCTCAACGTCGACCTGCTCTATAGCCATAACTGCGTGACGCATTTCCTGATGGTGGAGAAGGCGCTTATCGATCGTATTGGCATGTCTCCGGAAGATGTTGCGGGCGCACAGGACTACGACCTGACGCTCCGCTGCCTTGCGGCGGGCGCACGTTTTGAGCATGTTGCTCACGTGTTGTATCACTGGCGCGTGCACCCCGGTTCCACCGCCGACGGTTCTGCCGATAGCAAGCCGTATGCTATTGAAGCTGGGCGCCTTGCGCTGCAGTGCCACTTTAACGCGCTGGGCATTTGCGGAACAGTCGAGGAGACCGAGACGCCGTTTGTCTATCGCATGCGCTATGCGCTGCCGGAGTCTGCGCCGCTGGTGAGCATTGTGATTCCCACCAAGGACCATGTTGAGACGCTCGATGCCTGTGTGATGTCGATCGCCCAGAAGGCCACGTATACCAACTACGAGATCGTCTTGGTGGAGAACAACAGCGAAGCCCCGGAGACGTTTGCGTATTACGAAACCCTGCCAGAGCGCGTGGCTGCGGCATCCGAAGGCAAGGGTATCGCGCGCGTTGTGTACTGGCCGGGTGAGTTCAATTACTCCCAGATCATTAACTTTGGCGTGGAGCATGCCAAGGGCGACTATCTGCTGCTGCTCAACAACGATACCGAGGTCATAAGCCCCGACTTTATCGAAGAGATGATGAGCTATCTGCAGCGTCCCGATGCGGGCGTGGTGGGCGCCAAACTCTACTTTGCTGATCATCTGGTGCAGCATGCCGGCATTTTGGCTGGCGTGCGTGGCGCACTTGCCCATGCCAACCAGGACTTCTCGGCAAAGCGCGAGGGCTATCTTGCCCGTGCCGTGCGCCCGGGCAACTTTAGCGCCGTGACGGGTGCCTGCCAGATGGTGCGACGCGACGTATTTGAGCAGGTCGGCGGCTATAACGAGGAATTCGCCGTTGGCTTTAACGACGCAGACTTTTGCCTGCGCGCATGGGAGGCGGGCTACCGCACCATCTTTACGCCCTATGCCGAGCTGTACCACTACGAGTTCACCTCGCGCGGCAGGGAAGAGGCCAACGAGGAAAAGCTGCGCCGCTGGAAGCGCGAGCAAGCACTGTTTATTCAGCGCTGGCCGGAGTTCTTCTTGACGGGCGATCCGTGGTTGGGGCCGAACTTATCCGCTGAAAGCGAGTATTTCTCGCTTTAGAAAATGGATTTTAGGAAGTCCTCAACTTACTTACGATATGAGCTTGGAATAAAGCAACGTTGGACTACTTGCTAAGATAAATTACGAAAGCTCGATACTTTCGCGATAAGTTTATACACGCTTATACAGTTCGATATTATTCGATATAGTCCGCGATAATAACTTAAACGATGATTGACCATTAATCGATTCCCTAGAAAGGCAAACAAGTGAAGGTAGCGCTCTCTATGGGCGATAGCTTTGTCGCGACTGGTTTGACCATAGAGGACAATCTTCTGTCGAGAGCCGCTAAGGCCACTAAGGGGTATGTCTATCTGGTGCAACTGGTCGGTTATTCCATTTGGTAGCGCGCCAACTTGCATCGTGCCAAAAGTGCCATTGTGAGCGAGCACGATGTTGCCGAAGGCATTGCGCTGGCAGAGGCTCGTTTTCACGATGTTGTTCACGAGCCCGTGATTTCTGGACTGGGGCCTAACGATATCAAATACCTTTTGGCGATGTGCGAGGACAAACGACAGTCCAAATCATCCGAGATTGCTAGGCGCATGGGTAAAAAGACCAATGAGGTCAGCTTCATTAGAGCAAAATTGCTACAAAGAGAGGTTATTCAGGCGCCACAGAGGGGCTACGTGCAGTTTGCCGTGCCGGACCTAGATATCTAGCTGCGAGAGAATGCCGACGAAATTCTCGAACGGTTCTAGGTCGAGTTGTTATTAGGTTTTGATTGGCTCTGTTAGACCAGGATTGGCATTCTGCCCAGCCATCTTCTTTCAATTGCAAAATAATCGCCCCCTTGCCGGGTTTGAATCCGGCAAGGGGGCGATGTGCTCAGGATCGCCGGAGGCCCAGCTCCCGGGCGGCACATACGAGAGCACGCGGGACGCCCTGGAGGTCGCCCCGCAGCCCTTCTGGGATTATTGGGAGGGGCGACGACTCGTCCGTGTGAATCTTGGTCTAACAGAGACTAAACAAATAGCTGAATAAAAGCGCTGAGCCCATTGCAAAAACAACGCTGGCTAGTGTTCCCAGAAGATATACTTCAGCAAATCCCTGGTTGTTCTCAATCTCCTTGAACCGAGCGATACTCTTTGCTGTAAAAACAAATGCGATCGCCGAATATTGAGCTAGTAACGATAAAGCGACCACTATCAGTCTCTCAAAAATTCCAATCCACTTTCCTGAATGAACGGTATCGCCTTTTTCATCGCTATTTTGTCCTCTTGCAGATTCAAGCATTTTCGAAACGGCTATCCCCGCAGGACGGCAGACCGCAACAAAGCTTCCCGTCCAAGCAAGTTCGACTGAATGAACTTGGATTAATTCCACTGTGTAGCCTCTCGTCCTTGCGCAAAATAATAGGAAGAAATCGAGCGCAGTCAAAATTAGAACGTGAGCTATCTGGTCAATAGCAAAACGAGCAATTGGCGATCGTCCGCCTTTACACAAATAGAGCCTCGCTGGACCATCCATAAAATAATGCGAGGCTATCAGCACCCCAAAGATAATTAAGTTCTGCAAACATCCAATTTCGTAAATCGCGTTAACAACCAAGCTAATTCCGACACAGTAAATCACGCAGTGCAGAACCAGTACTTTATTATCGGTCTCTTTTTGAACAGCCATCCCTGTGGACTGTAGATAGAAATCAAAGATGCAATGAGCGATGAGCACAATTCCTAGAGTCAGCATTTTTCTGCACCCTCCCTGCTCAAAACGTATACAGCAAGTGCAGCTTGCTCTCTCTCCAGTTGGATGCTCGCATTCCGCATGCTTTTTTCGATTCCCTGGCGTGACGCGCCCGTCGCAATCTCAAGCAGCCCAGGAATCCCCATAAGGCTCTTTTCAAGCTCCACCTGCACCGCGTCGAAAGGCTTTTCCATGCCGGTTATTCTTGGTTCGATATCATTTTGAAAATCGAGTCCCGTATTCGCCAGCCGTTGAGCTATTGCCTCTTTGTAGCGATTGGTTTGTCCTGGTTTTCTCGCCCACAAATCAAATATTAAAGGACAAGTCAACTCAACGATTTCGCACGTTCTCTTCTGAGGCTTGTTTCGTCTCTCGATTATCCCAATGCTGCTAGCTGTTGCAGCTTCATATAAATTTGAGCACCCTTTTTCGTCAAATATTTTGAGCGATTTAAATCTATCCTTCTCTGCGGCGTCGATCGCAGCCCGAGCCCGATGATAGGCCGTTCCATCTTGCTCAGTTGAAAGAGAGGATTCCGTTCGAGTCGTCCAGGAGCCAATCCCTATCCCCCCGCGCAACTCAACCGTTTGCACGAGAATCCGTAAATAACGATAGGCAAGAAATGCGCTAGGGAGGTCTCGAAACATACCCTGAATCTCATCCCCCGCGCTAAACATGAGCGGCTTTTCCAACGAGTCGTAGAACAAAGCGTTCGCACAATTCAACGCTCCAAGAAGGTCATCTTGAGCGCTCTGCCTCTGAGCCTCGTTTAGCTTTCTCGATTGCTTTATGTCCAGCATCAGCACTGAATAATCCGTCATCTGTCGCTCCTCAATTGCTACTTTTTACGCATTATAACAACTGTTTTCGTTGCTAGACACCAAAAGCAACCCTTTTAGTTGCATGAGACATAATGCAACTGTTTTCGTTGCTATATACCAAACGCAACCCTTTTAGTTGCAAGAGACAAAATGCAACGGTTTTCGTTGTCTGATGCCAAACGCAACTCTTATTAAGTAGTTGTTAGCTTTCTCACATACATTCATTTACAACAGGCATCTACGAATTCAGCCGTCTCATATATTCCTTATAAGGCATGAGAAAATGAACCCGATACATCGTATTCAGCGCTAAAAGAGACGAAATGGACATTGACGCAATATCTAAAAAACTAAGGCTCTGTTAGACCAGTATCGACATTCAGCCCAATCGTATTTTGAAAATGCAAAGTTATCGCCCCCTTGCAGGGTTTGAATCCGGCAGGGGGGGCGATGTGCTCAAGATCGGTCGGGTTAATCGTGAAGGGTCTACCGTTTCAAGTCGATTGCCGGCGCCTTTACCTTCATCTCGAACAGCATCCCGCCTTCCCGGACGAGCGCCCTGAGGAACGCGTTGACGGCGGTGGACATGGACAGGCCGAGCTCGTCAAGGATGACGGTGGCCTCCCTCTTGACCTCCGGGTCGACCCGGATCGTCGTGGCCGGTATGTTCGACGGCATGGCTGCACCCCTCCTCGTATATCGCGTTGCGACCATTCTACCGTCTCTACGCTGCCGATGCGGCATCGCGAACAACCCCTTCGCGCGGTTGCCCTTGCCCTTGAACGACTCGGGGAAGTGGATCTCATCGAGCTCGCCGCCGCAGCCCCGCCTGACCCTGAATGGGGGCAGTGGGCCGAGAGGCGCTCGATCAGCCTATGGCGCATGGTGTAGGCGGTCTTGAGGCAGACGCGGCTGCGCTCGACCTCGTAGGCGGAGCCGGCCGCGTCGTCGAACGCCGCCGTGCGGATTACGCCCCTGACGGACTCAATCGCGCGGCGGCGCTCGGTCCCGCTCAGCTTCGCCATGTCCCGTTTGAAGGCGATTACCAGGTCCTCGGCGTTCATGCTGCCCCGCGGTCTACGAGGCTAACGATATGGCGCCGTGAGGACAGATGTGTGTCAATCCTGGTCTAACAGAGCTTTTTTAATTGACGCGCTCATATAAATCTTTTCTGCATACTCGACTGCTTCTGCAGCCTCTGCGGCGCTCCGTCATTGGTAAAGCGAACTGACAGAGAGGGGAGTTCGATGTCATAGCTGGTGTCATCATCGGAGGATAAGATTGCTTGATAGCTATATGTTTTCATCTCTAGTCATCTCAGGCTATTATAGATATATCCGTTGGCAGCTTTTACGATTTCCGGTACGTTCCAATCGGAATCATTTTTGATAGTTGATAGACATGGCTTCTGCTTCGTATGTGTATTCAGTTTTTATGCACTGGATAAAATCAACTGCAGCTAATTTAGCTAGATCGGGAAGCGACATTGCATGGTACTAAGCTTGACACAGAAAGAAGCATATCGGGAGACACTTGCTAATCTCGTTGCTAAGCAAAACGATGGCGCTTCAATTGTTTCCGCTGAGAAGGAGCTGGAAGATCTATCGACTTCTCTCGTCCCGCGAATGCTTTACCGCTATCGACCTCCAACTGAATACGCTTTTGCCGACCTAGAAAACGCGACTGTTACATTTTCTCATCCAAGGGTTTTCAGTGATCAGCGCGACTCGGTACCGATCTATAACTGGAATGGTATAGATGAAATCGAAAGTTATCTCAATGATGATGAACAAGCGTTAGAGATAATTAATCAAATTGATTTTAGACGACTTGCGTTTGTTTCAGGGGTTCTGGGGGTTCCTTTAAATCCAGCAAGAATAGATGAGTTTGAGATACTATCCGATGAGGGGAGAGTTAGCCTTTTTCGCTCGGCTGTTAAAAACTTGCGCTTATTTGTTGGAGGATTTGTTGTTCCAGTTCATCAGAATAGCTGCCGAAATTGTTGTCGCATTTTGTGCCTAACAGACAATCCTAGCGATTCGAATATGTGGAATGTATATTCCGAAAGCCAAGCGGGTTTCGTTCTTGCTTACGACAGAGAAGCTATTCGCAATTGTAATATTGCTAACGGAATGCGTACTGAAGTATTGCCAATTTTATATGATGACAAACCATTTAATTGCGACCCTCAAATTGCTTGGACTGCTGCTAGGATGCTTGGTCTTAATGTGAGCAGTGATGACATGCTTAGTGATCTACGGGCAATTTACAGAAAGGGCAGTGCGTTTGAGTGGGAGAACGAATATCGTGCCCGTCTTGTACCAGAGCCAGATGAGCTTGAGATGAATTATGTACAACGCTCATGCAAGCCGTTGCGAGTTATTCTTGGGAGCAGGATGACTCAAGAGGATAAAGAGCTTTGCATTTGTGCGGCGAATAAACTGGATATTCCTGTAGATGAACAGTGATAGTTATCCGTTAATAGTGCCGTATAGTCATTTGTTTGTCAGCTGAATCGTGTACTAGTAGACTCCTGAGTTGGCGATTGCTATATCTACTGGGGCATTTCGAAAGATAATTTGGGTTGATCCGTGGCTTGGGGCAAACCTATCCTCCGAGAGCGAGTACTTCTCGCTTCGGCGCGAAGCAATCCCAAGATCCGGCATAGTACGCTCAAGAGCCGCGAGTGCGGTGGAAGGTTTAGCCTCGTTATTGGTTTTTGGTGGTGTTATATCTGTTTGAATTTAATTCATAGGGCTGTAGGGCGTCAAAGCTGGCGGCGCTCCCCGATGGATGGATGATTTTCAATAAACCATATCTTTAGTGAAATCTAATGGATATAAATTTTTGGACTTATAGGAGCGGCGTATGGATGAGTTGAGTCGAGCGCATTATGATATGGAATCTATTGTTTCAAATATCGTGACTATTTTGGAAAACTGTAAAAGTATCGGAGATTCATTGGGGCTGCCGATGGATGCAGTAAGCATCGTGTTTGATGAAACGTTGGACGGCATTTCATTCTTCAGGGCCGTCAAAGCGGTGGCTTCAATCCCTGATCAGCTCTTTTTTAATAAGGTTGAACGCTTTCTTGTCGGACTGGATTCCGTCGATGACGAACAGCGTCGTTCGTTCTTTGCTAAGAACGAGAAGAAGTTGATCGAAAATTTTGAAACTACCTTGAATTTGATCAATAAAGTTGAAGACAGACGAAAGGTGGATTATCTAAGTAAGCTGTTCTCGGCCTTCATTGAGGAAAGCATAGGATACAACGAGTATTTGAGGCTTGCTGGTTTGGTTGCAAATACTCCTTCTACTGATTTGCAGGCGCTTTGCTCCTTAGATTTACGTGGTGACATACATCTCAATGATGTCGAGAAAGAATCTCTCGCGCAGAACGGCTGGCTGATATACGCCGGGCAAGAAGTTCTTGAATTTGATTCATTAAGCGAGAATGACCTTCAGAAATCTGATGATCAGCTATATAAGGCCAGCAAATCTGCTGTCAGTTTTGTGAACCTGATGCGCAGCAAGACTGATAAGGGTCCTATTTAGACCTCAATTTCCTTCAGGCCCGTGCGTAGCCTGCTTTAGAGGCTTGAGTTGTAGATAACACTTTTTGAGCCTTGCTCCGTGTGACAGCACGTAAAAGCTGTACTGTGTTTGGGCAGGTAAAAGTCCAAGACGATTAGATATCCGAGAGGATATCGAGCCCGCGCCTGGGGCTTTAATTCCGGCGACAATTGGGTTTCCATGAGGATATCGCGGCTGACAGCCAACAGAAAACCGCCCTATACGCTCCTTCCGCGCGCCGCCTGCTCAAACGATTTGCGCCGAGTTGCCTGTTGCTATGGCCTATCCGTGCGTTTTGCAGGGCGGGCGTTCTTATACCGCGGACACGGAGAGCATGTTTATAGGCAACGTTGCGTGCTGCGAGCCAGGTGTTTCGGGCGTTGGCTGGGTGTGGATCGATGTCGGTCATCTGGAACTCAACGGTTATACGGATGAGGCCATTGGCGCCGAAGGTGAGCTTGTGGCTAACCGTTCGGCCCATCATGCTTTGGCTCTCGTCCCCCCAATCTAGTAGACTCTAAACCGTTGCTAGATTAGGGGGATTTTCCATGAAACGCTCCACGAAACGAGTTTCCGGGGCCGCCGCTGTCCTCGCGGTCGCGGCCGCCCTGGCCCTGTGCGGGCCCGCGGCCTACGCCGCCCCCGCCG